>NZ_MEIR01000090.1 GCF_002777825.1 Snodgrassella alvi | reverse complement strand
TATCAGGAAGTCGATCAGCATGGTCATGGTGTGGAAAATTATGTTACGCTTAAAGACCATGAAAAAGCACCTCCTACCCAGCATGCAGGTAATAGCTGGAAACTGAAGAACAGAACGCCAGACAGTAAGCATTGATTGTTTTTGTTGAAAGCTATCTGGTTGTTTGTAATGCATGCTGTTAAAAGATAATTTGTTATTCTGGTAACTACTGCACAATAACAGGCAACCGGATAGCCATGTTTGTTATTAAACATATTAACGCTGTATTAGTACTATAAAATATTTGTTACCATTAGCTGCTTTTAATTAATAATATTCCACTCTCTTTCATACTTTTATTTTATGTCAATTCTCAACCAATATACCAATTTGTATTTAAAATATGATATCTTATTAAGAAAGTAAGGGGTTATTGTAATCACTTTAATAATTGCTTAGGAATTGATTATATATTATTAATTAATAAAAATAGTATTCCAAAATGAGAGAGAATAATTATTTAGTCAGCTACAACCATAAGATAAGCAAAAAAATTCTTGATTTTTCTATTAACGGAGTTGAGAAATTTCTAATACAACACTCTGAGTTAAGATTTTATGTGTAAATACCCAAAACTTAGTACAAGATTCAGGTAAAAAATTACGCTGCTTGTTTTAGGGTTTTATATTCAATCGGCGTCATATTATTTAATGCTTCATGAGGCCTTTCCGTGTTATAAATGGTTAGCCATTCTTCGATTACCTTTCTTGCTTGTTCCAGATTATTAAATAGATATAAATCTAGTACCTCTGTGCGATAGGTGCGATTAAATCGTTCAATATATCCGTTTTAATATGGGCTGCCTGCTTGAATATAATCTATGGTTATACCATTTGACTTTGCCCAGTCGATGAATGTTTTTCCGGTAAATCCCGGTTTATTATCCACTCGTATTTTGAGTGGATAGCCATGATATTCGGCCAGTTTATCCAGATAACGGGTAATCCTGCCAGCAGGTAGACTAACCGCAATATCAATGCCTAACGCCTCACGATTAAAGTCATCTATCACATTGAAGGTTCTAAAACGCCGTTGATTGCGACTGCTGTCACTCATAAAATCCATTGACCAGCATTCACCTTGTTTATTCGGTACTGATAGCCTTTCTGGGCTTCGCGGAGGAATATGTTGTTTACGCTTTACCCTGAAATTAAGCTTTAACTGGCAGTATATTCGATAAACACGTTTATGATTCTATTTATAGCCGAACTTTCTGATGCGATTAAAACATTTGGGAAAGCCCCAGCGCAAATGCTTATCGGTAATAGCACTTAGTACCGACATAATCACTGAATCATCCGGTAACTTGGGTTGATAATAGTAAGCACAGCGGCTTAAGCCAACAATAGCGCAGCTCATGGCAATAGTAACAGAATGACTTTCTTGCAGTAGTACAGCCCAAGCTTTACGTGCTTGAGTAGGCACTATAGCTTTTTTATGATTTCCTCCTGAAGCTGAGATTTTAAACTGAGCTCAGCAAACATCTGCTAAAGCTTACGGTTTTCAGCCTCTAACTCCTTTAAACGTTTGATATCGGACGTTTCCATACCACCGTATTTATCACGCCATTTATAAAAAGTTGAATTGCCGATGCCATATTTACGGCAGAGTTCTTTGACGGGGATACCGGCTTCGGCTTCTTTTAAAATAGATACGATTTGATGTTCAGTCATTTTTTTCATGCTTAAATCCTCAATGGGTTAATAAAGAGAATTTTCTACTTTTATGCTGTACTATTTTAGGGGATAGTTACAGATATTGAAGAAGCCTTACAGCGCATGAATTTAGTTTTACCTGATTAATATTTTTACCTATAACCATTTATCTTCATGGCTTGAAGTATATTTATGTCAATGCTGGTTTTTAGCGGTACGATAGCGCTATATCCAAGTTACAGGTGCTAGATAAAAGCCTGCTTAGTACGACTACTAACCAGCTAATTCTATTATATTTTCTATCTGAATAATGTAAAATCGTCTGCTATCAGGCTGATTAGCCAGATAAAGCCGATGATTTTTATGATTTTAGATCAATGGGCATTTATCGCTGATTACGGCCGAATGTCCTTTAGTGTTGTTGCCCGATCGTGATCACTCTGTTTGGTATAGCAAGTGTGCTGGTGGCTTGTGGTGCTGCTGAGTAGCAAGCTGCGATTTTCGGGCACCAACTTGATAATTGTTTTTTAACCTTCCCGATTATTCCGAGCACAGCTATGCTTACATCAGCAATGATTTGGAGAATTTGTGCTAATCGGTGAATTTAACAATTTTGTACATATATTTTGTATGTGTATAAGCATTAATAATTTTGATAAGCAAATTCTGTTTTCCCGGAAACAAAATATCATCAAATAAAATTTTTTTATTTTATTTTATATAAACATATATCCTATACTTTATTTCACTGCCATACTTCAACAGTAGCATTCATCATAACAAATATTTCAATTTAGTTAATTTTTGTTTGTTAAAATCCAGTAAATACGCTATAAATGATAAATTAAGAATCCACTGAACTGTAACGAAAGAGGGTACTACTTAATTCAAAATAAACATGAATTCTGTTTGATTATTTTACGATTTTCAGCGTAATTTTTTTCAGAACGATAACAAATCAGGACTACCTATGAACTTACTACAAGTATTATCGCTCGTATTATTGGTTGTGATTTTGATTCTGGCTGTCTGGCGACATGTCAATATAGGTTTGCTGGGATTTAGTGCTACAGCAGTGTTGGTTATGGCATCTGCTAAAATTGCAGATAGTTCCGCTACAGAGATGGTACTAAGCAGTAAAGAGGTTCTGCATCATTTTCCCGGTGCTATTGTCACGCTGTTAATCGGAGTATCTTTATTATTTGCCCATCTGGAAAAAAGCGGCGGCTTGAGCTGGTTTACAGATAAAGTCTACGCCAAAATGGGGCACTATACTCATGTTGTACCTTGGATTGGCTATTTTATAGGATTTGCTATTTCAACAGCCGGCGCCTTTTCTACTGCTTCGATTACGTTGCTGGTACCAGTCATTGCGGCTTTAGGCAGAAAACATCCCCGACTGTTTTTTATCTGTGAAATGGCGGCAATTATTGGTGCCAATACTGGTGCACTGTCACCAATTAATCCTACCGGCCAGGTAATTCTTGATGCGGCTAAAAAAGCACAGGTTGAGTATAATCCATGGCTGGTGTGGCTGCTGGGTACAGTAATCAGTATTCTGTTTGTCATTGCTTTACAGATTGTGTTTCATGAAAAAAGAGTGGTT
>NZ_MEIR01000089.1 GCF_002777825.1 Snodgrassella alvi | reverse complement strand
GTAGAGAGATTACCGGCCAGGGTAGCTGTAGACTGGGACACAATATCAATACGCGAATTGGCAGTGCTCAGGCCGGTAGAGAGGTTGTCACTGAAAGTAGTAGACAGATTATTTAAACTGGAAATGATAGAGCTGGAGAGAGAATATAACTGTCCAGCATTAACCGCATCGGTGGAGTTTTCGCCAATCTGCCCAGCAGCTACATTAGTAATTTTCTGTGTGTTGGCAGTGCCGTGGCTGGCATCGTAAGCAGTGCCGTTCCATTGCAATGCGTCTTTCTGCAGGGTGCTGATGCTGTTAATGGCAGTAGCCAGATTACCGGCAAGGGTAGTCGTAGACTGTGCTACAGTATCAATGCGGGAATTGGCAGTGCTCAGGCCGGTAGAGAGGTTGCCACTGAAAGTAGTAGACAGATTATTTAAACTGGAAATGGTAGAGCTGGAGAGGGAATATAACTGTCCGCCATTAACGGCATCTGTTGAGTATTCACCAGTATCGCCAATGGCCACATTGGTAATTTTCTGTGCATTAGCGGTGCCATGGCTGGCATCGTAAGCAGTGCCATTCCATTGCAGGGCGTCTTTCTGCAAGTTGGAAATGCTGTTAGTTAAAGAGCTGATGTTGTTATTAACATTACTTAGGTCGCCGGCCTGATTCAATGTAGAGGACAAAGTACTGAGACTGGCCGCAGTAGATGTTGAAACGCTGAAAAGCTGTCCGGCGTTAACCGCATCGGTGGAGTTTTCGCCAATCTGCCCAGCAGCTACATTGGTAATTCTCTGTGCATTAGCGGTGCCGTGGCTGGCATCGTAGGCGGTACCATTCCATTGCAGGGCGTCTTTCTGCAAGTTAGAAATGCTGTTAGTTAAAGAGCTGATGTTGTTATTAACATTACTTAGGTCGCCGGCATTGTGTAAAGTAGTAGACAGTGAATCCAAGCGAGTCGAAGTAGAGCTGGAAAGACTGAAAAGCTGTCCGGCATTAACCGCATCGGTGGAGTTTTCGCCGATCTGCCCAGCAGCTACATTAGTAATTTTCTGTGGGTTGGCAGTGCCGTGGCTGGCATCGTAAGCGGTACCATTCCATTGCAATGCGTCTTTTTGCAGGGTGCTGATGCTGTTAATGGCAGTAGAGAGATTACCGGCCAGGGTAGCTGTAGACTGGGACACAATATCAATACGCGAATTGGCAGTGCTCAGGCCGGTAGAGAGGTTGTCACTGAAAGTAGTAGACAGATTATTTAAACTGGAAATGATAGAGCTGGAGAGAGAATATAACTGTCCAGCATTAACCGCATCGGTGGAGTTTTCGCCAATCTGCCCAGCAGCTACATTGGTAATTTTCTGTGCATTAGCGGTGCCGTGGCTGGCATCGTAAGCGTTACCATTCCATTGCAGGGCGTCTTTCTGCAAGTTGGAAATGCTGTTAGTTAAAGAGCTGATGTTGTTATTAACATTATTAAGGTCGCCGGCATTGTGTAAAGTAGTAGACAGCGAATCCAAGCGAGTCGAGGTAGAGCTGGAAAGACTGAAAAGCTGTCCAGCATTAACCGCATCGGTGGAGTTTTCGCCAATCTGCCCAGCAGCTACATTGGTAATTCTCTGTGCATTAGCGGTACCATGGCTGGCATCGTAAGCGTTACCATTCCATTGCAGGGCGTCTTTCTGCAAGTTGGAAATGCTGTTAGTTAAAGAGCTGATGTTGTTATTAACATTACTTAGGTCGCCGGCATTGTGTAAAGTAGTAGACAGCGAATCCAAGCGAGTCGAAGTAGAGCTGGAAAGACTGAAAAGCTGTCCGGCATTAACCGCATCGGTGGAGTTTTCGCCAATCTGCCCAGCAGCTACATTGGTAATTCTCTGTGCATTAGCGGTGCCGTGGCTGGCATCGTAGGCGGTACCATTCCATTGCAGGGCGTCTTTCTGCAAGTTAGAAATGCTGTTAGTTAAAGAGCTGATGTTGTTATTAACATTACTTAGGTCGCCGGCATTGTGTAAAGTAGTAGACAGTGAATCCAAGCGAGTCGAAGTAGAGCTGGAAAGACTGAAAAGCTGTCCGGCATTAACCGCATCGGTGGAGTTTTCGCCGATCTGCCCAGCAGCTACATTAGTAATTTTCTGTGGGTTGGCAGTGCCGTGGCTGGCATCGTAAGCGGTACCATTCCATTGCAATGCGTCTTTTTGCAGGGTGCTGATGCTGTTAATGGCAGTAGAGAGATTACCGGCCAGGGTAGCTGTAGACTGGGACACAATATCAATACGCGAATTGGCAGTGCTCAGGCCGGTAGAGAGGTTGTCACTGAAAGTAGTAGACAGATTATTTAAACTGGAAATGGTAGAGCTGGAGAGGGAATATAACTGTCCGCCATTAACGGCATCTGTTGAGTATTCACCAGTATCGCCAATGGCCACATTGGTAATTTTCTGTGCATTAGCGGTGCCATGGCTGGCATCGTAAGCAGTGCCGTTCCATTGCAGAGCGTCTCTCTGCAAGTTGGCTACATTGTTATTTAAGCCATTAATGTTATTGTTAATTGTATTGATATTGGCATTGACGTTACTTAAATCACCAGCCTGATTCAATGTAGAGGACAAAGTACTGAGGCTGGCGGCAGTAGATGTTGAAATGCTGAAAAGCTGTCCGGCATTAACCGCATCGGTGGAGTTTTCGTCAATCTGTCCAGCGGCTACATTGGTAATTCTCTGTGCATTAGCGGTACCGTGGCTGGCATCGTAAGCAGTGCCGTTCCATTGCAGAGCATCTTTCTGTAAGTTGGCTACATTGTTATTTAAGCCATTAAGATTGCTGTTTATCGCCGTAGATAAATTGGATAAACCGGTTGAAGTGGAGCTGGCCAGATTTTTTAATTGTGCCACGTTAACGGCATCAGTATCGGCTGTACCGGCGGCCAGACCAGTTATTTGGCGGGTAATCTTGGTATTTTCATTGCCAATGGACACTGCAGCGGCGGTACTTTTCCATGTTGCAGACTGATTTTCTGTAGCTGTATTGGTGCCTGCCGGGTCATAGCCTTGAATACCGTCACTGGTATTAGCCAGAGAATCGCTACCCAGTGCCACTGCTTTTTTTACTGTTGCAATGGCATTAGCTCCCAAAGCAGTGGTGTTATCTTGCTGGGCGGCACTATTGAAACCAACGGCCACACTCCCTGCACCATCGGAAGTAGCCACGGAACCAAGCGCTAAACTTGCAGTGTTGGTAGCCTGAGCACCTACTCCGATTGCAACGGCAGTTGCGCCGGAGGCCAGTGCTGCTACGCCGAAAGCCTGAGCACCGCCAGCGGTGGCAGTTGCATTATTACCGAAGGCTGTTGAATAGTTACCTGTGGCATATGAGCCGCAACCGGATGCAAAGGAATACACACCATAAGCTACGGGAAGTTTGTTTATATCTCCGCCAGTTGGGGTGCCCATGTAGCCGGATGAACCACTGGTATTTCCGCCAGTAGTACCGTCTCCAGTCCATACTTGCTGACCGTTGCTGGTGCCATATGGGTTGCGGCCATTAAACGAACGATTCTCAGCAAAACGCAGGTATTCTTCCATGGCATTGATACCACCTGTTGTGATATTTCTGCGTCCGTTAACTTTGTCTGCACCACAAAAGTCATCATCACCAGCCAGAGCAATACTGCCGTGGCTGCCGGAAGCATAGCTTACGCCTGTGCCATTGGTACTTATATTAGAAGTACCGGTGATGGCCAGATTGGCAGCATAGACTGGGGAAACTGTCTGCAATTGCAGTGCTAGTGTCGTAAGTGTGAGGCTGACAATTTTTTTCAGCCCAAATATATTTAATACATGTTTGACAAGTGGCAGTTCACAAACAGTATTCGACTTAGTTTTACTGTTTGCTAATTCTGATGCAGCTACCCACGTTTGTGTATTTTCATTCCAGACATTACGGTAAACCTTGTTCATTGGTTTCTCCTGATTAAAGTTACATAACTAACAAACTCAACCTCTTTTACAAATAACTGTGTGTGTTCATTACATCTGCTGGTTGTTTGAGCAAACTGGCAGATACATAAACAGATACTTAATAAGGATTAAAACTATCTGTATATATTTTCAAACCATTTACACATCATTAAACGCAGTTACTTTTAAAGATTACGCTTGAAAAATAAAATCTTATAAAATATTAATTATTAATTATTAATATTTTCATATTAGAGAAATAATTAACATTTTGTTGTAACCTTTTGATGTAAATGTATATTTTTAAACTAATTCTTAATATTAAAATTAAAATTTTAACGAATGAAAATATATTTATATTTTTAATATGTTTAAGTAAGCTTAAAAATAATTAATATAAATATTAATAGAGGGAAGGGAATTAACTAATGAAAAAATATTCTACAGAGTAAAAAATGGCCGAATGCAAAAAAGTATAATCATTGTGTTTGTTGGGTTACTTATCGGTTTGACTAACCATGAATTTATATTTTTTAATCAAATCATGATGCTAATTGAAGTTAAAGGTACGTGATTAATTTTTTTATTTATACCTGTAGCTATGTAGGCTGAAGTTAAAATAATATTAGAATGGTACTAATGAGACATAGGATGACATAGGTATTTATTGGTTGCTTTTATGGCTATTGTCTAGAAATGCATAGTTAATGAATTTTTTGTTCCTGATAAGGTGTTTAGATTTTGGGATTTTTTGAATAGTTTATTTGGTTTGAAAAATATATTCTATAAAATTAGTTGAAGCTAAAATGTCGTGTTTGGATAGTTACTAATGTATATCGGAAAGTTGTTTATTAGTTTAATATTCCAAATGAATAGTATATTAATTTGATAAATTTTTTTTTGGCTTAAATAATTTTCTTAAACAATATCTGTATTCGGCGGTTATTTATTTTGGCTTGAGATAAGCTCAAGTTAGCCTGCACAGTAGAATTTTTGTGATTAGCTTGTTGATTTAAATAATGGTTAGAAGGAAGGTTTAGTTGGTTTGTTAGGCAGTGATGGGATGGTAAAAGCATCGGACTATGGATACTGCGCTCAGATTCGTGATTAAACCCCCAGTGTGGCGCCGCCATCGACGACGATTTCCTGCATGGTTATCTGGGCAGCCTGTTCGGAGAGCAGGAAGGAAACGGTATTGGCTATATCTGCGGGCTGTGCCAGTTTTCTGAGGGGAATGCCGAGGCGGTACTGGTTTAGGTCGCCATTGATTATGCTGGCTGGTGGCTGGTTGTCTGGCCACAGTTGTTGCTGCATGGCGGTGTGGGTGGAGCCGGGGGAAACGATGTTGACGCGTACGTATGGGGCTACTTCTAATGCCAGATTGCGGCAGAAGTGGCTGAGGGCGGCTTTGGTGGTGGCATACAGGCCTAGCTGGGTGCGGGGCATACGGGCGCTGTTGGAGCTGACGGTAACGATGCTGCCGTGTTGTTGCTGATGGAAATGTCGAGCTAAATGCTGGCTGATGAAGATGGGTGCTAGTAGGTTTATGTTTAGGCTGCTTTGCCATTGTGTTTCTGTGGCATTGAGCAGGGGGGTAAGTATGAGTATGCCGGCAACGTTGACTAAACCGGTGATGTGGTGTTGGGCGATAAGGGTGTTGAGCAGGATTTGGGTTTCTTCGAAGTCGGTTATGTTCTGACTAACGCCAAGCCAGTGGTGCTGATATTGGGGCGCTATCATTTGTTGTACTGGCCAGTTTGCCGGGGCTGGCTGTTTGTCGATGCCGATAATATGGTAGTTTTGTTGAAGTAGCTTGCTGACTACGGCGGCGCCGATGCCTTGTGCTGCGCCGGTAACGATGATGGCAGATTGCATTTTGGTTTTTCCTAAGTTGGGGTTATTGCTGCTGAAAGACGTTGAGCATGGTTTGCATTTTGGCTTCGGTTTCTTGCCATTCTGTTGCTGCCTCGGAGCCTTTAACGATGCCGGCACCGGCATACAGGCGGATTTTGTTGTGATTTAGCAGGCCATTGCGGATGGTAACTACCCATTCGCCATTACCGCTGGCGTCCATCCAACCATTCAGGCCGCTGTAGTAGTGGCGGTTGTAACCTTCATGGGTAAGGATAAACTGTCTTGCTGTTGCGGTGGGGGGACCGCATACGGCGGGGGTGGGGTGCAGATGTAAGGCCCGCGTGTTTTTAGCATGCCTGTTTCTCCATCAGGTACATCGTTGCCGTTTTCATCCACTATTTTTACTTCATCATCTGGGCTGATGGGACGTCCTTGTGTGGTGACAATCACTTCTTCGCTGTCATCTAGCCGTGTATAGTTCACCAGTCCTTCAGCCATGCCGAATACTTGCTGTAACTGGCAGCCGAAAACGTTTAATACCTGCCGCGCCATGGATTCTGGAAAACTGGCACCGCCTACCTGAATCAGTTGTAACGACCGGGTTTTTTCTAACTGTTCCGGTGGCTGCTGCATCCACATGGATACTGCACTGGGTACAAGTGAGGCCATGGTAAGCTGGTGTTGTTCAATCAGAGCAAAGCAGCTTGATGGTTCGGGGCTGGCCGCCATGACCACACAGCCGCCGGCATGAAATACGCCCAGTGCACCGGGCGAACTCAGCATATAGTTATGCGGCGCCGGCATGGCACACAATAAACGTGTATTCTGGTTCAGGCCGCATATTTCGGCACTGGCACGCACGCTGTATTCATAATCATTATGGGTGCGCGGAATCAGCTTAGGTGTGCCGGTGCTACCGCCGGAAAGCTGGAAAAAAGCCACTTCATCAGCCTGAGTGCAGGCATAATTGCTGCTGGTGGCGGGAGGGCAGGTGTACCAGTTTTTTAAGTTTCTATCACCGTCTGTGGCATGCAGCATCAGGGTGAGGGCTGGTGCCAGTTGCAGGCTGTCCAGCTGGTCGAGAAAATGATTGTGCATGAATACTTCATGGTTGCGCGATGCTATTAGCAACCGGGGTTTAATCTGGCTGAAGAAGCTCTTTAATTCATGTTGGCGATGGTTGTACAGGGCGTTCAGCGGCACGATACCAGCCTTGAGCAGGGCGAAAAATACAATATAAAACTCGGCAATATTCGGTAGTTGCACCAGTGCTGTATCACCAATGCCAAAGTTCTGCTCCGCCAGTCTGGCGGCCAGATTGTCGGAAAACTGGTTGAGTTCCTGATAACTGATGCGCCGGTCACCGCAGATAATGGCGGTTGAGTGTGGTGACTGTTTGGCTGTGTCTGTCAGGACTCGGGTTAACGGCTGATCCAGCCAATAACCTTTTTGCCGGTATTTGCGGGCTAAATCTTCTGGCCAGTGTGTATAGGTAATCATTTCATCAGCCTTTTCTGCTAAACCGGTTGAATCAGACAAATAATGTTGATTTATAAGTAATAATTAGTTTGCAACATCGTTTTTGTGTCTGTCTGTTCAGTGGAACCCATTAGTAGGTTAACTGTTGTTTCAAATTTATTAAATGAAACTGGTAATCATTTTCATTTAAAGGTATAATCGTCAAAAATAGTAAATTTGTCAACAGATTAATGAAATGATGCGTGAACTTACTTCAATGCAGTCGGCATGCTGGTTTGGGCGTACGCATGCAGCAATGCTCGGTGGTGTGGCCGCACATCTTTATACAGAATTTAATGGTAGCCATATTGATGTAGCCAGACTCAGGCAGGCAATAGAATGTCTGTACCGGCGCCATGAGCTGTTACGCCTGCAACTTAGTGCTGCGGGGGAAGTCAGTATCAGGGATTCTCTGCCACAGAATACGCTGGAAATAGATGATTTTTTACATTTGAGTGAGGCGCAGCAGCAACAGAAGCTCGAAGAAAAACGCCAGCAATGGACGCATCAACAACTGAAGTTGGAGGAGGGGCAGACTATACGTGTTTCTATCAGTCTTCTGGATAATCAGGCATTTCGGTTGCATATTGATGCCGATATGATTGCTGTTGATCCTTCCAGCTTTCGTATTTTGATGGAAGATTTGGCGCAGTTTTATGCAGACAGCACTAAGTCTCTACCGCCGGCACCGTCTTTTTATGTATGGCGCAACACCCTACGGCAGGATAAGCATGAGCAGCAACAGCAGCAACGTGCACGCCAGTGGTGGCAGTCCCGTATAGCAGCGATTGCTCCTGCTCCTGCTTTGCCTTTAACCAACTGTGCTGTGGCGGGGGCACAAAGCACACGGCTGAGTACGACTTTCAGTCCTGAGCAGGCAAAGCAGTTACGCCAACTTGCCCATCAGCATGAGTTGACTTTTTCTGCTCTGATACTGGGGTTATTTGCCTACAGTCTGGGTAAAGTAACCCATGATGCCGCTTACCGGCTGAACGTGCCGTTTTTCTGGCGCGAACCAGTTGTACCCGATATTGATAAAACCATTGGTGATTTTGCCGATATGGTGCTGTTAAATATTGATATGTCTGATGCGGCTACTCTAAATGCTTTTTGCCAGCGCGTGGCAGCCGAATGGCAGCGCTGTCTGAACCATCGGCAGTTTAGTGGCGTAAATGTGATGCGGTGTTTGTCACGCCATCATGCTATGGCGCAAATTGCGCCGGTTGTTTTTACTGCTGCGCTGGATTTAGCAGAGAAAAGTTTATTTTCGTCACAGGTGCATCAGTATTTTGGCAGCATGGACTGGTGTATTTCTCAGGGGTCGCAGGTAGCACTGGATGCACAGTTTGTGCAGCTGGACAATCATTTGCTCGTTAATTGGGATATCCGTCTGGATGCATTGCCGGATACATGGGTAAATGCTCTGTTTGAACGTTGTCTTGCGCTGATGAATGCGTTGATTGTTCAGCCGGAGCGTTTTACGCAGCCGCTGGCGGTATTGAATCAGTACCTGAATATCACCGACCCTGATGTGGTAACTACACCGCTGAATGCGCTGCAAAAGGCCTATTTATCTGGGCGCAGCACTGCATTTGCTCTTGGTGGTGTGGCTATGCAGGAATTTCGCGAATATGCCGGCACGCTGGATTTACCTGTATTCCGGCAGCGTCTGGCCGATATGGTGCAGCACCATGCCAGTTTGAGGACTTATATTGATGCCAGACGTTGTGTGCAATGGGTAAACCCGCAGGCAATCATTAATTTAACCGAAATTAATTTGTGTGGTGAGGAACCGTCAGTGGCCGCAGAAAAAATAAATACTCTGCGGCAGAATTATCAGCAGGCGCTATTTGATTTACAGGAATCTCCGTGGGACATCACCCTTTTTCAGTTAACGCCGCAACAGTTTATTGTGTTTGCTCGTTTTGATGCGCTGATTTTGGATGGGCGTGCGATTGCCGCGCTGATGTATGAATTATTCACCGATACGCCCCTTATGACCGCGTCACCTCAGCCTGAAAACAGACAGCAGCAGGATAGCCAGCGTTATAACTTGGCGGTTATTTACTGGAAACAGCGGTTGCAAGAAGTTACTTCCATACCGCAGTTACCTTGGAAACAGCCGTTGGCAACACTGATGACCTCCGTTTATACCCGTCAAAGTGCGATGTTGCCCAAGCAAACGTTGCAAACATTATGTCAGTTCGGTTGTCGTCAGGGATTGTTCAAAAATTCTTTACTAATGGCGCTGATTCTGGCGGTATTGAATCGCTGGCAGCAGACACCAGCCTTATTGTCTGTGGCGGTGCCAGTGTTACCGCTGTATGAGGGTGAATTGTCCAATCAGTCTACTTTTATTGTCACTACTTGGGCGCCAACGGCAGCATTTATCGAACAGGCCAGAAAATTACAAACCGATACGCTGGAAGGATTACAGCATTTGGCCTTTTCTGGTGTTGATTTGGCGCGCTTGCTGTTTGAACAGCATGGCCATGCGCCGGTTTTACCAGTTGTTGTTACCAATGGGCTATCGTGGCCAACTCTGCCGGCAGATAGCCCGGTTCGCTATGTGAGCGGGCTGACTCAGACACCACAGGTAGCAATGGATATCCGCTTTATGCTTGGGAATGATGGTGCTTTGCTGTTTAACGTTGACTATGCTCAGGCTGCTGTTAGCGATGCCATCATCCACGATTTTTTAGCTGCACTGGTGAATGTGTGCCAGCAGGTGGCTGATAGCGGACTGGAAAATATTGATTCAGTGCTGCTACAGACACCATCCGGCACTGCACCAAATCCTGATGAGCAGCCCGTGGCAGCAGCAGACTGGCAGCGCCAGCAATTAATGCTGATTTACTGCAAAGTGCTGAATATTAAGCCAGCAACAATTATCCAAACCTCGCAATCATTGAGTAATCTGGGTTTGCGTCCTGTACACGTAAAAGAAGTTACCAGCCAGATTAACCAGATTTTCGGGCTGGCTATGAAGCCAAGGCAGTTGATTGGCTGTCGCAATATTGAGGAAGTTGAACACCTGATTCAATCAATGATGTCTACGGCATAAGGTTATCAACTGCTGTAAGCACATAAATATTTAACAGCTTAGATATAGGGATGAAATAAATATGGATATGAAACAAACTGATTTGGCCGGTATAGGGCTTGGCCCTTTCAATCTGGGGCTGGCGGCATTGTTGTCGAGCCATCCGGAAGTTAATGCAGTGTTTTTGGATAAAACGCCCACTTTTCACTGGCACGCGGGTTTACTATTACCCGGCACCACTCTGCAAGTACCGTTTCTGGCCGATCTGGTTACTATGGCCAATCCATGCCATCCCTTAAGCTATCTGAATTACCTGCATCAGCATCAGCGTCTGTACCAGTTTTGCTACTACGACCGTTTCCTGATACCGCGTCAGGAATATGATGACTACTGTCGCTGGGCTGTGCGTCAGTTACCCTCCTGCCATTTTGATTCTTGTGTGCAGGCAGTAAGCTATGACCGCCAGCAGGAAAAATTTATTATTGAAAGTGAATCTTCTGCCGGAAAAAAACAGGCTTATTGCAGTCAGGATATTGCGATTGGCATTGGCACCGTCCCCTACTATCCTGAATGGCTGAAAAATACCAGCCATCCGCTCATTCTGCACTCTGCTCAGTTTACCCATATGCAGGAACAGCTACAGCAATGCAGGCAGGTTACTGTGGTTGGTGCAGGGCAGAGTGCTGCTGAATGTGTGCTGGCACTTTACCAAGCCTTGCAGCCGGAGCAAATCAGAGCCGGCGCCTCTATTCGCTGGATTACCCGTTCTGCAGGTTTTCATCCGATGGAATTTTCCAAATTGGGACAGGAGTGTTTTACGCCGGTTTATATGCGTTATTTCCAGACTTTGCCACCACAGAAAAGACGAGAAATCAGTGCCAGCCAAGGGCAACTATACAAAGGCATCAGTTTTGCTACCATCGGCGATATTTATGATTTGCTGTACGAACGCACCATCGCCGGAGCACCGGCCGGACTGACGCTGTTTTCAAATTGTGATGTGCAGTCGATAGAAGTGCTGCCTTCAGGCGTTATCAATATGACCTGCCTGCATACTCAGCTTAATCAACAACAAACTATTCAGAGCAATGCGATTGTTGCTGCTACCGGCTACCACCATCAGTGGCCGAGCTGGTTTGAAGAGCTGAAAGGCACTGTACTGCAAACCGATGATCAGCATGATTATATGATTAATCAGGATTTTACTGCTGTGCGCTGTGATGGTGGCCAAGGGCGGATTTTTATCCAGAATGCCGAAATTGCCAAACAGGGCGTTGGTTCGCCGGATTTAGGCATGGGCGCAACCAGAAACGGGGTGATTATCAACCAGTTACTAGGTAAGCAGTATTATCAGGTACCGGAATACTCTGCATTTCAGCAGTATGGATTACCCGAGTAAGCAGGCTGCCATTAAAAAATCGCCCATCGGGCGATTTTTTAATGGCTACACATCAGAAATCATAGGAACCGGACAGCAGAAAAGTCCGTGGTGCGCCTAAAGACAGGTTAGACAAGCGTGGCATGCCCCAATAGCTTTTATTGGTAACATTCTTAATCTCTGCCCGTAGTGTAAAGGGATGGCCAGATACTTTGGCATTATAACGAGCACCAATATCAAATACAGTATGGCCGGGTACAGATAAACTGTTTTCCTGATTGAGGTATTGCTTGGATACGGCTGTGGCATTGGCAGACAGGGTGACCATCCCCACAGCAGCAGCAATATCCCATTCAGCACCCAGTTTGCCCTGTACTTTGGTCACACCCGTAGCAATATTACCCTCATTACCATGCTTGGCCAGTTTGGTTAGTTCCGGTTTAATGTAGCTGGCACCGCCCATCAGGCGTACTGTTTCAATCGGCGAGGCAATAAAACTCCACTCAATACCACGGTTACGCTGCTCACCGCCGGAAGTAAAGATATTGGTAGTCACATCAGTATAACTACTGGGTTTTTTAATATTAAACACACTTAATGAGTGAGACAGCGTGCCATAATCCCATTTGATGCCCAGCTCAGTTTGCTTGGTTTTATACGGCGCAAACACCTTGGGATAATTGGCCGCAGTAATAGGAGCTGAATCGCCTTTGGTTAAGCCCTGAATATAATTGCCATAAAGTGATACATGTTCGGTGGCTTTAAACAAAATGGCCGCCCCCGGCGTTAGGGCATGTTTTTTATATTCAGTTAGAACCGGTTTGCCCATCAGGCTCAGATTATCACTTTTCACTTCCTGATAGCGCAGGCCTAAAGTTAGTTGCAGCCTGTCCTGCATCAATGACAGCATATCCGCTATCCCATAGCTTTTAAGTTGCAGCGAGCTTCTAGAAATCGGCGGCACATCAAACGGTACCGATTTACCCCATACCGGATGATACATATTGGTTATCCATGTGGCCGAGGGAATACTTCTCACCCCATAATCATGCTGGTTATGCTTGTAGTAGGTAGTATTGATTACCCATTGATGATTAACCAAACCGGTATCAAACTGCCCCCTTAATCCCACATCAGCCGATTTTTTATCCACATCAAACGCCAGTTGTGCCATCACCGTCTGTATGGTGCCGTGATTATCCAGCAAATTTGCAGAAGTGGCACCATTGTATTTGTACTTGGTTTTACTGCGTCCGAAAGCAGCATAGGCAGTAATGTTGTCGCTAATATCATATTCAGCACGCATCATCGCGCCACGGTCTTTATTACTGACATAAGACCAGTCTGGATTGATTAAGGTTTTCGGGTTGGGCGGCGCAGGAACTTCCATATTTTTACCCAGATTGATACCGCGCACTACACCGTCTACCTTGTCATCAGCCATGTAAAAATCGGCGGAAATACGCGTCCGGTAGCCGCGCCAGTCCATGCCTGCCGAACCAAGCTGAGTTTTCAGATCCTGCTTTCTTACCGGGCCGGAACCATCCTGATAAACGCCATTAACCCGAATCCCGAATTGCTTATTTTGCCCGAAGCGGCGGCCGGCATCGATAGTACCGCCCCATTGTGAATCAGACATATAGGTAGGTGTTACCCGTAGCAGTGGTGCATCACCTGCGCGCTTGGATACCAAATTAACCGTGCCTGCCACAGAACCGGCAGGCGGCATACCATTCAGCAGTGCTGAAGGTCCTTTCAGCACCTCAATGCGCGAAAACATCGCAGGTGCAGTCCTGTAGTAAGGAGCAATACCAAATAAACCATTCATCGACATATCATTGGTATTAGACTGAAAACCTCGAATATAGTAATTCTCACTCCAGCCACCAATAGCGCCATTAGTAAATACTGACGGGTCAGTAGCGGCAATCACATCAGTCACATTTCTGGCCTGAGTATCTTCAACAAATTTATCAGTATAACTAACGGTATTAAAAGGTGTTTCCATGGCATTTTTGTTACCAAGAAAACCGATACGGCTGTTTCTGGACACAAAACCACCGGTGTAGGTAGTGCTTTGATTTGCCTCTACCACCACATCTGGTAAATTGGCCTTGCCAGCAGATTGCATAGTTTTATCTGCTGCTTTGTTAATCTCTGGCTTAGCCTCATCATCCGCTGCTTTAGCATACTGTACCGGTGCATAAACCAGCATAGCACTGGCCAGACTCAATATCAGCGCTTTGGGGGAGGAGCTGACAGAACTTACGACACTGTCGCCCCGTTTTCTAATCCTGTGTAGACCATCCTGCCTCAGATAATGTTCGTGTTTACCCATAGATATCTCCTTGTTAACCAAATTTATGCAACATATTTAAAAGCTTATTGGCAGGATTGAATTCACTGATGTTACTTATTATTCTTTTATAATTAACAATACAATTACTGATAGCCCTTCATCACGTCCTGCATGAGCAAGTACATCGAAGTAGGGCTGGCACCGGTGGTGTACCAAGCATCTGCATCCACAAAAATCACCCGGTTATTTTTCCATGCTTTGGTGGCGCGCAATAAAGGATTAGTTACCTGAGCAGCAGTAATGATAGGCTGATGTTGCATAACCGATGTGCGGTCGATAATGTACAGAATGTCTGGGTCTGCCCGTTTGATAAATTCACTGGAAATCGGCTGCCCATGCAAACTGGTACTTGCATCATTACTGGCAGACCTTACCCCCAGATCACTGAAAACAAAGCCATAACGAGAATCTACCCCGTAATTGCTGAAAGCACCATTGTTGTACAGCACCACCAATGCCTTTTCCGGCCGGTCTTTAGTGATGGCACGCACCTTATTCACTTGTGCATCCAGCTCAGCCACCTTAGTACGAGCCAAATCTTCACGGTTAAAAATTTTGCCCAGCGTCAGCAGGTGATTTTTAACAGTAGCCAGATGACCGTGCTCACTGTTATTAAAATTGATTTCATAATAAAGCGTGGGCGCTATCTGCGTCAGTTCCTGATAATGGTCTTTCTGAATCGGCGTCATCAAAATCAGATCCGGCTTCAGAGTATGGACACGTTCCATATTCGGCTGGACAATGCCACCTAAATCAGCAATGTCATCATGACTCTGCTGGTATTTAGCCAGAAAATGCGGAATAAAATCTTTCGGCATACCGGCAATCGACACATTTAACTGATCAAGAAAATCTGCTTCATTCATATCCAGCACCGCCACGCGTTGTGGCACCGCATCAATTCTGGTAGTACCCAACTGATGTTGAATAATCAGTGGTTCCGCGCGCTTTTGCACAGTAGGACTGCTGGCTGGTGCCGATTTTTTATCGCAGCCAGACACAGAAACCATAGTCATCACCGCCATCAGCCCCAACAGACTGACAGCACATTTTTTGAGTTTTCCGTTCATGCTTTACCTTTCAACGAATGAAAATACTGACAGACATAACCATGCTTAGTGTGGCTGATTTCAAAATTCAGCCCATACAGCTCACTCAGACACTCTTCAGTAATCACTTCCCGCGTAGCGCCACAAAAACTTAACTGTCCGTGTTTTAAAGCCACAATATAATCTGCATAATTGGCCGTGAAATTAATATCATGCACCACCATAATCACAGTTTTCCGCTGTTCCTCACACAAACGCCGGATAGCAGCCATAATTTGTACCGCATGATTCATATCCAGATTGTTTAAAGGTTCGTCCAGCAGAAGAACCCGTGTTTCCTGAGCAATAGTCATGGCCAGAAAAGCCATTTGCCGCAGCCCGCCACTTAATTCATCAATATATGCATCACGCAGCGCACTTAAATCTAAAAAATCTATTGCCTCGTCTATTACCTGATGATCTTTAGCAGACAACAATCCATGTCCATATGGAAAGCGGCCGAAAGACACCAGCTCCTTTACAGTCAGACGCAGGCCGAAATAGGGCGATTGCCGCAGCGTGGCCACCAGACGGGCATAATCAGCAATGCGGATACTGGCAATATCCTGCTGCTCAAACAGAATACTGCCTGTAGTGGGTGCCAGTAACCGTGCCAGTATCATCAGCAAAGTAGATTTACCCGCGCCATTGGGGCCAATCAGCGCCGTCACCTGATGCAGCGGCAGCGCCAGATTAATATTATTCAGTACCGGCTTATGACCATAAATTTTGCAAATATTCTGAATATGAATCATGCCATTCCTCGACGACAGACAATAAGCAGCAGAAAATACATCCCACAAATCAGATTGATTAAAATACTTACCGTAGTCCTGTAATTAAACACATGTTCCACCAGAATCTGCGCCACCAGAAACACCACAACAGCCACAGCACTGGCAAATAACAGAATGCGTTTATGTTGAAAGTGGCCGGCAAAGGCGTAAGCCATATTGGCAATAAATACCCCCATAAATGCCGTGGGTCCAACCAGACTGGTGGATACCGCCACCAGCACCGCAATCAGACCAAACCCCCAGCGCACATAGCGGGCATAATCCACGCCCAGCGAAATGGCCTGTTCTTCACCTAGAGCCATCACATCCAGCATAGGCAGATACGGGTAGGCCACCCAGCCCACCACCAGCATCGCTATAGCAGCATATACCAGCGTCAGCGTTTCTGAATGATTAAAAGAAGCATAATTAATGCCTTGAAATACCGAAAACTCCCCCGGACTGATTTTGAGCTGGATAAACTGGGTTAAAGTAGTGATTACCATGGTCAGTACCAGACCAAATAACAACAACAGCCACAGATTATGGCGTGCTCGCGGCAGTAAAAAATGATGAATCATCCACGAATACAGCAGCATTAAGCCTACCGAGGCAAAGAAATTGCCATTAAGCCCCAGTAATCCCAGACCACTTTGCCCCAGAAAGAACAACAGCAGTACCTGCCAGAACAGATAAACCGCCTCGTAGCCCATAATTGCCGGCGTTAAAATCCGGTTAGTTACCAACGTTTGAAACACCACCGACGACACCGCAATACAGATACCGGCCAGCAAAATAGTAGCCAGCCGTAACAGACGTTTGGGCAGCACATAATCAACATCAAAGCCAGAATCAAACAGCATAAAAAACACAGCCAGAGCAATGATGCAGCCACAAAACAGCCAGAATCTGCGATTCATTAGCGAAGCCCCCGCAAAATCAGCAGCAGAAAGACAATACCGCCAACAGCACCGGCAGTAAGACCAATAGGGACTTCAAAAGGATAAATGATTAAACGGCCGCTAATATCACATACGAGCAGCAGACATGCCCCGCCCAGAGCCACCATCGGTAAAGTTTTGGCTAAATGTTCACCATACTTAAGTGCCACCAGATTCGGAATCACCAGCCCGATAAAAGGAATGGAGCCCACCGTAATCACCGTTGCCGCAACAGTAACAGACACAAGCATTAGCCCCAGCACCACCGTGCTTTTATAGCCCACACCCAGACTGGTAGCCACTTCCTGCCCCATACCTGCCACCGTAAACCGCTGTGCAAACACATAACTCAGCACAATCACCGGTATCAGAACATACAGCAACTCATAATGCCCCTGTACCACACGCGAAAAATCACCCAGCAGCCAGCCCTGAACATTTTGCAAAAGATTATTTTTATAAGCATAAAATTCAGCGCCGGCACTTAACACACCGCCATACATCAGCCCAATTACCGGAATCAGCACAATTTGCTGATAGCGGATTCTGGCAATAATCAGGATATAAATCAGCTCAGCCACAAAACAGAACGCCAGAGCCACCAGCATCTTACTTAATACCCCAACCGAAGGCAGCAGTACCAGTGACATCAGAATCCCCAGCTTAGCTGCATCTAGCCCGCCGGCCGTTTCCGGCTCAACAAACTTATTGCGGACAATATGTTGTAGAATTACCCCGCCAATAGAAAGCCCCATACCAGTAAGAATAATCGCCAGCAGGCGCGGGAAACGGCTGGCTTTCAAAGTTAGCCAGTCAGCATCTGAACCGACCAGTAAACCTGTCCATGAAATCGGATCAGAGCCTACCAGCAAAGAGAGTATGCATAAAACAAAAAATGCACCTATCATACCTAGATACATCAGAGATACACCTTCACACCGGTACAGCAGCTTAATACCGGCAACATTGAATTTTCAGTAAGCAAACACCGGAGTATGCAAGAAGACTTCTGCCCCTGCATTTGCTCGTACATACCTCGCATTGTTTCTCCTTATGCTCCGTATATTCTTACAACGCAACGTTCATACCCGTTCCATTAGCACAAACAAAAATATTAAATAAAATTAAGAACAATTATTATTGATGAAAATGAGAATCAATTGTATTATATTTTTAAATAAAGTGTAAAGTAATATAAATAAAATAAAAAATGCTCAGGAGCAGCTACCGCTGCAAAACAGCCCGAATCCAGCCAATTGTTAATAAAACTTCAGCGTTCATCGTGTTTCATCAACATCCGGCCATTCATTAATTAGCTACTTACTCGTCTTCAACGGAACAAGAGAGGATTAAAAAACATGTCAGATACAAATACAGCAACAGCACCATCTTTAGCCAATGAGCGTGAAGAATATATCTGGATGCAACAGTTACAAGAACCAGAACAAGTGAAATATCAGCTTGCAGCATGGCTGCTGAATCCATATCCCAATTCAGCCATCCTGCATAAAAGTATCCACAGCCTGCTGGCAACGCATACAGAATTGAATACCCGCTATGAATTCACCGAAGACGGCGATTTATACAAATACCCCGATACAGATTGGACAACCTGCGTACAGAATGAGCAAGCAGCGCAAGGGCAGGTTACTGCACTATTATCTACATTGGCACAGCAACACTGGCAGCCCGAAATCACCCCGCCTTTTCTGGCAACAGTAATCAGCACAGAAAACAGCGTAATTCTGGCACTTCGCTTGCATCCCATACTTGAGGAACAATTCACACTGAATGGATTAATCAAAGAAATCCGCACCAGCTACAACAACTACAGCGGTTCAGAACATCAGCTCGAGCTCACACCAGTAGACTTAAGCAGTTTAAATCCGGCACCAGCCAAGAAAACACAGCATACCAACGTAGCAGCACTGGCCAGCATCATACTGACAGAGTTCAGAAGCACACTGGCTGAACCGAATATGACCCTTGACGATGACTTTTTTGATTTTGGCGGCCATTCACTGCTGGCCACCCGAGCTATTGGCAACTTACAGAACAACCATGGCATTAAACTGAACTTCAATGATTTCTTTAAATCACCATCCGCCCGTGCACTGGCCAATATTGCGCAGCAAGAGCAGCCAGTTGCTTCCGCAACCCAGATACAGCCTGAACAACAGGCACCCTTAACACTGGCGCAGGATTTTTTATGGCAGGCTTACAGCGCTTTTGATTTCAGCCCCGTTTATAACCTACCGTTCGCTATAGAATTTCAGCAGCCGGTTAATGAAGAAGCCTTACATCAGGCATTTAATGATTTAATTATCCGCCACGTTGGATTACGCACCCTGTTTAAAACCTCACACCAACAAACCTTGCAATATACCGTACCCATTACCGAGCTTAAACAGCATCAATGGTTCTTGCCGAGCAGCGACAGCAAAGATGCCACCTTAGCTACTGAAGCAGCCTATAAATTCGATCTCACACGCGAACTGCCACTCCGAATCCGCCTGTTAAAAGCACACAATGGCAACACGATTTTATCGTTTCTGGTGCATCACATGGTAATAGACGAGTGGTCTTTAAACACCATCATGGCCGATTTAAATATAGCCTATGCAGCACGGCTGCAAGGCAAAGCACCCGTCTGGCCGAACAGCGTTCCCAGCATTCACGAATTTGCCCGCATGCAGCAGCAAAACGGCATTAACCAGCAACATCTCGATTACTGGTGCAAGCATCTGCAAGGAGCTGTAAAAGGACTGACTTTAAATTCGACAGTCGCGACAGCATCGCAAAATACCGCTCCACAGATTGAATGGCTGGAAATCAAATTCGATTCAGCCTTCCATCGCAACATCTCAGCCTTTACCAAAAAACACCATGCCTCTATATTCAGCGTGTTTTATACCGCCATTGCCACCGTACTGCAAAAAGAGGGTAATTTAACCGAAATCGTAATCGGTACCTCTGCTTCAGGCCGTACCGACCCCAACTATTTCGATACCGTTGGCTACTTTACCACCATGGTAGCGCACCGTATCCGCTTTAATCCGCAGCAACCATTCACCTCATTACTGGCCGACACCAGCAAACAAATCAACGAGTCCATAGAGTATGCCGATATCCCGATTAATCATATCCAGCAGGCTTTAGGCATCCCCGATAATCAGGGCTTAATGTTTGATGTTTACATTCATATCCACACAAACAACGCCTTAAATGGCCAGCTAAACACTCCGCAAGGTGCCATCCCATACCGGCAAATACTGCCTGAACGTAACGAATCCATGTTCGGCCTGCACTTTGAAATCATGGAAAACCAGATTAACAACCAGCATAGCCTGAGCATGATAATTACCTATCAGGCACACCGCTATCCAACCGCAGTAGTCGAACGCATTGCCCGGGAGGTGAAGCAACTCTTGAGCAAACTGGCCGCACAGACTTCAGCACAGAGCGGCAGCCAGTAAAACTACCCGCATAAAACAAATAAAGTACTTAAAATTCAAATTAAGTACTTTATTTGCGCCAACAGCATCAAAACCTAATTCAGCATCTTCTGCTGCACCTGATACACCACATCCTGTACCGTTTTACAACGCACCAGAGCCGGCGCATCCAGTTGAATATTAAACCGTTCAGTAATCCTGCCGGCCACCATCATTAACTGTTTCAGGCGCAAACCCATGGCCAGAATTTCAGATTGCACAGAAACATCACCTGTATCGTCTGCCTGTTGCGGGCAGCAGTCACGAAAAATAGCCACAACACTATCTGCCACTGCCTGATTTTGCTCCGCTGCGGCCGCAGCCTGATACAGACGCTCCTGCGCCATCTGCTGTATACGTTTCCGGTCTACTTTCACATTACGCGTAAGCGGAATCTGGTCAATAGCCAGCCATCTGGTGGGAACGTGCGACTTAGGCAGGCTGGCTAATAAATGTTGCTTTAACGCATTAATATCCACATTCTGCCTGCCCGCAGGCAGCGTATACACCGCCACCAATTCATGCATAGACGTTACCGGATGAGTACAGCACACCACCACACCATCCTGTAAACAGCCAGATTTAGCCAGCACAACTTCTACTTCTGCTGCCGAAATCCGCACCCCCTTGATTTTCAGATAGCCTTCAGCACGCCCTGCAAAAATAATATTGCCATCCGCGCGCATATAGCCCAGATCATTCATGCGCAAAGCAGTTTTTCCCGCATCGCATTGCAGCGACACAAAATCGCCGGTGAGTAACTGCCCATCAAGCAAATAGCCATTGGATAAATTCACTCCCGCCATATACATCTGGCCAACTTCACCCACCGCACACGGCTGCAACTGCTCATTCAGAATATAATATTGATTGTGCGCCAAAGCCCGGCCATAAGGAATCACATCCACATCCTCAGCAGTAATTTCATGCCAGATACTCCAGATAGTGGTTTCCGTAGGGCCGCCCAGAGAAAACAAACGCGCATGCGGCAGATGCTGGCGTAAATATTGAATCAACGCCGGCTTAACATAATCGCCGCCCTGCGCAACCAGTCGCAGCGATTGCAATTGTTCCACCCGAGCCACACTGCACAACATATCCACAATCGCCGGCACACTCACCCAGATCGTAACATTATGCGTCGCCACCAACTGCGCCCATGCACAGGCATCCTTCACCTGTGCCGGCGTTGGAATCACCAGAGAAGCACCAAGTGCCATTGCTGCAAAAACATCGAATACAGACATATCATGATGAAAGGGCGTTACTGCTATCAGCACATCGTCACGATGCATATTCCATCGGCCAATCGTTTGCCCGAGTACATTGGCTGTAGCCAGATTATTCAGTACCACACACTTTGGAATCCCCGTACTGCCAGAAGTATACAAATAATAGGCCGCACGCTTATTCAGTGCATAAGAACACTCAGGCTTTTCGGGTACTGGCATAGCCAGAACATCATCAATCAAAACACATTGCCAGCCGTCTGGCTGTGCCTTAGCGATAACCACATCAACCCTACTGTTAGACAGCAGATAGTCGCGTCTGGCCTCAGGTGCATCCATATCAACCGGTAACCAGATAATACCCAGCAGCGCACAGGCTAAAACAGCATAAACATGTTCAGCACTTTTGGGCAGACATACCGCCACCACTGCGCCAGCCTGTAAATCTTTTTGCCGCAAAGCGTGCATGATTCTGGCCACATTCTGCCCCACCTGTGGATAACTAATGGCCTCACCAGCATAAAACAACGCCGTTTTATCCGGCACAGCGTCAAATAGATTGTGCTGGATATATTCCAGAAAACGAAAAGCATCTGCTGCCGTCACTTCACTGGTTGAACTTCGTGCAGACACATCATTCACACCAGATTGAAAATCCTGCTGTTGCTGTAACTTAGAAGTATCAGAGTGCATGTAAGCTTTCTCCCAAAAATATAGACTGAAACCGATTGCCATCCACCAGAGACAACATTCTATACAGGCTTAATTATTTTTAAAAGATAATAATAATTATTTTCATTTATATGCAACAGCATGATTAGAATAAATTTTTATCACATCCATTGCAGCCAGCAGATGATTACAATAGCGGGTATCTCTCTGGCTAGCCAATAATCAGTCAAATATTAGGAAGTATGAAAAAGGAATATATTAACTGTATCTTTAGTAGAACGAATCGGCCAACAGTTTTTGCAGTTTCTGGTAAGGATAAAAAATTATTCTGCCTCTCCCTCAGCGCCTGCATCAAACCAATCTGGCAAATTGAGAACTAATATACAATATAGCTGATACAGCCAACCAGCAATCCCTGTCTGGATTTAATCCACAGTGCTGGCGAAAGTGTTTTACGTGCAGAAGCCAATCTTTAAACTGTTTACCAGATACAGTAGCAATAGAGAAAGCATAAAACACAATATACGGCTTCCTCTATTGCTGTGTTCTGATTATTCAGAGTAATTAATTTATTCAGAGTAATTAATCGTTGTGCTTGTGGGTATCAGTTAACAGCGTATACACAGCGATACTGTGTACCACACCGGCGGAATCATATTCATGCCGTCGCGTCGTTTCAATCACATAGCCCTGATTACGTAATTCATTAATACGTGGTGCCGGACTACAGATACCCAATGCGCGCAGTTCCAGAGTGCTGTGCGGATGTTCACGTAAGCGTTGCAGAATAAAGCTGCGCTGAGTGGCGTAGCTGGTACCTTGCAGTGACTGAGCAGCCGCATCACTGTGTTTTTGGGCTGAAATAGCAGCAGTAGGGATATTATTCATTATCTGCCCTCCGCATTTATTGACAGTTTATTCGGTGATATCAGATGAGAATGCAGCCGGTAATATTGATTTGCCAGCCATGCATGGCTGGATACAGGTAATGGGCTAAGTTTGAGAAAATATGTTTTATCAAGCTTATGATTTGAGATGGTTTTGACCCATGCACTATCAGATACACTAAAGTATTTTAATACCTTTGTAAGTCTTAAAGAATTATTTGACATGTTTGCTCATTTCTGTAAGTATTAATTAAGAAAACAAAATTATAAATACCTACAAAAGGTATGTATCGGCAAATTATAAAGTTATTTAAAATCATTTTATGCCGTTATTTTGTTATTACTTTCTTCTAAAATTACACCGCAAATTTGATTATATATTTTGCTAAATGTGCGCTAGATATTGCTTTCTTTTATCCATCTTTCAATTGTGTCTGATGAAATCAATATGTTTTCATCAATAATTTGAACTAAGTCTGTTAATGCTGAAATAGGTGGTTTGAATATTCTTTGTCGAAAATACTTATTTTTGCAGATTGCTATAATAAAGTGTTTTGCTCTGGAGTTATTATTGTCATATGAATTTAAATATCTAATACTTTGTAATAAATCCTCTGAGGTGCAATGATAACGTGAATTATATACCGTTGCGCCAACAAGTTTTGAATATGGTTCTTGTCCATTTTGAATTAGATATTTTGTTAATATTTTTCTCTGATTTAATAACTCATATTGATGTTCTGCTATATACTCAGCAGCAGCCTTTGCTTGTTTTAATGTGACATGTTCTTTTACTGGATTTTCACAAATATACTTGGCAATATCAATCAAAAGTTGAAACGGTATTCCATCTAACCAAGTATAAGTAAAAAAATTAAATTGAAAATTATAAAATAATTGGGCTTCGCCATTTTTCTTAATGTAAAGGTTAGGGCAACTTTTTCTCATTATCTGGTTAAAAATAAACAAAGGTAAATCATCTACTTCCTTTAAGCGGACTTTCCAATATTTAATGGCTTTTTTACAAAAAATTTTAACATGATAACTTTCTCGAAATCGTTTAAAAAGGGGATTATTGAGCATTGAACAATAAGCCTCGTGGAATTCTTTGTAACTAATATTTATAAATTCTAAAAATGTTTGTTCATTCTCAAAAATTTGGCTTGATATTTCTGAACGTTCTATATACCGAACAGGTTTAGATTTAAGATATAATTGGTTTAATTCATTTAAAAAATCCTCTTTTTCTACTTCTGTAAATTCCATACGGTTTCCTTTGCATCAATGACTTAAATAAGAATATAAAGCTATTTTCGCAGCTTTAAAGAGGAAAATTCCTCTTTGGTGGATAATTGCAGACAAGACAGGATTAGTTATCCTGCTGATGTTATAAATAATCAGCATGAATTGCCATCAATTATATTTCTTAACCAATAGATACACTATTGGGTCATTACATGCCTTATCGTATATGCTTATATTGATAAGCAGAGTTCACTATGTTGTATTTTATATGAGTAAACTGGTATTTACTTTTCTCTAATTTTTAAATATAGGTTTTGGTTTAGCGATTTTTATCTGTTTTAGCTTCTTAGTTTATATTAAATGTTTAAGCCTATTATCGATAATTTGCTTGAGTATGATGTTTTCTAGGTATGTTAATTTTATTAAAATAGACAAAAAAATAACCGCATTTAGCGGTTATTAATGGTGGCCAGAGGCAGGATCGAACTGCCGACACACGGATTTTCAGTCCGTTGCTCTACCGACTGAGCTATCTGGCCAGCGGGGAAGAGTGCGCATTAAACCAGATATAATCGGGTTTGGCAAGTGTTTTATGTGGATGATTGTATATGTGGCTGTTTATTTGACAGAAATAATCTGACTTTGCCTGCTTGTACGCCAAGTGCTGTTTTGGTCTGGTCTGCTTATGAGCAGTAACTGGTCAATTTTCGGCTTTTTGCTTGATTATGTGCTAAAAGTAGACGCCTAATCAGAGCTGTATTAAGGTAAACACTTTTATTACAAGAGGCAAAGCGAATGCCGGGCGAACAAAAGCCGCTATGGACAGATGGTTGGTTACAGCAGTGTATTCATGTGCCGTCACCAAACTTCAGCCAGCGACCACAGCACACTGAAATATCGCTGGTGGTATTACATAATATTTCCCTGCCGCCGTTTGAATATGGACAACAGGCTGTGCAGCGTCTGTTTACCAATCAGATTAAGCCGGATGAACCAGATGATTTTATGCGTTCGCTTATCAATTTGCGGGTATCAAGCCATTTTCTGCTGGAGCGTAGCGGGGCATTAACCCAGTTTGTTTCCTGTGATGATGCAGCTTTTCAGGCAGGAGTATCGCGTTTTGATGGGCGTGAGGGCTGCAATGCGTTTTCAATCGGGATTGAATTGGAAGGCTGTGATTTTGAATCGTTTACCCAGTTGCAGTATGCACAGTTAAATAAATTATTGCAGGCACTGTGTGAGCGTTATCCGATTCAGGCCATTACCGGGCATCAGCATATAGCGCCAGAGCGCAAATCTGATCCGGGGCATTTTTTTCAGTGGGACAGGTTGCGTGCATGGGGCTTGCCGGTGATAACAAAATATCAGTGGCCACTATAGTTTAAGGCTGCCGGCAGGGGTATTTTTGGTTATAATTCTGTTTAGCTGTTAATTAAACTGCGGCTTCCGCAAATTGCCTAGTAGGAATGTAATGAGTGATTCTGTATTGATTATGTTGGTGGTGGGTGCGGCGTTCATTCTGGCAGTGCTGGTCTATAATATTTATCAGGAAAGCCAATACCGCAAACAATTGCGTGAACAGTTTGGACACGCCAATAAGGATGCTTTACTGGACAGTCAGGTGAATTCTGTACGTGATGGCGCTCAGGCACAGTCTGCGCTGAATGAGAAAGCTGTGTCGCCAGAAAGTGGGGTGGATATGGCTGCCGATTCATCTACTGAGCAGGCTGAATCTGTGGCTACAGGTGAGGAAGCCGTGCCTGAAGCCAGGAATGGCTATATACAGGAAGAAACAGTGGCTACTGCGCAACCGGAGCTGCCGGTCGCTGACGAAGATGCCGCACCAGAAAGCTCGCCCGTACACAGTGATATGGAATCGTTATCACGAACTATTCCGGTAAAAGGGCGCAAAACCTTATTAGACTTGCGCGATATGGCCAAACAGCCGCTGCCATGGTTTGATGTGCGCTTTGATTATCTGGCTTATATTGCTTTGTATGAGCCCAAAGAGCTGCACGCCATGCCACGTTTGAGCAGCCGTTCTCGTTTTCGGCTGGTGGGCTGTACCATGGATGACCGTTATCAGGTGGCTGAGCCGATTCCCAGCGTTTATTATCAGGGATTTGTGGTTGGCTTGCAGGCCATTAACCGCAGTGGCTTGGTCACGCATGAAGAGCTGGTAAATTTTGGTGAACAGGCCAACCGGTTTGCCGAGCAAATGGATGGGCAATTACTGTTAACGGATATTAATACTTTCCTGAGTGTAGCGCGGCCACTGGATGACTTGTGTGCACGCGTTGATCAGACAATTGCTATTCATCTGGTATCACGCACTAATGTCAGTGGTATGGAGTTGCGCTCTGCGGTTGAGCGGCAGGGTTTTGAACTGGGACATGATGGTGCATTCTACTATGCCGATAGTAATGGTGAACCTTTGTTCAGTATTGTCACACTGGATAACTCGCCGTTTACTGCTACATTGTTAGCAAATCAAAATTATCGTGGATTCAGTATGTTATTTGATATAGTACACATACCAGACGGCGAAAAATGTTTTGATCAGTTTATGGATATGGCCGTTAAGCTGTCCAGTCAGTTAGGCCTGGATCTGGTCAACGATAAAGTGGAAGAGTTATCCACAGAATGGTTGCGTGAAGTACGCCGCTATGTGGTTGACCGGCAGAAGGAAATGAAGCAGGTTGAGCTGAAGCCCGGAAGTGAGCTGACAAAAAGGCTGTTTTCCTGATATTGCCAGAGTTTTTTTAATTTTATGATGAGATGGCAAGCCGCAGAATGGGGGTTGCCATTTTCTTTTTAGCTGCTTGAAGGAATAACTGGAATGAATACAGTGAGCGAACAGCAACTTATTGATTTAACTGCACTGCTTAATCGCTATGCGCATGAGTATTATGATCTGGATGCGCCTACTGTACCGGATGCAGAGTATGACCGGCTGTTTCGTGAGTTACAATCTCTGGAAGAACAATATCCGCAATGGCGCCAGCCGGATAGTCCCAGTATGCGTGTGGGTGGAAGCGCACAGCAAAAATTCACTGCCGTGGTGCATCAGATTCCGATGCTGTCATTGAATAATGCGTTTTCACCGCTGGATGATAATAATCAGTTTGACCATAGCGAGATGCATGCCTTTGATAAGCGGGTACGCGATGGCCTAGGCGCTGAGCCTGAATATATTGTAGAACCGAAATTTGATGGTCTGGCCATCAGCTTGCTTTATCGTGATGGTTTGCTGGTGCAGGCTTCAACCCGTGGTGATGGCTATACCGGTGAGGATGTAACAGAAAACGCGCGCACGATTGTGAATATTCCTTTGCGTCTGCATGGGGATAATGTGCCCGACGTGCTGGAAGTGCGTGGTGAAGTACTAATGTTAAAAGCCGATTTCGAGCGGCTGAATGCACATCAGCAGGCAGAAAATCAGAAAACATTTGCTAATCCGCGCAATGCGGCAGCCGGCAGTCTGCGCCAGCTTGATCCAAAAATTACCGCACGCCGGCGCCTGCATTTCTATGCTTACGGCATTGCCAGACTGGACGAGCATTTTGCCCCGGATAGTCACAGTGAAGAGCTAGCGTTGCTGGCGCGTTTGGGTTTGACCATACCGCCACAGAATACCTTGTGTTATCAGGCTGATATCAAACAAGTGCTCGCTTTTTATGAGCATATTTATCAGATACGTGCAGATTTGCCCTTTGGCATCGATGGTGTGGTGATTAAGGTTGATAATTTGGCACAGCAACAACAGCTTGGTTATGTGGCACGGGCACCACGCTTTGCCATTGCGCACAAATTTCCGGCAGAGGAAATGCTCACCACAGTAGAAGCAATTGATGTACAGGTTGGACGTACCGGAGCAATAACACCAGTTGCGCGCTTAACGCCGGTGTTTGTTGGTGGCGTAACCGTTACCAATGCAACTTTGCATAATGAAGGTGAAGCACAGCGTAAGGATGTGCGAGAGGGTGATACAGTAATTGTACGGCGTGCCGGCGATGTGATTCCGGAAATAGTATCTGTAGTGCTGGCGCAGCGGCCAATGGCGGAAGAACAGATAGATTTACTCACGCCGGCAGAGGCAGTGCCAAAGTATCCGCCATTCCGTATGCCACAACAGTGTCCGGTTTGTGGGCATGAGATTGTGCGCGAAGAAGGAGAAGCAGTAGCACGCTGTAGTGGTGGCATGCTGTGTCAGGCACAGCGGGTACAGGCACTGATACACTTTGCCTCACGCCGGGCGATGGATATTGAAAATCTGGGCGAGCGGCAGATTGAGCTGCTGGTCGCACAGGGGCGTGTGCATCATTTCGCCGATGTATACCGTTTGCAATTATCCGATTTACTGGCTATGAAACAGCAGGCTAAACAGGAAGCAGCAGATAGCGCAGAAGCAGTGGCGGATGAGCTGGCCTTATCCACTACCAGTAAAGCCGCCAAACAGCAACCTTCCAGATGGGCAGAAAATATTCTGGCCGGTATCGATGCCAGCCGCCGGCGTCCACTGGCCAATCTTATCTACGCTTTGGGTATTTTTCATGTGGGTGAACGCACTGCCAAGCAGTTGGCACAGGCGTTTGGCGATTTGGCCACGCTAACTCAGGCTACTGAGCCATTACTGGCCTGTTTGCCGGATATAGGTACTGTTGTGGCACATTCGGTAGCGTATTTTTTCAGTCAGGAAGATCAGACTGGTCAATTGCAGGAATTGCTTGATGCAGGCGTAGAACCACAGACAGAAACCCGCCGGATACCGCTGCGTGAATATTTTGCTCCTGAGCGGGTACTGGCACGCCTGCCCGGAGCAGGTTTAACCGAAACGCGGGCGCAGAAACTGTGGCAACTGGCCGGAATGGACTGGTCGCAGCTATTAACAGATAAAGCTTTACCGGAAAGCTGGCAACAATGGTGCGCCCAGCCGGAAAACCGCTTATTACTGCAAAAAACCATTGCTTTACGTGAGCAATTACTCACTGGAGAGCAAGAAGAAAGAGCACCGGCAGCCAATGAAGCCATTGCCGGTAAAACTTTTGTGTTAACCGGTACCTTGCCAGACTGGTCACGGGATGTGGCGCAGCAGCATATAGAGGAAGCCGGTGGCAAAGTGAGTGGCAGTGTGTCGAAAAAAACCGATTTTGTCGTAGCAGGTGCTGAAGCAGGCAGCAAGCTGACCAAAGCCGAGGCACTTGGTGTTACCATACTGGATCAGGCTGCATTGATGGCTATGTTGGGAATTAAAGAGTAGAGCTGATGAAAGCAGAACCAATCCGTAAATGTGTGTTTCCGGTAGCTGGTATGGGAACACGGTTTTTACCGGCTACCAAAGCCAGCCCGAAAGAAATGCTGCCGATTGTGGATAAACCACTGATTCAGTATGCAGTGGAAGAAGCCGTGGCTGCCGGCTGTACCGAGCTGGTATTTATTACCGGCCGCAATAAACGCTGTATTGAGGATCATTTTGATAAAGCGTATGAACTGGAAACCGAGCTGGCCTACCGTAATCAGAATAAACTGCTGGATTTTGTACAAGATATATTGCCGCCTAATGTTACCTGTCTGTATATTCGCCAGCCGGCTGCGCTGGGATTGGGACATGCCGTGCTGTGCAGCCGTGCAGCGGTGGGTAAAGATAACTTTGCCGTAGTACTGGCCGATGACCTGATTGATGCCCAGCCCGGCGCATTAAGCCAGATGATGGATGCTTATTATCGTACTGGTTGTAATGTGCTTGGTGTGGAGAATGTCGACCCACAACAGACTGGAGCTTACGGTATTGTAGAAACCGCCCGCGAAGATAGCTTTGATTATGTCAAAAGTATTGTGGAAAAACCGCATCCGGATGAAGCACCGTCACATCTGGGGGTAGTAGGGCGTTATATTTTATCTGCCCGCATTTTTGATTTTTTAACTAATTTACCACGTGGGGCAGGCGGAGAAATCCAGTTAACCGATGCTATTTCCCGCTTGCTTACCGAACAAAAAATGCTTGCTTATGCTTTTGCCGGCAGACGTTATGATTGTGGTGATAAGCTTGGTTATCTGGAAGCAACAGTGGCGTATGGAATGAAACATCCTTTAGTGGGTGAAGACTTTAAAAAACTGTTGCAACGGATGGTGTGTTAACAGCGTATTCAATGCAGATACCGTAATTCATTTATACACGTCTCCTCTGAATAGTATTATTTACCTGTCTGCGGTCTTGCAGGCAGGTAAATATTACCTAGGAGGATGATTTTTCTGTGTCGGTAACAGATAGAGCTTGGTTATAGATGATGAGCAGTCATCATGCGTTCAATTGCATACCAGACAATAGATAGTGAGTAATCCATAACTGGTTTTCACCTTCCATCAAATGCTTTTTTTAATGCTTTTGGCTACCGAAAGCAGCGGAAGCTTATATCATCAGGCAACCATTGATAGATAAATCAATTGTACTCATTTTTAATCGCTGCTACAGGCACTATCTTTTATCTGCTCCCAGCTTAAATCAAACTTGGCCAGATATTTTTTCAGCCTGTCGGCATCATTGGCACGCTGTTTCTGTGCCCGTGATACCGCAAACAGATAGCGGCCGGCCTCGGATAAAGTTCGGCTTTTGCGGCATACTTCAATCACCTTTTCTAGCTGATAGCGGTCGAATTCATCAATTTCAACCGGAATCAGTGCATCGGCGGGTGTTGTCTGCTGCCAGTGTTGCTGTAAGCGCTGAATTTCGTCTTCAACCTGTGTCAAAGTGATATTACCCTGCGTGGCCAGTGTAGCCATGCGGGTAATGGAAGCGGTGAGCTCACGGAAATTGCCCGTCCATCGTGCAGCAGCCGAAGTGGCAAAATTTACATAGCGGGTTCTGGATTGCTGATTAAAGCGTGGCATAGTGCCATATTCCTTAGCATAGCGTGCCAGCTCAAAATCAATATTTGGTTCAATATCTTCTTTACGTTCTGCCAGCCCGGGCAGTTGATAGCTCCATAAATTAATCCGTGCGTATAAATCTTCCCTGAATGCACCACAGGCAATTGCCTGTTTTAAGTCTTTATTGGTGCCGGCAATGAGCTGGAACTGGCTGGAAACCAGTTTATCCGAGCCCAACGGATAAAAATGTTTTTCTTCAATGGCTTTGAGCAGGATAGCCTGTTCATCTAATCCCAGTTCGCCGATTTCATCCAGAAACAAAAGGCCGTTATCAGCCTGTTTGAGCAGGCCGCTTCTGGCCATGCTGGCACCCGTATAAGCCCCTTTGCTATGACCAAATAAAGTGGACATGGCATTATCACCGGTAAGAGTAGCGCAGTTAATTTCCACAAACTGGCCGCTTATCTGATGCTGATTCAGCTTAAGCTGGTAAATTTGCCGTGCAAGAAAAGATTTACCGGCGCCGGTAGGGCCGCATAGCAGGATAGGCGCATGCGAGCGGCTGGCTACCTGTTCTATTTCAGTAATTAGCTGATTGTAATGCGGGTTTCTGGTGGCAATGCCGGATTTGAGTAATTCAGTAGCTTGGCCGGCGTATTGCTGAAAGCGGGTCAGAATCTGGTCGTAGCGGTTCAGATTCAGGTCAATGATATTGATTTGTCCGCGGCTGCATAGCTGTTGATGCTCTGCCGGCTCAGTTAACACCGTTTCTGGCTGTGCTACCCCTTTGGTTGGCGATAATTGCAGCAGTCTGGCCGGATAAAAGCGTGATTCTGCCAGCAAAAACCAGCAAATCTGCATAACGTGCGTGCCGGTAGTGATATTTAAATAATAATTCTCCTGTTCATAATCAAATTGATAGCTTTTGGCTAAATCCAGTAAACAGGTATACACCTCCTCAAAATCCCATGGGTCATGTATATGTACTGCAACCGGATTAACCTGCGTATCCGGGGCAATGGTTTTAATATCCTGAATAATTTCAGCCAGTAACTCGTTATCATTGACGTGATAAAGCAGTTCAAAGCGAGATACCGGCAATTCCGGATGATTACAGACATCAACTGTTGGCCGCCAGCGCCCCCAGCGTTTTCTGCCTTTACCGCGCTGGTCAAGCACATTGCCCAAAAAACCGAATACAACGTTTTTCCTGTTCATGAGATTGTTCTACTGGTTTATAAATATAAATAAAATTATATATAAATTTATAAAATAATGTTGGATTTAAGCAATAAATAGCTGGCAAATAATTTTAAAATTTAATTATTTAATTAATAAAAATAATAGTTTATAAAAATTTCCTAAAGAAATTTACCTGTTGGTACAGTAATTGCAATAAAGCCTATGTCTGTAATACATGCTGTCTGATATGGCAGTCAGGTGCATAGCGAATGCTGCCGGATTCGCCGCAAGGTTAATCTATTTGCATTATCAACATGTATTCCTGAGTATGCAAGACACCTCCCTTTCACGGAGTATTTTTGAAAAGCTCACTGGATAGAGCAATTGGCACCAAACCAATCTGTGACAGGTTCGATTCCTGTTTCAAAAATCACATAGTAATACTTGTCGTATTAAGCAATACCAGCCAGTAAATGGGAATAAGCACAGTAGTAAAAGCTTAGACACAGGAAAAACCGGTTAACCGGGCAAACTCAGCCATGGCTGTTTTGTTTGGGTAAAAAAACCGGATAGCAGGCAAAATATTTATTAATCATAATCAGGCGATAATTAGGTTATGATGATGAATCTTTCCCCTGTTATTCCGTTACTTAATCCGTTTGATTGTGTTCATCTTGTTTGCTGGCTGCAATAGACTGGAGAATGAATATGTTGACCATAATCGATGTAAAAAAAGGTGAGCTGGCTGTTGTTAATAAACGGGATGAGATAAATACCATTGTCAGCGCTGGCCGCCATACTTTCTGGGATCCCTTTTCAGCAATAACCTATTATCTAGTGGATCTGGCCGATACTGAAATCGAGCCGGCCATCGCCGAAAAACTGCTTAATTTTTATCCGCAACTAGTAGAAAAATACTGTCTTTATGTCCATGTGGCGGATAATGAAATTGCTTTGCGTTATGAAGAAGACATACTGGTAGAGATCATTATGCCGGCCACCAAAGCACTTTACTGGCAGAGTTATAAAGCGCAATCGATTAAAAAAGTGACTTTGCAGCAGGGCTACCGTTTGCCGGATGAAGTGGCACTGGAACTGATACAGGCCAAAAATACCGCCAGACTGATTACCGGTATAGACAATGTAAAACTGCATTATTTTGTGGATGAACAGATTGGTACTCTGTTTGTGGATAACCAGTTTGTGCAGATTATTCCGCCCACATCTGTAATTGGCTTGTGCGAATTCAAACATAAGCTTGTACTGGGAAAATTCAAATTACAGGATAACCGTATCGATGACCTGCTGGCCGCCACGATTGAGCAGAATGCACCGGAGCAGATGCAGCAATACTGTGTACAGATGCAGGTAGGTGCCAATCAGGCCGGTTTACGCTTTGAAGATGATTTACTGGTGGAAATCCTGCCGCCGGGAACAAAACGATTATATTGGCAGAATAACAGCAAGCAGCACATGCAGACCATAGAACTGGCTGATGGCTATCAGCTATCTGAACAAATGGTGCAGCAGTTATTGCAGCCTAAATTACGTAAGAAAGAAGTGATTGGAGACAGCAGCATACTGATTGCGCAGGTACCGGCTTATCATGTTGGTGTATTAAAAGTAAATGGTCAAGTACAACAGCTACTGGATGCCGGCATCACCGCTTACTGGCGCTTTAACCGCGAAATCAGTGTTGAAATCGTCGATACACGCTTGCAGACGGTAGAAATATCCGGGCAGGAAATACTAACCCGCGACAAAGTAAATCTGCGTATCAACCTAGTAGCCAACTGGTGCTATACCGATGTGTTAACTGCTTTCGCCAAAGCTGCCCAGCCTGTGGAACTCTTGTACCGGCAATTGCAATTTGCCTTACGCGAAGCAATTGGTACCCGCACGCTGGATGAATTGCTGGAAAACAAGGATGTGATTGATGAAGTTATCAATGCGCATATGCAGGCAAATATGACTGGTTACGGAATAGAAACCATTAGCGTAGGTGTGAAAGACATTATTCTGCCGGGCGACATGAAAACCATACTGGCGCAGGTAGTGGAGGCTGAAAAAGCAGCACAGGCCAATGTAATCCGCCGCCGCGAAGAAACTTCCGCCACCCGCTCCCTGCTGAATACCGCCAGAGTAATGGAAAATAACCCAGTGGCTTTACGCTTGAAAGAAATGGAAACACTGGAACGCATTGCTGAACGCATCGACAAAATTTCAGTTGTGGGCGGTCTGGATCAGTTATTACATGGTTTGATTAACATTCAGGCAAAATAGCAGCCTAACCTATGCTGATTGATTAAACAGAAAAATAATGAAAGATAAAAATGCAAGAATATGAAGTATTAAAAGAAGATAAAACCCGTCCGGTAAAAATGTGGACTAAAGGCGTACCAGTAGAAGATATCGCCAAAACACAATTGCTGCAAACCGCAGAACTGCCCTTTATTTTTAAGCATATTGCTGTAATGCCGGATGTGCATCTGGGACGAGGCTCTACCATAGGTAGCGTGATTCCTACTACTGGTGCAGTTATACCTGCTGCGGTTGGCGTAGATATCGGCTGTGGCATGATGGCGGTGCAGTTATCACTTACCGCGCAGGATTTGCCGGAAGACCTGATGCCATTGCGGCTGGCGATTGAAAAGGCAGTACCGCATGGTTCTACTCCGGGTAATAAAAAATATGATAAAGGTAGCTGGCATAATCCGCCGCCGATTGTACAAGAGTACTGGCAGCAGCTATTGCCAGGATTTGAAAAACTCACCAGCAAATATCCGCGCTTTTTAAAAGCCAATAGCTTGCATCATCTGGGAACACTTGGCAGCGGTAATCATTTTATTGAAGTTTGTCTGGATGAAACCGATCAGGTATGGATTATGCTGCATAGTGGTTCCCGTGGTATTGGCCATGCCATTGGTAAATATTTCAGTGAACTGGCACAAAAAGAAATGAAAAAGTATTTTATTGATACCTACCTGCCCAATAACGATCTGGCGTATTTTGCCGAAGGCACCGAATATTGTCGTGATTATCTGGAAGCTGTGCATTGGGCGCAGGATTTTGCCCGCGTAAACCGTGAAGTAATGATGCACAACACCATTGCTGCATTACGCCAAGTGATTGATGTGCCGTTTACCACGCATCTGCAAACAATAAACTGTCATCATAACTATGTACAAAAAGAGCGGCATTTTGGCCACAATGTTTTTGTTACCCGTAAAGGTGCCGTTTCTGCACGCGAGGGCGAACTGGGAATTATACCGGGCTCAATGGGCGCAAAAAGTTATATCGTGCGCGGTTTAGGAAACACCGAGAGTTTTCATTCCTGTTCGCATGGTGCAGGGCGGGTAATGAGCCGCGCCGAAGCCAAAAGGAGATTCACCGTTGCCGATCAGATGCAGGCTACCGCCCATGTAGAGTGTCGTAAGGATACAGAAGTAATCGACGAAATTCCCATGGCGTACAAAGATATCGATGCCGTAATGCAGGCACAGCAGGAACTGGTAGAAATCAGACATCAGTTACGTCAGGTTATCTGTGTTAAAGGCTGATGATTTAGCTGGTTTTACTGTATCAGATATTTAGCCAGCTCAGATTGGCTACTGAATATAATCATGACAATGAAAAAGGATGGCTATGCCATCTTTTTTGATGTAATAAAGTGATTCAAACATCTACCTGCGCATTTAAGGCATCGTATTCAATCAGTGCCCGCTGTGCTTCTACTGCATCACCCATCAGGGTAACAACGCCATTATCCGCAGCCATGACCACTTCGATTTTCTCTGCCTTAGTCGGTTAAATACCAAATTCAATGCAACTTATTACTGCAAAAAGTGCTATGGAAGAAAATAAAGTACTTGTAATGATGCCTCCTTCGCAACTGCTACCAACATTAAATAATTGATGACTGAGCAATACAGCAAACACCAGAAAATCAATCATGCTCAATCGGCACAGGCAAAATGCAATGTGCTGAGCTGTTACAGAATCTGCGGCCAGAATGAATCGCCACTTATAAAAGCAATATACATAGAATGCAGGCTAGAACCTTGATATCGAAGAACCCATAATACAATTATTGCCTTGTGGCGTATATTATTTTGTACCCTGATGCACCAATAAGCAGCCATACTGATAAAATACACAATTACCGCTTAAATATCACAATAAGCCTAATATTTAACACACAGATTTTTATTGGAATTTAATCATGGCCATCAGTATCCAGCAACGAGACCAATTACAACGCCAAATATGGAAAATTGCCGACGAAGTAAGAGGCGCGGTTGATGGCTGGGATTTCAAACAATATGTACTTGGCACCTTATTTTATCGCTTTATTAGTGAAAACTTTGCTGATTATATGCAAGCAGGCGACGAGAGTATTGATTATAAATCAATTCCCGATGATGCTATCACCGACGAAATCAAACAGGATGCCATTAAATCCAAAGGCTATTTTATCTATCCAAGTCAATTATTCTGCCATACCGTTGCCGAGGCCAATACCAATAAAGACTTAAATACCCACTTGGCCAATATTTTTAATGCGATTGAAAGTTCAGCTATCGGCTATCCTTCCGAAAGCGATATTAAAGGGTTATTTGCCGATTTTGACACCACCAGCAACCGCTTAGGCAATACCGTAGCCGATAAAAACAAACGGCTAGCCGCCGTACTTAATGGCATTGCCGAGCTGGATTTTGGGCAATTTGAAGATAACCATATTGATGTGTTTGGTGATGCTTATGAATATTTAATCTCTAATTATGCTTCTAAAGCCGGTAAATCAGGAGGAGAATTTTTCACTCCGCCGAATGTATCCAAATTAATCGCACAATTAGCCTTACATAATCAAACAAAGATCAATAAAATCTATGACCCAGCGGCAGGCTCAGGCTCTTTATTATTACAGGCAAAAAAACAGTTTGATAAGCATATCATTGAGGACGGATTCTATGGTCAGGAAATTAACCATACCACCTATAATCTTGCCCGTATGAATATGTTTTTACACAACATCAACTACGATAAATTTGAAATTGTCTTGGGGGATACACTACTTAATCCTAAATTTGGCAACGAAAAGCCATTTGATGCCATTGTTTCCAATCCCCCTTATTCAATTAAATGGATTGGCAGTGATAACCCAACCTTAATCAATGATGAACGATATGCCCCCGCTGGCATACTTGCGCCAAAATCAAAAGCCGATTTTGCCTTTATTCTGCATTCATTAAGTTACTTGTCTGAGCGAGGGCGGGCGGCGATTGTTACCTTTCCGGGTATTTTTTATCGTGGTGGCGCCGAACAAAAAATTCGTAAATATTTAATCGATAATAATTTTGTTGAAACCGTGATATCACTGGCACCAAACTTATTTTATGGTACCTCGATTGCGGTTAATATTTTGGTGCTGGCGAAAAACAAAACCGTCAGAACCACGCAATTTATTGATGCCAGCAAACTGTTTAAAAAAGAAACCAATAATAATGTCCTAACTGATAAGCATATTGAAGAAATTGTGCAAGTATTTGCCAGCAAGCAAGACGTCGAATATTTTGCCAAATCGGTTGCTAATCAAACCATTGCCGACAATGACTATAATTTATCGGTGAGCTCATATGTGGAAGCCGAAGATACCCGCGAAATTATTGATATCACCCAGCTTAATGCTGAATTAAAAGACACTGTAGCTAAAATTGATAGCTTACGCGCCCAAATTGATGCAATTGTGGCGGAGATTGAAGCATGAGCAATAATCACATTCAAATTTATCATGTTAATAATCAAAAAGTTCGTGTTGATGCTTACTTTAAAAAAGCAACTGTTCGGAAAATCCGAACAGTTCAACAACATAGTTCACGAAATATTTCTAGTGGGGTAGAAATATCTTATCTGGAAACCATCAATGCATTAGCGAACAAAGCGAAACAGGAAAGTCGCAAGAAATGAGTAACAATTTAAATATGCACAATAGTATCGCTAAATTACTTGATGGGGTAGCGGTTGAGTGGAAACCATTAGGGGAAGTAATAAAATCTTTGAAAACGGGGCTAAATCCACGAAATAACTTTAAGTTGAATACATCCGATGCTATGAATTTCTATATAACTGTTCGAGAAATTCAGAATGGAAAGATAGTATTCCTTGATAAGACTGATAAAATTAATAACCAAGCTTTAGAGCTTATAAACAACCGCTCGAATTTAGAGGCTGGCGACATCTTATTTTCGGGGACAGGGACGGTAGGAAAAACAGCTGTTATTGATGAAAAACCTAAAAATTGGAATATCAAAGAAGGAGTCTATGTAATAAAACCTGTTCAAGAAATAGTTGTTTCAAAATACTTATCTCATTTATTTAATTCAAAATATATAGTAAATGAATATAGTAAAAAAATTGTTGGTTCGCCAGTTATTAGTTTACCAATGAGTGAATTAAAAAAAATTCAAATTCCTATTCCTCCGCTACACATACAGACTGAAATTACCCGTATCTTAGACATATTTACAGAGCTTACAGCAGAGCTTACAGCAGAGCTTACAGCAGAGCTTACAGCACGGAAAAAACAATACAACTATTATCGTGATCAATTGTTGACCTTTAAAGAGGATGAGGTTGAGTGGAAGGCTTTAGGCGAAGTAGCTAATTATTCAAATACTCGAATCAGCTTTGATAAACTTAATGAAAAAAATTATGTAGGTGTTGATAATTTATTACAAAACCGAGCAGGAAAAACTGATTCAAATCACGTGCCTAAAGAAGGAAGTTTTACAGAATATCTCACCAATGATATTTTAATTGGAAATATTCGTCCGTACTTAAAAAAAATTTGGCAGGCAGATTCTTCTGGAGGCACTAATGGTGATGTTTTAGTCATTCGTCTAAAAAATAATCTGTTAACCTACAGATATTTATATCATATCTTAGCAAATGATAATTTTTTTGAATACAATATGCAACATTCTAAAGGCGCAAAAATGCCACGTGGAAATAAAGAAGCTATTCTTAAATATCGCTTGCCCATCCCCTCCCTCGAGGAACAAGACCGTATTGTCAAAATCCTAGATAAATTCGATGTACTCACTAATTCAATCACCGAGGGTTTACCGCGTGAGATTGAATTACGCCAAAAACAGTACGAGTACTATCGTAATTTATTATTGAACTTTCCTAAGGTAGAAGATAAATAACACAAGACAATCAGAATATGAATAATACACTGATAAATATTGCTGAGCAGATTGATAGAAACGCCCAAAGCACCCAAAAAGGGAAAAAGGGAAACAAAGCCCAATTGATTTATGCTTTTAATGGCACCGGTAAAACACGTTTATCGCAAGCGTTTAAAGAGTTTATTGTATCGCAGGATAAAGCGGATAAAGAAAACAGTGGAGCCTTAACACGGCATAAAATTCTTTACTATAACGCATTTACCGAGGATTTATTTGTCTGGAATAACGATCAATATCAGCAAGGTGAGCATCAGCTAAGCATACAACCCAATTCATTTACGGACTGGATTCTGAAAGAGCAAGGGCAGGAGCAAAATATTGCTCGTTACTTCCAATCGTATACTCAGCAAAACCTGACGCCGCATTTCAATGAGGATTTTTCCGCTGTTACTTTTTCGCTCGCAGCGGGTAATGATCAGCGTATTGCTAATATTAAAATCTCCAAGGGGGAAGAAAATAACTTAATTTGGAGTATTTTTTTCACCTTGATTAGTTTGGTGATTGCCGAGCGCAATATTGCGGAAAAAAGCGAGCGTTCTACTAATGAATTTGACCAATTACGCTATATTTTTATTGATGATCCGGTAAGCTCATTAGATGAGAATCATTTGATTCAATTGGCAGTAGATATTGCCCAATTAATCAAATCCAATGAATCTGACATTAAATTTATCATCACTACCCATAATCCACTGTTTTATAATGTACTTTATAATGAGTTAGGATTAAAAAACGGTTATATTCTAAGACGATTGGCAGATGGCTATTTTGAATTAGAGGGCAAAAAAGGCGATTCAAACCACAGTTTTTCCTATCATCTGTATTTAAAGCAGTTGCTGCAACAAGCGATTGAGGAAAATAAAATTGAAAAATATCATTTTACCCTATTACGTAACTTGTATGAAAAAACCGCCTGTTTTTTAGGCTATCGGCATTGGTCAGACTTGTTGCCTGATGATAGAGAAGTATATTTAACCCGCATAATCAATTTTACCAGTCATTCAACCTTATCCAATGAAATGGTGCCCGAGCCTTCCGAACCTGAAAAAAAGATAGTTGCCTTTTTACTGAATCATTTACTCGAAAATTACAATTTTTACGAGAAGGAGGAGGAATAGACGATGGTCAATTACACAACCCCGATTGCCGAAACTGATCACTATATTATTTTAGATAACTACACCAAGCTTGAAGAGCCGGCGGCAGCGTATCAAACGGAAAATGAATTAGAAAACGAATTGATTCAGGATTTATGCCGTCAAGGATATGAATATCTGCCTGAGCTGAATAATCAGCAGAAATTGTTGGCCAATATTCGGGTGCAGTTGCAAACGCTCAATAATATGCAGTTTAGCGATGAGGAATGGCAGCGATTTGTATTAGAGTATCTGGATAAACCGAATGAATCGATGGTCGATAAAAGCCGTAAAATTCACCATAATCATATCTACGATTTTGTGTTTGATGATGGGCATATTCAGAATATTTATCTGCTCGATAAAAAAAACCTCAGCAACAATAAATTACAGGTGATTCGCCAGTTTCAGCAAACCGGTAATTATGCTAATCGCTACGATGTTACCATCTTAGTTAATGGCCTGCCTTTAGTACATGTGGAGCTTAAAAAACGTGGCCTTGCCATTCGTGAAGCGTTTGGTCAAGTTCATCGCTACAGTAAAGAGAGTTTTAATCAGGACAATTCCCTGTTTAAATATCTACAGTTATTTGTGATTTCAAACGGTACCGATACCCGGTATTTTGCCAATACCACCAAACGGGATAAGGCCAGTTTTGATTTCACCATAAACTGGGCGAATGTTGAAAACGAACCAATTAAAGACTTAAAAGATTTTACCGCCACTTTTTTTGCCAGCCGTGTGCTGTTAAGTGTTTTAATCACTTACTCCGTTCTGGATATCAATGATACTTTATTGATTATGCGCCCTTACCAGATTGCGGCAACCGAACGGATTTTATGGCAGATTATCAGTGCTTATCAGGCCAAAAACTGGAGTAGCTTACATAGTGGCGGCTTTATCTGGCACACCACCGGCTCAGGAAAAACTCTCACCAGCTTTAAAGCAGCGCGTCTGGCCACCGAGCTGGAATTTATTGATAAAGTGTTTTTTGTGGTGGATCGTAAGGATCTGGATTATCAAACCATGAAAGAATATCAGAAATTCTCAAAAGACAGTGTCAATGGTTCCGATAGTACTGCCGGACTGGAGCGCAATATTGAAAAACAGGATAATAAGATTATTGTCACCACCATTCAAAAACTCAATAATCTGATAAAAGCTAAGGATGATTTAGCGATCTATAATAAACAGGTCGTGTTTATTTTTGATGAAGCACATCGCTCACAATTTGGCGAAGCACAAAAAAATATTAAGAAAAAGTTTAAAAAATACTATCAATTTGGTTTCACCGGCACGCCAATTCTGGACGCTAATGCGTTTGGCGAGCAAACTACTGCCAAGGTATTCGGGCGTGAGTTGCATAGCTATTTAATTACCGACGCTATTCGCGATGAAAAAGTACTTAAATTTAAAGTCGACTACAATGATGTACGCCCGCATTTTAAAGCGATTGAATGTGAGCAAAATCTGGAGAAACTCAGTGCCGCTGAAAATAAGCAAGCATTACTGCATCCGAAACGAATTGAGCAAATCAGCCAATATATTCTGAACAAATTTAACCAGAAAACACACCGCTTAAATGGTAACGGTACAGGATTCAATGCTATGTTTGCCGTGAGCAGTGTGGACGCGGCAAAGCTGTATTATGAGTCGTTAAAAAAGCTGCAACAATCATCCAGTAAACCATTGAAAATTGCTACTATCTTTTCCTTTGCTGCTAATGAGCAACAAGACCCTGCAGGCGGTATTGCTGATGAAAGCTTTGAAACCAATGCGTTGAATCAAAGTGCGAAAGAATTTTTAGCTTCTGCGATTGATGATTATAATCAAATGTTCAGATCCAACTATGATGTTAGCAGCGGGCAATTTCAGAATTATTACCGTGATTTATCTTTGCGCGTTAAAAAGCAGGAAATTGATTTATTAATCGTGGTGGGTATGTTTCTAACCGGCTTTGATGCGCCAACCCTCAATACGCTATTTGTCGATAAAAACTTACGTTTTCATGGCTTAATCCAAGCCTTTTCACGCACCAATCGCATCTACGATGACACTAAAGCGTTTGGTAATATTGTGGCATTTCGTGATTTAGAACCAGCTACTATTGCCGCCATCAAACTATTTGGCCAAAGAAATACTCAGGATGTGGTATTAGAAAAAAGTTATGAGGAACATATGCAGGGTTACACCGATGAGATTTCCGGTGAAATCCATAGCGGATATTTAGCTATTGTGGCTGAGCTACAGCAATGTTTTCCTCATCCGGATCAGATTATTACTGAAAAAGATAAAAAAGCGTTTATTAAATTATTTGGCCAGTATTTACGTGCCGATAATGCATTGCAAAATTATGATGAATATATCGCTTTAAAGACATTGCAACAGCTGGATACTACAGATAAACAAGCAGTCGAACAGTTTAAAGCGCAGTATTATGTTTCAGATGAAGCTTTTGAACGGTTGCAAAAGATTAAGATACCAACAGAAAGAGCGATCCAGAATTACCGCTCAACTTACCATGATATTCGTGACTGGCTGTATAGACAAAAAGCCGCTGAAGAACAGGAGCAGCTAACCATAGATTGGGATGATGTGGTTTTTGAGGTGGATTTATTAAAATCGCAAGAAATCAATTTGGATTATATTCTGGAGTTAATTTTTGAGCAGAACAAGCAAGATAAGAATAAACAAGTCATTGTTGAAGATGCACAGCGCTTAATCCGCTCCAGTTTAGGCTATCGTGCCAAAGAGGAATTGGTTATTGAATTTATTCAACATACCGATTTAAATACTATTGCTGATAAAGCCAGTATGATTGATGCCTTTTACCAGTATGCCCAACAGCAGCAACAGGCTGAGGTTAAGACATTAATTGGTGATGAAAATTTAAATGAAGCTGCTGCTAAACGTTATATTGCATCCTCATTAAGGCGTGAATATGCTACTGACAACGGCACGGAACTGAACGAAGTCTTGCCCAAAATGAGCCCGCTTAATCCGCAATATTTGCCCAAAAAACAAAAGGTATACCAGAAAATTGTTGAGCTAGTGGAGAAGTTTAAAGGCATAGGTGGCGAAATTTAATTGCGAACTATCAGGAAGAGGAAATGGGAATTAACGTTTCCGCTTCCTGATTAAAACTGATTAATTCAGGCGTGCTTAGTATGCTTGCATACAATCGGCAATTGAATGGTCAGTATTCCATCCTCAGTTAAAACGCCCGCAGAAAATTACGCTATCTGTTTCAATGTCTTATATTTGATTGGATTAATATTATTTAATGTATGATGGGCGGACAGTGTTATAAAGCATTAGTCATTCTTCGCTTATTTTTCTTGCCGGTACCAGATTATTAAAAAGATATCAATTCAGTAGTTTTGTTGGATAGAGACGATTATGCAATATACCGGTTTGGATATGCTATTGGATTGAATATAGTTTGTGGATATCCATATAATTTTTCCAGTTGATGACCGTTATTCCGGTAGGTTTTGATTCATTATTTATCTGTCTGTTTACTGGTAGCCAGCATATTTATCTAGCTTGTTCTGATAACGAAGTTATTCTACTTACGGGGCATCTGACAGATGCCAATGCCTAATATTTTACGATGATACTTATTTATTATATTTAATGATTTAAAGCGCCATAGATTTTGATAACCGTCATGCATAAAATCGATTGTTCGATAGCACTTTACTTAATAAGTGCCGATAATTTTTTTATAATCGCTTTATGAAAATAAGTATTGGTATTTTATGATAAGAATTGGCGTCACTTTTTGAGTAGTAATAGCTGTGTAGTAGATTAATCTGTGCCAGTGCAGTAAGCTGTTTGTTGAAAAAGTTTTCAAGCAGAACTATCTATCTTAATCTTAAAGTAAGATTTAGTATAAAAAATTTAAATAAAATAAAATTAATTATTAACTAAATTTAATCGCCCATACAATGATTGCAAGCAATGCCAGTATAAGTACAGTGCTTTTCTCAAGATGGCTTCTGGCAAATTTGAAACGCACTATCTGCATAATAACTAATATTAAAGTTAAAATAGTCATTCCAATCGCCGTATTTGCAGAGCTATCTTCTGGCAATTGAACTATCGTATTATCTATCTCCTGCATCCACTCATATTTATTATCAGAAGTACACAATAATATTAAAAGTCCTATCATATAAATTATTGGGTATATAACCATATTAATTTTTTTCATTTTAGTACCCGTACAAATCTTGGCCTGAATGTAACAATAAAATCACCATATGATTTAGTTTTCTTTATTTTCTGATGGATAAACCTATACCTTAATTATAGCGAGCGCTCTTATAATGAACAAAAAAGGATGGCTGTGCCATCCTTTTTGGTGTGAGCAGGTGATTTTTTAAATATCTACCTGCGCATTTAAGGCGTTGTTTTCGATAAATGCGCGCCGTGGTTCAACTTCATCACCCATCAGGGTAACAAAGACATCATCCGCAGCCATCGCGTCTTCGATTCTGACTTTCAGCAGCCGGCGTACTGCCGGATCCATGGTGGTTTCCCATAGCTGTTCGGGGTTCATCTCGCCCAGCCCTTTATAACGCTGAATACTCAGTCCTTTCTGGGCAGTGGTCATCAGTAAGTCCAGCGCCTGAGCAAAGCCGGTAACTTTGTTGCTATTGTCACCTTTAACAACTTCAATTGGTGCATCAATGATGCCGCTTAAGGTGGCGGCTGTCTGGCGAATAATCTGGTAGGCACGGCTTTCAGCAAATTTTTGTTCCAGATAGCTGACCATCCGATTACCATGCAATTGACGGGTAATTTTAATCATTTGCACTTCGTCATCAGCACCGATGCGTTCCAGTTTGAGATTATCATCATTAACAAGTGTAGTTAATGTTTGCACCGCTTTTTCAGCACTGGCTACGGTACTTAAATCCAGATTTTCATTCCAGTAGAGCAGGGCATTCAGTACGGCGCTGTCGATTATGCGACTTTCACGCATAATTATGTTTTGTGTCAGAATATATTGTTTGGCAATTTCAGCCAAAGCATTACCCTCAAGAGTGCTGTCACCAATAATTAGCTGTATTTTGTCCAGTGCCAGACTGAGCAGGAACTGATCTTTTTCAAACTCGTCTTTCAGGTAGCGTTCTTGTTTGCCGTGTTTGGCCTTGTAAAGCGGTGGCTGGGCAATATAAACATAACCGCGCTCTACCAGCTCAGGCATTTGCCGGTAAAAGAAAGTTAGCAGCAGGGTACGAATATGTGCCCCGTCTACGTCGGCATCGGTCATGATGATAATGCGATGATAACGCAGTTTTTCAGGGTTGAATTCTTCCTTGCCGATGCCCGCACCCAGCGCGGTGATTAAGGTAGCCACTTCCTGACTGGCCAGCATTTTTTCAAAGCGGGCTTTTTCTACATTCAGGATTTTACCTTTCAGCGGTAAAATGGCCTGAAATTTACGGTCACGCCCCTGTTTGGCGGAACCACCGGCCGAATCACCTTCGACCAGATATAGTTCTGATAAAGCTGGGTCTTTTTCCTGACAGTCTGCCAGCTTGCCCGGCAGCCCCAAGCCATCCATTACCCCTTTGCGCCGGGTAATTTCACGCGCTTTACGTGCCGCTTCACGTGCCCGTGCTGCATCTACGATTTTACCGGTGATAATTTTAGCGTCTATTGGATTTTCTTCCAGAAATTCGGACAGGGCTTTGCCTAATACTTCGTTAACCACCGGGCCGATTTCACCGGAAACCAGTTTGTCTTTGGTCTGGGATGAAAATTTTGGATCAGGCAGTTTAACGGATAATACGCAGGTTAGTCCTTCGCGCATATCATCGCCAGTGGTATCTACTTTGGCTTTTTTGGCTACTTCGTTAGCTTCAATGTAGTTATTGATGGTACGGGTCATTACCTGTCGCAAAGCGGTTAGATGGGAGCCACCATCACGTTGGGGAATATTGTTGGTGAAACACTGTACATTTTCCTGATAGCTGTCGTTCCATTGCATAGCACATTCGACGCTCATGCCATCTTTTTCACCAGAGGCATAGAAAACTTTTTCATGTAAGGCTGTTTTGTTGCGGCTCATGTATTGAACAAAGCCGGCAATACCGCCACTGAAAGCAAAGTTTTCATGCTTACCATCGCGCTTGTCGAAAAGCTCAATGCTAACACCATTATTCAGGAATGACAGTTCACGGATACGTTTGGCCAGAATATCGAAGTGGTAATCGATATTGCCGAAAGTTTCAGTGCTGGCTAAAAACTGTACCCGTGTACCCTGTTTGTCGGTGTCGCCTACTACAACGAGCGGTGCAACGACATCGCCACGGCAGAATTCAACATAGTGTTCTTTATTATTGCGATAGATAGTCAGGCGCAGCCAGTCAGACAGGGCATTGACTACAGAAACGCCTACACCATGCAAACCGCCGGAAATTTTGTAACTGTTGTTATCAAATTTACCGCCAGCATGCAGTATGGTCATAATCACTTCGGCAGCGGAACGATGTTCTTCTGGATGCATATCGGTAGGAATACCGCGGCCATTGTCTTCGATGGTGATGGAGTTATCGGCATTCACAGCTACGGTGATGTGATCACAATAACCACCCAGTGCTTCGTCAATGGCATTATCCAGAACTTCAAATACCATGTGATGCAGGCCGGTGCCATCTTGAGTATCGCCAATATACATGCCGGGACGTTTGCGCACGGCATCTAAACCTTTTAGTACTTTGATGCTGTCGGCACCGTAATCTTCAGAACTGTGATCGGTCATAAGAATTCTTTACTAAATCTGGGGCAGTGGTCATGCCGTTAAAAAATGCGCCTGTAGCCTTGATATGATGATAAGCATACTCCGGTTTGCCAGTATTCACAGGCCTGTTTCAGGGCAATTGACCAAAAGAATATTATAACAGAAAACCAGCTTTTTTTCAGCCAGTTGTTATATTTAACATGATGTTTTGGCTGATTTTTATTTATGGATAATAATGCTCAATGTAAATAATAAACGGCCGTAAACCAGATTAGGCTGTTATAAAAACAGCAGGCTAGTTTACGGCCATAGCTAAGTGATTGTATGAATAACGATTAAATACGCATTGGCATGACAATATATTTAAAATTGGGGTTGTTGGGGATGGTAAACAGGGTGGAGCGGTTTGCATCGCCAAAAGCTAGCTGTAAGTCTTCCGCATGTACATTGCGCAATACATCCATCAGATAGTTGATGTTAAAACCCACTTCCAGTGTATCGCCCTGATAGGCAATTTCCAGTTCTTCGCGTGCTTCTTCCTGTTCATTGTTGTTACAGGTGACACTGAGCAGGCCGGGCTGGATTTGCAGGCGGGCACCGCGGAATTTTTCATTGGCCAGAATGGCAGCTCGTTCCAGTGCACCCAGCAGCTCGGTACGATTGGCCAGAAAGATTTTATCGTTATCTAATGGAATAACACGGTTGTAGTCTGGGAATTTACCATCTACCACTTTGGAAACGATAATGGTGTCATTGCAGCGGAAACGCACCTGATTATTCAAAAGTTCAATGGTTATCGGCTGTTCGGGGAAGGTGAGCAGCTTAAACAGCTCTAGTACGGTTTTGCGGGGCAGAATCACTTCGGCTTTGGGCAAATCTGCTTCGATATTGCAGGCTGCATAGGCCAGACGGTGCCCGTCGGTAGCCACCAGACGCAGTTGATTGCCTTCAGTTTGCATCAGCAGGCCGTTGAGATAATAACGGATATCCTGAATAGCCATGCTGTACTGTACTTGTGACAGCATCTCGCGGAACATTTCCTGTGGCAGGGTAAAGGTGGCATCGACATTTTCGCCAACGCTCATCAGCGGGAAATCTTCTGCTGGCAGGGTTTGCAGATTAAAACGGCTTTTACCGGCTTTCAGCACCAGACGGTTGTTGTTCCAGTCTAGTGACACCATGGCACCAGCAGGCAGGGCGCGCAGGATGTCTTGCAGTTTTTTGGCATTGGTGGTGATGCGAAAATCTTCTGCTTCACTTTTTGGTCCTACGGTATCAATCTGAATTTCCAGATCGGTAGCCAGAATTTTGATTTGCCCCTGATGGTTTTCCAACAATACATTAGACAGTATCGGTAAAGTGTGGCGACGCTCAACAATACCGGTTACGGCTTGCAGCGGTTTGAGCAAACTGTCGCGTTCTGCTTGTAAAATCAGCATATTCTGTTCCTTGGTTTAATCTCGCAAAATCATCATTAAGGTTTCATACGCTTTGGTTGTTTCAGCATCATCTTTACGGAGTTTGGAGATGCTTTTTACCGCATGCATGACCGTTGTGTGGTCGCGGCCACCAAATCCGCTACCAATAGCGGGTAAACTAAGTGGAGTAAGTTCTTTTGCTAATGTCATGGCCATCTGGCGCGGACGAGCCAGAGTGCGGGTACGTTTTTTGCCCACCATGTCACTAATGGTGATGCCATAAAATTTGGCTACAGTGTTCTGGATGTGTTCCAGAGTCATGGGTTTGTGATTGACTGCCAGAATATCCTGTAATGCTTCAGTGGCCAAGCCCACATCAATCGGACGGCTGGCAAAACGGCTTTGTGCGACTACACGCTTGAATGCACCTTCCAGTTCGCGCACATTACTGCGGATATGCTTGGCAATAAAAAACGCGGCTTCGTCTTCCAATTTTACCTGTGCCAACTCAGCTTTTTTCTGCAAAATAGCGACACGCATTTCCAGCTCTGGCGGTTCGAGCTCCAGACTCAGCCCCCAGGAAAAACGTGATTTCAGGCGGTCGTCCATGCCATCAATATGGGTAGGCAGGGTATCACAGGTAAGGATAACCTGTTTTTTTTCGTCAATTAAATGATTATAGACGTAAAAAAACTCTTCCATGGTACGGTCTTTGCCGGCAATAAACTGCACATCATCCATGATAAGCAAGTCTACCTGCTGATATTGCTGACGCATGGCATCAAATGATTTGGCATGGAATGCATTCATAATGCCGCGGATAAATTCATCGGCATGAATATAACGTATTTTTACTTTGGCATCAGTAGCAAAAAGCTGGTTACCAATTGCCTGTACCAGATGGGTTTTACCCAGACCGGTACTGCCATAGACGAAAAACGGGTTGTACATGCTGTTGCCGGGATTTTCTGCAATAGACAGAGCAGCAGCATGAGCCAAACGGTTACCTTTACCTTGTACCAGAGCTGCGAAAGTGTGCTCGGGATTCAGATTGGTTTCGGTATAGCGAGATTTTTTATTGTTTTCATGTGCTGTATCAGATGCGGTTGCTGGTGCAGCCGCTTCGTGTTTTTCGGCTTTGGCCGGTTTGGTATTGCCGCTTTCGCTATTGTCAGCAGGGCTACTATCGCTTTTAGACTGGCTGTGACGCAGTCGTTTGGCGATGATGTCCTGAGCAGATTCAGTCTGTTTTGGTGTTGCACGTGTTTTGGGTGCCACCTCAGGAGTTGCTGCGTCTGTTTCTGGTTTGGCTGCTGGCAGATTCTCAATCACCGCTGTAGCCGGTGGCGTAACCGCAGCAGGAACCGGGCTGGCTGCGACGTTTAGCGGTATTGCCTGTGTGGCCGCCTGCAAGGATTGTCCCTGGCCGATTTTCAGAATTAATGGTGTGTTGCCATCCGGCAGGATAGCCTGTCTGGCGCTTTCGACAGATGGCCAGAAACGTTCGCGGATATGATTAAATGTAAAGGTATTACGCGCAAAGATTACCCAATTGCCATTTTCCTCGCCTACAGTTAACGGAGCAATCCACATCTGGTATTGCTGGGAGGGCAGGCTCTGTTTTAATTGCAATAGGCACTGTGGCCAAAATTCTGTCAGGGTCATGCGTGAAGCTTAAATTTGTCTGTCAATCGGGACGGGCTAAAGGCTGGAAGTAAAAAGTGCCTATTATGCTAATTATACGCAATAAACAGATTTCTGACCATGATTTGCACTTTATGTTAAAGCAGTTGCCATAAAGCTTTGCTGTAGATTATATTGATTGACAAAGTGCTGTTCTTGTTGTGTAATGCCACGTTTTATTTAAAGTTAATTCGGGAATAAATTATGAAACGTACTTATCAACCATCCGTTACCCGTCGCAAACGCACTCATGGCTTTCTGGTTCGCAGCAAAACCCGTGGCGGACGTGCTGTACTGGCTGCCCGTCGTGCCAAGGGTCGTAAACGTTTGGCTGTGTAAGAACAAGAATGGATTATCATTTTGGCAAAAAATATCGCCTATTAAAAACGGATGATTTTTCATCCGTTTTTGCGTTACGTTGCCAAAAAAGCCGTGCCTGGATTCAGGTATTTCAGGCACGCAATGCTTTGGGTTTCCCGCGTCTGGGGCTGATAGTTGCCAAAAAAGTGGCCAGACGTGCCAACCGGCGCAATTACATGAAACGGGTGTTACGGGAATGGTTTCGCCTGCACCGACATGAATTGCCGCCGGTAGATATAATCATTCGTATACGCCAGCCTTTCCAGCATAAGGATTATACTGGCGTTGTCAGAACTTTACAGCAGTTGCTTGTGGCAAGTGACGGGTGTAAAACAACGTCGCAATGAAATATTTATTGCTGGGTCTGATTCGGTTTTACCAGTATGCCATTAGCCCGTTGCTGCCACCACGTTGCCGATATAGCCCGACCTGTTCGCAATATGCAGTACTGGCGCTGCAAAAATACGGGGTATTCAGGGGTAGCTGGCTGGCGATAAAGCGCATTTGCCGCTGTCATCCATGGGGTGGTTGCGGTCATGACCCACTTCCTTAGCGAACACACACGGAATACACTATGGATTTCAAACGATTACTGATATTTTTTGTGCTCACCATGGCAATTTTGCTGGGTTGGGAAAAATTATACCCACAACCCCAAAATCAGCCTGCAACACAACAAACATCATCCACCAGCAATGCTACTTCTACCGATATGACTGCTGAAGGTGCATTGAGTAAAACGGATCCGGTAACGGTTACCACCGATACCGTTAAGGCGATTATTGATGAAAAAAGCGGTGATTTACGCCAGCTTACACTCAATAAATACAAAGCTACCAGTGATGCCAGTAAGCCTTTTGTGTTGCTGGATAACGGTGCTAATGGCCATCAGTATATTGCCCAGTCGGTGTTATTGAACCGTCAGGGGGACTATCAGTTTAAAAACCTGACATTTACTGCTGCACAAAAACAGTACACGCTTAATGGTGACAAACTGGATGTGCGTTTGACTGCTGCGGAACAAAACGGCGTGCAGGTTAGCAAAATTTACACCTTCACCAAAGGCAGCTATCTAATTGGACTGCGTTATGAAATTGCCAATCACAATGCCCAGCCACTGCAAATGGATGTGGCCTATCGTGTGTTGCGTGATGACAAGGAACCGGAAGGTAGCGGTTATTTTGACCATACCTATACTGGCCCGGTGTTGTATACCCCGAATGGCAAATTTGAAAAAGTAGCCTTTAAGGATTTGGACAGTGATTACGCTTCCGGCCGCGATCAGGCAGATTATCAGCGTAAGACTAATACTGGCTGGATCGGCATGACTCAGCATTACTTTATGACCACATGGATTCTGCAACCTAAAGAGGGTAGCAGTGTTTGTGGCAGCAGTGATTGTCGGATTGATATCCGTAAACGCAGTGATGGCCTGTATTCGGCTGGTGTGCGCGTGCCGTTAAAAGATATTGGTGCTAATGCTACCGGTAGCTTTGGTATTTCTCTGTATGCTGGTCCGCAGATTTATTCAGTGATTACCAAAGTTGCTGATCATCTACAGATGATTAAAGACTACGGTAAAGTATCGCTGTTCTCTTCGCCTTTGTTCTGGCTGCTGAACTGGTGGCATGGTTTGGTACATAACTGGGGCTGGGCGATTATTCTACTGACACTCACTGTAAAAGCGATTCTATTTCCGCTTACCCATGCATCGTATAAATCTATGGCCAAGATGCGTGCTGTGGCGCCACGCCTACAGGCATTGAAAGACCAGTATGGTAACGATCGCATGCGCATGCAGCAGGAAATGATGTCGCTGTACAAAAAGGAAAAAATCAATCCGGTAGGCGGTTGTTTGCCAATGCTGTTGCAGATTCCGGTGTTTATTGGTTTGTATTGGGCACTGTTTGCTTCAGTAGAATTGCGCGGTGCACCATGGATTGGCTGGATTACCGATCTGGGACGTCAAGACCCTTATTTCATCCTGCCTGTGCTGATGGCGCTAACCATGTATCTGCAAACATTCATGAATCCGCCGCCAACAGACCCCGTTCAGGCAAAAATGATGAAAATCATGCCAGTTGCGTTTTCAGTGATGTTCTTCTTCTTCCCTGCTGGTTTGGTACTGTACTGGTTGACGAATAATATTTTAACGCTGGCACAGCAATGGTTTGTCAACAAACGCATTGAGCGGCAGGCGAAGCTGCACCGTCCATTGGACGCATAAACGAAACGATAGTAAAAAGCACTTCAGAATGAAGTGCTTTTTTTACAGATTTGCCTGATCAGAGCTATGCTGATTATTGGTTCTTATGCGTATATATATTCGAATGGTATGATGATTTCTTATTCGTATGTGGTGACATGATACTTACCAATTGCTATGCAGACAGCAAAGATAACGATTTAAGATTTATAATATTTAAATCGATTAGAATGACCACTTTCACCAAATGCCATATTGGCGTCATAATTAAATTAACTGTAAAATATTTAGGTAGTCTGGCTGATTATCCTGTGGACTGTGCTCATAACCAGTAATGTTTTGCTTGAGAATCTCTATTATATTTGTATGAATTTATAGCCATGCTATTAACTTTGATTGTGGTTTTTGAATTATGCACAATTAATAAACTGGATGGTTTAATCAAAATGTTTTGGTAATTGATGATGCTGGTTTCTGTGATGGCTTTAATAGAAATGATTTGAATGATGTGTGGCCATTGATTGTACAGGGCGGATTCAGATTTTTAAATTGTATCCGTTAAGATGGCAGACAATTTTTGAGGTTGTGGAGATATATCTGCCTGATTAGGCCTTATTTGTAAACTTGACAGGACTCAAAATAATAATGATTTAAAATAATTTGGTATTAAATGTAAATATTGTCAACTACTATACTAAATCAATCATTAAATTAATATTTATGCTTAAATAATAATGTAGTGCAGATGATTTAAAATCAAAAAAGCACTTCAAGTAGAAGTGCTTTTTTACACACATTGTATATTTTATGCTTTGAAATCGATTCAGTATACTAGATAGGCTAAATCTTAATATATAACAAATCAAATTTTCTGGTTACTACTATATGGCTTAATCCACTTGTCTAATGCAGATTTAGTCAGGTCATACTCAGCAACAATATCTGCTCGTTTGATGAATTGGGGTTGATAATAAAATCGATTTCTTGACATTTGAATTCATTACTGCTGATATGAAGGGCCTAGCAGTATCACGAATACTGGCATTATTCATCGTGAGGTCGATAATTTTATCTTTAGTTCTGGGTTGGCAGGCATGATATTCATAATCGAGCTGGAAGCTTCGGCAGCAATCTTAGCAATGATAACGTTGATGTCCAGTGCTTCCTAATCCATGTTTTTTCACTGAGGGAGTTTGTTGACAAAATGAGCACCTTCCATCGACTTTAGCCACGAATATTCTCCAGTAAATTACCCTATATTACAGGTTAAGCACTGGATTGAATACATGCCCCAAAATTGGTTGTATATCTAAGTCGATTAATCACACTTTTAGTCCAGCATCAGCAATAAATCTGCACAGATTCGGGCTAATATAACGCTATCTTTTAATAGTGTTATATTAGCAATGTTGATTAGGCTAGAATGGTTAAATAGAGATATTGTCTAGCATAGTTTGACGCTCGTCGTCTGTTAACGTAGGTACCTCATAAAGCTGTTGGCAATTTACATTACTTATACCAACTAGATTCAATGTGCCAACAATCATACTTTTCATGAAATCATTCATATCATGTTGCAAAAGTACTTCTTGTGTAGAACCAAGCGTAACAATTAACGTTGCAGATTTATCCGTCAATAGTGGAGTGAACCCATTTTCATCATCTCTATAGGCAAAGCCTGAAGAAAATATTCGGTCAATCCAGCCTTTTAAAATGGCAGGTTGGCCAAACCACCATATAGGATAAATAAAGATGAGATTATCAGCTTCAGTTACCAATTGCTGATGACTTTTTACATCATCATTGACTGTATTGTTTTGCAGTGCAATAAAATCGTCAGTAGACAACACTGGCTGAAATCGTTGCTGATACAAATCAATCAAATTATACTGTTCTCCACGACTATTGATAAGGCTAATGACTTTGTCCTTAATAGCATGATTAAAACTAAGCTCATAGGGATGTGCATAAATAATACAATGTTTCATTTGGCTATCTCCGTTATAAGTTTCTGTTGTGAACGTTTGTTTTCTTTTTTGTAAAAAATAATTGGTGTAAAGAGGCTAAGTGAAAAAATTGTTAATATTCCACTTAGAAATAAAGAAAATCCAACAAGCAGGCCGACATCAAATACCGGTTTATAAGAATATGAATTAATTATACAGGTGTGGAGCTGGCCAGAATACTTCCAAATACTGCCATGAGTGCAAAGCATAATATTATTCCAATTACCCCTAGTATTAAATAGGCTTTGCAGAAGTTGGCGCGATTAGGATTGCTATTGCCACCAAAAGCCCATACTAGCATCATAATTAGATTGACAAGGGGGATGCAGAAAATAAGAAGCGTGATTAACCAGTCACCTACAGACATGACTGAGCTAATGTTACCAGAAGAGGTATTAATATTAGAGTTTGTTTGATTTGACATATTTAATTAATTTTATGGTTAATGAATGTAATTTATTTTACCATGGTTGTAAATGTAAATAAATATGCTATGAAAAAATTTGGTTTGTTGGTGTATAGGCCTGATTGATTAAATTGCACTGTAATCAGTCAGGCCTGATTCAGCAATTACTGTACGTAGGTTGTAGTTTGCTGTGTAGTCATGGTTTGCGCCTGCGGTGCCGGATTTACCCGGATTTCCACACGCCGGTTTTTCGCACGGCCTTCAACAGTGGCATTGCTGGCAATCGGACTGGCCGAACCATAGCCCATAGCACTGATACGGTTATAGGCTACGCCACGGGAGGTGAGGAAGTTGGATACTGATTGGGCGCGACGCTGTGACAATGGAATATTAATGCTATCATTGCCAGTACTATCAGTATAGCCAGCGACTGTAATGGTGGTATCCACATATTTGGCCAGCACTTCAGCTACTGAAGACAGAGAAGAAGTAGCGCTGCCGCTCAATTCTGAGCTGTTGGTAGCAAAAGTAATGTTTTCAGGCATAGTCAGTTTAATCTGATCGCCTTCGCGCTGAACGTCAACATTGGTATTGGCCAATTTCTGGCGTAACAGTTTTTCCTGATAATCCATATAGGCACCAATACCAGCACCAACAGCGCCACAACCCAGTGCTGCGTTGCGTGCACCGCGGCTGTTATGGGTAATTGCGCCTACAATGCCGCACACGGCAGCACCGCTTAAGCCATATACAGCAGTTTTGCTGGCATGTGACTGGCCAGTAGTTGGATCAGTAACGCAGCCAGTTAAGGCCAGAGTGGTGGCGGCTGCCAGTGCAGCCAATGGTTTCATGATAGTCATACTTACTCCTTCTCTTTAAAACTTGTTTTGGTTCCTACGATTAATGTTTTATGTCATCTGTAGCAGAAAAGCAAGTGAGACACCCGGCTTAGAGAGTTATACACATAAACAGAAAAAGCAGTACTATCTGTATGCAAAAGGTATTTGTTTTGGTTTAAAACTGCTTTAGACGACAACTTATACTGCGCTATATTACAATTCAGACTACTGTAATCGTGCTTTTAGGCTCTCTGGCTCTTGAAAACAACCAGTTTAACCTCATACAAATAAATTACCCGGGTACAGTGCTACCATTCAGTTAATTTGGAAACAGACATGCTCAGCTTGTATAACACCTTAACCAGAACCAAACAGGAATTTACACCGATTAATCCGCAACAGGTGCGCATGTATGTTTGTGGCATGACGGTTTATGATTATTGTCACCTTGGCCATGCACGGGTAATGATTGTATTTGATGTGGTAGCACGCTGGTTGCGTGAATTGGGTTATCAGCTAGATTATGTACGTAATATCACGGATATAGATGATAAAATTATTGCCCGTGCCAATGAGCGAGGCATCAGTATTACCGAGCTTACAGATTTCTATATTCAGGCCATGCGTGAAGATGCGGCGGCTTTGGGCGTACTTCAGCCTGACCATGAACCACGCGCCACCGAGTATATAGCGCAAATGATAGCCATGATTGAAGACATAATTGTAAATGGCAAAGCATATGTGGCTGATAACGGTGATGTTTTTTATGCGGTGCGTGAATATCCGCCCTATGGCCAGCTGAGCGGAAAAAGTCTGGATGATCTGCGTGCCGGAGAGCGCGTTGATGTTGACGGGCATAAGCGTGATCCGCTGGATTTTGTGTTGTGGAAAGCTGCCAAGCCACATGAACCTGCGTGGGACAGCCCATGGGGACGCGGTCGCCCGGGATGGCATATCGAATGCTCTGCCATGAGCAAGGTTCTTTTGGGCAAAAAATTTGATATACATGGTGGTGGTGCCGATTTGCAGTTTCCGCATCATGAAAATGAAATTGCCCAAAGTTGTGGCGCCGAAAAACAAGGTTGTTGTGATGAGCAGAATCACTTTGCCAGCCATGTTAAATATTGGTTACATAATGGTTTTATTCGTGTGGATAATGAAAAAATGTCCAAATCTCTTGGAAACTTCTTCACTATCCGCGAAGTGTTGCAAAAATACGATGCTGAAGTTGTGCGTTTTTTCATTCTGCGTGCGCATTACCGCAGCCCGTTAAATTATTCTGATGCTCATCTTGATGATGCCAAAGGTGCGTTAACCCGTCTGTATACTGCCCTGAAAAATACGTCGGCAGCAGATATAACCGTGCATGCGCAATTAAATGACTATACGCGTCGTTTCTATGCAGCTATGAACGATGATTTTGCTACTGTAGAAGCAGTAGCAGTTCTGTTTGAACTTGCTAATGAAATCAACAAAACTCATGATGCTGAACTGGCCGGATGCCTGAAAGGATTGGCCGGTTTGCTGGGTTTATTGCAACGTGAACCTGAGGCTTTTTTGCAGGGTGAGGTAGGCGAGAAAGCGCAGGGGTTGGATAACGCAGCGATTGAGGCACTGATTGCCGCACGGCAACAGGCACGTGCAGCGCGCAACTGGGCAGAATCAGACCGGATTCGCGATGAGCTTACTGCGGCCGGTATTGTGCTGGAAGATGGTGCCAGTGGTACTACCTGGCGCCGTGCCTGAATTGTTCTGTTTAAATGGCTGCTTTAGTCAGACGTATAGGTCTTGACAGCAGTGTTACACTGAAAAAAGCAGGATGTAATCAGTCGGGTAGCTTCTGCTGTTTTGCGTTTGTCAGCCAGCTTAATGTTGTAGCTGCTGTGTACTGATTCACTTGAAAATCTTACTCATGCGAGTATAATTATCCGATTGCAAACATCCGTTTCAAGAGGTACAGGCACAACCCCTGTACCCGCCAACCGAGGACGATACTATGAATAACAGCATTCAACCAAACTACCACGACGTAACCGTGACCTGCTCTTGCGGCAATACTTTTGTAACCAAATCCGCAATGGAAAAAGATACTTTCAATATTGAAGTATGCTCTGCATGTCATCCGTTCTATACCGGTAAACAGAAAATTGTTGACTCTACCGGTCGTGTGGACAAATTCAACCAAAAATACGGCAATATGTTCAAACGTTAATCATAGTTTGCAACATCTTGCATCTGAAAAGACTGCTCTAAGGGCAGTCTTTTTTATTGGGTAAACTGATATTTGTAATCTATGCTAATGAACTGTATCTGCCTGGGCATCTATTGATCAGTAAAAATAGTTTTCTGTGTGATTAATGCAACATCATATCGCTAGCAATTAACGTTGATTCAGAGTCTGATTAAATAATAACCATAACCAGCTTACTAGTATAAATGGCATAGTTAGTACTGGTATGGCAAATGATTTGAGTAGCGTGGTGAAGGCTGCCTGAGTAAATATGGTTAGTATAATTCTAAACATAATATTAAAGACTGGTTTTAACATCTGATTACTGCTGAAAGTAGCCAGTGTAATAGCAATTAGAATAGCATTAAAAGAGTAGAGCATAGAGAAATGATAGCTATCTGACCGCCGTACAACAACGCAATACCAATTGCAAGTACAGAACCGGCCAGCGCGTAAATAGCTATTCTGAGTGTGTTGACTGCTAGTTCTGCTAAAAAATTATTCCTGCCAGCGTGCTGTTACATATAAATACGCCAGCAAAGCCAAGAACCTTATCCGGTGCAAAATACAGCAGATTAAATACCATGGCAGTGAACAGGCTAGCAGTTTTCTTCAAACTTAATTTCTGATCAAAATATCAATTAGAAACTAAGGTAGTTAAAAAAACCATTGGTATTATATAAGTTTAAATTAAATCTGATAGGTTTAGAAAATTATGCAAATATTAATTAATACGAATATTATGAAAAAACTTGTTATTTTATTTAATCAATGATAATAATAATATTTTTAAAATTTACTAAAAGGGAATAAACATGAAAGTTTTAAAAATAATAGCACTGATGTCAATGAGCCTTGTACTCTTTGGTTGTGACAATTCGAAATCAGCAGATGCAAATAAAGCCAGTAGTGATATAGCACAATCAACTGAAAAATCAGAGCTTGGTAAAATTCAAGATGCGTATATTAACGATGCTAAGCGGTATCTTCCTAAAAAAGTTGATTCAAATTCCAACCTAGTTGATATCTATAAAGAGAATGATACGATTAATTATAAATATGTTATGGATATAAATAAAGATGAACTAGATTTGCCTAGGACTAAAAAAATTACTACTAGTAACCTGAAACAGGTCTATTGTGGCACCAATCCTGAGCTTGTCAAATTCAGAGAGTCATTCGCAAATGGTGTTAACCATTATTATTATATAAAAGATAAAGAAATATTTAGTGTGCATCTTTCACTTGCTGATTGTGAAACAAAATAAACTGAAATAATTGGCTTGATGGCGTAATCACACAGCAAATACAACAGCAGGGCACTAAGCCCTGTTTTCATGCATTAATACTATTCAATGCCTTATCTGGTGTTTTAGATATTAAAATAGAAATACAGTTACTGATAATAGGTATGCAGTGGGAACTAAAAAGTGTGAATCATTATACTTTTAACCATCAATATAGTGCCTTTACACACAAAGGGGTTAAGACAGTATCGATCAGACAGGAATTAAAATTGTTAATGCTAAGCTTTGCGGTTAAGCTGATACAGATACGCCGCCACATTGGCAGAGATAACGGCTAGTAAACAGGTCAGACCAATCTGCGGCTTGTCGGCAATATAGCTACCAAGCAATACGCCTACCAAAAAATTAGCCCGGAAAGAGGATTAGTCTGCAACATAAGCCGTCCGTGGCTGCGCAGAATAACATCAATAAACTAGCAAAGATGGCTGGTATTGGTTAACTTATATCAGTCTTGGCATACAGATGGCATTTTCATGCAGATTTCTCTTTATTAATTTTCACCTTAACCGGATACCAAAGTTGCCATCAATAACATGGATACAATAATACAATGTGTATCCAAAATACAAACAGTGTTTGTTCTGGCAGCAGTGCAATCATGGGCACACCACCGGTATCCATAGCATAACCAGACTTTTTGTATCGGCACAACTAATGACAATAGGGGGATTATCTATGCTATTGTTCGATTATTGGCCTGTAAAGTGCCATTCACAGGACTGTTGTATCTGGAATTAGTCTTGTCACCGGATTTTGTATGATAAAAATATTTAGCAGGAAGAATACATGCAACCACAACTGAATTCAGTAGGTACACCCTTATTTTACGGCGTATTTATCGCCATTGTGATTGTTATGATTACGATTGATATGTTCACGCTGAAAAAAGAGGGTGTACATCGTGTCAGTACAAAAGAAGCCCTGCTGTGGACAACTGTATGGATTGCTGTTTCTCTGGGATTTGCTGCCTGGCTGTATTTTGAACTGGCACATAATCCTGCGCTTGGTTCGGAAGTAGCTGCGGATTCGGTAATGGATTTTCTCACAGGTTATGTGCTGGAAAAATCGCTATCAGTCGACAATATTTTCGTATTTGTATTGATATTCAGTTATTTTAAGGTACCGGCTGAATATCAGCATCGGGTTTTACTTTTTGGGGTGCTGGGGGCGATTGTTCTGCGCGCCATTATGGTGGCTTTAGGTGCGGTACTGGTCAGCCGCTTTGAGTGGGTACTGTATCTGTTTGGCGTATTTCTGCTTTATAGTGGTATTAAGCTGATGCTACCGGAAAAAACTGAGGATAAAGGCTTGGCTGATAATCCACTGGTGCACTGGCTGCACCGGCATATGCGTGTTAGTGAGCAGTTGAACCGGGAGAAATTTTTTACTGTTGAAAATGGCCAGCGCATGGCTACTCCCTTGCTGCTTACTTTGGTAGTGATTGAATTAAGCGATGTGGTGTTTGCCGTTGACAGCATTCCGGCTGTATTTGCGGTAACCACCGATCCGTTTATTGTTTTTACTTCCAATATTCTTGCGGTACTGGGTTTGCGCGCGATGTACTTTTTGCTGGCCAATGTGGTAGAAAAATTTATCTATCTCAAATACGGGCTGGCGGTGGTATTAACTTTTATTGGCGGCAAAATGCTGGTTGCCAAGTGGTGGCATATTCCTTCTTTTGCTTCACTGGCAGTAGTGTTCAGTGCCTTACTGATTGCCATACTTGCTTCATGGCAGAAAACCAGACAGCAGCCGGATACTCATTAAAACAATACACTACACTTATCCAAACAGCCCGGTATGCCATTGCTTTGTCTTTCAGGGATAAAGCGATGACATACCGGGCTGATATGCGGGATTGGTTGGAATACCTTCAACCTAACTTGTTAATAATGTCACTTATTCGTGCTACATAAATTTTAACTGTTTCAATATCGCCGTGCGGAATTTCATCCACACTGGCATCGGCTGGTGTCTGTACCAGAGCACCAACAGAGCCGCCTAGTGTATTGACATCATTACGTTGTGCATTTTTGGTATTTGCCGGCAACAGTCCCAGACTTACCCAGATACCACCATGCTGTGCCGCCAGAGTCTGCATCCAGATTAGTGTTACCTGTTTATCGCCGTTAAAACTGGCACTATTAGTAAAGCCGCCAAATACTTTATCCTGCCAGGCGCGTTTTGCCCACAATGTCGAAGTAGCATCGGCAAATTTCTTGAATTGCCATGGTACATTGCCCATATAAGTTGGAGCTGCAAAAATAATCCCTCTGGCAGTATGCAGTTGTTGCCACTGATCATCATCCAGATCACCATTCGCATCGATTTCCACTAGCGCTGCATCGGTATCTGCTGCCGCTGCTTCAGCAATTTTACGGGTATGGCCGTAACCGGAAAAAAATACAATTGCCAGTTTACTCATTTGTATATCCCTTATGTATGGTTGATTAAAAGCTAAAACAGCTTAAGCCGGTAAGTGTTGCTACGGCAAGAGCGTTTCAGGAAACAAAAATATCCATTATTGCCTGGCAGGAAACCATGAATATACCAATGCAGAAATCTTCACATGCCTGAAGACAGTTTACCTGATGCTTTAAAATTGTTCAGCCTGACAGCCATATTTTATTGATTTCTTGTATGCTTGATAATGCGGTAAATAATTGTTAAACTGAATTAAATACAAAATCATTCCTAAATATTGGTATTCAGGTATGATAAATAATATTGCCGTCTGCCTTTATCAGCTTATAGATAATTAGCAGCAGCGGTAGCATACACATCAGGCAAAAAACATTTCCGGATAGTAATACATAACAGATTTTCTCAGAATCTGCCCGTAAATAGGGCGGTATCCGTGGTGTAACTCTTACTCATGAAAGGTAATTATATGGCGTACGCTAGTACCAATCCCTATACAGAGCAACAAGTAATGGCATTTCCTGATACTACCGATGTCGAACTGGAAACAGCATTAAATCGTGCTGATGCTGCTTTCCAACAGTGGAAAAACACTACATTTGCCCAGCGTGCGTGTATCCTGCAAACCGCTGCCGACATTTTACGTGCCAATATTGATGAATATGCCCGCTTGCTGACACTGGAAATGGGAAAGCTGTTTAGTGAAGCTAAGGCAGAAACCGAGCTGTCTGCACAGATTTTCGAATATTATGCAGTCAATGCCGAGCGTCAGCTTCAGCCGGAAGTTTTGCCGGTTACTTCCAATAAAGGTAATCGTGCCCGCATCGAATTTGCCCCGCAGGGCATTATCTTGGCGGTTGAACCATGGAATTTCCCGTATTACCAGATAGCCCGTATTGCCGCACCACAACTGGCTGCCGGTAATGTTGTTGTGCTGAAACATGCTTCTAATGTTCCTCAGTGTGCCGCTAAAATGGCTGCCATGCTGTCACAGGCCGGATTGATGGATGGTGCCTTTCAAAATCTCTTTCCAACCCATGCCCAATTGGCCAAAATTATTGCCGACCCGCGCGTACGCGGCGTGGCCTTAACCGGTTCGGAAGGTGCTGGTGCGATTGTGGCTGCACAGGCAGGCGCAGCATTGAAAAAATGCACGCTGGAACTGGGTGGCGCCGATGCCTTTATCGTACTGAACGATGCCGATATCGAAAAAGCCGCTAAATGGGCAGTGTTCGGCCGTCACTGGAATGCCGGACAGGTATGCGTGAGCGCCAAGCGTATTATCGTGGAAGATGGCGTATATGATCGTTTCCTGAAACTGTATCGTGAGGGTATCCAGCAACTGCGCATGGGTGACCCGATGGATGCAGCCACGACATTAGCACCACTGTCTTCCCGCTCTGCCGTCACTGGCCTACAACAGCAACTGGACGAGGCGGTTAAACTGGGTGCGCATGCCGAAGAAATTGCATTGGATATGCCTGCGCAAGGCTGTTTTTTCCGGCCGGTTATCCTGACTAATATTCAGCAGGATAATCCGGCACGGCACTGGGAATTCTTTGGCCCAGTTTCTTCCGTGTATCGTGCCAAAGATGCTGCTCACGCCATTGAAATTGCCAACGATACCCCTTATGGCCTTGGCGGTTCCATCTTTACCGCAGACGAAGAACGCGGTGCACAGCTGGCACAGCAGATTGATACCGGCATGGTATTTATCAATCACCCCACCATGGTGAAAGCCGATTTACCCTTTGGTGGCGTAAAACGTTCCGGCTTCGGACGTGAATTGCTGGATTTGGGCTTAAAAGAATTTGTTAATGCCAAACTGGTAAGCATTGCCGATATCGATGCTGAATTCTAAGCAGCGTACAATAATATAACAGGGTGGCCAAATAGCCACCCTGTTATTTGTATCTTATCTTCAGACAAATTTCTCCTCTTTCTCTAATGCCACGGCAACGATAAACAGCCTGTTGCCATCAATACCGCCAAGTGTTCACTAAGCTGGCGTTACCGAAAATGCTGCCCAAATTTGCTACACAGGATTATCAGTTTGTAGCAAATAAATCTAATCAACACGAGCTAATGACGATACACTCAGAAAAAACAGCGCAACAATACCAGAATCAGGCATAATTTCTGTACCAGCAGCGTAGTGCTGCAAAAGAGCGTAAGAAGTACATAAAAATGTGGTGGTTGTTACAGAATTAGGTACAATCGCCGCTTTTACCATTGCAGAGGTTTAACCATGTCTGAATCAACCCCAATCTGCCCACAATGCGCCAGCGAACAGAATTACTTTGATGGCACCTTTACTGTCTGCCTTGAATGTGGACATGAATGGGATGCTGCCAGTATTACCAGCACACAGGAGCTGGATGTTAAAGACAGTAACGGCAATCCGCTGGTCAATGGTGATGATGTTATCCTGATTAAAGACCTTAAACTCAAAGGTAGCAGCACCGTGCTGAAAAAAGGCGCCAAAGCCAAAGGTATCCGACTGGTTGAAGGCGACCACGAAATTGATTGCAAAGTAGATGGCATGAAAATCATGCTTAAAGCGTGTTTTGTGAAAAAAGCCTGAGTAACAGGATAACGAAATAATGGCCAGTCTGTCTGCTTAGTCATACTTGCAGATGGGCTGGCCAGTTTTTTCTGGTTGTGGATAAGTACAGTTTACCCACAATCTGGTTGGTTCCGGTTTATTTATCCGCAGGGTGCAAACCCGGGTCAATCACTGTATAAATACAGTTATCCAGTGCAGCAGCGCTGATTCTTTGCATAATCACATTCGCCAGCTCCGCCCGATGAATATAACCATGCATTTGTTGTTGATAAAAGCATTTTCCTGTACTGGTAATTGCACCATTAACCAAACCACCGGGGCGCAGAATTTCATAATTCAGCGTACTGGTTTGCAGCCATACTTCTGCCAGAGACTTTTCCCGTACTGAATGTCCAAAAGTCTTTTTTGCCCGTTCTGACATCGTAGCCCATGAATCACCGCAGCCCAGAGAAGTAACCAGCAGCATCTGCTTGATACCACAGTGTTCGGCAGTATCAATAATCAGCCTCTGTGCCAGATAGTGCGCACCTGCCGAGCCGCCTAACGTCGATACAATCACCGCATAGTTACCGGCCAGCTCACAAGCTTTCTTGACACTGGATTCATCAGTGGCATCGCCAACCGCCGTTGCTACCCCTTGCTGGCTTAACTGTCGGGCAAAATCCGCATCTCGTACCAGCGCAACACAGCGCCACTGCAATGGTTGCTGCAACGCCAGTTGCAATACCTGATAGCCCGTACCCATTTTCGGGCTTACCCCAAACAGCAATAAAGTTTTCATTAGCTTCTCCTCAGGCAACATCAAAGTGTTGTGCCAAGCCACTTAGCTGCTCTGCTTTCAACGGCTGCTTTTTATCATGGCCAACAAAAATCTTAAACATCGTCTCACCTTGCCGGTTTAGAAAAAATAATTGCGGCCATGTCTATAAGCATAAAACTGCACCCCACAAAAGCAATATATACAGTTTTGTGTGCAGATATGCCCGCTGAAACCCTGATTATGTTACAGATTAAAATAACCGGCACCCTATTTTCCTGCTGACAACGCACCGGAAAATCCCGCCATAATATTCACCGTATGCAGTAGAAAAGTAATTTCGTTCCAAATCTGCGCTTCCTGCCACACCGCATTACACTGGCTGCCGTCAATGCTAACTGCATCTGCTATTGCCTGAATGAATTCGGCCATCATAGCCTGATACAGCATGGCCATTTGCTCAAGCGTATCTTACTAGCCATCTATTTTGAAACAGCAAGCCAGAACAGACTGCATCAAAACGGCTCAGTTCCCATGATTGTATAGCGCCGATATCAATGAAAAGCTGCAAATATTAAATAATAATTATTATCATATAGCAACCATTTTATGGTACTGCCACCAACAATATCCAGTTTGTTGATGCATACCAACGAACATAAACACGCCAGAAATTTGCCTGAACGAAAGTAATCATTGGGCTAAATCTATTCTGAGGTTATAAGTATGTAGATGAAAGATTTGCCCGCATATACAAAAGTACCCAATTCACTGCGCATAGTGGTTTCAGTAATCCTTACGGCCAGAAAGGTTTAAGCTGATATTTGCCGGTTAGACAAATCTGGACTCAAGCCTGCCAAAACAGCTAAACTACATTAATAAAAACAGGTATTTTTTAACATAAAATAATAGTATATCTATCCACCGCTTCGTGCCGGCATTGGGGTAAGCGTATACTGTTAAAATGATCGTCTGGACTATCCATGCAAGAAACACAATCAGCACAACAGATTACTGGCCTGTTACTTGGCACCGCTGTAGGCGATGCCATAGGGCTGGCAAGAGAAGGGCTGGCACCCAAACGAGCATCTCGCTTGTTTGGTAACCAGATTCAGCATAGCCTGATAGTTACACCATGGGGCAGGTCAGGCTTGTGCAGTGATGATACCGAGCATGCAGTAATGGTGGCTCAGAGTTTACTAACCTGTCACCAGAATACAGATGATTTCAGCCGCCAACTGGCCAGCCGGCTTCGGCGCTGGTTTCTTACCCTACCCGCAGGTCTGGGTATGGCTACCCTGAAAGCCTGTAGCAAATTGTGTCTGGGCATCAGTCCGGCCAGAAGTGGCATTCGCTCCGCCGGTAATGGTGCAGCCATGCGTGCCCCTGTGATTGGCTGGTTTTTTGCCGATAATCCGGCCACCATGCGCAAAATAATCCACACAGCCACCATTATTACCCATACCGACCCACGTGCAGAAGAGGGCGCATGGGTTATCGCCATGGCCGCCAGACAGGCCAGCCAGCAACAGCCACAAGCACCAATTGACTGCTTTTTTGCTGAAATCATACCTGGCCTAAACGACCAGCAACTTATCAGCCATCTACAACTGGCACAGCAAAAGCTTCGACAACAGGCCGAACTCAGCGACTACCTGCTGGCCTTGCAGCTAGAGAAAAAAGGTATTACCGGCTATATCAACAACACCGTACCTGCCGTTATCTACGCATGGCTGCGCTACTATGGCAGCTATGAACAGACCATCAGCGCACTGATACACGCCGGCGGCGATACCGATACCACTGCCGCCATCGCCGGTGCACTTGTCGGTATTCAGTTGGGCGAGGCCGGCATTCCAGCACAGTGGCTAGAAGGTGTGAAAGAGTGGCCGATAAGCATAGACTATCTGCGTAAACTCTCTGGCGTACTGGCTGCCAGAAAACACCACCCCGAACAAACCATTACCCTGCGCCAACCCGCTTACCTCCCCATACTGGGCAGAAACCTGCTGTTTTTCTGTATCATTATGCTGCATGGGTTCAGACGGCTGTTACCACCGTATTAGATAGGTAGTAAAAGTGTATTTTAGTTAGGTACTCAGAAAAAAATAAGCTGGTAATCTTACAAACACTGTTTGGGTTTAGTATTTTCTTTAACACCATTCGGGCAATAACCTACATTCTGCCCTAGTTTTACCACTACCACATCATTTATCTGCAAAATACTGCCTTTCTGCGGCCAGACAGGCGCTGCATATACAGTCTTTAAATTAGATCTGATATCATCATAGGATGCGGGCACAATACTAGCTATTTCTGCCTTATTCATAAATGCAGAAATTCTGCCGGAATTGCCATGATCCCAGTTAAGAAATGAAGCACCGAACATATCCGAATTTTTGGGTCGGTTTACCCGTTTAATATCCAGCGCGCCGAAGAAATAGACTTTTATCGGGGTTTCCTGAGATACATTTAATTTTTTTGCTATATCGCTGGCAATGGAAGAAGCCAGCCGGTAATCTTTTTTATAGGCAAGATAGTCAGTATAAAAAAGATTACTCACCGTGGCCATGCCATACAGAAATGAAAAAGCAGCAACAGCCCAAAAGCATTTATTTTTTTTGATGACAATAAAACTAATCACGCCCGATGCAGCAAAAAATATGGCAAAGCTAGTCATCGTTCTGGCCGGTAAATTCTTGCCAACCACTATATTCATGGAAAACAAAGTGATGATGCTTAAAAGTGCATACAAACTGTATCTTGTTTTTCTTTTTAGCGGATAAAATAGCGGCAGGATTAAAAATACAACAGCCAGTACAAACGTATTCATCCCGTAAGGTGCTTTAAGAGTGAAATAATGTTCTATACAGCGGCTAATCTTTTTTAGTGCCTGTTTGGGTGATTCATCAAACCAAGTAACAATATCGCTTAAATAAGATTCTGCGTGAAGATGGTAATAATTCAGAATTAATTCTCCTAGCACAAAATACAGGATTAGCCCGATAATTGAAGCTATTATTAACCTGAATATCAATTTTAAATGCCTGTTATCTTCTGTGTCTCTAACTATATCTAGCAACAAATAGGCAAGCAATAAAGAATAAGAAAAAAAGATTATCGACTGATAAATGGCTACCGAATAACATAACAGAAAAGCCGGAAGAATGACTGTATACAGAAAAGAATTTTTCCTGACGATCAAATACACGGCTATTGATGACAGTAAAATGGCTGTGGCTATCGTATCAGATTGGTTAAGAAATTGTAGCTGGTAGGCAAACTGTGCTGAGGAAGCATATAAAACAGCAAAGAAAATTGCTTGATTCAGGTTTAGAGAAAAGATTTTAACAATCACCGCACATGAGGCCGACAATAAAATAAAAGTCAGCATCTCAGTATAAAAAGGAATAAAAGGCTCAGGATAGATACTGGCTTTTAATAAGGCATGTCCCCATCTGCCAATAGCAATAGTATGGGAAATATTGTTATTAAATTCCTCATCTATCGACAAACTGAAATGCGTAAGTTCAAAACCATAAACAAAAATATAAGTAATAAATGCGGCCAGAAAAGTAAGCATTGCAATCTGGTATTTATCATTCTGGCTAGTCTCAGTATACTGCATTCAGTATCGCCTTTGTCTGAAGCAAACTTATCGTTTGTTGATTATATATTGCACAAATTAGTTTACATAAGCATAAAAGAATTGTGCATAAACCAAAGTTTATTTTTTACAATACAAAATTATAATCTAAATTATATGGTGTAAATTACCAAAACAGCAGTTAAAGTTAACAAAACTAGTTTTAATTCGGAAAAGTAACGTCTGGTAAGCATTATTTTGTATTGGTTATGACAGGAAATCTGTGTATAAGAAGAAACATAATACAGTGGCCATTGTTGCTGCCTTTTACATGAAATGTACAGATTCAGGCTGTGGCTGGATAAGTAAGGAGTAACAGGCTTGTAGTAGTCTTTATTTAATCTGACATTTAGTGTATTTTAAACCAACAATGGAGTGTCAGTAATGAATCAATCTGCAAAATAATTAAATCAAAATTAGGACTTTTAGAACTTGCTAAACAGTTAGGTAACGTTCAGCAAGCCTGTAAAGTCTTGGGATATAGTCGCGACAGTTATTATCGCTTCAAAAAACTCTATGAACAGGGCGGAGAATTAGCTCTTCAGGAAATAAGTCGCAAAAAACCTATAGAGAAAAATCGCGTAGAGCCTCATATTGAGCAGGCTGTAGTTAATATGGCTTATGAATTTCCTGCTTGTGGCCAACATCGGGTAGCTAATCAGCTACGTCTACAAGGAATAATGGTCTCTGGCAGTGGTGTACGTTCAATCTGGTTACGCCACGATTTAGAAAGCTTCAAAAAAAGGCTGATCGCTCTGGAAACAAAAGTAGCTCAGGAAGGGCTTGTGTTAACAGAAAGCCAGCTACAGGCTTTAGAGAAAGCGAAAGCAGCGCGAGAGGCACGGGGTGAAATTGAGACCCAGCATCCTGGTTACTTATGCGCACAAGATACATATTATGTTGGTCATATTAAAGGGATTGGGAAAATATACCAACAAACGTTTATTGATACCTATTCAAGACTGGCGTTTGCTAAAGTATATACCGAGAAAAACAGTTTAGTTGCGGCGGATATGCTCAATGATAAAGTGATACCATTTTTTGATAATGAGCAGGTAGCGCTTTTACGAATTCTGACGGATAGAGGAAGTGAGTATAACGGTCATAAAGAGCGTCATGCATACGAACTGTATCTGAATTTGGAAGATATAGAGCATACGAAAACAAAAGCCTACAGTCCGCAAACGAATGGTATATGTGAACGGTTCCATAAGACGATGAAGACTGAATGTTATGATATTATGTTTAGACGTAAGATATATACAGAACTGACAGAGATACAACAGGATATTGAGCTTTGGCTAGAGTTTTACAATCGGGAAAGAGCACATTCAGGGAAATACTGTTATGGTAAGACACCTTGGCAAACTTGGGTAGAGACAAAAGGACTGGCTAAAGAAAAGCAGCTAGAGAATTTATTTTACTCATCAGACAGTCATTGTGTTAGAACGAATGCTGATGAGTAGGTAGTGTCTGTCAGATTAAGTTTAAGCTAGTACACTTAAAGAAACACAAAATTTTCTCGACTGATGACTCAATCATTTAGCAATATAACAAGCATAAAATAAATTATTCTGCTTAGAAATTAAAAAATTTTAATGAATTAATTTATTTTATAAATAAGTAACAGAACTAAAATGTTGTTTAATAAAGTCTAGAATCTGAGCGTGGTTCAATTTCTCTTCTACCAAGTTTACTTGTTTTTTCTAAGATCAAATCATAGCAATAAAAAATATCACCATCTTTTTTTAAAATTACTCCCTCCAGACAGACTTTATATATTCCTTTAGGAATATCGGCATTATTCCAACCAGTATACTCTTCCCATTCCCAAAAAACTGACATGTCAGCAATATATAAGTCCCCAGTAACATTAAGATAAAAATATTTATCACTAAATATAATGGATCTATTCTCATTACAAGGAGTTTCATTTAAAAACAAACGAACAACATAGCCACCATCATCAATGCCCATAATAGGTAAGGCAATTCCTTTATCAAGCACAGAATCTCCTTTATCTGTTGTAGTAAATTCTTTAAGAATATTTTCTCCATTATCTATTTTTCCTCCAAAGGGAGCAAGTATCCCTGGATAGTCGAAAATAATTATCCCATTAAAATCAACGTCAACGTATATTGTCTTAACCACATTTACCTCCTGAAATTTTACGCGCTTGTTTATTATTAAACCATTTCAATAATTTTGCATGAGCTTCTTTGGGAGTTACATTTCTTGCTAAAACTTCACCCGTTGAAGGAATTTTTAAATCACCTTTTATATAGGAAACAGAATCTAAATTACGACTTGTTGCATGGAATAAGTCATCTGCCGTTCCTGTCCATGGTCCTTGAATTTTGCCTATATCACCTTTAATTGCTCTATGCAGCTCTTCATGCATTCCCGGGCTATAAGGATCAGGAAAAAATGTTGGTGTATTTCTCTTAGTTCCAAGCTCGGTCAGACCAATGCTGTTAGCCTTATTCCGTGGAATTAGATGGTGTCCCATTCCATTAGGATTCCAGTTCCATGGCATCAATCCCCACGGATCAATCCAAGTCAACCCATTAGGCGCATACTGATACAGATTAAACCCACCCAGCAACCCAATTGGGTCTGGCTGAGTAAAGCGGCCTATATCCGGATCATAATACCTGAAAGTATTGTAATGTAAGCCGGTTTCTCTGTCTAAATATTGTCCCTGATATCTGAGATTCTGCTCTATGGGTTCGTGTTCGATTTCATGAATCCGTTTACCCCAGAGCTGAAAACTGCATTCCCACAGTATTTTACCGTTTTCGTCGGTCAACTCTTCCGGTGCACCATTCAGATCGGTGTGGAAGTAGCGGATATGTTGTTCATAGTTGCCGTCTGTGTCTATACGCGCCAGTGGTTCGTAGCTGTTCTGGTCTGTATAGATATACAGGCTGGTGGGGTGATTCGGGCCGGTTTCCTGAATCATTCTTAACCCGTCCCACAGGAAGCGGGTGCAGTTGTAGTGGGTGTCTTCTATATAATAAGTACAGGGCTTTAAAGAAACGCTATTTCTGCACTCCCTATTTTTTTCACTGATAAATCTTTAATTTTTACCCCTATCCCATGTTCTGTATCTCCTGACCAATCGAATAAAAAACCGTATTCATTTTCAATATCCGAGAATAAATAGATTTTCATTAATGTATATTTATATAAATTTTTGTTGTAAATTTTATTAGTATATGAAGTTAATTCTTTTTCAATTATATTATGAAGTTCAACTTGATGTGATATAATAAAATTAATATCTATTTTCATTTTTTTATCACATACATCTGACTCCAAATAAATAACTGGAATTTTTTGATGGCCAAAAGTATGTAAAATAATATCTATTGCTATGCCATCATCGTCATGATATGTTTCCATCTTATCAAAATTCATATCATATTCCTCCATTAACATTTACCAAACAACTTAGAAGAAATCTCTTTAGCTTTAGCCTTAGCTTTGGATGTTTCGTATTTAACATCGTGATATTTTTCAAATTGACTAACAGAACCTGCATGTGGATATGTAGCTTCATGCGCTTCTATTTTTACTAATTGCATAGTTGATGTATTGGTTTTGGAATCATAATCATTCAAATGATGCCATGTATATCCTTCTGGATGAGACTTACCTGTTATATTACCTTTAGAATTTGTATAACCTGCAATTTTATTGGCATTTTTAAAATCACCATATCTCCCTCCAGCCATTTCTATCTTAACAATATTTACGCCACCCTGATATAAAGCATCTGTTCCAGAAAAATCAACACCCGAATATCGAGATAACCCCCACGGATCAATCCAAGTCAACCCATTAGGCGCATATTGATACAGATTAAACCCACCGGCTAAACCGATCGGGTCTAGCTGGGTAAAGCGACCTATATCCGGATCATAATACCTGAAGGTATTGTAATGTAAACCAGTTTCTCTGTCTAAATATTGTCCCTGATATCTGAGGTTTTGCTCTACTAATGCGTGTTCGATTTCATGAATCCGTTTTCCCCAGAGCTGAAAACTACATTCCCACAGTATTTTACCGTTTGCATCGGTCAACTCTTCCGGCGCACCGCTCAGATCGGTGTGGAATACATTACCCTTTCTGGGTCATTACCTCGTTGACACGATTCATAATAGCTTTCTTTAAGCACTCAGCATAGTTGTTTAGCTGTAACTTCTTTACCCCAAGGTATTTTAGTGTGTATATTTAAGTCAATAACCTCATATCTGATACTTTTGCTAATTTCTATTTATATCTAGATTAGGTTCCCATTCGACTATTCTATCGCTTGCTGAGTGGAGTAACTTCGGCAGGAGTCCAAATTGACCGTTTCCATTGTATGAAGTTATTAGTTAGAATTTCTTTTATGTAACTTTCAAATTTAGAATTAAAGTATTTATCAGATAAAATTGTTATTTCAAGAGTATAATGTTCATCACATAATAACTCACTAAGCCTATCAATTTTGTCGATAACGGCAATACTAAAATTATCCAATTCCGCTCTGGCAATATAACGACCTTTTTCATCTTTACAGGATAATTTACATTTAAATGCCAGTTCTATCTTAGTCAGCATTTCTTTAAATGAATTATTATTATCAATCAGTACAAAAGTTAACCATCTTTGATATATATTCATAAATCTATCATCCTTGAAAAAATTTAACGTTGAAATATTAAATCCAACTATTATCTCATAAAAACAAAAAATTCGTTTTTATTTACAGCCAATTTTGCGCTGAATGTCACCCTTTCGAGCAAATTCCATTAACTCGTGAGTTTTAAAAATTCTAAAACCAAAGGGTTCTTTTTTTAGCCCCGGAAAAATTAAACGTAATTTACGATCTATAGATGCTTCTATTTCCTTCATACCTTTAATTTTTGCAGCATCACGACGTCTGTTTGTATATACCGGATCATGAGCTAAATAATCTGATCGAATAAAAGCATCTACATCGAAATTATTTAAATCTATGGGTCTGGATATACTAGGGTCATGAGCTTTACTAATACCACTAGCAGCACTTCCTCTATAACCTATTTCGGCATTAGGATCAATTGCTTGTATTGCTGGCAAGTGTTCTCTAAGAATATCGTCAATTTGTTGTTGAACTCTATTTAAACTACTTAACCCCCACGGATCAATCCAAGTCAATCCATTAGGCGCATACTGATACAGATTAAAGCCACCCAGCAATCCTATCGGGTCTGGCTGGGTAAATCTACCTATATCCGGATCATAATACCTGAAGGTATTGTAATGTAAGCCGGTTTCTCTGTCTAAATATTGTCCCTGATATCTGAGGTTTTGCTCTATGGGTTCGTGTTCGATTTCATGAATCCGTTTCCCCCAGAGCTGAAAGCTGCATTCCCACAGTATTTTACCGTTTTCGTCGGCCAACTCTTCCGGACAGCCGTTCAGGTCGGTGTGGAAGTAGCGGATATGTTGTTCATAGTTGCCGTCTGTGTCTATGCGCGCCAGTGGTTCGTAGCTGTTCTGGTCGGTATAGATATACAGGCTGGTGGGGTGATTCGGGCCGGTTTCCTGAATCATTCTTAAGCCGTCCCACAGGAAGCGGGTACGGTTGTAAGGTTGGCCGTCGCGGTCTATCTGATGCTTTTCGATACGCCGGCCTAAGGTGTCGTAGACGTAGCCGTAACGCTGGCTGCGGTTTAGTTGTTCGATGCGTACTTCGCTCAGGCGGTGTTCTGCATCGTAGTGGTAGTACCATTAATCATCCTGATTTAATTTCAGTTTTTCTTTTTAACTTAGAAATATTTTTTCAATATATTCGCTTACTTTTGAATTAATATTACTTATATACTTCATGTCTTCATAAGAACCAAATTTTAAAGCACCTTCTAAATTGTCATGCAGGACTAACAGATTATATGCTAATTCCTTTGAAATAAAATCTTTTTCTTTATAATTAGTTACCATTTCATCCAGTGAAGTATAGAGATCATTAATTGTTTGTTCATCTAACTTATCTTGTAATCTAATTTTTTCAACTACACTGATAATCTTTTCATTAACATCAGAATTTATAATTTTCATAAAGTACCTAATTAATTAGTTTTATTGCATTTGCTGGTATAGGTGAGTCAAATAGCACCTCCGAAGCACCTTTAGCTAATCGTCTTGCAAATTGGTTACCTAAAAGGTCAAGACCTTTAGTAGAAGATATATCAATTGCCCCACCCGAAATTTTACTCAAGTCTATTTCAACTATTCTATTTCCAGTTTTACTAGCCCATTTTTCAGCGATACTTAAATCTTTGGTGGCAGATATAAACTGAGATGGAGAACGACTCCCTGATGTTACATGTCCTGCAACTGTTTTTATATTATTTGGGTTTAGTGAAAACAATCCAGAAGATATGTCTTCATCTTGTCTAATAACTCTATAGACTTTGCCACTTTTTATACGATCAAACTCACTTACTTTAGCACATGGTGCTAATCCTAATGGATCAATCCAAGTCAACCCATTAGGCGCATACTGATACAGATTAAAGCCACCCAGCAATCCTATCGGGTCTGGCTGGGTAAAGCGACCTATATCCGGATCATAATACCTGAAGGTATTGTAATGTAAGCCGGTTTCTCTGTCTAAATATTGTCCCTGATATCTGAGGTTTTGTTGTATCGGGATGTGTTCGATTTCATGAATCCGTTTACCCCATAACTGAAAACTGCATTCCCACAGTATTTTACCGTTTTCGTCGGTCAACTCTTCCGGACAGCCGTTCAGGTCGGTGTGGAAGTAGCGGATATGTTGTTCATGGTTGCCGTCTGTGTCTATGCGTGCCAGTGGTTCGTAGCTGTTCTGGTCGGTATAGATATACAGGCTGGTGGGGTGATTCGAGCCGGTTTCCTGAATCATTCTTAAGCCGTCCCACAGGAAGCGGGTACGGTTGTAGGGTTTGCCTGCGTTGTCTAGCTGATGCTTTTCGATACGCCGGCCTAAGGCGTCGTAGACGTAGCCGTAACGCTGGCTGCGGCTGACACTTTGTTTGCTTTTGATGTAATCAGATTGGCTGCAACATTTTATTGTGAGATGTTTCAGCAAACCTGATGCAATAACTCTCTATCTTACATATATCTAATTATTGAGCCAGCTTCTATAATTTTATTTTTTAGTAATATTTAATTTCATATCTACCAATTACATCAAAAATATGATCATAAGTACTGAGTATTATACGCTGTTTTCCTTTTTTATGAACCTCATCAACTAAATCAAAGCTAGATTTTGAATATTTTTCATAAGGATACTCATCTATTTTATAAATAAATAAACTATCAATATCACTGAAAATAAATGTAACTTTAACTTCTGGAACATTTAAAACTTCTGGTTTGCAGCCTGCCAATGACAATGACGTATCAACAACCAATGTGAATGGATAACATTTTAATTTAACTTCAGATAACATTAATGCATTTCGTGTATAAATAATACCGTATTTTGTTTGTATTTCCTTCATATTCATATTAACCACACTTTCTCACTTTTATTGATTTACCACCGGTTTTAGTTGAAAAACGCCGTACTAAACTATCTGAAGACAATTCTTCTGGGGTAGCCCATCTAGATGGAATCTTAGATATTCCAGCCTCTTTAGCAGCATAAAGACGCCTATTATCCAAACTAAAAACAGAATCTCTATGCGCGCCTTGCGATAATAACTTTGTTTGTATATCAGCGGGCAAATCACGCATTCTTACCTTTCTAATTGGTTCTAAATTATTTACGTATGAAGGATCATTTTTAAGCCTATGTATAAGTTCATTTACGCTTCTTTTATCACTAAAGTTAGAACCAATATCATCTTGTGAAAACAAAATGGTTTTAGGATTTATATAACTCAACCCCCACGGATCGACCCAAGTCAACCCATTAGGCGCATACTGATACAGATTAAACCCACCTAGCAATCCTATCGGGTCTGGCTGGGTAAAGCGGCCTATATCCGGATCATAATACCTGAAGGTATTGTAATGTAAGCCGGTTTCTCTGTCTAAATATTGTCCCTGATATCTGAGGTTTTGCTCTATGGGTTCGTGTTCGATTTCATGAATCCGTTTCCCCCATAACTGAAAGCTGCATTCCCATAGTATTTTACCGTTTTCGTCGGTCAACTCTTCCGGACAGCCATTCAGATCGGTATGGAAGTACATGACTTTTTCGGGGTCATTACCTCTTTTATCTATCCGTGCCAGTGGTTCGTAGCTGTTCTGGTCGGTATAGATATACAGGCTGCTGTGCGTGTCGTAGCTGAAAGCGATGATACTAGGCGCAGATTTTTGATGATATTTTTTTATTTTAATTTTAGTAATTATAAAAACCAACTCCCCCAGCTAGCTATCGGATATGGTTAAGTAAACCTACACTATTGGGGGAGATACTACTTTTCAGCTAAAACACATTGTGGTTATGAATTTATAAATCTATGCCTTTGACCTCATTTTCAATGAAAAACTGTCTTAGCTTGTCTGATATAACAATGTGTTCTTCAGACTCCAGACATCGTGCCATACAAAAATCTTCTACTATATTCTGCTTGAAAACGATTTTGGTAAACCATATTGGGCTATCAGGCAAATTAGCTAATAACGGCTCACTATCTGACTTATCTACATCTATGCACGATAGCATGCGCAGAATATTTAATGCTTTAAAGCCAGAATATTTTTGACCATTAATAATCACGTTCGCGTCAAGTAGTTGAACGTCTTTTAAAAAATCCTTATTATTTGCAAGTAGATTTGCAAGTCTCGGTGAAATGATAATAAATCCACAACTACTGCAAAAATCAAAAGATAATAATCTTTTTTCACTAACCTTTTTTTTTACTTTAAAAAGTAAAGAGTCATTTATTTTAATTTCCTTATGTTGTAACAGATCAAGAAGCTCCACACTACCTTGTTCATAATCGAACCAATAACTCTCAGGATAATCATTTGATAATCTTAGTTCGTATACCATATCAGCATCCTTTAGATCTAATTGAATTTTTGTTTAAAATAGTTTTGCCACTGCGTAAATTGGCTCTTTCACTCCTAATTAATTCCCTTAAAGCATCTTTATATTCTGTTTGTGTCCAATTATTATTTTGTCCAATTTTTAATAGATTATTCATTTTCTTTTCTATCTCAATATTATACTCTCGGTGAGAACCTTTATGAATAGTTCTGGTAGGATGTGCATCGGCCGATGTAGGGAGATAAATAATATTTTTTATCGAATGAATATTCATGCCAGCCTCTTTAAGCAATGGGTGATTCTTTAATTGCTGCGGAATAATATGGTGTTTTTGGAAGCCATCAATACCTGGCATCGTATTGTATGTCCATAACCCCCACGGATCAATCCAAGTCAACCCATTAGGCGCATACTGATACAGATTAAAGCCACCCAGCAATCCTATCGGGTCTGGCTGGGTAAAGCGGCCTATATCCGGATCATAATACCTGAAGGCATTGTAATGTAAGCCGGTTTCTCTGTCTAAATATTGTCCCTGATATCTGAGGTTTTGCTCTATGGGTTCGTGTTCGATTTCATGAATCCGTTTCCCCCAGAGCTGAAAGCCGCATTCCCACAGTATTTTACCGTTTTCGTCAGTCAACTCTTCCGGACAGCCATTCAGGTCGGTGTGGAAGTAGCGGATATGTTGTTCATGGTTGCCGTCTGTGTCTATCCGTGCCAGTGGTTCGTAGCTGTTCTGGTCGGTATAGATATACAGGCTGGTGGGGTGATTCGGGCCAGTTTCCTGAATCATTCTTAAGCCGTCCCACAGGAAGCGGGTACGGTTGTAGGGTTGGCCGTCGCGGTCTATCTGATGCTTTTCGATACGCCGGCCTAAGGCGTCGTAGACGTAGCCGTAACGCTGGCTGCGGTTTAGTTGTTCGATGCGTACTTCGCTCAGGCGGTGTTCAGCGTCGTAGTGGTAGTGCTGGGTGGCGCCGATGCTCTGTTTGGTTTGGGTTCGGCCGTGCTCGTCGTAGCTGTAGCGGTGTCCTCTGAAATGCAGCTGCTGGTTACAGCGGATCAGGTTGTGGTCGCTGTGTTTCTTGATGACTAGCCGTAAGTAAAGCAACCTCAGTTAGGGGCATAATACCTAAACGTGTTGCAATGTAAACCAGTTTCTATATTGTAGTATTAGCCGGCAAAATGTAGGTTTTGTTTAGTTTTGTCGGTGCTGTACAGGCTGTCGTGGTTGCGCTGTTGTTTTATTTACCCAAATAGCTGGTAATTGACACGCCAAACCATTTCCCTTTGTTCATTAGTGAGCTCAGCTGGCAGAGTGTTGGTTAAAGCCGTTTAAATATAATCTGAATTTAAAAACAAAAAAAGCCGAAAAAATATAGAAGATCTTTCCGGCTTTTTTATTAAAGTAATGCATATATTTTCTTTAACTGTTCACAATATTTCTTACTATAAGGTATTTTAATTTTTTTTAGATAATTAATCAGGTTACCAGCATCGCTAGTAATTAAATAATATTCTAATAAATGAATAATAAGAAAATCTTCATAGGGTGCATCCACTGAAATAGTTACATCCTCTTCATCATTTCCTTCTTGTTCATCTGGTTCATCCAGAAGGACTACTAACTTAATAGCTATATACTTCAAAAAAGAAGCAAGACTATTCGACAATATGTTTTCTAAATCAGATAAAGTAGCACCAGATAAATTTATCTTATTTGCATCATATTCGAATAATACCGATGGTAATTCTTCTCCGTTTGTCGTAATTTTATATTTTTGCTCCAATTTATCTAATGCTGTTTTATATAATGAACTATTTATAAAATCCTGAATTTCCTTAATATTTACCATTTATCAACATCCTTTACTATATTTATAACATCATAACCAGTATGTCTATACGGATCAACTGCTTCATGCTCCCACGGAGTTAATTTTGCAAGATTGTCATGATTATGAACATTTTCACCACCAACCCGTTGTGGAATATCTTTATGGTGTAATTCCATCCGTACATCTTTTGTTTCCTTTTTGCCGGATTTTCTATTTATTACTTCAACTTGTAATTTGGGTGCTTTACCCTCCTTTATTAATTCAATATTATTTTTCGAATACATACTAGGATTATTTTTAGCTTCATTTTGCCAAAATTTCTTTCTTGATGTACTCCAACAACTCCATCCCCACGGATCAATCCAAGTCAACCCATTAGGTGCATACTGATACAGATTAAAGCCACCCAGCAATCCTATCGGGTCTGGTTGGGTAAAGCGGCCTATATCCGGATCATAATACCTGAAGGTATTGTAATGTAAGCCGGTTTCTCTGTCTAAATATTGTCCCTGATATCTGAGATTCTGCTCTATGGGTTCGTGTTCGATTTCATGAATCCGTTTACCCCATAACTGAAAGCTACATTCCCACAGTATTTTACCGTTTTCGTCGGTCAACTCTTCCGGACAGCCGTTCAGGTCGGTGTGGAAGTAGCGGATATGTTGTTCATGGTTGCCGTCTGTGTCTATGCGTGCCAGTGGTTCGTAGCTGTTCTGGTCTGTATAGATATACAGGCTGGTGGGGTGATTCGGGCCGGTTTCCTGAATCATTCTTAAGCCGTCCCACAGGAAGCGGGTACGGTTGTAGGGTTGGCTGTCGCGGTCTATCTGATGCTTTTCGATACGCCGGCCTAAGGCGTCGTAGACGTAGCCGTAACGCTGGCTGCGGTTTAGTTGTTCGATGCGTACTTCGCTCAGGCGGTGTTCAGCGTCGTAGTGGTAGTGCTGGGTGGCGCCGATGCTCTGTTTGGTTTGGGTTCGGCCGTGCTCGTCGTAGCGGTAGTGGTGTTCTCTGAAATTCAGGAGCTGGTTGCAGCGGATGACATTCTGATTGCTGGGGTCTAATTCTATTGGCCGTCTGTGGTCTAATAGGTTAGCAGCAGCATCATATTGCAGGGTTTCCCAGTATCTCTGGTTGCGGCAGCCTTAATTTACGTCCGTAAGTTTACATATTCTTCAAAAAAAAATCTGAATGACGGTGCAATAACGTTTGATATTTTTCTTGAGAAAAGATCATAATTAACTATTTGTCCATAAGTATTTTTCCTACAATCAACACACCAACATACATCATCATCTTCAAAATAAATAACTGCCATATCTGGTGGTAACGAGTATTCATTTCGACACTGACAAGTATCATAATAGATAGCTCCTCCAGACTCAGCCAAGGCATTATTATCAACTATGCCTGATATTTCTTCACCAACAACCCCTCCGCCACCAACCAATAAAATAAATTCTTTTAATCCATTTGGTAACGATAAATTTAGTTTATTTTCAAGTATATCAATTTGTGATTCATCACAAGCTCCAAGCCAATATACTTCGTCTTGAGCGCTATGATTTAAACGCGTAACAAGATTTTTAATATCACCCATATAGTTACCTCACATAAAATCTAATGCTCTTAATTTCCAATATTCTTTTCTAAATTTATTATACTGCCTATCTAAAGCAGATGTATTTCTAAAGCTCCCTCCATTTTCAATTAATCCATGAATTTGCTTATGATATTGTTTGTGAGTTGAGGAAACTAACTCGACCATTGGGCCGGGTTCTTTTCCTAATATATGATGAAGGTTCATTTGTTTTCCATCCGAGCCTATTGGAGCATATCCATTCCTCATTAAGTCTAAGTTTGTCCACCCTTCATTTACTTTTGACTTAATAGATGGATGCACTGATGGATGTACAGTTTTTGGAGCACCCGGATTAATATCTAAAGTATTTTTATATACCTTACGACCAAGAACATTATTAGGCCGATACTTTCCTGGTGCTGAACCACAACTTAATCCAAACGGATCAATCCAAGTCAACCCATTAGGCGCATACTGATACAGATTAAACCCACCCAGCAGTCCAATTGGATCTGGCTGGGTAAAGCGGCCTATATCCGGATCATAATACCTGAAGGTATTGTAATGTAAGCCAGTTTCCCTGTCTAAATATTGTCCTTGATATCTGAGGTTTTGTTCTATGGGTTCGTGTTCGATTTCATGAATCCGCTTACCACACAGTTGATAGCTGCATTCCCAGACGATTTCGTCGTTTTCGTTAGTCAGCTCTTTTAGTGTGCCCTAACTGCATATTTCTAATTGTTTATACAATAATGAAGATGTACTTCATATTCATCATCATTAATAACCAGTATCCTTTCAGGTTCTAAAAACAATAATGATAAATCAAAAGTTTGATTGTATCTAAATATACTATTTAAAAAATCATCTAAATTATTAATATTTAAATGAATAGCAATTTTTTCTTCAAATAGTTGAATGCATTTTGAAAAATTCTTATTTTTCAAAATTTTATTGATAGTTTCAATTAGCTCTTTTTTGCTAATTGGATGCTCTAATGTCATTAGACTATCAATTTGATCAATCTTGAAAAAAAGTTTAAGCTGTTTTTTATACCAAACAAAATCTTCATCATTAACATATGAAATTGTAAATGATTCAATTCCTTTTAATTGGCTAACATATTCTTTTGCTTTTATATAAAGTAATTTTTTTTCGAGTTTATTATTCATAATATATGTGATGATCATTTGTTAACGGATCAATAATCTTTAGATATCGCTCTTCTTTGAAGTCATAGGTCATTGAATTGGCGCCACGTTTTGGTTGACCTGCATGTGTATGAGCACTTTTGGCTCTTGGATCATTTGTATGTTCTACAATGACACGTTTATGTCCTTGTGCATTTTTATATTCATAATATCTTCCATGTGAACCTAAATCTTCTGAATATTTATAATTTCTTTGGCCTCTTCTAATTTGGTTATTTCCAACAATCCATTGTCTCTCTATTTGTTGAGAATGAGGAATATTAGCCAGATCTTTAGCTTTATTTAAAGCCTGTCGTCGATTAAGTTTAGGACACCACCCCCACGGATCCACCCAAGTCAACCCATTAGGCGCATACTGATACAGATTAAAGCCACCCAGCAACCCAATTGGGTCTGGCTGGGTAAATCTACCTATATCCGGATCATAGTACCTGAAGGTATTGTAATGTAAACCAGTTTCTCTGTCTAAATATTGTCCCTGATATCTGAGATTCTGCTCTATGGGTTCGTGTTCGATTTCATGAATCCGTTTTCCCCAGAGCTGAAAGCTGCATTCCCACAGTATTTTACCGTTTGCATCGGTGAGCTCTTCCGGACAGCCATTCAGGTCGGTGTGGATGTAGAATATTTCTTCATCTTAGCTGCCTCTATCGTAGACGTAACGCTGGTGGCTGATGGTAGTTTAGTTGTGCGATGCTTATTTCGCCGAAGCGATATAAGGAAATATTCTGTTATTATAAAGATTAGATCGCACACATTTTATCAAAATATATTTTTCCTATTTCCCGGACATCTTCATCATCACTCTCCAAAGCTAGAATAGCAAGTTTTTTAGATAATTCTTCACTTATAAAATTAAATAAATACATAAATATACCAAAAATTTGATAATCATGTTCATTGAATACATGTTCAGAGTATAACCAAATATTTTTTTTCAACCATTCCTTATTCATGGATAAAATAATATCTTGACATAATTTTGTATTTCCATCTAAATTTTTCATTATTTCTATAATGTTTGGTAATAAGTCAACTTTCATTTCTTCTGGTAATTGTTTAATAACATATAATAATAAGGGGTTGATCTCTCCTATTAGATTCTTTTTTATCACCTCTATCGAATTAGGCAAATTAGATAATAAAAATATATTATTTAATATGCTATTCTGAAATTCGATACATTCTTTGAGAAGAATTTGTATTTGATTTGACTCATTCATTTTATTTTTTTCCTGCATATTCCCAAGGAAGGGAAGTAAATAATTCAATAAAATTCTCAGGCGCCATTGCTTTTGTTGGATATATTGTCGCATGACCTGGGGACATTTTTCCACCTACATCAGAACCATCATATTTTATAGCTATACCATCAGGCAAAACAGTTCCCTCTGGAAGTTTATGATAATTACCTGTTAATGGCAATTGTTCTGGTGTTTTGAATGTAGAAGCACCACCTTGATTTGGTATAACCAATCCATCCTTATCTAAATATAAATCTGGTTTTTGTCCAGATTTTAGATTGTGACCATCAATTCTAGGGTCTCTTGGTTTTGTTTTATTACCCGAAGCATATAAATTAGAACTAGTAATACAACTTAAACCTAAAGGATCCACCCAAGTCAACCCATTAGGCGCATACTGATACAGATTAAAGCCACCCAGCAATCCTATCGGGTCTGGCTGGGTAAAGCGGCCTATATCCGGATCATAATACCTGAAGGTATTGTAATGTAAGCCGGTTTCTCTGTCTAAATATTGTCCCTGATATCTGAGATTCTGCTCTATGGGTTCGTGTTCGATTTCATGAATCCGTTTCCCCCAGAGCTGAAAGCTACATTCCCACAGTATTTTACCGTTTTCGTCGGCCAACTCTTCCGGACAGCCGTTCAGATCGGTGTGGAAGTACATGACTTTTTCGGGGTCATTACCTCTTTTATCTATCCGTGCCAGTGGTTCGTAGCTGCTCTGGTCGGTGTAGATATACAGGCTGCTGTGCTGATTCGGAATAGTATCTTGAGTATCGTTGACGGTTTGCGTCCCTAATAGATACCTGTAAAATGATTTATACGACAAATGTCATATGGTTGCATAATAGCGTCTTATGCCACACCATAAAAAAGCAAAATCTTTCCGACTGATAAAGCAATAAAAATAGATTTACTTAGCAATACAAGAACCATCAGAAAAATGAACAATGCTGGTTAGAAACTAGAAACGTGCAATGATTGATTTATTATAGAAATAGGTGACAGAATTAACTATCACCTATAATAATAAAATATATAAAATTTAATAGAATCTAAAATAATTAATAGACTCCATTTAACTAAAAAATTATTCTATTGAAATCATTATATATTTCTTTGGAAGATACTGTTTCGGTTTTTAACTAACGATATTTTACAAAAGTCCTTCTTCTTTAAATTTAGCAAGTACTTCACGCCCTTTTTCAGAAAGTTCTAGTTTTTTAAAATAAATAGGAATCATGTTTTTTGGTAGACCAAAAAAAATTTTAGGATATACCAACCAAAAGCCTAATGTTTCATCAGGAAAAGGAATGTTAGGATTATTATATTCATCTTCATCAGGATCATAATCATCTTCAACTTCACTTTTAATAATCATTGATAAAAATGCATCAAATGAATTAGCAACAAACTTCAGATTAGTATTTTGTTCTAGATAACCATTTTTTACAGACATGTCAAAATAGAGATCATTAACTTCATGATCCCAATAATAGACTTCACCATTTGGGCTTAAGCAAAGCAAATCGCCATAATTAAGTGTTGCTACGGCAAAATAATTTTCAGGTATTCTATTTAAATATGTATCGTTGGTAGCCAATAAATCTTCTCTATCTTCCTTTGAAAAACCCAAAATGACCTCTAAGGGCAATGATTCTCCATCGCAATCAATACAGTAGTCAAAATTAACCTCAGTATCAAAAACAACTACATTATATTTTTTCAGAAAATCAATATAAGAATTGTTTGAATCTATTTTTAACTTTAACTTTGAAATGCGTTTATCAATGTTTTTTGGAACATTATATTTTGATTTAAACATTCTAACTCCTAAATATTATCCATGTATAAGAACGGATGCACTGCCAGTATGAGGAAAGTTTTTATGCAACTCCGCATCCAAAAGAATCATACGATCTTTATCAACGTGGTGCCAAACTTTTCCAGCTGGAGCTGTATCTCCAGAAATACCATGCTGGCTGTTTGCAATTCTATTATCATGTTTTCGATTGCCATTAAATTTTGGTGAAGTTGCAGATTTTTCCATATATGGAGAAAAATCTGGAATACCTTCTTTACTATACGTTACGGCACGCCCTTTATGGTCATAAAAGGTTATAGAGCCATCTGCATGGTATGTTGTTTTAGAATGATCTAATTTTTTATTGTTTTTTGAAGGCATTCGATTTTTTCTAGCCGTTCCACATTTAGCCCATCCCCACGGATCGACCCAAGTCAACCCATTAGGCGCATACTGATACAGATTAAAGCCACCGGCTAAACCAATCGGATCCGGCTGGGTAAAGCGGCCTATATCCGAGTCATAGTACCTGAACGTATTGTGATGTAGTCTGGGTTTTCTAGTTCATTATAGTTATAATTCTATACCTTTGACATTATTTTCAATAAAGAACTGTCTTAACTTATCTGACATAACAATACGTCCTTCAGACTCCTGACATCTCGCCATATAAAAATTTTCCTCTATATTTTGCTTAAAGACAATTTTGTAGAATCTCTTTGGTCCATCAGGCAAATAATCTAATAGTGGTTCACTATCAGATTTATCCATATCTATGCATGATATCATGCGCAGAATGTTGATTACTTTAAAGCCAGAATAGTTTTGGCCATTAATAATGACGTTTGCATCAAGTAATTGAACGTCTTTTAAAAAATCCTTATTGTTTGCAAGTAAAGTTGCAAGTCTTGGTGAGATAAAATCAGGACCATCACTAAAGTAAAAATCATAAGATAGCAATCTTTTCTCACTCACTTTTTTCTTTAATTTAAAAATCAAAAGATTACTATTTTGTATCCTCTTACATTGTAACAAATCATAATTTGATATCTCATTAGATTCATATTCAAACCAATAAGTATTGGGATAATCAAATATTTTTAGTTCAAATAACATGTTAACATCCTTTTATCCTAATTGAATTTTTGTTCAAAATGGTTTTGCCACTACGTAAATTTGCTCTTTCACTCCTTATTAGTTTATTTAAAGCATTTTTATATTCCGTTTGACTCCAATTTTCACGTTTACCGCGAGTATATATTTCATTCATTTCAATTTTTATATCTTGAGTATATTGATAATGAGAACCTTTATGAATAGTTCTGGTAGGATGTGCATCGGCCGATGTAGGGAGATAAATAATATTTTTTATCGAATGAATATTCATGCCAGCCTCTTTAAGCAAAGGGTGATTCTTTAATTGCTGCGGAATAATATGGTGTTTTTGGAAGCCATCAATACCTGACATCGTATTAGAACGAATGCCGATGAGTAGGTAGTGTCTGTCAGATTAAGTTTAAGCTAGTACACTATTTAAATGTTTTGAATTTTGACAGCCAATAATTGCCTTTATCATATACACAACCAATTAAAACATTTCCTTCTGTTTTAATCGTTAATTCACGACTATAACAATACTGTTTTTCAAAAGACCAGTTTATATCAGCAATATCAAGATATTTCATAATAAGTTCAAAACTTGTTTCAGAATATATAATTACATCATTTAATAAAGTAATTGGATGACGAGCCAAATCAAATCCTAAGGAATATATTTTGGAATTAACTACCATTATTTCCAATGAATCATAAAAATAAGAAAAACCTTCACTTTTGTTCAATTTATCAAAATAATATTTTTTACCCAAATCTTTTTTTTGCAAAATGGAATATATTTCTTTCTCTGATAAGCCTACTTTTAATCCCAAATATATCCCTGTTCTAAGAAAATCAGTTAAGTCCATTAATTTTCTCCAGCATTTTTGAAAATTTAACCATACCCCGTTCAGCCAATTCAATTGATTTTTTATTACTATTTGGATCATTTAATATCTTTTTGAAATCTTCTATGGTATGAGATATTTGGGTTTTAGTTTGCCCCATAATTTTTTTATCGTTTATCAAACCTTCTATATGCTTGTTAGCTTGATTTATAGATTTTTTACTAACACCTTTCATGTCACCAAATCGTTCCCAGATAAGATCGCCAGCTTTATCTAAACCTAATTTAGCCTCCGTAATTTTTCTTCCATTAATAGATATATCTAAATGAGGTCCTTTAACCCTTACATCATCGAAACGATATGGTTGCATTTTCCCTGTACAACTCAACCCTAATGGATCCACCCAAGTCAACCCATTAGGCGCATACTGATACAGATTAAAGCCACCTAGCAATCCTATCGGGTCTGGCTGGGTAAAGCGGCCTATATCCGGATCATAGTACCTGAAGGTATTGTAATGTAAGCCGGTTTCTCTGTCTAAATATTGTCCCTGATATCTGAGGTTTTGCTCTATGGGTTCGTGTTCGATTTCATGAATCCGTTTACCCCATAACTGAAAACTGCATTCCCACAGTATTTTACCGTTTTCGTCGGTCAACTCTTCCGGACAGCCATTCAGATCGGTGTGGAAGTACACTACCTTCTCTAAGTCATTACCTCTTTACGACAAAGTTCTTTGATAGGAATACCGGCTTCAACTTCTTTTAAAATAGATACGATTTGATGTTCAGTCATCTTTTTCAGGTTAAGATCCTTTATGGGTTAATAGAGAGAATTTTCCAGTTATACTAACTTTAACTAAATCAATATATTTTATTTTCTATAACAAGAGAGTAATAAATATTTGATGGCTGAGAATGGTGGAAAATATATATTCTTCTTAACTTTCAGCAATTATAAAAAAGTAAAACCAAAGAAGTTATTAGGACTTAGGTATATATGCTTTTTATTTTCACCATCCCAATAGTTAATAATCATGTCTGAAAATGGAATACCTTTATAACAAATTGACTCTATTGATATATCTTGTTCTGTTTTGAATAACTGAGAATATATGGACATTAGAGAAAATGTATCATCCTCATCAAGCTCAAACCATTCATCTATAGTTTTTAATTTTTCGTATTTAATGATTCCATCTTCAATATATATTTGAAAAATATCATCATGTATAAAAATATATATTTTTTCATACATTGGATGAAATATAGGAATAGACTTAGTATCAATATATCCACTCACCATTACATCACTTACTGTATTATGTATTAAATCATTAAAGAAATTTTCCATATTTAGTTCTTCCTATTAAGGGAAAAAAATACCAAGATCCATACCTTTGCCCGATTCAATCAGCGTAACAAATTCTTCTGTACCATCAGGTAGTTTTTTAGCAACATATGTCATACCTTCCCCCCTATATATTTCCATTAAGGGTTGACCTTTTTTGAGTGTACCTTGACCTACATGGATTAATTTTCCACTATCTCGCAAAGTTTCAATATCTTTTAAAAATTCAGCTCCTTCATCGACCTTCCATTTTGGATATTTTTTGCCGAAATATCTTTCAAGAATGCCTTTATGTCGAATAAAATGATCTTTAAAGTTTTTACCTGATTTTATACTACAACCACTTAATCCCCACGGATCAATCCAAGTCAACCCATTAGGCGCATACTGATACAGATTCAATCCACCCAGCAACCCAATCGGGTCTGGCTGAGTAAATCTACCTATATCCGGATCATAATACCTGAAAGTATTGTAATGTAGTCCGGTTTCTCTGTCTAAATATTGTCCCTGATATCTGAGATTTTGCTCTATTGAGTCATGTTCGATTTCATGAATCCGTTTTCCCCAGAGCTGAAAACTGCATTCCCACAGTATTTTACCGTTTGCATCGGTCAACTCTTCCGGTGCACCATTCAGATCGGTGTGGAAGTAGCGGATATGTTGTTCATGGTTGCCGTCTGTGTCTATCCGCGCCAGTGGTTCGTAGCTGTTCTGGTCGGTATAGATATATAGGCTGGTGGGGTGATTCGGGCCGGTTTCCTGAATCATTCTTAAGCCGTCCCACAGGAAGCGGGTACGGTTGTAGGGTTGGCCGTCGCGGTCTATCTGATGCTTTTCGATACGCCGGCCTAAGGCGTCGTAGACGTAGCCGTAACGCTGGCTGCGGTTTAGTTGTTCGATGCGTACTTCGCTCAGGCGGTGTTCTGCATCGTAGTGGTAGTGCTGGGTGGCGCCGATGCTCTGTTTGGTTTGGGTTCGGCCGTGCTCGTCGTAGCTGTAGTGGTGTTCTCTGAAATTCAGGAGCTGGTTACAGCGGATGATATTCTGATTGCTGGGGTCTAATTCTATTGGCCGTCTGTGGTCTAATAGGTTAGCAGCAGCATCGTATTGCAGAGTTTCCCAGTATCTCTGGTTGCGGCAGCCTTCGATTCTGCCGGTACGATCATAGTAGTAATCGGTCTGGCCGTGTTTGCTGTGTCTTTTGCTTACCAGCCGGTCGAGGTTGTCGTACTGGTAGCTGCGTTCGATGAGGATATCGGGCAGAATCGGATTCTGATTGCGCTGTATCTGTTTGTGTTGTAGGCGGCTGTTACGGTCGTATTTGAACTGGGTGTTCAGGCGTCCCTGGGTACGTAATACTTCGCGGTACAGGTTGTCGCGTTCGATATCGCTGATGATGTGGCCGTCGATGTTTATCTGGTGCAGATGGCCGGAACCGTAATACAGGTTGTTGATGGTGCGCCCATCCGGCAAGGTGGTGGCGATGCGGTTGCCCAGTGGGTCGTACTGGTGGCTGAGGGTACCCTGTGCGGTGGTTTCGCTCAGCAGGTTACCCAGCAGATCGTAGCTGAAGGTGATGAGGTCGGGCTCTGCCTCTGCGGGCAGGCCGGCTTTTTTGTAGCCGACTTTGATAAGGTTGTCGGCTTTGTCGTACTGGTAGGCGGTGGTGCCGTCGGTGGTGTATTTGCCGATGAGGCGGCCGATGGCATCCCGTTTGAAGCGGTGGGTAATTTCGGCACTGCTGCCGGCAGCAAAGTGCACGGCGCTGACGTTATTCAGTGCATCGTAGTTGTATTTCTGTTTACGCCCGTCCAGATCGGTTTGTTCGATGAGGCGGTCGGCGGCATCGTATTGAAACTGGTAGTGTTCGCCGTTTTCGTTGATAAGGGCGTTAAGGCGGCCATAGGCGTCGTAGTTAAAGCCGAGTTTGCGTCCGGCAGCATCGATGCGGGTATGCACCAGTCCGCGCGGGTCGCGCTGGTAATGGGTACTGTGGCCGGCGGGGTCGGTATAGGTGAGTAGCTGGCCGGCACTGTTGACGCGGTAGTGTTCCTGTCTGCCGTCGGTTA
>NZ_MEIR01000088.1 GCF_002777825.1 Snodgrassella alvi | reverse complement strand
GGGCTGTGGCGGAGATATCGGGCATTCAGGCGCATATACTGCCTGTTCGGCAGCAGCTGGCGGATATTAATCCTCAGTCAATGGCTGATTATTTGCGTGCGCAAATCAGTGATTATCAGCAGAATCTGCAACAGCAAACGGCATCTGCGATGTCTATGCTGCAAGAAGGTGTTGATGATCCGCAGACGCTGGCGCAGGTATTTTATCGCAATGCGCAGGGTGATATTGCGGATCAGGCGGTAAGTAACATCAGCAGAACTACGCTTGATAGGCTGGGTATGCAGGAGCTGGAGCTGAATGAATTCTTGCCGGAAAATATTGCCAACCGCAGCCAGCCTGAGATTGCGCAGTTGCTACAGCAGCTACGCAGTGGGCAGGTTCCGGCTGAATTCCAGTCTTTACCGCAACACCGCCTGCAATTGATGGTTCGTGTGCTGGAAAGCTGGCTGGTTTAAGTTCTGAGGCTGGCAGGGGGATGCTTTTGCCGGCCGGATGAAGTAATTCAGCTATAACTACGCTGTATGCTGATTTCAGTCCTGAAAGCGTAAAATAAGAGGCGTTAACGTGTGTTGTAAATTTGGCTTGATAAATTTATTCAAACACACAATAAATGGTTATATGTTAAAATTATTTAGGATTTAATTAAATTAATTAATCAACTGTGTATTGGATTTTGATATTGTTTACATGGTGAAATATTTGGAAACTTATTTCAGAATTTAACAGCGATTTGGAACTATTATGCTGTACACTGGTATGCTAATGCTATTGGAATTGTTGTGTGGCCAAATAGCAGATTTCACCAAAATACAATTGGTTTGATGTAAAAAGGCTGGTTGTGATACGAAAAATTGGCCTGTGCGCAGTGTAAGCATGTGAATAGAATTGTTGTGATATGTTGAGGATATGCTTTCAGTATCCTCTGTGCTGAAATATTTTTCTTATATTGCTAGGGAATATTTCTGCTTACTGTGTATGTGTAACAGTACCGAGTAGGAAAATGGTTTGGTAAAAAGGTGATTACATGCAGCAGCGCTATTATCTGAAACTGAATGCAAATCTGGCTGTTTTTGACCAGTTTTCAGTACGCAGGTTCAATCTAGAAGAAAAGCTGGATGACTATTATGTATTGCAGCTTGAGGCAACGCATATTGCTCCCGATTTACCCTTGGGAGATTTTATTCATCAGCGTGTTACCTTTGAAATGGCGCCGGATATTGACTGGACTGAGTCGATACCGGTATCACGGCATGAGCTGGATGAGTCTGAAAACCGGTGCTGGCATGGTGTGATTCAAAGTGTGGAGCAGGTGGCTTCCAGTGCAGACGAAACCTGTTACCGTTTCACTATAGTGCCACGGCTGGCTCTGCTTAACCGCATTACGACAACACGGTTATTTCAGAATGAAACGGCGCTAAGTATAGTTGAGAAGATTCTGCGTCATCATGGTTTTGCCAGTGAAGATTTTCGGTTGAAATCTACCCGCAGTCTGCCCCGGTATGAACACCGTATGCAATATCGTGAAACTGATTATGCATTTATCAAACGGGTATTGGCACGTGAGGGATTGTGGTTTACTTTCACTCAGACGGCGGCTAATGAGGTGTTTATGGTGGCTGATGATGTTAGCCAGTATATGCAGCTCAGGCAGCAGGCTTTACCTTTCAAGCCTGATGCAGGGATGGAAAGTGGGCAGGAAGGGCTGGAAAGCAAGCTGGAGGCTCAGCTTGCTTTCGATATTGCTGCCACTGCTCAGGGTATTAAAGACAGTCTGAAGCAGCAGTTAATGCAGGGGCTAACGGCTAAATACTCTGTATCCGAGTTTCATGTACGCTATAAGGCTCAGTATGAAAGCGTGCAAGTTAAGGATTACAACTACCGGGATGCCAATAATAGCTTGGTAGGTAAGGCGGGCTTTAGCGAGCAGCAGCCGGCAGCATTCGGCCAGCCTTATATTTATGGCTTTTTTCATCATAAAGATGCAGAACAGGCGCAGCAATATGCACGGATTCTGCATGAGCATTCAATATCACGCCATATTCTTGCCACTGGCAAAAGCAATGTTCATGGTTTTGCGCCGGGCTTTACCATGGGCTTTGCTACTGATGCTAGGGTTGGTGCTGTTCGTCAATGGTTGCTGGTGAGTGTGTGTCATGCTGGCGCACGTGACGGGGATTATTTCAATACGTTTACTGCTATACCCGCAGACAGCCAGTGGCGCCCGGAACCGATTAAGCATCCGATTATAGACGGTACGATACCGGGAACCATCTGTGATGCTGGGCAAGGGCCTTATGCTTGGGTAGATGAGATGGGGCGCTATATTGTTAAGTTTAATCTGGATATGGATAGCTGGCAGCCCGGTGGTGAAAGCCGGCCGATCCGTCTGGCTAAACCTTATGCCGGTGGGCAATATGGGCAGCATTTCCCGCTTCATGTTGGTACTGAAGTACAACTGGCTTTTCAGAATGGTGATCCGGATCGGCCGTATATTGTTGGTGTTTTGCATAGCAGTACTGCGCCAGACCATATTCCGAATACATGGCGTACGCGTAATGTTATCCGTACTTGGGCAAACAATAAAATCCGCATGGAAGACCTGAGTGGTCATGAACACATCAAGATGGCTACTGAATACCATAAAACTCAGCTTAATCTGGGACATCTGGTAGACAGTGGCCGTGATAAACGCGGTGAGGGATTTGAGCTGCGTACTGATGGCTGGGGGGCACTACGTTCTGCCCGGGCGCTTTATCTGACAACTGAAGACCAGACGGCTGCCAATGGCATGCAGCTGGATCGTAAGGTAGCAGTTGATGAAATTAAAGGTGCATTAAATCAGGCTAATCATCTGGCTGATGTGACGGCTAAACACACTAATCTCAAGCCGAATCTGGATACGTTGTCTGAGCTGGGAGAGCATTGTTCTGATTTGCAAAGACCGGTTATTTTAACCAGTGCTGTGGCTGGCTTGGCTCAGGTATCACCTAAATCGCTTCTTAATAGTGTTGGTCAGGATATTCATCAGCAGGCTGGTAAGGATATATTTACCGGTGCTGGGGAAAGTATCACTCAGACTGCTGTTAAGTCGATACAGGTATTGGCGCAAACTGAGGATTTGAATCTGATCGCCGGTAAAAAAACGGCACGTTTGGCTTCGCATGGGGATGCTGTTGAAATTACCGCTGCGAAAAAAATATCTGTGCAGTCGGTGGGGGATGAGATTCTGATTAATGCGAAAAGCGGAATCAAGCTGGCCAGCGGGGGCGCTTATATTGAAATCAAGGGTGGAAAAATCAGCCTGTATAGCCCCGGGCCGATTGAATATAAAGGTAATCACCAGTTTCAGGCGCCGCAGGGCGGTAATTTCCCTTTACCGGAATTGCCTGCTTCTGTTTGTCTGGAATGCATGCGTAAGGCACGCGCGCAGGGTGTTGGCATTGTAGAGAGATAAATGATGATTACTTTTCGTGATGTGTACGCGCAACTTATCAGCTTTGCCCATGAAACAGATGAGAAAATACTTTATCTGATTATCGATTTATGTAGCTGTGATTATCCGCTGCTTGCGGCTATTGAAAACTGGCAGCCCGAATTGCAGTATTGTCTGCTATTTAAGCAAACTCCAGAGGAGCACATTAAGGAGGAAGGGCCTCTGTTGCTGGCGCTTGATATTAGGAATGAAAATCATCTAGAAATTTTAGAAAAAATATGTGAAATCACGCATATGGATAACCGCTTGCTGGCTTTTAACAGTAAATATCCGTTTGGAACGCTGGAGGTGCATTTACGCCGTGCCATGCAGGTTAAATGGGATAAAAAGGAGGGATTACTGCGCTTTTATGCTCCTGATATGTTTGACCCGGTGAATATGGTGTTGAGCGATGCGCAGAAAAACTGGCTGCATCAGTATATGCAGCGTTGGTTTTATGTGGATGATACGGGTGAATGGGTGCTTTTTCAGGCTGACTACCCGCAATGTGAGCAAAATGAATTTGATGTAAATGGTTTTGTTTTTACTGAAAAACAATATGATACTTTATTGTTATGGGCCGATGCCTATAACTATCGGCGTAATTATGGTATCGCTCTGGATGCAAATGAATATGGCGGTGAACGGATGCTGATCAATCAGCTATATGTTCTTGCCGTTGAAGCTGACGCTAAGCTGATTTTAAATCAGGAGCAACGCGTGCAGTTTTTTGGCAATAATTTGCAGAAAATTAGATAGGAAGGGCTGTAAGATGTTACGACGTATATTGGTAACGTTCTGTTTGTGTTTGGGTTTGGTACAGCTGGCATGGTCTGGTACATATGATGATGCTGCGGCAGCCGCCCAGAATAAACAGTATGATAAGGCCATGGTTTTGTTTCAGAAAGCCATTGATGAAAATGATGATGCGCGTGCTTATAACAGTTTGGGCACGTTGTATGAAATGGGTTTGGGCGTTAAGCAGAATTATGCCACTGCGGTTAAATATTATACGCTGGCAGCTCAAAAGGGTAATGTAAAGGCAAATGGCAATCTGGCTGTTCTGTATGAGCGCGGTTTAGGTGTAAAGCAGGATTGGGGCAAGGCTCTGGGCTATTATTTTACCGGCCTGAACAACGGGGATGGCAAATCTATGAATAATTTGGGTGTGATGGCACTTAATGGTGAGATTTTGCCTCAGAATATATCGGTGGCATGGGCATTGTTTGCCAGTGCTGTAAACCGGCATGACAGGGAAGCTCCGCACAATCTGGCAGTTGTAGAAACCAGAATGACTAAAGCAGAAATTGAGCAAGGGAAAGTGGTATATAAGGCTTTGCATCAGGTAAATGCTAAAAAACCACCTATGGATATTATGTTGGATTATTTAGGCTGGCATGATAACGAATAGCACTCAACGCCAAACTACTTGGCCTGCGCCGCAGCCGGTGCGCTGGCTTGCGTGGCTTGCTTTATATGCGTTGGCAATTTCTATTAATAGAAAATATGCTGATTCTATTATTGCCCAGCTAGGGCTGGAAATTACGGTACATTGGCAGAAGTGGCTGGTTTCGATACTGCCTGCTGTTGCGGTGGTAACTTTGCTGTTACTTTTGCGCTGTATCTGGTATCAGATATGGTTTATTTATCAGCGTAATAATCAGTTTGTTTATAATGAAAAGGTACTGAATAATCAAAAGTACTGGTCGGAATTTATGGTGCTGGAAGAGGTAATACTGCGCTGCGGGCAGTTAAATCAGGCTGATGATTTTTACCATTATCTCAGCCTGAATTCTGAAGAGAGGAAGAAATCTGTTTTTGAGTCTATGAGTATGGAACTACCCATTCAAAATAGTTCTTTTGCTTATTCTGATCGTTTACATGTTGTTTTATCTCAGTTGGTTCAAACTTTATCTTCTAAAGATTTTTTCTCTGATCAGTATACCCAGTATCTGTGGTTATGGACGGCAGATAGGGAAAGCTGGCTGGTATTTAGGGAGCTGGTGATCGCTGAGGGTGGTTATTGCCCGGTAATCCCAGACTATTATGTGAAATTTGACGATTTAAACTGGGTTATTGATCGGTTTCAGGAAAAGTTGTATCAGAAAATTCTCGTACTGGGATTTGAGTGTCAGCCAGAATTTGAGTTGTATCTGGTTATGCTTTTTGCCAGTAAGGGCAAGCTGGCAAAGGTTCAGCGGGCTTTTGATGTTCGTACGTGGCACTTAGATCAGGATTATTTTTTTTCGGCTATCACTGATAAGGTGTCTGGTTTCCAGATTAAAAGCCGTGCTCAGGAAATCAAGCAGCCTGAAATTACGCAATTAACTGAGACTCTGATAAAAAGGGATTATGAAATCGAAACTTATACGCAGGATATCCCGGAATTCTTTCAAAAGCTACAGTACACAGGCGAATGGATGAAATTATTGCTTGCTGTTTATCAGGCACATAAAAATTCCTATGTAGTACTGGATCAGCATAATGCAAAAATAATACCTGTTTCTCAGATTAAGTAAATTCAATTATAGGCCGGTTTTTATGTTAAGGTGGAACCAGTTACGACAATTCAGTTCTCGTGTGAACAGTCAATTGTCTAGGCTAGCGCAGGCGAATCAGAAAGTCACTCAGCGACCGAAAATTCTGAAATTATGGCTATTGTGCAGTTGTCTTTGGCTGATACTGGTATGCGGTTTAACTGCTTTTTTATACTGGTATTATGATAAAAACTGGCTGTTAAATCATAAATTCCATTTGATATTGCTGGCATTGGCTGGTTTGTTTCTGTGCATTATATTGCCATTATTCTGGCGTATTTTTGTGGTTATCGATGGGCAGGAAAGAACGATACGTTTTGTTGAACGTTCAACATATACGCGCGAAAGCCCTGCTCAGCAGAATTTAATTGCTTTTCAGAATTACTTAAAGCAGAAATATCATCTGCCTGTTTTCAATCGTTGTTATATTCTGGCGGTACATGGTGTGCCAGATGCGTTTAGTGATGTGGGTGAGCAGTTGCAGCGCACTGGTTGGGTACAGGTAGACAATGTTTATTTGGTTTTGATGAATGCCATTGATGAAATTGAGTATGTACCTGCATTCCGCGGTAAATACAATTGTCCATTTGATGGCTTGATCATATTACGCGATCTGAAAAGTAATAAAACTTCGGTTACTCATGATAGTGCTAATGTGTGGCTGGAAAAATTTTATCGGCTTTTAAATTGGAAAATTCCATTTCTGCATGTTCTTCAAAGTGATATTGAGTTAAATAAGTTTCCACTCAATCAGGTTTTTGCTTGGTCATCTCCATCGGAAGATACTATCTCTGATTTAAAAGTTAAAGCTGGGAATTTATTTCTTCATGCTTTTCTGAAAAGCAGGGACAGGCAATTCTTGCCTCTGATTGATACTATTGCTTCGGCTAAAATAAATTTTGCTGAGGTTTATTCTGAACAGCAGTTGCTATGGTTTAAGGGCATTACGGTACAAGCTAAACAAAGTAATTGGTGGGAAACATGGTCGATGGTTGCTGAGCATTTATATCAGCGTCCTGCCAAATTATTTGTTCAGTCTGGTGCTTTGAAGCTGGCTAAAGCTGGTTTGGTATTCAGTATGGTTGCATTTGTTGCGATTGTGTATGCCTTTGCTAGTAATTATCGCGAGGCGCAAACTTTCCGTAGTCAGATTACTAATCTGCATAAGTTTTCTGGTGCCGGGAGTCCGATTAATTCTATTTTGGCTCTACAAAATCATATTGCACTGGTGAATAATGTTCCTAAACCATTTTATCGCCGCCTGGGTTTCAATCATGATGATTTACTACTGAATAAGGCATTTGCTGCTTATGGTACGGCTGCGAAAAAATGGCTGATCAGGCCTGCTGATCAGCAGATTATTTTGGTATTGGAATCTTTAGAACACTTGCAGACTTCATCTCATGCAGTGATTACGCATGAAGTTATAGATGAAGGTGGGGAGCAATCAAGTAATGCTGTTGCTCTTGATGAGGGTTTTGATGCGCTTAAGGCATATTTAATGCTTCGGCGTCCTAAACGGATGGATAATATTTTTCTCAGTGATTATTTATCCCGTTTGTATCGGACGCAAGGCTTACAGAATGCAGATGCGGCGCAAAATATATTCAGGTTTTATACCCGTAATATGGGTAAGCATAGTAGCTGGTTTCTGAATGAGGATTCTGCACTGGTGGCTCAGAGTCGTGCGGTATTGAATAATATTGTTAGCCAGCAGCAGGAAGATGTAGTTATTTATCAGCATTTACTTGATAGGGCATTAAAGAATTATGCTGATATTGATTTGGTACAATTGGCTGGTAAGGAAAGCACTCAATTTTGGACAAATAAACAAAAATTACATGGTGCTTTTACTGCTCGTGCTTGGAATGAATGGTTTAAACCGGAAATTGATAAGTTTAATCCTGAACACTTTAAAAATGGTTCATGGGTGCTTAATGAATCAGAGGAAAGTAACGAAAATACGGATATCCGTAAACAAATAATGACTTTGTACAAGCAAGATTATTTCAATGCTTGGACAAGCTTTCTATCTGGTATTCAATGGGTTCCTGTTAGTGGTCTTAACAAGCAGATGGATCGTCTGAAGAAATATTCAGACAAAAAAAATTCGGTACTGGTGAAGTTATTAACTGCAATTCAGTTTAATGCCAGTATTGGCTATCCTGAAGACCGCACCGACGATGGTAAGGGGGTATTACAGGATTTTGAGCCAATCGTTGGTTTAATTAAAACAGTAGAGGATAAGAATAAGCAAACCAGCCGTAAACTGGATCAGTATCAGGAAAATCTACTGGCTATGTATCTGGAGGTGCAGAAAGTTCAGGGCGCGAATAATCAGGCTTCTGCTTCGCAGCTTTCTTTTAATACTATATTAAATGGGGATAATAGTTCCAGTTTGGCTAAGGCTGAAGAATCAATTAATTTACAGGTAGCTAATCTGGGGGAAGAGTGGCAGGATATTGGACATACTCTGCTTGACTATCCTTTTGCTGATGCTAAAAAAGCTATTCTGGTGCCTGCTTTAAACAATATCAATGCTCTATGGCAGCAGATGGTTGTATCGCAATGGAATTATCGTTTTGCTAATCGCTATCCTTTGAATCCATCTGGCAATCTGGATGTGTCTTTGTCTGAGTTACAGAAGTTTATTGACCCACAAAAGGGTGTGGTTGCTCAATTTAATCAGCAATATTTAAATAAAGTTCTTAATCTTGTGGGCAATCAGTGGATTGTTAATCCTGCCGTTATGGATCAGGTGCAGATTGATGATCAGTTTGTAAGTGGCTTAAATGAATTAAATCAGTTGTTAGAATTTGTGGCTGACGGTACAAATACGGCTTCTTTTGAGGTAATGCTTTTACCAACTCCCGAGGTTAAGCAGATTACGCTTTCGCTCAATAAGCAGAATGTTCAGTTTTATAATGAAAAATCTTTCTGGCACAAGGTGAACTGGTCTGTTAGTGATAATGTTGATAAGAAAGCTTCAATACAGTGGGTTGATACTGAAAACAAAACAGGGCAGCTTGAAGTTGTAGGTGATTTGAGTATCTTACGTTTATTTGAAAAGGCTCAGGCGCGTAAAAATGATGATGGCACTTATCAGCTTAAATGGACAATTAAAAACAGGGCAGTAGAAATGAATCTGAAAAATTTGCAGACTAATGATCTGATTACGCTGCTGAAATTAAAAGGTGCTCATTTGCCGCAACAGGTATTTAAGGAAGATCAAAATGCAGATTAGTGCAGCATTAAAAGTTCTTCAGAAGCGGAAAATCTATGAAGATGTAAAGCCTTTATGGGACGATATTGAATATCTTTTGGCTCCGGTGGATGGCCAGCCTGAAGATGTGACTCATCATGATTCTTTTCTGGATATTCGTCAGGAGCTGGAAAAGGTTAGTGATATTCAGTTAGGCAAAATTGAGGATGCAGCCAGTTATCTGTGCCAAAATGTGGGTAAAGATATTCGTGTGGTGGTGTATTTAACCTATGTATTGTTTCGTCGTGAGGCATTTCAGGGGTTAATCAAGGGGTTGTTATTACTATACGGTTTGCAGGCTATATATCCATCTACTTTTCAGCCTCAGCGTATTTCGGTGATTAAAACTATGCTCCGCTGGCTGGGTAGCACCAAAATGGAAGATGCATTTTTATTATGCGAAAACAAGTTGCTACCTAATGAGTATCAAGCTATTACGATATTGTGCGAATTAATTCAGGAAAATTTAGGCGCACAATTTAAGGAATCAATTGATGAGCTAAGTGGTTTGCTGGGTTTGTTACCGGTTCCTGCTGGCGAAAGTAAAACTCCGGCGGCAAATCAAGCTACTGCATCCTTTGCTGATAATAATTCTGGTCAGGGTGTCAATGTTGATAATGATGAGGTAATTTTACGTTCTTCTCAGGATTTGATGCAAACAATGAAATCGGTAGGGCAGTTTATTGCTGATAAGGAGCAGAAGGCATATGCCTCGTATCGGCTATTGCGTCAGTTTCGCTGGGATTTGCTGGAGCAGTTACCTTTGCATCAAGATGGTGTAACTAAAATTGCTCCTCCTCGGCAGGAGTTAGTTAACCGTTTGCAGACGTTATATCAGCGTAAAAACTGGGTTGAGTTACTGGAACAATGTCATGCTGGTTTTATGGAGGCATCCAATCATTTTTATCTTGATTTGCAATTTCTGAGCTGGACTGCAATGCAACATTTGGCTCCTGAAGCAAATATTTGGGCTGATATGCTGTGTAGTGATCTGGCGTTTCTGCTGACTCGGGTAGCTGGGTTGGAAACATTGGCATTTAATGATAATCGTCCTTTTGCTTCAAGCGAGGTATTAAACTGGATTGCTGTTCATGCTCGTTTTCAGCAACAGAGTGTGGAGGAAATACAGCTATCTTCCAATAATGAGCTTACTTCAACGAATGATATTGAAGCACAGGCTTTTGTTATTCTGGCAGAACAGGGCTTTGATAAAACCATGGAATGGTTGGCTACGGTACAGTTTGAGGATGGTTTTGAACAACTGTATTACAAGCAGTTTCTACTTGCTCGCTTGGCGATGAAAGGAGGCAAAACTGATTTTGCTTTATCTTTGCTGGAAAAGCTTAATCTTCCATTTTCACAACAACCTTTATTTGAATGGAATAAAAAGCTAACTTTTCAGATTAAACACGAGCTGTTAAAGCTTTTACAGCAAAAACATATAACTATTAAAGGCAGTAATAAAGAATTGATAGCAGGGCAAATCGAAGAGTTGAAAAAAGAGCTGGTGTTGCTCAATCCGTTTTTGGCGCATCAATTATTGTATAAATAGGTAGTAGATATGGATAAAAAAGACAATATTCTGCGTTATTATGAAGCGGAAATGCGCTATCTGAAAGAAGCTGGGCAGGATTTTGCAGAGGCTCATCCTGATGCTGCGCAGTATTTGAAAATGCAGGATTCTCTTGAACGGGATCCGATGGTAGAACGTTTATTTGAGGGGTTTGCTTTTTTAACGGCAAAGCTGTATCAGAAAATCGATGACGATATGCCGGAATTAACAGAAAGTGCGCTGGCGTTGTTATGGCCACACCATCTTCAACCTGTTGCTTCGATGTCGATAGTACAGTTGATGCTGAATAAACAGATTTATACCAATGATCAGCATATTCCGGCTGGATTAATATTGCAGACTGCGGTTGATTCAAACACTGGCATTTCTTGTGAATATCGGACAACACAAGCAGTTGATATCTATCCTGTTGATATAGGTGATTTTCGTCTGGTGCATAATGATTTGGGTCAGTCTATTATTCAATTGCGTTTGCAATTACGTCAAACTGATGCTGGTCAGAATATCCGTCTGCCAGACCAATTTTCGCTTAAGTTCCATCTTGTTGGTGAAATAGAAACCAGATTGAGTATTTATCATTATTTGATAAATCACTTAGCACGGATTTCTACGGATGAAGATTTTATTGCTGTAAATGATAAGCTATCACTACAACGAGCCCATTTTAACTATGATTCAGTAACCTGGTTACAACAGAGACAGGCTAATGAACACGATTTATTGATGGAATATTTTCTGTTTAAAGAAAAGTTTTTGTTTTTTGAATTAAAGGGATTGAGTGGGAAAGATTTTGATAATGATAAACATGAGCTATTGGTAAATTGTCATTTGCAACGTGATTTTCCATTAGAATTGGTTTTTAACCGCGAATATTTAAAGTTATTTTGTGTGCCTGTTATCAATCTGTTTGATTTGGAGGCTGAACCGATAGTGCGTTCTAATTTGCATACTGAATATAGGTTGTCTCCTATGTTTTCGGCTTCAGAGCAGGTTAATGTATGCGCTGTAACTGAAGTAGAATCATTTAGTAAGATTAATGGCAATAGAAAGCGTTATTTGCCTTTTAATGAATTCAGGCATGGCAAACGTGAGTTAAGTATTCTTGAGCAGGACAATCCTTATTATTATATCCGTACGCGACAAGGTATCGGAAATAGATACGATAGTTTTATTAGCTTTAGTGGTGAAATGCAGGTAGATGAAGAGGAAATATTTTCTATCAGTATTTTAGGAGCTAATGGTAATTTACCTCGCCAAATCACTAAATATAATAAAAAGTTAAGCCTGCATTCTCCTGTTTTGGGCGTAAAAGATGCTCAAATGGTAATGGTGCCAACAGCTTTACACTATCCGCCTGATTATAAGAATCAGCAATGGCAGTTACTATTCGAAATGAGTAATAATTATTTGGCTACGCTTGATACGGGTACATTAAAAAATAGTTTGCGTTTACTTAATTGGTCTACGGCCGCTGCAAATGAAAAAAATATAGCTGCAATCAATGCTGTTCAGACTGAAATTAAACATATTATGCATCAGGGTATGATGATTAGGTGTCTGGTAATTAATATTGAACTGGATAGTACAGGATTTATTAATGAAGCAGATGCAGCCTTATTTGGCTATGTATTAAATCGTTACTTGATTGCACATGCTCAGCTCAATTTAGCTATTAAAGTAAATGTAATATTACAGCCGGAGGCTATTACTTTAAGTTGGCCAATTAATGTGGATGAAAAAATTTAATGAATGCCGGTTTGTTTAATCGCTTGCTGCTGGCACCAGAAGCATATAATTTTTTTCAGTTTTGCTATTTGCTGGAATCGCATCAAGTTAATTTACGTGTACCTGATTTGCAGAGTAAAAGTGATTTGACTTTGCAGTTTTGTGCTTGGCCATATCTTGGTTTTCCAGCCAGTGAGCTTAAGCAGGCCTTACCTGAATCAGTTTATGACTATAAGTTACCAGTAGTATTTACTACTTTTATGGGATTAATTGGTACAGATGGGGTAATGCCTAATTGGCTCATTGCTGAATGTGCTGAAAAAAAAGATGGCATGGAAAATTTGACGGCCTTTCTGGATATGTTCCACCATCGTCTGATAGCTATGTTTTATCAGGTATGGAAACGTTTTTATTATGAATTCCAGTATCGTCCGAATGCTTCTGATCGTCTTTCACAGGCATTGCTGACTTTGATTCATGGTCGCCGTTCTCTTGATATTGATCCGCGCTATTATCTGGGTGTTCTTAAAAATTTAAATAAGAAAAATAAAAATACTTTTGGTTTAAAAGAAATTGTACATTATGTTATTCCTGCTGCCAGCGAAGTAGTTATAGAAGAGTTTGTTCCTGTTAAATATCCGGTTCCTCAGTTGTCAATGGGTACAGGTATTGCGTTTGAAAATGCAGTTCTGGGAAGATTTCTGTATGATGCCAATAGCCGTATAAGAGTATTTGTAAAATTAAATAATTATTCTATATTGAATTTATTATATGAAAATCAACCAGTGCGGATGATTTTACAAACTTTGGTCAAGAAATATGTTGGTTGTAGTTTGGATGTTGAACTGGTAGTCAGAATCAGTGCAGAATTGTTACCGTTGGCAAAATTAAATGGTACTACACCGCAGCAGCTAAGTGCTGGCGTTACTGTTGGCCAGCCGGAAGCTGGTATGCAATTTTCGATTTTTCTGGGGGTGTTGTAGATGAATTTTCGTTTGTTGTTTGTGCTAATTTTGCTAACGGGATTATCCGGTTGTGGGTTATTACAACAAGGATATGAGGATGCGCGTAAAGCAGGTAAAGAAGCGGTTGAGCTGAAACATTATCATTATAATTTTTGGGTGGTTTCAGCGCCTCTTTTAAATCAGACTGATAAATCGCAGCAAAATACTTTTAGAATGGTTATTTATCAATTACGTGGTGATAATCTGTTTAATCAGGCCAGCTATTATGATTTACTTACCAATGCAGATAATGCTCTGGCTGAGGAATTGATTAAAAAGGATATACGTATGATTTATCCTTTTGATACTCAGGAAGTAAGAGGAGATATTGATAATAAAACACAATATTTGGGTTTGGTATTTTTCTTTAATAAACCAGAAGCTGATGATAAAACATGGAAAATACTGATTCCTGTGAATAAGTTGAAATTATTTAGAGACAACTATATTTTGGCAGATGGTGCACAGGCTCAATTGAAATCCAAAAAGCAGGTTAAGGATTTACTCAAACAGCAAAAACAGGCGGAAAAGGAACAGAAAAAGTTATTAAAAGAGCAGAAAAAACAGGCACAGCTTGCGAAAAAGCATCAGCGGGCTATGCAGGAGCCGTTGGATAAATTGCAACAGCAAGGTAAACAGAAAGTTCAGGATAAATTAGAAAAAAAGGTACAAAAGATATTACCTGATGCTAAAAAGTAGTGCTTTAACTGCATTGTTATTGGATATAGTTTAGTATTTATTAAAATGCTCTGTGTATTGCTAAACAATTAAATTTAAATAATTGTTTTTATATTAGAAAGTATAAGTTAATTTGTTATGGTTAATGCATCTATATTGGAAAAAATTACTTTAAATTTTTCTGGAGATGTTCCGTTTGATAGTCTTGACTCCAAAGAGCGCTATATTTATAGCGTGATGAACAATATTGAACGCATTCTAAATACACGTCGTGGTAGTGTTAAACATATACCTGATTATGGACTACCAGATTTGAGTATTATTTATCGTCATTTACCCTCCAGCTTGTCTTTGTTACAGAAATATATTACTTTTACTCTATTAAAATATGAACCACGTGTACAGGCACTGCAAATTCAGATGGTTGAAAATAAATCAACAGATTTTATTATTGCTTATGAGTTGTTATGTAAGTTGAAAGAAGTTGGCTATATTCGCTTTTCAACGACTTTTGATGGTAATGAGGCAGTAAGAGTATTCAGATAGTTTTTAGCAGATAAAAATATTGCGTAAGTTGCTGATAAAAAAATACAGCCATAAACGGCTGTATTTTTTATTTTGGTCGGAGTGAAAGGATTCGAACCTTCGACCCCTTGCACCCCATGCAAGTGCGCTACCAGACTGCGCCACACTCCGACTTCGTAAAGGAAGCGATTATAAGTGTAATCGTTTTACTTGGCAAGTACGCTATTCAGGTTATCTATTACTTTCTCGATTTGCTGACGGGTTTCGCTGGCATCTATAGCCGGATTACCATCAGCATCCACCTGATTACGTGTAAACGGGTCGATATATGGTGTAAAGCTATCGCGCAATTGTCGAATTTTAATTACATCAGCACGGGTATAATGCTGGCCGCCATAGCCAACGACAACGCCGTGTATCTGCTGCCAGACAGAAAACTGTTCAGCACTGATGTCAGCAAGACGGCATAGTTCATCAAGGGTGAAATACCGTTGTGCTGGAATAGGTAACAGTTGCTTAAGCTTGTTTTCCATTATAGTGATCAACCATGCCTTTCAATTTTTGTGATGCGTGGAATGTGACAACGCGTCTGGCTGAAATTGGTACTTCTTCGCCAGTCTTAGGGTTACGTCCCGGGCGTTGTGGTTTGTCGCGCAATTGGAAGTTACCAAAACCGGAGATTTTGATTTGTTCTCCTTGTTCCAGAGTGCTGCGAATTTCTTCAAAAAACAGTTCTACAATTTCTTTGGCATCATGTTTGCTCATGCCAGCAACTTTGTCTACGAGAATATCTGCAAGTTCAGCTTTTGTCAGCGTCATATCAAAATTTCTTTCATTAAAGAGGACGTTATTATCCCCAAATTAGTGTGTGTTTTCAAGTGTGTAAATTTTTGACCAAGTAGCTTGTACAGCTATGATTTTAGGTACGTAATTGTGCACCAATTGTACTCGCTATATCAATGAATTTTGTCATTATTTCTTCAACTTCTTCATCTGTTAGTGTTTGCTCAGCACTTTGCAGGATAATTTTTATAGCTATACTCTTGGTATTTTCAGCCATACCTTTACCGCGATAAACGTCGAATATTGATATTTCCTGGATTGCTGGATGATTTACTGTGGCTAGGGTGCTGATTAATTGGTCGGCAGTAGTTTGCTCTGATACGATAAATGCCAGATCACGCCGTACTGGTTGAAGCTTGGATACGGACTGATAAGTAATTCTGGCCTGGGTTAAAACGGCACTTAAATTCAGTTCGAATAAAATGGGTGACTGGGGTAAATCATATTTTTGTGCCCAGCGTGGGTGTAGCTCACCGATAACACCAACTACTTCGTTATTAATTATGATTTCAGCAGTTCTGCCCGGATGCAGAGCTGGGTGTTGTGCAGCACGATAATCCACTGTATGTGCGCTTAATAAGCCAGCAACGTCGTTTTTGACATCATAGAAATCAACATTTCGTGTTGTCACCGCCCACTGTTCAGGCAGAACTGAACCATAGGCCAGGCCGGCAATTTTTTTTGTCTGAATGTATTTTTCGTCATGTTTGTGAAATACGCGTGCCACTTCAAACAATCTTACTCGGTTTTGTTTTCGGTTAAGATTATTGCGTAGTATTTCAATGAGTCCGCCAAACAGGGTGGAACGCATGACACTAAGCTGGCTGGCTATTGGATTTTGCAAGCGAATTGGGTTGGTATTGCCTGCCAGATCATATTCCCATGCTTCTTCTACAAATGCATAGCTGACTACTTCCTGATAGCCGCTGTTTGCTAGCTGATGATAAATGCCAAATATGGGTTTTTGTGTTTCTGGTAAGGCCACCATGTTTAATTTGCCATTGGTGTGGTCGTCTGGAATGTTTTCATAACCATAGACGCGGCCAATTTCTTCAATTAGGTCGGCCTCGATTTCAATATCAAAACGGAAGCTTGGTGCGGTTACAATAAAACCATCCTCACAAGTCTGTGGATTGAGTCCTAAGTGTTGCAAGATGATGTTTATATCTGCTGCTGCAATAGTAACGCCCAATACTTTTGCTACTCTTGCTGTACGTACTTTCACCTGTTTGGTGGTTGGTAATATGCCTGTTGCTTCAGTGATTGTGCCGATATCACCGCCACAGATTTGTTTGATTAGGGTGGTTGCGCGTTCAATGGCTTCTTGTTGTAGGTTGAAGTCTACACCCCGTTCAAAGCGAAATGATGAGTCGGAACCAAATCCGTATTGACGAGCTTTGCCGGCAATAATATCTGGTGTAAACCAGGCACTTTCGATAACGACATTCTGAGTATCATCTGTAACTGAGCTGGTGACACCACCCATCAATCCGGCGATGCTCAATACCTGCTCTTCATCGGCAACCACCAGTGTATTATTGCTTAGGGTAACTGTTTTATCATTCAGACAGGCCAGAGTTTCGCCTTCATGGGCGCGGCGAACAATTAATTTACCGGTGATTTTGTCTGCATCAAACATATGCATTGGCTGCCCTAGCTCAAGCATAACGTAGTTACCGATATCAACTAGTGCGTTGATACTGCGCAGGCCACTGCGTTCCAGCCGCTGTTTTAACCATGCTGGTGTAGGTGCTTGTGCATTGACTCCGCGAACTACACGGCTGAGAAAGCGGCCGCAGTCTTCTGGAGCATCGATGCTAATAGGCTGGCGAGCCTCTGTTGTTGGCTGATTAGGGGTGATTTTTATCGGGTTTAGTGCTGTCTGGGTTAGGGCGCCAACCTCTCGCGCTATACCTTTTATGCTCAGACAATCTGCCCGGTTGGGAGTAATTTTCAGGGTAAGCAGATTATCATCTAAATCCAGATAATCGCGAATGTTATTACCAATGGGTGCATCGGCAGGCAAAATCAGTAGGCCGTTTACTTCATCTTGCAGACCCAATTCTTTAGCAGAACAAAGCATGCCGTTGGACACCTGGCCGCGCATTTTGGTGGGTTTGATTTTGAAATTACTCGGCAGGATGGCGCCAGGCAAGGCGCACGGTACTTTGATACCAGGCTGTACATTGGGTGCGCCGCAAACGATTTGTATTAATTCGCCCGTACCTGCATCAACCTGTGTAATGTTGAGCCGGTCTGCATCGGGATGTTTGATTACAGATTTAACTTCAGCAATGACTACGCCGCTAAAGGCAGGTGCTGCCAAAGTGGTTTCTTCTACTTCCAGTCCGGCCATAGTCAGTAAGTGTGCCAGCTGTTCGGCTGACAATTCAGGATTAACCCATGAATATAACCAATTTTGAGAAAATTGCATGATGCTTCCAGTATGTATTCTGTTGCGGTTTAATCCAAAAGTGTGGTGGTTAGCCAGTAATGATGATTTACACGATTATCTAATCAGTTTGGATGCTGCATCTTCACTTTTGGGATTAATGTTATTTGCTGATGAATCTGTGTCGGTTGTTATTCAGTCCTAGGCACTATTCAATCTAAAAAATTCATCAGTAGTAGGTATCAGGTTATTTATGGCTTCGATATTAAAGCTAAAATCAGAAACATAATATGATGGGCTTGATGCCATGGTTTTGTTTCTGCCCTTTAATTGTCTATTGGTTAGATGACAATTAATTTTAATCCTGAAATTGTTTCAGGAAGTTTAGGTCGTTATCGAAAAACAGGCGTAAATCGTTGATACCGTAGCGGAGCATGGCAAAACGATCCAAACCGATGCCAAAAGCAAAACCTGTGTATTTTTCAGCATCTATGTTGACATTTTTCAATACGTTTGGATGTACCATGCCGCAGCCACCTACTTCGAGCCAGCCACGTTCACCCATTATGTCGATTTCTGCCGAAGGTTCGGTAAAAGGGAAGAACGAGGGACGGAAGCGTACCTGTAAGTCATCGCGCTCAAAGAAGCGACGGATAAAGTCGGTAAACACGGCTTTCAGATCAGCCATAGTAACGCCTTCTTCAATCCACAGGCCTTCTGCTTGGTGAAACATAGGAGAGTGCGTTGCATCTGAATCTACTCGGTATACACGTCCCGGTGCAATAATGCGGATTGGTGGTTCTTTTTTATCCAGCATGTAACGAATCTGGATAGGCGAAGTATGGGTACGTAATACGTTACCATTTTCTACATAGAAGGTATCCTGCATGGCACGCGCTGGATGATTGGGTGGGATGTTTAAAGCCTGAAAGTTGTGAAAATCGTCTTCAATTTCCGGCCCGTCTGCTACGGTAAAACCCATGCTATGAAACAGTTCTTCAATGCGTTGCAAGGTTAGTGTAACTGGGTGCAAGCCACCCAGATTCTGTCCGCGTCCGGGCAGGGTAACATCCAATGCTTCAGCGGCAAGCTGTTGTTGAAGTTTTGCTTCATTCAGGGCATCGCGTTGCTGGTTATATGCAGCCTGAAACTGGTTTTTGCACTCATTAATGTGCGCACCTGTGGTTTTGCGTTCTTCTGGTGTCATTTTTCCCAGAGTTTTTAATAAGGCATTGAGTTCACCAGTTTTACCCAGATAGCGAGCTTTTACTAATTCTAATGCAGGTAAATCAATGGCTGAGTTAACGGCAGCGATGCCTTCGGCAACGATGCGGTTGGCGTTTTCCATAACGAGATTCTTTACTTAAAAATAAAACTAAGGAGTGTTTTTATGCTCTTTGTCTTGCTGTTGAATACGCTGGAATTTATATTAATACCGAGCCTGCAATGGGCAAAACGGGCAATATAACACGCTATAATGAAATATGTGCTAAAAGGTTATTTTAGCGCGAAATTCGTGTGGCCAACAATGCTAAACAATGGTTTTGACAATGATTGGGCTTATGTGACAAGGCAAGAATACAAAAAAAGGAAACCGAAGTTTCCTTTTTTACAAAAAACTGATTATTAGGCCAGTGCAGCTTTTGCCTGTGCTGCCAGTTGGGCAAATGCAGCTTGATCAAAAACTGCCAGATCAGCCAATACTTTGCGGTCGATAACGATAGCAGCTTTTTTCAAGCCATTCATGAATTTGCTATAAGACAAGCCATTCTGGCGTGCTGCTGCATTAATACGCACAATCCACAATTGACGGAATTGACGTTTGCGTTGACGACGGTCACGGTAAGCATACTGACCAGCTTTCATTACTGCCTGTTTGGCAATACGATAGACGTTTTTACGACGGCCGCGATAGCCTTTGGCTAACGCTAAAACTTTTTTGTGACGGGCACGAGCAGTAACACCACGTTTTACGCGAGGCATAGTTCAAACTCCTTAAGCGTAGGGTAACATTTTGTGGATAGAAGCCATATCGCGTTCATTCACCAGAGAGGTGCCACGCAATTGACGTTTGTTTTTGGTGGTTTTTTTCGTCAGAATGTGACGTTTGAACGCATGAGCGCGTTTTACACCACCGTTACCCAATACTTTGAAGCGTTTTTTCGCGCTTGATTTGGTTTTCATTTTCGGCATGGGAAAACTCCATTGTTGTCGGATCAGGCGAGGGGTGGCTGTAAACAGCACTTTAACCCGCACACCACGGTTTTTGCCGCCTAAATATTGATTTGCGCACAGCGGCGATGCACAAAAAAGCGAATTATAATCTACCTGTGTTGGTAAGGCAATATGGTAGTCATAATTGATCGTTAAGGCATGATGGGCTGGTTAAGATATTATAGGCCGATATATGAAAAGCCTCATTTTATTTGTATAAAATGAGGCTTTTATAAGACAGGCTGAAATTCAGTTAATGATTATTTCTTTTTCGGTGCAATAATCATTACCATCTGGCGACCTTCCATTTTAGGAAACTGCTCAACGGTGCCGATTTCTATTAAATCAGCCTGAATACGCTTGAGTAGTTCTGCGCCCAGATGCTGGTGTGCCATTTCGCGTCCGCGAAACCGTAAGGTGACTTTTACTTTATCACCGTCAGTTAAAAAGCGGGTGATGTTACGCATTTTGATCTGATAATCACCTTCATCAGTACCAGGGCGGAATTTGATTTCCTTAACTTGCACCTGTTTCTGCTTTTTGCGCTGCTCGTCGCGTTTTTTGGATTGCTCGTATTTGAATTTACCGAAATCCATTAATTTGCAAACGGGCGGTTTGGCAGTAGGGGCGATTTCTACCAGATCTACATCATGCTCTTCAGCCAATTTCATGGCTTGCTGAGTAGATACTACACCCAACTGTTCACCAGTTGGACCAATCAAACGCACTTCTTTAATGGTGATTTCACCGTTGATGCGTGCTTCGCGTTCTTGAGCGATGGTCGTACTCCTTATTCACGTTTAATGAAGAGACAAGGTTTCCTGTTTCAGCTGGGTAATGAATGTCTCAATATCCATCTGACCCAAGTCTTCGCCGCCGCGTTTGCGTACGGCAACCTTGTTGTCCTGTTTTTCTTTCTCGCCTATAACCAATTGGTAGGGTAGGCGTTGCGTACTGTTATCTCGAATTTTGTATCCAATTTTCTCATTACGCAAGTCTAAATGCACGCGGAAGCCTTCTGCGGTTAAACGCGTGGCAAGTTGTCGACAGTATTCGGCTTGTGCTTCGGTAATATTCATTATTACCATTTGTACCGGTGCCAGCCATAGTGGGAATGCACCGGCATGATGTTCAATCAGGATGCCGATAAAGCGTTCTAGTGAACCTAGTATGGCACGGTGGAGCATTACTGGGCGAGCACGGCCATTTTCTTCAGTCACATATTCGGCACCCAGACGTTCTGGTAGAACAAAATCTAGCTGGATGGTGCCACATTGCCACGAACGGCCTAATGCGTCTTTTATGTGATATTCCACTTTGGGGCCATAGAAAGCACCTTCACCAGGTAATTCTTCCCAAGTAACACCACAGGCATTCAGAGCATCACGCAATCCCTGCTCGGCTTTATCCCAGATTGCATCAGAACCAGCACGTTTTTCCGGGCGCAGGGATAATTTGACTGCTACGTCGTTAAATTCAAACTGACGATAAATACGCATTACCAGTTCGTTGAATGCTTTAGCTTCACTGACGATCTGATCTTCTGTGCAGAAAATGTGTGCATCGTCTTGAGTAAATCCACGTACGCGCATTAGGCCATGTAGGGCACCGGATGGTTCGTTACGATGGCAAGAGCCAAATTCTGCTAAGCGTAACGGCAGATCACGGTATGAACGTAAACCTTGATTAAAAATCTGGATATGGCCAGGGCAATTCATGGGTTTAACAGCATAAACACGTTTTTCCGATTCGGTAATAAACATGTTTTCTTTGTAGTTATCCCAGTGACCGGATTTTTCCCATAGGCTGCGATCCATAATCATGGGTGTTTTGATTTCCTGATAACCAGCGGCAGAGAGTTCGCGGCGCAGATGCTGCTCAATAATCTGCCATAATGACCAGCCTTTTGGATGCCAGAACACCATACCCGGCGCTTCGTCCTGTAAGTGGAATAAATCCATTTGTTTGGCCAGTTTGCGATGATCGCGTTTTTCTGCTTCTTCTATGCGCTGGATATAAGCGTTCAGGTCTTCTTTACTGGCCCAGGCTGTTCCATAGATGCGTTGCAGCTGTTCGTTTTTGGCATCTCCACGCCAGTAGGCGCCGGAAAGTTTGGTTAGTTTGAAGTTTTTCAGGAAGCGGGTGTTGGGAACATGCGGGCCCCGACACATATCTACGTATTCCTGATGATAATAAAGACCCATTGCTTTTTCATCTGGCATGTCTTCTATCAGGCGTAGTTTGTAATCTTCATGGCGCTGTTTGAATACATTGATGACTTCCTCACGCGGAGTAACTTTTTTGATTACATTATAATTTTGTGCAATCAGTTCTTTCATGCGTGCTTCGATAGCTGCGATGTCTTCGGGCGTAAAAGGACGCTCGTACCAGATATCATAATAAAAGCCATCCTCAATTACTGGACCGATAACCATTTTAGCTTCAGGATATAACTGCTTAACAGCATGACCAACCAAATGGGCGCAGGAGTGGCGAATGATTTCGACACCTTCTTTATCTTTTGCGGTAATGATGCTGACCTGTGCATCTTCTGTTACCTGATCACATGTATCTACCAGCTTGCCATTAATTTTGCCAGCAATAGCGGCTTTGGCCAAGCCTGCACCTATGGATGCGGCAATATCGGCTATGCTCAAAGGCGCTTCAAACTGACGGACAGAACCGTCTGGCAGGGTAATGTTTAACATGCATACTCCACAAACAACAGACCAGGCTCGCTTGTTACAAGTGAGAAAATCAGATGGCTGCTTTTGATTATATTTATAAATTAAAGGGATGGATATAAAGCGATAGTTACTGGTGAACTTTCGCTTCGGGTAAGGAATTTATTTTAACGATTTGGATTTTGCTTGGCAATGCTTGTCCGGCGAAATGTGGTGGTTTCGGCTATAATCGGGTATTCTGTCATAATTATTGTCATTAAATTAGTTATATGCTGAAATTTACTTTACAGCGCACAGATGGTTTTGCGCGTCGTGGTACTCTGGAATTGAATCATGGCACGGTGGAAACGCCAGTATTTATGCCGGTTGGGACATATGGTTCAGTTAAGGCCATGTCGCCACGTAATCTGGAGGAAATCAAGGCGCAGATTATTCTGGGTAATACTTTCCATTTGTGGTTACGGCCGGGTCTGGATGTTATTCGTGATTTTGGCGGGTTGCACGATTTTATTGGCTGGAATCGGCCGATGCTTACTGATTCTGGCGGGTTTCAGGTGTTTTCTCTGGCGCAGATGCGTAAGTTAACGGAAGAGGGCTGTACTTTTCGCAGCCCGATTAATGGAGACAAGCTGTTTTTGTCGCCTGAAATTTCTATGCAGATTCAAACGGTGTTGAATTCTGATATTGTGATGCAGCTGGATGAGTGTCCAGACGGCAATGTTGACGCAAAAGAAGCTGAGAAATCTTTGCAAATGAGTCTGCGCTGGGCAGAGCGCAGTAAAAATGAATTTGAGCGCTTGAATAATCCGAATGCTTTATTTGGTATTGTTCAAGGTGGTATGTATGAGGATTTGCGCGAGCAGTCGCTGGCAGGACTAGAGGAAATCGGCTTTCCAGGCTTGTCTGTGGGTGGTTTGTCTGTTGGTGAGCCGAAGCCGGAAATGTACCGTATTTTACGGGCTATTGGTCCTAAGCTTCCTGCACATAAGCCGCATTACCTGATGGGTGTCGGTACACCAGAAGATTTGGTGTATGGGGTGGCCTATGGCATTGATATGTTTGATTGTGTGATGCCAACCCGCAATGCGCGTAATGGCTGGCTATTTACCCGTTTTGGAGATGTGAAAATCCGTAATGCGATTTATCGCCATGACCAGCGTCCATTGGATGAAAGTTGTGACTGTTATACCTGCCGTAATTTCAGCCGTGCTTATCTGCATCATTTGCAGCGTGTAGGCGAGATTTTGGGTGCTCAGTTAAATACTATTCATAATTTGCGTTATTATCAGATACTGACTGCGGAAATGCGGCTGGCCATTGAGGCGGGTAAATTCAGTGAGTTTCAAACGTGCTTTCATGCTGATCGTGCCCGTGGCGTACTGTAATCAAATTTTTTTGGTATTGGTGCTGCTTTTATATGACCGATGAAGATGATGGGATGCTGATGGGAGGTAATGTGCTGTCAGCAATTTTCTTTGGATATTGTTGAGTATAGTGGAGAAATAGTATGGTAGAGAAAGTTTGGTCAGGCCGTTTTCATGAACCGGTAAGTGAGCTGGTTAAGCAATATACTGCGTCAATAACATTTGACCAGCGTTTGGCACAATGTGATATTCAGGGCTCGCTGGCTCATGCACAGATGCTGCAACAGGCTGGTGTGTTGAGTGCGGAAGATTTGTCTGCAATTAAGGCTGGTATGCAGGAAATTTTGCAGGAAATAGCTGCCGGAAAAATTGACTGGTCGGTTGATCTGGAAGATGTTCATATGAATGTGGAACAGCTGCTGACACAGAAGGTGGGCGATGCTGGCAAGCGCTTGCATACAGGCCGTAGCCGTAATGATCAGGTGGCTACTGATATTCGGTTGTGGTTGCGTGAAGAAATTGATCGTATTGTTTCACTAATTAAGGATTTGCAGTCCGCGCTGGTTGATTTGGCTGATAAAAATGCTGAAGTGGTGATGCCAGGTTTTACGCATATGCAGGTAGCACAGCCTGTTAGTTTTGGCCACCATATGCTGGCTTATGTGGAGATGCTGGGGCGAGATTGTGAACGTATGCTTGATTGTCGCCATCGGGTTAACCGGATGCCATTAGGTGCTGCTGCACTTGCCGGCACTACTTTTCCGATAAAGCGTGAAGTCACTGCGCAATTGCTCGGTTTTGAAGCAGTTTGCCAGAACTCTCTGGATGCGGTATCTGACCGTGATTTTGCTATTGAATTTACTGCTGCTGCGTCAATTTTGATGATGCACCTGTCGCGTCTGAGTGAAGAGTTGATTTACTGGATGAGTCCGCGCTTTGGTTTTATTGATATTGCAGACCGTTTTTGTACTGGCTCCAGCATTATGCCGCAGAAGAAAAATCCAGATGTGCCAGAACTGGTGCGCGGTAAAAGTGCCCGTGTAGTAGGCCATCTGATGGGATTGATTACTTTGATGAAGTCACAGCCGCTGGCTTATAACAAAGATAATCAGGAAGACAAGGAGCCGCTTTTTGATACGGTAGATACTCTGGTAGATACTCTGCGTATTTATGCAGATATGATGCGTGGTGTCAGTGTGAAGCCTGAGAATATGCGTGCTGCTGTGTTACAGGGCTTTGCGACAGCAACTGATTTGGCTGATTATCTGGTTAAAAAAGGTTTACCGTTTCGCGATAGTCATGAAGTAGTTGCACGTGCGGTAAGATTGGCGGAAGAGCAACAGCAGGAATTAAGCGAGTTAACGCTGGATGTGCTGCGATCATTTTCCAGTCTGATAGATGAGGATGTGTATCAGGTACTTTCTCCTGAGGGTAGTCTTAATGCGCGTAATCATGTTGGTGGTACGGCGCCAGCGCAGGTACGTGCGCAGGTAGCACGCTGGCGTGAGTATTTACAAACTGTTTAAATTTTATTGTACTGGAAGTTTAAATAGCTAATTTATAAATCAGGCAGATAAATTTCTGCCTGATTTTTCATTTTCTTTGAAGCTCTTTGATAAAGTTTGCTTTAGCCAAGTATTTATCTTTAAAGAATATTAAAAAATATTTCTTTTATTGTCAGCATAATTTCTATTCGATTAATTTTATCATTTTCAGGTAAGAAGAAGTCGAGCCCTGATGGGTAATGGCAGGATATTTTTAGATGGTTACCCTGCCTGTGCGCAGGTAATGCTTCAGGATTGCATGGTTAAGCTAAAGATTATTTTTTTTGGAAATAGTTTGCGTTTACTGCTTTATTTGAAAAATAAGCGCTTTATAACAGACTAGAAAACTATTTCCGGCATGTTGGTAATTAATGTTATTAATTTTTATAATATTTCATTAACAGCAAATGCTGTTTTAGTATTTTTACAACAAATGCAATTCATGTAAAGCAAAAATGATGCAGAATATCTGGTTATTTGTGTTTTATTCATTTACAATTATTAACTTAATTTTATTTTTTGTCTTTATTTTTAAAAGGGATGTTATGAGATTGCAGATTACAAAAATGATTTTGGCACTGGCTGTTGCTGGGCTGGTGTCAGCATGTGGAAACAAGATAGAAGAATCACCGGACAAGATGGTACGTGCTGGTATGCAGCGTATGATGAAAGAAGATAATCAGTTTAATTTCAGTGGTAGTTATAGACTGGAAATGGGTAATCAGGCAGGCGCCAGCACTGCGGATAAAAATTCAGAAGCAATTACAGTACAATCAAGTGATTCTTCCGAAGAGTTTTTAGAAGCTGAACCAGATTATTATAAACAGCAAATGGAATCGGTTAACAGGATGATGGGACTGATTAGCAAATCATTCTCAATACCATTTACTGGTGCAGTGGATATGCGAAAAGGGCGTATGGAAGTTATTCCAGAGTTCCGCTATGAAAGCAAAAATGCACTGATTTCTTATAAATTTCCTGTTTATGTAGACTTCAATAATTTGTCTGTGTACATGGATGCTTCTGCTATCACTAATGTATCAGATGTTATGAATGAACAATCCAATCCTCAATTGGTGATCGGTGACAGATACGTGCAATTGGCTGTACCGCAAGACAGAGTACAGCATTTACCTATTGCTGATTTGTTGAAAAGTTTACCTAAATCTGTAGATGATGGTTATGCTGTAATTAAATCTAGTGAATTTAGCAAAGTAAGTGTAGACGAATTTGGAAAGGAGCTGGAGGCTAAACATCAGGTTAAACTGAATTCGTCTTATGCTGAAAGCCTAAAATATAATGCTGCCATGCTGCAAAGTCTTTCTCAAGCTTTGAAACAGGCTGCTTCCAAAGCTGGTTCGGATAGTAAATATCAGCCTCAGGACTATGCAGTATTACAAAAAATCATTGATGCATTGGCGTCAATCTATTCAGATAATAATGATGGCGCATTGGCTGGTACACCAATTGGTAGTTATATGGCGCAATTTAAGAATAAACCTATTCCGATTGTAAGCAATTTCTATTTTGACTCTAAGGGTCGAATTATAGGAGTACGCTATCAATGTGAGGTGCCGCTGGATGATATTAAAGAACTTAAAGGTCCGATGAAAATAGATTATAAATTCCAACTGGAATATACTGGAAGCCCGAAATTTACTATGCAGCCTACGCCGCAAAATTCAATTAATATTGGTTCTCGTTTAGGTCTGTATTAATAATTAAATAATGTTATTTATTTGATCTAAGTGATTTTAAGCCAGTATGCTTTGCATGCTGGCTTTTTCATGTTGTGAAATCATTTATTTTTATGTGCAGTTTGAATATTGAGATTAAGGTGGCTACATAAGATAGCTGAATATATGGCTGTTGTTGTTTTTGTGTTGTTAAATTTTTCAATACTAATATATAAATTAATATCGATAAACTGATAATTGGCCAGATAAAGTATGGTATGGCACAAGCAAACTTTGTATTGCAGAATGGTGGCTTGCTGCTATGTAATTGTTGATGCTGGTGTATTGTAACTATGAGCGTCAATTGTCAATGTATTTTGTTTCAGTAGGGCAACTTAAATTATTATTCTGATAAGTTTGCTTATTTTGTATTGTGTTTTGATTTGTATTTTATCCGCGCGGATGATGCTGTTGTACTAGTTGTTTCAGACGTTCATTGGCTACATGGGTATAGATTTGGGTGGTACCTATATCGGCATGTCCCAGTAATAGCTGGACTACGCGCAGATCAGCACCATGGTTAACCAGATGAGTGGCAAATGCATGGCGCAGGCCGTGGGGGCTAAGGTGATGAATACCTGCTGCACTGGCATATTTAGTGACAATCATCCATGCCAATTGGCGACTAATGGCGGTTTTTTTCTGGCTGACAAATACAGCATCACATGCTCGTCCTTTGAGTAAGGCAGGGCGAGCATGAGTAAAGTAATTTTGTAGCCAGTCTGTGGCTTCTTCACCCAGTGGTACCATACGCTGCTTGTTTCCTTTACCGATGGTACTAAGCAGACCATTCTGTAAATCAATTTCGTTAATGTGCAAATTAACAGCTTCGCTGACGCGTAAGCCGGTAGCGTACATTAGTTCCAGTAAGGCCTTATCGCGTAGACCATGTGGTGTTTCGGTATCTGGAGCAGCTAGAAGAGCATCTATTTGGCTTTCGGAAATGATATCAGGCAGATGTTGGCCTTTTTTGGGCATTTGTAGCTGCTCGGTAGGTAAATCCTGACGCCGGTTGTATTCCTGCATCCAGCTAAACAGACGTTTACATGCTGACAGTGCTCGTGCTTGTGATGATGGTTTTTCACTATCGATAAATATTGCATCAGCCAGTGATAAAGCATCTACGTTGAACCAGTTCAGATGCTGAGGCTGTAAGCGGCGTGCAATTTTGCTTAGGTCGCGCCGGTAGCCTTCTAGTGTGTTAAATGCCAGTTGTTCGCTTAGCCATAAGTGCTCAAGCAGCGATTCAATCGGTTCGAGCAGCTCTGGTGGTAAGGATTCGTTTACCATGTTGCTCCCTCATGGGCGAGTAACCAGCGTTTAATATTGAGTTCGAAAGGATTATTACTCAGGCTAAATCCGCCCAGACCATTGGCGGATACAACCCGATGGCAGGGGATAATAATTGGCAGGGGATTTTTGCCACAGGCCTGTCCAACTGCTCTGGCTGCGCTACCCAGTATACGGGCAATATCGCCGTAGGTAGCTACCTGCCCATAGGGAATATTGGCAATTGCCTGCCACACTCGTTGCTGGAATTCTGTACCAGTAGATGAGGGGGGGTAGTTAAATGTTTGCAGCTTGCCAGAGAAATAGGCATCAAGCTGTTGAGCCCAATATCCTGTCAACTTAGGCAGGGTTTCTGATGTGGCTGTTTGCCAGTGGATTGCCTGTAGTTGCTGCTGATTAAAATCCAGTATTAATGAGCAGCAGGGCGCGCGATAGGAATAGCTAGGCATGTTGTTGTAGGGTATCTAAAACTGTTTGGGCATGGCCGGCGGCTTTCACTTTGCGCCATTCATGAACAATATTGCCATCCTGATTCAGGATAAATGTGCTTCTTTCTATACCAAATACTTTTTTGCCATACATGTTTTTTTCTTTGAGTACGTCAAACTGGCGGCATACTGTTTCTTTACAATCTGACAACAGGGTGATGTTGAGTTCGTATTTGCAGATGAAATTGTGATGGCTTTTTTCTGTATCGCGGGAAATGCCGATGACGTTATAACCTAGCTGCTTGAATTGTGGTAGTAGTGTACTGAATTGCTGTGCCTCGGTGGTGCAACCAGGGGTATTGTCTTTCGGATAAAAATAAACAACGGCTGGTAGGTGTTCGGCAATGTTGAAGTTGTTGCCTTCTGCATTGGGCAGGCTAAACAGCATGGGTTTTGACATTGTATATTTTCCTTTGTAAATATTTTGTTACTGAAGTTAGTCGCGGATAAAGGCAGTAATCAGGGGATCGTTGCCAATCAGGCGACTACAGTGTCCATGAATGTGTTGGTCGAATGCGGCGCCTGCGGGCAGGGTATCGGCAGAATAAAAATGTTCACCGGGGCCAAAACGGCGGGTGGTGCCATCACGCAGGCCAATTTCCATGATTCCCTGTAACACAAACAGCCATTGCGGCTTGCCAGTACAGTGAAAATCACTTTCAAAACCAACCGGGCTGTGACGTAATTGTAAATCTTCTGCATTTAACCACGGTGATAGTTGGCTTTTTTCATTGCCTTCGGTTAATTCGATTTTTTCTTCTTTGAAGCGGGCATAGCCATCGCTATCGGTATATAAAATAACTTTGGTAAATGTTGTCATGGTTTTATCTGATATGTCGATGGTAAAAGTCAGTGCAGGGTATGGTAACTCTGCACTGATGAGTAACTTAATCAGCCGATAACGCCAAGGCTGTCATCTTCGGATGGGGTGGTGTTATGCCGGGGTAGTAGCCATAAGGTTGCGATGATGTCTAAGAGGTAGATAGACGCCAGCAGACACAAGGCTGCATAGAATGACCATTCTTTAACGAAAAAGCCGATAACCAGTGGCCCGAAACCACCTACACCTCGGCCAAGATTGAATAGTACATTCTGGGCAGTGGCACGGACATGTGGTGGAAAATTATCAGAAATCAGTGCACCATAGCCACCAATCATGCCGTTTACAAATAGCCCCATAATGGCACCGCAGATAAGTAATGCGGTTGGATCCTGTAACTGGGCATATTGTGCCACCATAATAAAGGAACCAATCTGGTAAATCAGGAAGATTTTCCAACGGGCAAAGTGGTCGGCCAGAAAACCAAACAGCCAGATACCGATAATCATGCCGATTACGGTAACCGCTGTCCAGTTACCGGAAGCGGTAAGGCTAAAACCCAGTTTATTAGCCAGATAACTGGGCATCCAGATCATTAATCCGTAGTAACCAAAGTTTTGTACCGCACACAGGATAAAAATACCTAGACTGATTTTGGCTGTCTGCCGGTCTTTAACCAGTAAGCTCAGACGTGCTGAAAATGACAGCTCGCCTTGGGCTTTGTGTTCGCGGGTAAACTGTTCTGGTTCGCTGGTATCATGACGAATAAAGTAAGACGCCACAGCTGGGAATAATCCCACGAGAAACATGCCGCGCCAGCCGATAATATTGAGCAGGAACGGGGTGATAAAAGCCGCTGCCAGTACACCCAACTGCCAGCCTATGCCGACAAAGGCTGAGGCACGGTTGCGTTTTGCAGCAGGCCATACTTCAGCAATCATGGCCATGCCGATACCAAATTCACCGCCCAGACCCATGCCAGCCAGTGCACGGTAAATCAGCAGGTCGTAATAACCCTGCGCAATGGCACAGAGACCAGTAAATATGGCAAACATAAGGATGGTGAGTGATAGCATGCGTACTCGGCCAAAACGGTCGCTCAGATGGCCAAATACGATACCACCGATAACGGAACCGATTAATGTCCATGTTACTAGTGAACCGGCTTGTGAGGTGTTCAGTCCAAGGTCGGCACTGATAGCACTGAGCATAAATCCGAGTATCAGTAAGTCAAAACCATCCATAGCGTAGCCGCTAATTGCGGCTACCATGGCTTTTGCGGGAGTTAATTTTTTTCTTGGTTGATTCATAGGGGGCTTATTGTCTGGAATCTAAGATGTTAATAATAGGTTTGCCTGTTTGTACAGATTGAGTAATTTCACCAGTCTGTACTAACGTTGTCGTGGAAGAAAAATTTTCGCGGTCAAAAGCAATATCGCCGCCATGTGGCAGTTTCTGCCCCTGTTGCAGGCCGGTGAAGTTGAATAATCTATAGTCTGCCAAATGTGAAGGTACGACGTTTTGCAGGGCTGAAAACATGGATTCAATGCGCCCCGGAAACTGCTTCTCCCATTGTTGCAGCATGTCTTTAATTACCTGCCGTTGCAAATTGGGCTGAGAACCACACAGGTTGCATGGAATAATTGGAAATTCCTGCATTTGTGCATAGCGAATCAGGTCTTTTTCCTTGACATAGGCTAATGGTCTAATAATGATGTGTTCACCATTGTCAGATAACAGTTTTGGTGGCATAGCTTTGAGTTTGCCACCGTAGAACATATTCAGAAACAGGGTTTCCAGAATATCATCGCGATGATGGCCTAAAGCTATTTTGGTGCAGTCATTTTCTTTGGCCACGCGATACAGAATGCCACGACGCAAGCGACTGCACAGGCCACAGGTGGTTTTACCCTCTTCTATAACCCGTTTGACTATGCTATAGGTATCTTCTTCGATGATTTGAAATGGTACGCCCAGACTACGCAGATAGTCGGGTAAGATATGAGCCGGAAAGCCTGGTTGTTTCTGATCAAGATTAACGGCCAGAATTTCAAATTGTACTGGAGCGGATTTCTGTAGTCTGAGCAGAATGTCCAGTAATGCATAGCTATCTTTGCCGCCAGAGAGGCAAACCATGATTTTGTCGCCCTCTGCAATCATCTGGAAGTCATTAATGGCAGCGCCAACCTGATGCCGGAGTCGTTTGACCAGCTTATTGTTTTCGTATTCGCGTTTGGGTGTATGAGACATGGATGCAGCACTAATTTAAGCAAATAGCTGCCATTGTACAATAATTAAAGGTCGACTGATGTAGCTCAGCCGACCTGGGTTAAACTTTACAAGAATTAAAAGGAGATTTTTAGCTTCTATTTGCCGGTTCTTTATCCAGCTGAAATACCTGATGGAGCACTCGAGTAGCCAGTTCCAGGTATTTTTCATCAATTAGTACGGAAACCTTGATTTCTGAAGTTGAAATCATTTGAATATTGATATTTTCTTTAGCCAGTGTACGGAACATGGTAGAAGCAATGCCAACGTGTGAGCGCATACCCATGCCGACTATGGATACTTTACATACGGTATCATCGCCACAAACTTCACGGGCGCCGATTTTTTTCTGTACTTCATGCAGAATATCTAGGGTATTCTGATAATCACTACGTGGTACGGTAAAAGAAAAATCAGTGGTGCCCGCGGTACCGAAATTCTGAATTATCATGTCTACTTCAATATTGGCATCGGCTACGGCACCGAGTATCAGAGAGGCTATTCCTGGCGTATCTGGTACACCACGCACATTAATTCGTGCCTGATTTTTATCAAAAGCAATACCGGATACTGCCGCATGTTCCATCATATTTTGATCCTCTTCAAACGTAATTAATGTGCCTTTGCCACTGTTTTCAAGACTGCTTAAAACACGCAGCCGCACCTTGTATTTACCAGCAAACTCTACTGAGCGGATTTGCAATACCTTACTGCCCAGACTGGCCAGCTCCAGCATTTCTTCGAATGAGATGGTACTGAGGCGCCGTGCTTCAGGTACAACGCGCGGATCAGTAGTATAAACGCCATCTACATCGGTATAAATCTGGCATTCATCGGCTTTCAATGCCGCAGCCAGCGCAACTGCTGAGGTATCAGAACCACCACGGCCAAGTGTAGTAATGTCATTATTGACATTGACACCCTGAAAACCGGCAATGATGACTACCTTGCCAGCGTCCAGATCGGTGCGGATGCGTATTTCATCTATAGCATCAATCCGTGCTTTGGTATGGGCGCAATCGGTTTTAACTGCTACCTGCCAGCCGGTATAACTTTTAGCATCCACTCCAATGCTATGCAGTGCCATGGCCAGCAGGCCGATTGTCACCTGTTCACCCGTTGATAACACAACATCCATTTCTCGTGGACTGGGGTTTTCCTGAATTTCATGTGCCAGTGCGACCAGACGGTTGGTTTCACCACTCATGGCGGATACAACCACGACAACATCATCACCATTGGCTCTGGCCTGTGCTACACGACGCGCTACATTTTTTATACGCTCTACAGTTCCTACTGAGGTACCGCCGTATTTTTGTACGATTAACGCCATAACACTGCTTGCTTTCTGAGTTGTTTTAATGTCAAAAAAGGAGAGGCTGTGTTAACACTGCCTGCTTGATTTTCCTTTAGGGCATTCTTTTTAGCATTTTTATCATGTAAAAACAAGCCGCTGAATCAGTATTTTGTCAGATTCAAGCGGCCTGTTTTAAATAATTTTTAAATTCAGAAAATAGGTAATTGTATTTGTATGAATTAATTGGCAGCCAGTGCTTGTTGCTGGGCGGCAAGAATTTGCTCAACTCCTTTTTGTGCCAGACTGATTAATTCATTTAATTGCTGAATACTGAATGTAGCACCTTCGGCAGTGCCCTGAATTTCAACCAGTTGCTGTGAAGCAGTCATGACTACATTGATATCAGCATCACAGGCTGAATCTTCGGAATAGTCCAGATCGAGTAGTAGTTTGCCATTAAGGGTGCCAACTGAAATAGCGGCTACGGCTTCACGAATTGGGTTTTCACTGATTACTTCACGGGCAAGTAGTTTGTTAACAGCCAGAGACAGGGCAACAAAGGCACCGCTGATGCTGGCCGTACGTGTACCACCATCAGCCTGAATGACATCACAATCAATCAGTATCTGGCGGCTGCCCAGTTTTTCCATATCCACAACTGCGCGTAATGAGCGGCCAATCAGACGCTGAATTTCCTGAGTACGGCCAGTCTGTTTTCCTGCCGCGGCTTCGCGGCGCATACGTCCGTTAGCTGAAGCTGGTAGCATTCCATATTCTGCTGTCACCCAGCCGCGCCCCTGATTTTTGAGAAAAGCAGGAACATTTTCGTCAATGGTGGCAGTGCAGATTACTTTGGTATTGCCGCAACTAATCAATACGGAGCCATCTGCATGTGCTAGAAAGTGAGGAATAATACTAAGCTTCCGTGGTTCATTATCAGCACGCTCAGTGCGATTGGGTATAGAGGTATTTTTCATTATGGCCGCTTTGATTGAGTGATTGTTAAAGAATTATATAGTCAGTGTGCTGCTATTGATACCAATTAAGCCTTTTGTAGATGAAAGGGTTTTCGTTATACTTGATTTAATTGCCAGTTTAGATATAACCAGGCAGGAAGAAACGGTTTAAGGAAAATATTATGTTATACAGTATGACTGGCTATGCAAATGCTTCAGGACAGTTTGGGAATCGTCAAATTAGTATTGAGCTTAGGGCAGTTAATCATCGCTATCTGGATATTCAGTTTAAAGTTGCCGAAGAATTACGCCGGTTTGAGGGGCAGATGCGCGAATTAATTAACGCGCAGGTAGCAAGGGGTAAACTGGAGTGTCGCGTACAGATTAAGCAGCTTCCCAGCCAAAATACTGAGGATTTACCCATTGATCACAAGCTGGTAGAGCAACTGGCAGCATTTAATCATCAGATACGCCGTCAGTATAAAGATTTGGGTAAATTGACGGTTGCAGATATTCTGCATTTCCCCGGGGTGATTGTTGCGACAACGGAAGACGAAGACGTGCTGCTCAATGGGCTGCTGACGCTACTGAAGCAGGTATTAACCGAATTTAAGACAGCACGGGCGCGGGAGGGGGAAAAACTCCAGCAGCACCTGCTGAGTCGGCTTAATGATATGAGTGATATTGTGGCTGCAATGCAGCAGTTGTTTCCGCAATTATTGCACGACCATATGAATAAGGCTGAAACCCGCTTGCGGGAAGCAGTGGCACAGGTAGATGCAGAGCGACTGAAACAGGAATTTGTTCTATTTATGCAAAAGGCGGATGTTGATGAGGAGTTGAATCGTTTAAATACCCATATTGCTGAAGCACGACGTCTGATAGAGGAGCAGCGTGGCAGTGTGGGCAAGCGTTTGGATTTTCTGATGCAGGAGCTGAACCGCGAGGCCAATACTTTGGGCAGTAAAGCCATAGCAATTGAATGCACTCAGGCTTCAGTGGGTCTTAAGGTACTGATTGAGCAGATGCGCGAACAGGTACAGAATGTTGAATAAATACTAGCTGTTATTATATTGATTGAAACCAGAATTACCTGTATGAGCTAACCGGCAATTCTGGTTTTTGTTGACTGCATCACTATATGAAAACAGATTGTTAAAAAGGCAGATTAATCATCCGTTTGGCTGCTTCAATACATTCTTCAACACTGGATACTAGTGCAATCCGCACATAGCCGGCACCGGCATTGCCGTATGGAGTATTGCGGGCAAGATACCGCCCCGGTAGCACACGAATAGCGGCTTCTTGCCATAATTTTTTGGTAAAGGCCAAATCATCACCATCGGGTACGGATAGCCACAGATAGAATGACGCATCGGGTTTCTGTATGGCAAATTTCCGCTGTAATATTGGAATAACTTTCTCGAATTTTTCCCGATACAGATTGCGATTGGCAATAACATGTTCTTCATCGTTCCAGGCGGCAATGCTGGCATGCTGAACTGGCTGGCTCATGGCGCTGCCATGATAGGTACGATAAAGCAGGAAATTGGCCAGAAGTTTACTGTCTCCAGCTACAAAGCCGGAGCGTAAGCCGGGCGCATTGGAGCGTTTGGATAAACTGGTAAACATAATAAGGCGGTCAAATGTTCGCCCTAATTGAGTGGCTGCCTGTAATGCGCCTAAAGGTTTGTTGTCATCATCAAAGTAAATTTCCGAATAGCACTCATCTGAAGCAATCACAAACCCGTATTCATCCTGCAAGGCAAATAATTTCTGCCATTCTTCCAGCTTCATCACAGCACCGCTTGGATTGCCCGGAGAGCATACAAATACGAGCTGTACTTTAGACCATGTATTGTTATCGATTTCCTGCCACTGTGGCATAAAATGTGGTGCCCGGCAATTAACGTATTCTACGCGTGCGCCTGCCAGTACTGCTGCGCCTTCGTAAATCTGATAAAACGGATTTGGGCTGATAACTACTGGCTGAAATTTGCTACTGGTATCAATAATGGTTTGGGTAAACGCAAACAAGGCTTCGCGACTACCTAAAACAGGCAGCACTTCTGTATCTGGATTAACATTCAATCCTGCATAACGGCGTGTTAACCATTGCGCACAGGCCTGACGCAGTTCTGTAATACCAGCCGTAGCCGAATAAACAGCAAGTCCGTCCAGATGTTGAATTAGCGCATCTGTAAGCAGGGATGGTATTGGGTGTTTTGGTTCACCAATATGTAATGATATTGGTTGCAGATTGGTTGGTGGTTCGATGCCGTCCATTAATTTACGCAAGCGGGCAAAGGGGTAGGGCTGCAATAATTCCAGTTTGGGATTCATGGTGGTAAACACAAATAATTGTAAATGCTCTGATACTACCATCAATCAAATGGCCACGGCAGTGAGTAGTGGTTATTTATCGGGCAAATACAGTATTTGTTGACTAGTTGAGTGATACAAAGCAGTGTTATAAATGAAAAGCCACATCAAAGTGGCTTTACATGGTTGGTAAAAATATCAGGCAGACTTTTTTACTGTCTGCATATTGCCAGTCAGCAAGTAGTCAATGGTTTCTTTCACACTGCGCATAGCATTCCCGAATGGCAGAGGATCTTTACCGCGGAAGAATAATCCTTTATCGGTTTCGCCTCGCCATGCAGCGGCAAGTTTCAGGTCAATACAGAACTGGCCGACTTTTTCCAGCCCATCACGCAAACCACAGACTGATAAACAGTTAATACCCTGAGTGCAGCGTCGCGGGTCTGCTTTTGCATTGGCCTGCAAAATACTTTCGCGTTTCATATAACTGTCAAGAAATTTGGTTTTAACGCCACGAGCCGGTAATCCAGCGACAGACATAAATTCCACAATCTGTTCTCCTTCTGCACCGGCCAGAATTTTCTTGAAATTAATATGAGCATCTCCTTCTTTAGTAACAGCGAATGCGGTACCAATCTGCACGGCAGCAGCACCCCATTCTTTCAGAGCGGTAGTAATTTTCTGGAAGTTAGCCATACCACCAGCCACGATTAATGGAATTTTTTCCCGTTCTAAATCAAGTTTTTTAAATAGTTCAAAAGTTTCTGTAAGTACGCGTTTGAATTCAAAACGTTCATCATTCACGCCGGCTACTGTGGCTGCGCCCAGATGACCAGCCGCATGAGCAGGATGTTCAATTACTATTGCATCGGGCAGGCGATTTTTTTTCATCCAGCGCTTGAGTACAATGGCTATCCCACGGGATTCAGACAGGATGGGCATTAAGGCAACATCAGGAAAGTTTTCTGTCATGTCGGGTAAATCCAAAGGTAGGCCAGCACCCATGACGATTGCATGTGCTCCTGATTCACAGGCTTGCCGTACCATCGCCGGATGGTCTTTGACCGCTTTCATCACATTAACTGCAATCATGCCACGTCCCTGCGACTGGGCTAGAGCAGATTTAATTTCTCGATCCAGCGCGATACGGTTTAAAGTGTCGTATTTTTCCTGTGTTGGATTTTGCTGAGATTGCTCCAGTAAATCGGGATGCAAATGACGTAAGTCCACGCTGGCAATCGTACCTACGCCATTTTCACGCGCTACTGCACTGGCTAGACTAGACGCCGACACTCCTACGCCCATACCACCCTGAACAACTGGTATAAGATGATGATTGCGAATAATCAGTGGTGCAAATTCCTGCATATTGCTTCCTGCCTCTTGATGTAAATTAGTAATACTTCATGGCGCCACCTAAGCTAAAAGCCTGTAATTACTACCGGAAACCAATTAAACTTATACTTAATCCGGTTGGCTTTTATAAATTAGTGTATATACTCTATTCTTGCATAAAGCCACTGTCAAGAGAATCAAAGCGACTTAATGGTTTTAGATTTGGCTTTGATACAGGTTTTGTATAATTTGTACGACATGGTTAGGTAATGTAAGGATTGGCTGTTAAGTCTTAATGCCTAGAGAAATTATTACCAACTCATGTTATATTCACGCAGTGAGCATGAATCAGGTAATCACAACAGGGTAAATAACTAATGGTTACATGTAATGCACAGCGGCGTGCCTTTTTGGGTGTGCTGGTTTTATTTCTGTCAGCCTGTGGTACGGGTAGCCGAAAAAGAGTTCAGCCGGACAAAGAGCGCCATCTGGCTCCAATTAGGATTACTAAAATTAGCCATCAGCTGGGAAGTCAGGAATTGCTGTTGCAAAGCATGAGCCTGATTGGTACGCCTTACCGTTATGGCGGTAGTACTCGCGATAACGGATTTGATTGCAGCGGTATGGTGCAATATGTTTACCAGCAGGCATTGCAGGTTAATCTTCCTCGTACCGCACGTGATATAGCTGCTGTTTCTACCCCAATCCGCACGCGAGACTTGCAGGTTGGGGATTTGGTGTTTTTTAATACCTCGGGACAGGCTTATTCACATATGGGGTTGTATATCGGTAACGGTAAATTTATCCATGCTCCTTCCAGTAATGGTGTGATTCGTACTGCCAGGCTGGATCAACCCTATTTTAGCCAGCGTTTTACAGGTGCACGAACGCTGTTTGCCCGCTAATCAAAAGAATTAACTATTCTTTTTTATGACTAAATAATCACAGTAAACAGGACAATAACATGAGTGAGCAAGATTTGGTATTGGTACTCAATTGCGGCAGTTCTTCCGTAAAGGCTGCAGTAATGGATGTGGCCGAAAAAGAAGTTTTAATGAGCTGTCTGGCCGAAAAAGTAGGCAATACTGGTGCTTTCATTACCTTCAAAATAAATGGTGAAAAACATAAACATGCCTTAACCGGTGGTCACGACCATGTTGCTGCTGTAATGGCCTTGCTGGAACAGTTAAAAGCGCTGGGTTTATACGACCGTGTAAAAGCCATTGGTCATCGCGTAGTGCATGGTGGCGAACGCTTTACCCAGTCTACCGTGATTACACCTGAAGTAATGCGTGATATTGAAGCTTGCATTGTACTGGCGCCGCTGCACAACCCAGCCCATATTCTGGGTATACAGGCAGCGCAACAGGCATTTCCAGAGTTACCTCAGGTAGCAGTATTTGATACAGCTTTCCATCAAACTATGCCTCCGCATGCTTATCAATATGCCGTTCCGTCAACTTTGTATACCCGCTATGGCGTACGCCGCTATGGTGCGCATGGCACTAGCTATCGCTTTGTAGCACAGGAAACCGCGGCATTTTTGCAGCGCGATATTAATGATATGAGCATGGTTATTGCTCATTTGGGTAATGGCGCATCCATCACTGCTGTTAAAAATGGCCGTTCACAGGACACCAGTATGGGGTTGACGCCTCTAGAAGGTCTGGTAATGGGTACGCGCTGTGGTGACATCGATCCGAGTATTTTCTCTTTCCTTGCTTCGAATGCCAAAATGAGCATTGAACAGATTACTGAAATGCTGAATAAAGAAAGTGGATTGTTAGGGCTGTCTGATCTTTCCAACGACTGCCGTACGCTGGAAGAGGCTGCCGCCAATGGGCATAAAGGTGCAATACTTGCTCTGGAGGTATTCGCTTACCGTTTGGCTAAATACGTAGGTGGCATGATGGTTGCCTGTGGTAGTTTGGATGCGTTGGTGTTCACTGGCGGTATCGGTGAAAACTCAACAATGCTACGTGAAAAAGTTGTGAATTACCTGAATGTATTTGGCATGATTATTGACCACGATGCCAACAAAGTAGCCTGCTTTGGTACGCCGGGTGTGATTAGCACCAAAGACAGTAAAGCTGCTGTTATGGTTATTCCAACCAATGAAGAGCTGATGATTGCACAGGATACCGCTCAGTTAACTGGTATGCGGTTGTAATGATTTAATATTTATATTAGGGCGCATATCGTCTTAATTTATTCAGTAATAAAACTGACTTTATACAATATTAAAAATAAAGTCAGTTTTTTTTGTGTATTTCATTTAATTGAGTATGTTTCTTAAAAAAGAATGCTTCTTTGTACATGTGTTAATCAAATTTCTAAAGTAAATTTAATAATACTAAGAGTTAATTCCACTAAATATTGAAGAGAAGATTCGTGATTGAATCTTCTCTTTTTTAAATCAATATTTAATTAAAATATTGTTTACTTTATATCTAAAAAATCAAATTTTTAATTGATGGATGATAGAATGTAATTATCTTTTTCATAGTTTAATAAGCCTAAATGCATTTAAATTTTATTATCCTTTATGCTAAATATACACTATTATTGATTAATTCTTGATGACTGATGGTCGCATCAACAAAGATAAAATTAAAGGCACGGGTGTTCATCTGATAATTAAAGTAGTTAGAAAGAGTAACCGAATCTTCATTAGCATAGGCATGAATCACAAGATCATTACCGGAACGCGAGAACACTGCATCAGCCAGTTTTGCATTTTCGAACACAATTTCATTATATCTGGCAACAGCTGAATCGAATTCAAAATCCTCAATTAGATCCTGTCCGTGTCCACGCTGAAAAATGTACCGATCTTTGTTCCAGTTACCGCCATAGAGAGTATCGTTTCCGGAACCACCATTGATGATATCGTAACCTTCTTTGCCCCATAGTGTGTCATCACCGGCACCACCATTAAGAATATCGTTACCTTCACCACCATTTAATGTATCATTGCCATCGCCGCCATTAAGAATATCGTTACCTTCACCACCATTTAATGTATCATTGCCATCGTTGCCATTAAGAATATCATCACCTTTATCACCATATAGTGTATCGTCACCATCGCCGCCATTAAGGATATCTTTCCCTTTCCAGCCATTAAGCGTGCCATTACCATGTAAAGTAAAGATATAACCATTATCAATTAATTCTTGATAATTGATGGATTCATCATCAAAGATAAAATTAAAGGCACGGGTGTTCATCTGATAATTAAAGTAGTTAGAAAGAGTAACCGAATCTTCATTAGCATAGGCATGAATCACAAGATCATTACCGGAACGCGAGAACACTGCATCAGCCAGTTTTGCATTTTCGAACACAATTTCATTATATCTGGCAACAGCTGAATCGAATTCAAAATCCTCAATTAGATCCTGTCCGTGTCCACGCTGAAAAATGTACCGATCTTTGTTCCAGTTACCGCCATAGAGAGTATCGTTTCCGGAACCACCATTGATGATATCGTAACCTTCTTTGCCCCATAGTGTGTCATCACCGGCACCACCATTAAGAATATCGTTACCTTCACCACCATTTAATGTATCATTGCCATCGCCGCCATTAAGAATATCGTTACCTTCACCACCATTTAATGTATCATTGCCATCGTTGCCATTAAGAATATCATCACCTTTATCACCATATAGTGTATCGTCACCATCGCCGCCATTAAGGATATCTTTCCCTTTCCAGCCATTAAGCGTGCCATTACCATGTAAAGTAAAGATATAACCATTATCAATTAATTCTTGATAATTGATGGATTCATCATCAAAGATAAAATTAAAGGCACGGGTATGCATCTGATAATTAAAAAAGTTGGTAAAAGTAACCGAATCTTCATTAGCATAGGCATGAATCACAAGATCATTACCGGAACGCGAGAACACTGCATCAGCCAGTTTTGCATTTTCGAACACAATTTCATTATATCTGGCAACAGCTGAATCGAATTCAAAATCCTCAATTAGATCCTGTCCGTGTCCACGCTGAAAAATGTACCGATCTTTGTTCCAGTTACCGCCATAGAGAGTATCGTTTCCGGAACCACCATTGATGATATCGTAACCTTCTTTGCCCCATAGTGTGTCATCACCGGCACCACCATTAAGAATATC
>NZ_MEIR01000087.1 GCF_002777825.1 Snodgrassella alvi | reverse complement strand
CTTTCTGATGCGATTAAAACATTTGGGAAAGCCCCAGCGCAAATGCTTATCGGTAATAGCACTTAGTACCGACATAATCACTGAATCATCCGGTAACTTGGGTTGATAATAGTAAGCACAGCGGCTTAAGCCAACAATAGCGCAGCTCATGGCAATAGTAACAGAATGACTTTCTTGCAGTAGTACAGCCCAAGCTTTACGTGCTTGAGTAGGCACTATAGCTTTTTTATGATTTCCTCCTGAAGCTGAGATTTTAAACTGAGCTCAGCAAACATCTGCTAAAGCTTACGGTTTTCAGCCTCTAACTCCTTTAAACGTTTGATATCGGACGTTTCCATACCACCGTATTTATCACGCCATTTATAAAAAGTTGAATTGCCGATGCCATATTTACGGCAGAGTTCTTTGACGGGGATACCGGCTTCGGCTTCTTTTAAAATAGATACGATTTGATGTTCAGTCATTTTTTTCATGCTTAAATCCTCAATGGGTTAATAAAGAGAATTTTCTACTTTTATGCTGTACTATTTTAGGGGATAGTTACAACAAGATCACCATGAACCTGCGGTTTCCGGGACAGTGCTACGATGCAGAGACTGGACTGGCATATAACTACTTCCGAGATTACGATGCGAAGACTGGGCGGTATATCCAGAGTGATCCGATAGGGTTGCGGGAGGAATAAATATTTTTGTTTATTCAGAAGAAAAGCCAGTTAAAACATACGATAATTATGGTTTAAGTACTTGCCATGAAGGATATTGTCAACAACAGTTCATAGATTGTATGGCTAATTGTATTCGTACACTTGATCCATTAAGTGATAATTATTTAGGTAAAATCGATTTATATATTAAAGGGTTATTCACAAGTATGGGTGGTACAATCGGAAAAAATGGGTGGGATTTCGTATTGGTTTAAATGTTGCTCGAGAAACTACATTGCCAAGTATTCTTTCTCATAATTTAGGTGGACGTACAACATGGATTGGAGACAAATTAAGGGGCACTGGTAGACTCTTTTCACCTTTTTGGCCAGGATATGGCTAGTATTTATTTGGAGTGGAAATAGGTTGTAGTATCTCTTGTAGCTTGGATAAATGTTCATATACAAAATAGTGCTCATATTATGATAACTTTTTTAATTATATCTTTGATTCTATATATTATAGTTTATAAATCTATAGGCTTAATCCATAAAAATAAGTATTTAAATAAATTAAAAGATACAAGAAAGTATTTATCAGACCAAGAGATTTTAGCCTTTTATACAAATAGTAAGCTATCTGAAATAAGTATATTAGAGTTATGGAATGAAGTTGCAACCAATTTTGATGTTCCCCCCGGCTATCTCAGACCAGAAGATCGTCTGGCTGAGATGGGAATATTACAAATTGTTGTGGATGACCCCAAACTAGAGGATTTAACAGACATAGCTATAGAACGAGAAAAAGTATTAAATAAACCAATTGATTTGGAAAGTATTTCAACACTTGATGATTATATCAAAGCCTTTGCGCTTAAAACATAAATAAAAATTAAATAATACTCTTATATAGAGTAGAAAAAATTTTTACTCTATATAAGATAATTTTATGTAACTAATTTGATTAATATGCATTCTTAATATGTAGTAGTCTTTATTTAATCTGACATTTAGTGTATTTTAAACCAACAATGGAGTGTCAGTAATGAATCAATCTGCAAAATAATTAAATCAAAATTAGGACTTTTAGAACTTGCTAAACAGTTAGGTAATGTTCAGCAAGCCTGTAAAGTCTTGGGATATAGTCGCGACAGTTATTATCGCTTCAAAAAACTCTATGAACAGGGCGGAGAATTAGCTCTTCAGGAAATAAGTCGCAAAAAACCTATAGAGAAAAATCGCGTAGAGCCTCATATTGAGCAGGCTGTAGTTAATATGGCTTATGAATTTCCTGCTTATGGCCAACATCGGGTAGCTAATCAGCTACGTCTACAAGGAATAATGGTCTCTGGCAGTGGTGTACGTTCAATCTGGTTACGCCACGATTTAGAAAGCTTCAAAAAAAGGCTGATCGCTCTGGAAACAAAAGTAGCTCAGGAAGGGCTTGTGTTAACAGAAAGCCAGCTACAGGCTTTAGAGAAAGCGAAAGCAGCGCGAGAGGCACAGGGTGAAATTGAGACCCAGCATCCTGGTTACTTATGCGCACAAGATACATATTATGTTGGTCATATTAAAGGGATTAGGAAAATATACCAACAAACGTTTATTGATACCTATTCAAGACTGGCGTTTGCTAAAGTATATACCGAGAAAAACAGTTTAGTTGCGGCGGATATGCTCAATGATAAAGTGATACCATTTTTTGATAATGAGCAGGTAGCGCTTTTACGAATTCTGACGGATAGAGGAAGTGAGTATAACGGTCATAAAGAGCGTCATGCATACGAACTGTATCTGAATTTGGAAGATATAGAGCATACGAAAACAAAAGCCTACAGTCCGCAAACAAATGGTATATGTGAACGGTTCCATAAGACGATGAAGACTGAATGTTA
>NZ_MEIR01000086.1 GCF_002777825.1 Snodgrassella alvi | reverse complement strand
CCGTAAGCTTAAGCAGATGTTTGCTGAGCTCAGTTTAAAATCTCAGCTTCAGGAGGAAATCATAAAAAAGCTATAGTGCCTACTCAAGCACGTAAAGCTTGGGCTGTACAACTGCAAGAAAATCATTCTGTCACTATTGCCATGAGCTGCGCTATTGTTGGCTTAAGCCGCTGTGCTTACTATTATCAACCCAAGTTACCGGATGATTCAGTGATTATGTCGGTACTAAGTGCTATTACCGATAAGCATTTGCGCTGGGGCTTTCCTAAATGTTTTAATCGCATCAGAAAGCTCGGCTATAAATGGAATCATAAACGTGTGTATCGGGTGTATTGTGAATTAAAGCTTAATCTCAGGGTAAAGCGTAAACAGCGCATTCCTCCACGAAACCCAGAAAGGCTATCAGTACCCAGTAAACAAGGTGAATGCTGGTCAATGGATTTTATGAGTGACAGCAGTCGCAATCAACGGCGTTTTAGAACCTTCAATGTGATAGATGACTTTAATCGTGAGGCGTTAGGCATTGATATTGCGGTTAGTCTACCTGCTGGCAGGATTACCCGTTACCTGGATAAACTGGCCGAATATCATGGCTATCCACTCAAAATACGAGTGGATAATGGACCGGAATTTACCGGAAAAACATTCATCGACTGGGCAAAGTCACATGGTATAACCATAGATTATATTCAACCAGGCAGCCCATATCAAAACGGATATATTGAACGATTTAATCGCACCTATCGCACAGAGGTACTAGATTTATATCTATTTAATAATCTGGAACAAGCAAGAAAGGTAACCGAAGAATGGCTAACCATTTATAACACGGAAAGGCCTCATGAAGCATTAAATGTACTAGCTTAAACTTAATCTGACAGACACTACCTACTCATCGGCATTCGTTCTAACACAATGATTGTCTGATGAGTAAAATAAATTCTCTAGCTGCTTTTCTTTAGCCAGTCCTTTTGTCTCCACCCAAGTTTGCCAAGGTGTCTTACCATAACAGTATTTCCCTGAATGTGCTCTTTCCCGATTGTAAAACTCTAGCCAAAGCTCAATATCCTGTTGTATCTCTGTTAGTTCTGTATATATCTTACGTCTAAACATAATATCATAACATTCAGTCTTCATCGTCTTATGGAACCGTTCACATATACCATTTGTTTGCGGACTGTAGGCTTTTGTTTTCGTATGCTCTATATCCTCCAAATTCAGATACAGTTCGTATGCATGACGCTCTTTATGACCGTTATACTCACTTCCTCTATCCGTCAGAATTCGTAAAAGCGCTACCTGCTCATTATCAAAAAATGGTATCACTTTATCATTGAGCATATCCGCAGCTACTAAACTGTTTTTCTCGGTATATACTTTAGCAAACGCCAGTCTTGAATAGGTATCAATAAACGTTTGTTGGTATATTTTCCCAATCCCTTTAATATGACCAACATAATATGTATCTTGTGCGCATAAGTATGTAAATACCCCAAACTTAGTACAAGATTCAAGTAGAAAATTATGCTGCTTGTTTTAGGGTTTTATATTCAATCGGCGTCATATTATTTAATGCTTCATGAGGTCTTTCCGTGTTATAAATGGTTAGCCATTCTTCGGTTACCTTTCTTGCTTGTTCTAGATTATTAAATAAATATAAATCTAGTACCTCTGTGCGATAGGTGCGATTAAATCGTTCAATATATCCGTTTTGATATGGGCTGCCTGGTTGAATATAATCTATGGTTATACCATGTGAATTTGCCCAGCCGATGAATGTTTTTCCGGTAAATTCCGGTCCATTATCTACTCGTATTTTGAGTGGATAGCCATGATATTCGGCCAGTTTATCCAGATAACGGGTAATCCTGCCAGCAGGTAGACTAACCGCAATAGCAATGCCTAACGCCTCACGATTAAAGTCATCTATCACATTGAAGGTTCTAAAACGCCGTTGATTGCGACTGCTGTCACTCATAAAATCCATTGACCAGCATTCACCTTGTTTATTGGGTGCTGATA
>NZ_MEIR01000085.1 GCF_002777825.1 Snodgrassella alvi | reverse complement strand
TTAAAATTCAACGGCGCTGCAGCATCATATTCTCCATAAATGATTACACCAGCCCACGGAAAAGGTTTGCCATATGGGATTAAGGTTTCATTATCGCGACGATAATCCTCTTCTGTTTGCCGGAATGAAGTATAGACATCGCCATCGCTAATGCGATATTGAAAGCCAAATGATTCAATTGGTAAATCATAGGTTTTAGGTGGGCGCTGGTATTTGGCTTTGATTTTCGGATCGGCAAAATCGCCCGGATCGCCCATATAACGCGCCCAGCCATCAATTACGCCAGCAGGGATGCTGATGGATTGAGTACCTAGTTTGCCAATGGTGTCATAACGCCCACGACTATCCTGATTGCGGAATGGTTCCGGTACCTGCTGCGCTGGTTGTTTTTCCGGCTGTTCGCTCAAATAATAGTCACAGCCGGTAAGCAGCAATACCTGCCACAGCAGCACCACGATAAGCACAATCTTTTTATATCCAGACTTCATAAGCAGCCCTGTTGCTCTATTTTATAGAGTAAAAATTAACATAAATTTTACCAAAATAAAAGAAAAAGAAGGCGATTTTAAAATTTTTATTGTTTTAAATTAAAAGCTAAACAACAAATCAGTATTCATGTATATGGGATATATTAATAAATATTTACATTGCGCTAAGTTCAACCAGTGCAGCGAATCTTATTGGTTTCGTCGTCCGTTAAAATATGGTGATGCTCTTTCGCCACCGCCTGCATAAATTCCAATGCGCCATTACCGGTAATGGTATCCGCCGATGCTACCCCATACGCCCATTTAGCATAATGATAGCCACGTTTAGCCAGTTGCAGATACACCGCGCCAACATCGGATAAATCACCATTTAATATTTGCTCACGCCATGCCTGAATTTCACGTCTACTTACTTTTTGTGCTTCTAACATAGTGCTCTCCTTGAGATAATCAATAAGTTATACCACTACTACAAACTAGGCCTTACCAATCTGTTTGCCCAGCAGCCTGCCTTCTGGGCTTACGCGCCAGCTATCCAGTATTTTGATAATATTGCTCTCCATCTCCTGCCACTGTGGCAGATAAGTACGGTTATAACTAATCCATACTTGGATATGCCAGTCATCGTTATAAAACATATGTCTACAAAAATTTTTATGATGGGTAAATTCACACTTGATATAGGTTTTAATATTGCCGGCCTGATCTTTTTTAATCATTCGATCTCTGGTAAGGGTATCCGATTTCCATAGTTCGCCGGTTTCCGGATCAATACCATTATTGGCCTTATATACGGTTAAACCATACAGCGGCTGTTCCTGCTGGATATAATCAATACTGGTAACTTCTTTTGATACTCTAAAGTCATCCTGAACCGTAAAATTAAAATTCAACGGCGCAGCATCATATTGGCCATAGACACTTACGCTTGCCCACGGAAAGGGTTTGCCATAAGGGATTAGGGTTTCATTATCACGGCGATAATCCTGTTGTGTCTGCCGGAAAGAAGTATAGACATCACCATCAGTAATCCGATACAGAAAGCCAAATGATTCAATCGGTAAATCATAGGTTTTAGGTGGACGCTGGTATTTGGCTTTGATTTTCGGATCGGCAAAATCGCCCGGATCGCCGATATAACGTGCCCAGCCATCAATCACGCCCGCGGGGATGCTGATGGAGTGAGTGCCTAGTTTGCCAATGGTGTCATAACGCCCACGACTATCCTGATTGCGGAATGGTTCTGGTACCTGCTGCGCTGATTGTTTTTCCGGCTGTTCGCTCAAATAATAGTCACAGCCGGCAAGTAGCAACATCTGCCACAGCAACACCACAATAAGTAGATTTTTCCTAAATCCAGACTTCATAAGCAGCCCTGTTGTTCTACTTTATAGAGTAAAAATTAACATAAATTTTACCAAAAGAAAAGAAAAAGAAGGCGATTTTAAAATTTTTATTGTTTTAAATTAAATGTTAAACAACAATTCAGTATTCATGTATATCGGATATATTAATAAATATTTACATTGCGCTAAATTCAACCAGTGCGGCGAATCTTATTGGTTTCGTCGTCCGTTAAAATATGGTGATGCTCTTTCGCCACCGCCTGCATAAATTCCAGTGCGCCATTACCGGTAATGGTATCTGCGGATGCTACCCCATACGCCCATTGAGCATAATGATAGCCACGTTTGGCCAGTTGCTGATATGCTGCCCTAATCTACGTGACTAATCCTTAAAATATGCTGATAATTAAGTAAATTTTCGAGATTACTTAATAGATAAAAAGGAAAAAACATGTCATTACTATTATCACCCATCACTATTGGCAACCTGTCACTGAAAAACCGCGTGGTTATGTCTCCGATGTGTATGTATGAAGTAAAGAAGGAAGATGGCATTGTTACGCCGTTTCATTTCGCACATTATGGCGCACGAGCCATTGCCAATGTCGGCCTGATTATCATCGAAGCCACTGCTGTACAACCAGACGGGCGCATTACCAAACATGACTTAGGTTTATGGAACGATAAGCAGACCGAGAAATTTAGCCAACTGGTAGATTCATTACATTATTTAGGTAGCAAAGTTGGCGTACAGTTGGCACATGCCGGACGTAAGGCCATAGACGCGCATCAACCAGTAGCACCCAGTGCTATTGCGTTCAACGCCAGTTTTAAAATGCCAAAAGCACTCAGTGTGGATGAAATCAAACAGATTCGGGCAGATTTCGTGGCTGCAAGCAAGCGTGCACAGCAAGCTGGCGTGGATGTTATTGAAATTCACGGTGCACATGGATATCTAATCAGTGAATTTCTGTCACCGCTGAGTAATCAGCGCAATGATGAGTATGGCGGTGCACTAAGCAATCGATATCGTTTACTGCATGAAATTACTACCGATATCCGCGCACAGTTTTCTGGCTCACTATGGGTACGCCTGTCTTTATCTGATTACGATAAAAGCGGCCAGCAAAACAGCATTGCCGACTGGCAGCAAGTGTGTCAGTGGCTTGAACGTGATGGTATTGATGTCATTGATGTATCAGCTGGCGGTGTCATGGATTACGCCCCCGATTTGCCAATACATGGCGGTTATCAGACACCGTTTGCCACTGCCATGAAACAGGCTGTTAAGATTCCAGTAGCTACAGTAGGCTTACTGGATAGTCCGGATTTGGCTGAATATATCCTGCAAACCAAGCAAGCAGACCTGATTCTAGAAGGACGGGTATTATTACGCAATATCAATTGGCTAGCCGATGCAGCCCAGCAGTTGCACGACCATCATTATCAGCCTTTCAATAATTCTTATCAGCGCGGACAACTGAAATAAAATTACCCTTTCAGCAAAACAGATAGGCTAGACTGAAAACAGTTTGGCCTATTTGTATAGCACCAAATACGCCCAACTACGCCATCTCCGTTGCCACGTGTACCGATTTTGGTTGTAAACAGGCCAGATACTGTGGCTGCATCTGTACCAGAAAACCACGTTTGCCGCCATTAATATAAATCAGCGGTAAAGCATAAATACTTTCTTCTACATATACCGGCAGCCCAGCCTTATTGCCAAACGGACTAGTACCACCCACCAGATAGCCCGTCCATTTATTGGCCTGCTGCGGGCTAGCCGGTTCTATGTGCCTCATCCCTAGCTCTCTTGCCAGCTGGCGTGTAGAAATATGCCTATCACCATGCATCAGCACAATCAAGCCTTGCTTGTGTTCATTTTGCAGCACAATGGTTTTAATCACCGCATGCTCATCCACACCCAGCGCTAATGCCGATTGTGCCGTTCCTCCATGCTCAACGTAAGCATATTCCCGTGCTTCAAATGGTATCTGGTGTGCACGCAAAAAACGGATAGCAGGTGTTACCGGAAATTTACTTTTACTCATCACTTCACCCAATCAATTCAGGCAAGGACAACTGTGCTAACATCATAGTTTTATTATCCTCAAGAGCCTGTACATGAGTATCGAATTTTACCAGAGCGGTAATCGCCTTGCAGAAGCCACCATTGCCAACGGCCTGATATTTCTCGCCGGACAGGTACCCACCAATGAAGGCGCCGACATCACTGCACAAACTGCCAACGTTCTTGCACAGATAGATACTATTCTTGCCGCCTGCGGCAGTGACAGGCAACATATCTGCGAAGCAGTTATATACTTGAGCGATATGCAAGACTATGCAGGCATGAATCAGGCCTGGGACAATTGGGTTACACCAGGCAAAGCCCCAGCAAGAGCCTGTGTTCAGGCTGCTTTGGCCAATCCAAAATGGAAAGTGGAAATCAAACTAACCGCGGTACAGAAATAATCTGTTTAAAACCATAAACCCGCCATAACAGCGGGTTTATTGGTTTAAATGGAATACAGTTTAACTACGGTAATCAGCATTAATCGCCACATATTCTCTGGATAAATCACAGGTATAAATTTTTGCCTGCGCCTCAGCACGTGCCAAATCAATGGTCACCGTTATTTCATCCTGTGCCATTACCCGCTTACCAGCCTCTTCAGTATAGCTATCAGCACGACCACCTTTTTCTACTACCAAAACATCACCCAGATACACTTTAATGGCCGCTACATCAAGATCAGCAATTCCTGCATAGCCAATGGCACACAGAATACGCCCCAGATTCGGATCACTGGCATAAAAAGCGGTTTTTACCAATGGTGAACGGGCAACGGCATAACCCACTTGCCGTGCCTCAGCTTCTGTCAGCGCATTGCGTACATCAATGGTAATAAACTTGGTAGCACCCTCACCATCACGCACGATAGCCTGCGCCAGCTCCAATGCCAAATCAGCCAGCACTGTTTTCACTGCAGCATAATCTTTGCTGGTCACAGAATCTATCCGCCCTAATTGAGACTTACCTGTAGCCACCACCACAAAACTGTCATTGGTAGACGTATCCCCATCCACACTAATCGCATTAAACGATGTGGCCGCTACCTCAGCTACCATCTGCTGCAACAGCGGCTGAGCAATGGCTACATCAGTAAACACAAATCCGAGCATGGTGGCCATGTTCGGATGAATCATGCCTGAACCCTTGGCAATTCCAGTAAAGTGTACTTTATGCCCATCAATATATACGGTACGGCTAGTCATTTTGGGCACAGTATCGGTAGTCATGATTGCAACCGCAGCCCGTGGCCAGTGCACAACCTTAACCTTGGGCAATGCTGCCACAATCTTATCTACTGGCAAGGGTTCAAGAATCACACCCGTGGAAAATGGCAGTACTTCTGAACTACTACAGCCAATCTGTTGTGCGACCTTTTCACAAATATACTCGGCATCTTCCAGCCCCTGCTGTCCAGTACCTGCATTGGCATTACCGGTATTAATGACCAGTGCACGCACTCCAGCATTCGTCGCCAGATGCTGTTTGGCAATCTGTACTGGCGCTGCACAAAAGCGATTCTGTGTGAATACAGCGCCAACACTGTTTACACCATTGAGCACAACCAGCGTCAAATCATCATGATTTGGTTTTTTGATTCCGGCCTGACCAACGAATACCTGCACTCCGTCAATGGCTAAAACCTGCTTATCACTTGGTACAGACAAATTAACCGCCATAACTATTCTCCTTTATATAAATACATCAGTTTATTTTTTTACAAGACTGAATAAATTCTTATCACTATTCTGGCTGAAACTTACGTTTAGTCAATACACGCCAGATAAACATTACATAACCTGACAAACTATAAAGCAAGAAGAAAGCAAACAATACCACCGATGGCTCCCATGTCACCACCAGCAGAGCAATAACAGCCAGAATCATCACAAAAAACGGGACTTTACGGTAAGCATTGATTTCCTTGAACGACCAGAAAGGTATCTGAACCACCATAGATAAACCACCAAACAGAGTAATAATCAGGCAAAGCCAATCTAAATGAGGTAAGCCCTGAAATGTATGGCTTACCCAGATTAAACCAATCACCAGAGCAGCGGCCGTAGGGCTGGGAATACCAATAAACCATTTCTTGCTCATCTTACCAATCAGGGTATTGAAGAGTGCCAGCCGCAAAGCCGCACAGGCACAGTAAATAAAGGCCACTGAATAGCCGATTTTACCGAAATGAAATAACTGCCATTTATACGCAATCAGCGCCGGCGCTACCCCAAAACTTACCATATCCGCCAGACTATCCAGCTGTTCGCCAAACGCACTCTGGCTATTGGTCAGACGCGCAACTCGTCCGTCCATCCCGTCCAGCAGCATAGAAATAAATACCGCAATTGCAGCAATTTCATAATGACCATGCATAGACTGGGTAATCGCATAAAAAGCAGCAAACAGAGCAGCTAGCGTAAACGCATTAGGTAGGAGATAAATACTATTGTCCCGCAGCCGGCGGCGCCGGGTCGGGCGATTAGGACGGTTATGTTTAGTTATATCAGTTTGTTCTTGTATCATCTTTAGTCAAATCCTCGATAGCAGTATCAACAACTATCCTATTTATGATGTATTGCATGCTTCATCTGAGCCAACTCAATCATGGCCGTACGCAAATCAGCCAGACCGCTACCATCCTGTACTGAAATATAAACAGCCTGAGGACAGCCCTGTATATCACGTATGACACCATGTGATCGCTGTGAAGCAGCCAGTTTGTCAATTTTATTATAAATAATCAATTGTGGTATATTTGCTGCGTCAATTTCCCGCAGCACCGCATTCACATCATCGATCTGCCGTTCAAATTCAGGATGAGTAACATCCACCACGTGCAGTAACACATCAGCCAGAGCCGTTTCCTCCAGCGTTGCGGCAAAAGCTGCCACCAGACCATGCGGCAAATCACGTACAAAGCCTACAGTATCCGACAGCAATATACTGGTATCGTCATTCAGATACAGACGACGTACCGTATTATCCAGCGTAGCAAACAATTGGTCTTCTGCCAGTACCTGTGCTTTAGTTAAACGGTTAAACAAGCTGGACTTACCCACATTAGTATAGCCCACCAGTGCAAAAGCAGGCAGCATACCCTGATTCCGGCTTTTGCGCTGTGTTGCCCGCTGCCGCCGAACCTGTTGCAACTGCTGGCGTAAACGAGTGATTTTCTGCTTGATAAGGCGGCGGTCCGTTTCCAGACGAGTCTCACCCGGCCCGCGTAAGCCTATCCCACCGCGCTGGCTTTGCAAATGTCCATAACCACGCACCAGCCGGCTGGACAAATGCACCAGTTGTGCCAGCTCCACCTGCAAACGTCCTTCCTGACTGTGCGCACGCCGGGCAAAAATAGCCAGAATCAGGCCAACCCGATCCAATACCCGACATTGTAACAGACGTTCCAGATTGCGCTCCTGCGTTGGCGTTAGCGCATGATTGAATACCACCAGATCAACCTCAGCCTCAGCTACCTGCTGTGCCAGCTCTTCCGCTTTACCCTTACCCACAAATAATGCACTATCCGGCTGCTGACGTTTACATGGCACCACTTCCACCAGCTCGGCTCCAGTAGCACGCACCAGCTCCTGAGCTTCAGCCAGAGCAGATTGAAACAGAGAAGTACGACGTTCGGCCGCAACCGAAAAATCCTTATCCAGCATTACGCCTACCAGCAACACCCGCTCAGGTACTTGTTGCGCAGACAAATTGGTTTTAGCAAATCCACTCATAAACTACCGGATTGAATAACAACAGGCTGCCTGCCCCGTAAAAGGGACAAACAGCCTGTATAACAAAAAATAATATTTATTCCTGAGACAAAACATGCTGCGCTGCTTCGGCTGCCCGATTAGTGGCCTCTTGCACCATATCAGACTGTTCTACAGCGCTGTTTTCCACTGGTGCAGAACCGGCAGTTGGTGCATGTAATGGCAAAGTAGCTAATACTGTACTACTGGCACTTACCTTATCACCAATTGCTACCAGCGGGATAGCGTCTTCCGGCAGATAAACATCCACACGCGAACCAAAACGGATAAAACCATAACGGTCACCGCGATGCAATAAATCGTGTGCATTGACATAACACAGGATACGTCGTGCCACCAAACCGGCTACCTGTACAAAAGTCACCGGCCGGCCAGTTTTTGTTACGGCCAGTACCGCATTGCGCTCATTTTGCACACTAGCCTTATCCAGCGCAGCATTCAGGAAACTGCCTTTAAAATAATCTACCCGTTCCACTTTGCCATCAATCGGGCTGCGATTGGAGTGAACATTAAACACATTCATAAACACACTGATTTTCAGCGCATTAACACCACGATACGGATCAGTGGTTTTTTCCACCACCACAATACGCCCATCAGCCGGACTCAGCACATCTTCCGGAGCAACAGGAATATCACGCGCCGGGTCACGAAAAAACTGCACCACAAATGCCGTCAGTACCCATAACGGCAGCGACCACCAACCGCACCAGATAACAGTTAATATGCTCAGTACCAGACTACCGATAATAAACGGCCAGCCTTCCTTTGCAATCAAAGGATAAGGATACATACGTGACACAAGACTACTCCTTTACAGATGAGATACTGCGGACAGACCGCCAGAAAAAGCAATGACAAAATTATAACCTGAAATCCGCCTTTTCAAGCTAAAGCACTGCATATAACTATAAGCAGATTTCACAATACGAACAATATTAAAACGAATACATACAATAATTTCAGGCTGCGTATGCAGCAAAAATCATTTAAACAGAAAAACAGCCAGCATGACCAGCGCAATCACCGCCAGCCAGAAATTCTGTTGGCGCTGTGTACGTAGCAAATGTACATAAGCATCACGCCATTCTAGCTGCCGTCTTTCATCTAGCAGAGCATTCAGCTTGCGCGGCAGCACTGGCAGCATTTGCGCCCAGTCGGGTGCTTCCTGCCGTACCGTTTTCCACAAAGCCTTCAGACCAATCTGGTTATGCATCCATCGAGTTAAAAACGGTTTGGCCGTGGCCCATAAATCCAGATTAGGATCAAGCTGCCGTCCCAGCCCCTCAATATTTAATAATGTCTTCTGTAACAACACCAGTTGTGGCTGAATTTCCACATTAAAACGGCGGCTGGTTTCAAATAAGCGCATCAGCACCATACCAAAAGAAATCTCAGCCAGCGGCTTGTTAAAAATCGGTTCACATACTGCGCGTACCGCAGCTTCCAGCTCCTCTACCCTTGTATCTGCCGGTACCCAGCCAGACTCAACATGCGCCATTGCCACCCGATGATAATCACGATTAAAAAAAGCCAGAAAATTAATCGCCAGATAACGTTTATCGTAATCAGTCAACGTACCGACAATACCAAAATCCAGCGCAATATAGCGGCCGTCATTCGCCACCATAATATTGCCCGGATGCATATCGGCATGGAAAAATCCATTATCAAATACCTGAGTAAAGAAAATCTCTACCCCATAGCGAGCCAGCTGGTGTAAATCAATATTTTTCTCACGCAGCCTGTCTAGGCTGGAAACAGGTATGCCATCCATCCACTCAATTGTCAGCACCCGGCGTGCACAAAAATCATAATAAACCGCCGGAATAATCAGCATCGAACTATTACTAAACTGGCGCCCGAGCAGGCTGGCATTGGCCGCCTCTCGCATCAAATCGAGCTCATCATGCAGATAATTCTTGAATTCTGCCACTACCTCTCGAGGCTTCAGCCGCTTACCATCAGCAAACAGCCATTCCACCCAGCGCGCACCCACTGCCATCAGCGCCAAATCCTGATCAATCACCGGAGCAATATTCGGGCGCAAAACCTTCACTGCCACCTTCTGGCCAACACCACCATCTGTATTAAACAGATAAGCCTCATGTACCTGCGCAATAGAAGCACTGGCTACCGGTTGCGGATTAAACCGGGCATAAATCGCCTCCAGCGGTTTACCCAGCTCACTTTCAATAACCTTAATTGCCACATCGCTGTCAAATGGTGGTACCCGGTCTTGCAACAGAGCCAGCTCATGTGCATAATCTGCTGGTATCAAATCCGGCCGAGTGGATAATACCTGCCCAAATTTAATAAAAATCGGCCCCAGACTTTCCAGCGCCAGACGCAAGCGTACTGCGGCCGTTAACTCCCGGTATTTGCGGCCACGAGGTAGCAGGCGTACAAGTCTTTGCAACCATAATGGCCCTATATGCGCCTGCACCAAGTCCAGCAGACCATATACATAGACCGTATGGATAATCACCCAAATTCGTTTAGGCCAACACCACATGTACGCAGCTCCGGTTTATCCGAATAAAGCGGTTATTGTACGGGATTTTATCCTCCTTTACCGAGCAATAGCCGCGCGTACCTGTATCATACTGTTTTAGCATTCTTTTCCGTTAACTGTACTGCACCAGCCACATCGCCCGGCACAAACACATAAGCACGCCCAAAACCGGTTACCAGACGCGCTTTTTCCAGTTGCAGGCGAAACAGCATAAAATCCGGCAGCCCACTCAGCACATCTACCGTATTACCCAGTTTGGCTTTCATTGCCTGCAAAGCTGCAATACCATCAGTAGTGTCTTTTTCGATAGTCGTTACCGATACTGTATAATTCAGTCGCGTACGAGCAAATATATTGCGAGCAGAAGCTTCGTCTTCAATCAGCATCACATTCGCCTGCTGCTGCCGCTGCAAATTCTGTGTATGTAACGACAACCCAGACAACAAAACATACAGACAGCCATCATACTCAGCAAATGGCGCATAGCTCGCCAACGGCACCCCATCCTGCCCTACCGTAGCCAGAACCAGAGAATTTAACTGTTGTAACCGTGTTACGGCTGTCTGAAGTTCAGCTATATCATGTTGTTCGCTCATATATTCATTCCTAAATCAGATTAATCATCTCAAAAATTAATGATAATAATTTTCATCTGAAAACTCAAATACCATTTATAATCCACATTTCCAATCATAACCAGCAAAACCATCAGCATCTGGCTGAAAAAAATCATTATTAATCAGAAATAAATACAAATACCTGCCCCAAATCAACACAACCAGCATCTATCAGCTCCCCCATTACAGAGGCAATAAAAAACATATTAACCATCGACAACCGAAAAATTTAGGTAAAATCATCAGCAACATTTAAAATCAACTCAACCAATCAGCAGCGGTACAGCATCATGCGCAATCAGCATAATCCAGCAGCAACCCAACCTCAAACACACCCTCGGCAATTTAAACAGCGACTACTTAAACTGGTATTATTCTGTGGTTTTCTGATTCTATTTATCTTCCTGCTAGCCAGACTGGACAGCAGAACGGCCGATAACCACAAACCTTGGCATACAAATTTCACGATTGCTGCATTCGAACCAAATGGTTCCTTTCTGGCCTTACCTTATTCATATGTCCAGCAGCACCCACTAGCCAATACCACTTTTCTGGCTAAAAACCCAGAAGGCAGCAAAGAGAAGAATGACAGCGACACCTTTAGCTACAAAGTTGTACAACAAACAGCACAACAGCAACTGGTACAAACCAGCCTGCGCACATCCCACAGCATTACAGTAGCCACATATCAGGCAACAGCCAGTACTGTGACACCTATTAAATCCACAGCCTATACCATAGACCAGATATCCATGGCAGCGGTACTGGCCTTAATCAGCGTATTAGCTCTGCAATTTTTATACCGGTTTCTGCGCCGTCGTAGTCCTTATCATCAGCAAACAAACTAAGCTTTCCTTTCCCATATTGCCTAGCTTATTCTCGAACACAAAAAAGCCACCTGCAACAGGTGGCCAAACAATATCAATAGTTAATTTATTCAGGCTGAATCAACCCGTTCGCAATCGATACCTCTGCTACAGCCGGTTGTACATCCTGCTGTTGTACCAATAATTTATGTCGTGCATCCAGATAACGCTGAATAGTCTGCATCAGCTCCTGCGTTCCCTGATGCGCCAGTGCGCTGATTTCAAATACTCGTGGCGTTGTCAGATCAAACTCAAACTCATCATCCGGCTGTGGATAGTCCCAGCCAATATCGTCAAGAAACTGAGCCACACGGGCAGCACGCTCATCCTCAGCCAGCATATCAATTTTATTCAATACCAGCCAGCGCGGTTTATCATGTAACGCCTCATCAAAGCGGCGCAACTCCTCAATAATCGCCAGAGCCTCAGCCGCCGGATTCACACCTTCATCAAAAGGTGCTAAATCCACCACATGCAGCAGCAGCCCCGTACGCGACAAATGTTTCAGAAAACGGTGCCCCAAACCAGCACCTTCGGCCGCACCTTCAATCAGTCCGGGAATATCAGCCATCACAAAACTGTGATTATCATCACTACGTACTACTCCCAGATTGGGATGCAAAGTAGTAAACGGATAATCAGCCACCTTGGGTCGTGCTGCTGAAACCGCACTAATCAGCGTAGATTTACCGGCATTCGGCATACCCAGCAAGCCCACATCAGCCAGCACCTTCAATTCCAGCAGCAAACAGCGTGCCTCACCCTCCTCACCCGGAGTAGCTTGCTTCGGTGCACGATTAACCGATGATTTGAAGTGAATATTACCCAAACCACCCTTACCACCTTTAGCCAAGCATACCCGCTGACCATGATGCGTTAAATCAGCTACTACCTGCTCCGTATCAACATCACGAATCAGCGTGCCCACCGGCATCCTCAGCTCAATATCATCAGCACCACGTCCATAACGGTCAGAACCGTGGCCTTTTTCACCATTTTTGGCCTGATAGCGTTTAACAAAACGATATTCCACCAAAGTATTGATGTTTTCATCCGCTACCGCCCAGACACTGCCACCTCTGCCACCATCACCGCCATCCGGGCCGCCCTTAGGCACAAATTTTTCGCGGCGGAAGCTGGCCGCACCATTGCCGCCGCGGCCGGCAACTACCTCGATTTTTGCTTCATCAATAAACTTCATATCATTCTCAGTCTGCAATATTTAGCCCGGACAGACAAAAAGCGTACTGCCCATGTGAAAGCGTCATAGCGCGATTATAGCTAAACTACAGCACAATAGTGCTGGCTATTCACCACAACCGACTTTACAACAAAAAAGCCCTGCCAGACAGGCAGGGCTTAGCATCAGTAAAAACTTACTCGTCTGCGCCAGTATACGGACGCACACTTACTGTTTTGCGGTTCAACGCGCCTTTTACGGCAAATTCCACATAACCATCCACTTTAGCAAATAGAGTGTGGTCTTTACCCATACCTACATTTTCACCAGCGTGAAAACGGGTACCGCGTTGACGAACAATAATTGAACCAGCCGGAATCAGTTCATTACCAAAGGCCTTAACGCCCAAACGTTTGGCTTCTGAATCACGACCGTTGCGGGAGCTACCGCCTGCTTTTTTGTGTGCCATTCTGTTATTCCTTCACTCAATTAGGCAATCGCCACGATTTCAATCTGGGTAAAATTCTGGCGGTGACCCTGACGTTTCTGGTAGTGTTTACGACGACGCATTTTGAAAATACGTACTTTATCGTGACGGCCATGTGCAACCACTTTAGCGGTTACTTTCGCGCCTTCAACAAAAGGCGTACCCACTTTCACCGCTTCACCGTCAGCAATCATCAAAACTTCATTCAGTTCGATCTGGCTGTCGAGTTCTGCTGGTATCTGTTCTACTTTTAATTTTTCGCCAACGGCAACTTTATACTGTTTACCGCCGGTTTTTACGACCGCGTACATACTCAACTCCAATAGGAATTCAATTAAAAAACAAAAATTAAATTTCCGCACAAAAACGGAATTGGCGATTATAACAATCACCGAATTGACTGTCAAAACAGTAGATAAAATATCTTACTGAATTCATAGAATTTAGAATAATACTTATATATACTTGCAGTATGTACCCATCAATAACAATCAACACCACAGACTACATCATCTGGATACAGCTTTTCCGTTTGCAACAATAGCTAAACCCCCAGCTCTGTTTCAGGCAATAATCATGACCATAACTCCTTTTTGCCTGATTCATCGAATACCGAAAAACCAACCCTATATCACAGATAAATCGTTATATTAATCAACAATTAATATAAATATGAAAAATTTAATTCACCTAAAAACACAACAAATACACACAAAAACAACAAAAAATTTCTTTCCGAACACAACAATCTGCAAAAAGCCATTTAATGCCAGAAAAAATCAATAAAAACCTACTCCATTATTAATTACAGCATATTCAAGCAACAAAATAGTAAATAAATCTCTCAAAACAAAGAATTACACACTCCAAATCTATTCAGCATTTATCTATAAACTAATACTAACTATAGCTTAGTGCTTTAACTAACATTCACTAGCAAATGTAAAATAATGCCGATAGCAGGCAAGCTGAAAACCAACTAAATACAAGACTAAAATAAATTTCTAATCCACTTTCATAATGATCAAATGACATAAATATTAAAACCAAAAGCATAAAAAAAGCCAATTAAATAATAATTAATATCCATTTGAGTCAAATCTTATGTCCAGAACTTTTGTCCTTTACACAACCTATTGAAAAAAATTTTCTTTATTCATGCTAGCATAAATTTTCCTTAATCAATAAATTTAGGAAATAAAATGAAAACATTAGCCGTACTTTTTACATCTTTGCTTTTAGCCCTTCCTGCCAGCAGCTTTGCCGGTAATCTTAGTGGAAGCATAGTTCACCCTATTGGTGATGTTAATTCAACTACTGCAAAACCAGGTGAGATCACTACTCCCTGGTTATTAATTGAATCAAAACCCATTTTGCATATTCTGTACATTTGTACTTGGCAGCGTAGTACCGTTAGCATTGATGGCACCACCAAAACCGAGAAACAAACACATCTTGGCCTTGGTAGCTGTATACACACCATGCCAAAAAATTAAGCAACAATCAAATACTCATCTCAAACTCCTTATTCGTAAGGAGTTTTTTATTACCCGCAGCATTTCAGACTTGCTGTACTCTATTCGCAAACTCTCGCCTGATTATCTGGTACCAATTATTTACAGCAACACATTTTTATTACCAAAAGCTATTTATATAGATACACATATAAACTATCCAAGACAGCTTATTACTCATATCTCAACACCACAACTACAAACATATACAGCCATTCTGGTAATAAACATATCCGCACAGACCTATAAGCCTGCTACAAGCGCATAGCAATATTTTTACCCTACCTACCCCATCTGCCAATACATCAATCTTTAATATGTACCGGCGGGCAAAAGTTTCCATTAATTGCAAGCAGAAAGATAATCACACCATATATAATCTTGATTCATTTCGTTACCACATACACTCACAGCAATATAGAAACCATTGCCGAAATCACAGTAAGCAGCACTATACCCGACCCGGTGCAATACTGGAAAAATTGTTATTTATAACCATAGATTTGCATTAATCCCAAATGCACTATTCAAACGCTTTTGCCTATTAGCAAAAATATATTCACTCTCTGTGCCTGGCAAAATTAACTACTCAACAACCATCTGCCTTGTATCCGCACATCTTACCAAAGCAAATAATATACTCACACAGATAAAATGTAACTTAATCAAGCAACTGACTAGCATGCCACTATAACCATAAAAGCCTACTGCGAATTCAGTCCCCAGCACCGTTATTGCTGTCACAGATTCCACAACATATCTGCATTAACCCAATCTAACTTTTCTCTTTTCTAAATTGATTTCAAGTATAATAATACGCAAATGCGCTCAGCAGTTACGAGCACACATTGATTAAAATACATCACCTGTACCGATTGCAGAAACGCTAAACACATGCTTGAAAACCTGCCTTATTTCCAAAAACACCTGCCTGAAGACCTAAGCCGAGTTGATGCAGTAATCAACCGAGCTGTCGAATCTGAAGTTGTCCTAATTTCACAAATTGGCCAGTATATTATCAGTGCTGGTGGCAAGCGCCTGCGTCCGATAATCACCATTCTTGCCGGCAAGGCACTAGGTTACAATGAGGATCCACTGTTTTCACTGGCAGCCATGGTGGAATTTATCCATACCTCTACCCTGCTGCATGACGATGTAGTAGATGAAAGCGACCTGCGCCGCGGCCGTGAAACTGCCAATAACCTGTTTGGCAATGCCGCAGCCGTACTGGTAGGTGACTTTCTCTATACCCGCGCCTTTCAGTTGATGGTAGGTTCCGGCAGCTTACGTATTCTGGAAGTAATGGCTGAAGCCACCAATATCATCGCTGAGGGTGAAGTAATGCAGCTGATGAACATTGGCAACATCGATATAACCGAAGAACAGTATATACAAGTAATCGAATACAAAACCGCCAAACTGTTTCAGGCCGCGGCACAGGTGGGAGCCATACTGGCCAAGGCTACCGAAAAGCAGGAGCTGGCATTGAAAAACTACGGTACCTATCTGGGCACAGCATTCCAGATTATCGATGATGTACTGGACTATGCCGGCGATGTAGACACCATTGGTAAAAATGTTGGCGATGATCTGGCCGAAGGCAAACCCACTCTGCCACTGATCTACCTGCTCAATCAGGGCAGCCCTGCTGCCGCAGCCGACGTGCGCCATGCGTTGGAACATGCCGACCGCAGCTACTTCGATAAGATCCACGACCACGTTATCCACTCAGATGCACTGGCCTACTGCACTGCGCAGGCCAAAAAAGCGGTAGACGCGGCTGTTAACTGCCTGAATGATTTACCAGATAATGAAGCCACACAAGCAATGCGTGATTTAGCATTGGCATCTTTAGCCCGAATCTCTTAAAATAGAGAGCTATGGCTGAAATCAGCCATAGCCCTGTTTTCAAAGTCTCGCCGTAGTTCAACGGATAGAACACATGCCTCCTAAGCGTGTGATACAGGTTCGATTCCTGTCGGCGGGACCATCTCACCAGACTTGGTTACTAAACGCTGAATAATCAGTTTTCTTCCTGATAATAAATCTTATAAAACTTACGCCCATCACCATCTCTACCCTTTTCAATCATATCTTTGCCACCATGAATATAGATATGAAAATTTTTATCCAGCTTCACTACACTCTTAAAATACCTCTCTTGTTTTTTTACTGCTTTGGGAGAAATATCAAAGTTGTTAATCGGTTCTAATTGATTTTCCTGTGCATAATTCTGACTAAAATCTTGATATTTTCTGATTAAGTCATCTTTGGCAAATACCTGCTGCTCAAATTCCTGTAAATCAAACTGTTCATTATTTTTAAAATAATCCACAGAACGATTAAGTAAACCTATTTTTTCCGACTTACTGGCTTCATCATCAGCATCCATGGTTTGAGCTATAAATTGCTTAGCCGTTTCCATAATATGTGTTGTCTGATGATATTCATTATTAATTGGTGTAATACTCAGAAAATCATCTGTCCAGTACTTAGCTTCCGCACGTCTGTTTGTATTATCCACAACAGCAACCAGATAGCCTTGCTCCCTATGCTGATTGAAAATCAAACAACCTTTATCCAGCTTCTGAATACTTAAGCCTTCAATATCGGCCAAATCATAGCCGGTTTGTTTATCTTCAATTTTCAGAATTCTTTGCTTATTTTCTGATTTAAAGATACCAATACAATCCACTTTTTCATCATCAACTGTACAATCAGCAAGATAAAATACCCCTAATTCCCCAGCCTTGATTTGCGGGTGGTTACTTTTATCATACAGATAGCATCCAATATTTTTTGATTGATCAATAAAGTTATCAATTTTTTTGTTAGCAAACATATTGCTAACATAAGTATAAATCGGATTAAGCTCTAAAGAATGTGAAAAATAAAACTTATATAAATCGTCAAATTTAAAATTAGAAGTTATCAAATTATTAAGTGTTTCTTTTACATTTTCATAATTGGTCAATTCATCATATAACCTTACACCATCACCATTACTTTTATTACCAATACCATGCATAATTAAATGACTTATAAATCCTAATTCTATTTTATTCATAATAAACTATTCTTTTAGTAAATTTTTTGGAACGAGAGCATTATCACCAATAAATTCATCTACAAGATGAAAATTCTCCATTTTATGATTTTCCCAATTATGCGACTCTGCATGCTCCAATAAAATTAATTGAAAATTCTCATCTTTGTCTTTATTTAAGGTATTAAAAAATTCATTTAATAAAAAGAATACATCAAGTAATTTAGCCTTATCATCTTTTCTTTCAAAATATGGTTTGCTAGGTTGATCTATAAATAAGATTTGCGGAACAAAAACACTTTTTGTATTCAACAAATACCTATGTAGTCCTAAAAAGAAACATAAGTGTAGAATCATAAAATTTGATTGACTCCCAGTAAGTATTGGATTCGACGATGATACATCTGATAAAGAAAAGAGATTCAAAGACATTGTTTCTAAGTTAAATTCTACTTTACAGTTCTTAAAATCAGATATATTATCAAATTTTTCAAAATAATATTGAATGCAACCATTTAATAGATTAATATTTTTAAATCTAGCATTTTTGATTCCGTCACATCCGTCACATAATTGTAATAAAGCTTCTTTTTTTTCTTCTAATATTTTATATTTCTCGTTTAGCTTATTAATATTAATTTTGGCATTAAATGATAATAATATATTATTTAATGCATTACTTATCTCACCAATTCGTATATATTCCTCAGCCATATAAGGTAAATTATTAATTGATTGTTGCAATGAGTTAATTTCAATTTCTACATTTTTTAATTCTTGTATTAATTTTTTTTCTTCGCCTTGAACATCAATCGGAGGATTTATCTTTTTAGCTAAACTTTGTTTTATGTCTTTTAATGAATCAGATAAATTGGCTAAAAATAATTTTGATTGGTATGAATCAATAAGTTGAGAATTTAAATTTTGACTTAAATAATCAATTGGTTTCAAACTATCAGCTACCTTATTAATATTATTCTTATACTTTGTGTATTCCTGATTGAAATTTCTAATTTCATTTAACTCAAGTTGTATTTGTCTCTTTTTAAACCTTAGTTTATCTAATTGTTTAAACTTTTCAGAACTGATAGCCGAATCTTTTTTATCTTGTACGATCCTTTCTATTAGAGCTATCGAATCACTAGTACTTATGAAGTTTATATCGTAGCTCAAAAAGTTATAGAATTTACACTTTTCAAATAATTCTTTGATTTCTGTAGTTAATTTTAATTCATTTTTAGTATATAGGTTTTTATCTTTTTTTAAATCAGATAGTTCTTTCTCAATTTTATATAGCTGGTTATACGCTTCAATGGTTTTTAAATCATGTATTCCCATAGCTAAATCAAAAATTCTAGTTAGCTTGTCAATATTTCCAAGGTTTGAATAAAAAATATTATCTAAATAAATATTAGGTATACCAATTATAGTGTCTGTTAAAGCACAAAAAATCAAAAAATCTCTATAGTCAAATTGATATTCTTTTTTTAAGGATTTATTTAAAGAGTTGGTAACAAAAAAGGATTTAATACTATTATCAAAACCAAATTCCTTATTTAATTCCTCCTTTAATTCATTAATACTATTTATATTATTCTCAGGTATTAAAGGGAAGCCACCATAAGCAAAATAAATATTTGATGAAATTCTTTTGTCACTAGAAGATTGACGTACAATAGATATTTCGCGCCCATTAATACTAAAGCGTAAGCCAAACCATGATGCCACTTTACTTATTGAAGTTGCAATATTAAAATTTTCAGACAATAAACAATAATCTATGATAGACCAAATAGTAGTTTTCCCAGTATTTGCTAATCCTGTTATAACATTAATTTTATTTGGCAAAAAATTTAAACTTTTAGGGCTTATGGTTTCATCATTAAACCAAATCTTTATTTCATGTATAATAAACTTCATAGTTCAATCTTCAGAATTTTATATAAAAAAGTTGTTTGACGAGTTTGTATTAAATCTAAAAATTTTGGAATTGCTTTTTGTATTTGATTAAATCTTTGGCCTAAATCTGCATCTTTAAAATTCCACAATCCTTTATTTATTATATAATTTTCAATGATATCAATTTCATTAGCATCTTGAAATATAGTAATAAAATTAATATAAACTGGCAATAAAGATAAATACCGTTTATTAAATGATACGAATACTCTAGGATTATTTTTTATTAGTTGTGATAGAGTCAATTGATTATTATCATTGTTTATTAGACAATTGACTGTTCGTTTATCTAATAAAAATGGTAGCACTAAACAACCTTTAGCTATGTCTAATTGGTTAATTCTATTTAAAATTGATTTAAATACTGCTCCAGCCAATGCCTCATTATTATATATATAATAATGATTAGTATTGAGTTTTATATTTTTTTTCCCATTCATAATGCCATCCTATCTCCAATCTGTTTGAAAGAGAATAAAAAAAACCATTATTTATCTCAATACCTATCGTATTTTGAAAACCATCTATCTTTAAATCTAATTCTCTTATACCTCTTACAACACCAATTGCCTGATTACATATATTTTTTTCAAGTTCATCAATATTAGCCTCATTATTATATATTGCTCTTTCTATTTCTCTATATTGATCATCAAATATTCTTTCCCATCTTTCAACGCATGTGCTTTCAAATTTTTCTATTTGTTCAGTGGTTACATAATTATCCTTAAGCCACCACGCAATATTATTCATCGCATTTAGCATAAAAGTAGTATATTTTGTTATTCGTCTGGATTTTTTTTCTCCATATCCCAACTCACCAATTTCATTTAATTGTCTAATGAACATTTGCTCCTCAAGATTTTCTGGCAACTCATTTATAAAGTTTCTGATAGGTAATGAAACATTTCCATATACATCCTTACATACATTAACTTTTAAAAGTTTAATTTCATCAAACGTCATCACAAAATTCTGACATTTCCTAATCCCATCATATTTACTATGACTTAACTTTGTGAATAACTGAGAATAAATTTTGTCTAAATCTTTTTCGGGAACTGGCCAATTGTTGTTAATAAAATTTTTAATTTTCTGTTCTATATCTCCCACATCAAGTTGAATATCGAGTTTCAGTAGAAATTCAGATAAATTTTTTTCATCTAAGTTCAAAACTATATCTATATGCTTTCTACTTTCATTACCTCTAGTTTTATTCAATAACTCAACTAATTGTTTTTTAAAGAGTGATAAATTTTTATCAAAAATAAATTGTTTATGTATTTTAATAAATTCATTATTATTTTCTGTTTTATTCGTAATAAACCGGAATGAATGGATAGTCAAAAAATCATCAAGCTTTTTAATGTAGCCAACCCATCTGCTAAGTGTTTCCCACAATATTGGATCACGATTACTCATCGTAACAATACCACCTGTCTTATCAGTCTGTATTGAATGCTTTAATTGAATTAATATTTTAGTATTTTCATTGGTTTCTAAATGAACGTCTTCTATGGACTCATAACCAATTTTTTCTCCCTCTTTTAATTGTAAAGCAAGATAAATAAAATAATAAAATTGATAATCAAATCCTAATCCTTGCGCTCCTGCTGAACTTTTGTTTAATTCTATTTTGACTGTATCCATAACCTAATATCGCTAAAATACATTTTAATAGATTCTTTATTGACATTTCTTTAGATATCAATAAAAACTTAAATTTTTTTAAAAAACAAATATTAATCATGCGCCTTTAATTTTATTATTTTAAGATAAAATAATATAGATATTAGTTTTAAAATGTAAAGAGTAATTTAATTTATTATCGAATAGCAAAACCTATTATATATCTTCATATAAATCATAAATTTATATTATATATCAGCAAATAGTGTAACTGTATTACAAAAACAACATTTCAAAATTACTTATTTTTCAAAAATCTAAATTTAGCATTTTTAATTACATGATTGATGAAGAGATTAATTTATTTTAGCATCTGCAATAATTAATTTACCCTTTTAGGTTTATATAAACACAACTACAATTATGCTGTTTTAACAATAAAACTTTAGATCCCATTATAAGGAAATTCTATATGACAGCCAGCACCACACTACTGCCCATTACAGAAATCGCCCGCAACTGCGGCATCCCTGAACAATACCTTATGTCTTACGGCCGTGAAGTAGCTAAGGTAGATTTACAGGTGATTCGGCCGGATGCAAAACAGGGCAAGCTGGTGCTGGTCTCAGCCATTACGCCTACGCCGCTGGGTGAAGGTAAAACGGTTACGACAATCGGGCTGAGTCAGGGGCTGAATTTCATCGGGCAGAAAGCGATTGCCTGTATTCGCCAGCCCAGTCTGGGGCCGGTGTTTGGGGTGAAAGGTGGTGCTGCGGGTGGCGGTAAGGCTCAGGTGTTGCCGATGGAGAAGCTTAATCTGCATTTAACCGGTGATATTCATGCGATTACGGCGGCGCATGATCTCGCCTCTGCGGCACTGGATGCACGCTTATACCATGAGGAGCATCTGGGTGAGGAGTTTACGGCGCAAACGCAGTTGCCACGGCTGAATATTGATAAAAACCGGATTGTGTGGAAACGGGTCATCGACCATAACGACCGTGCGCTGCGCCGGATTAAGGTGGGTGTGGGCGGTGGTGTTAATGGGGTGGAACGGGAAGATGGGTTTGAGATTTCGGCAGCTTCGGAGCTGATGGCGATTCTGGCTCTGGCTACTGATTTACAGGATATGCGCCAGCGTATCGGGCGGATTATTCTGGCTTACGATATTCAGGGTAATCCGATTACGGCGGAACAACTGGAAGTAGCCGGCGCGATGACGGTATTGCTGAAAGAGGCGATTAATCCTAATCTGATGCAGACGGCGGAACAAACGCCGGTGCTGATTCATGCCGGCCCGTTTGCTAATATTGCTCATGGGAATTCTTCGGTGCTGGCGGATAAGGTGGGTTTGCAGCTGGCTGATTATGTAGTTACTGAAGCTGGTTTTGGTTCGGATATGGGCATGGAGAAGTTCTTTAATATTAAGTATCGCCAGACTGGTATTGCGCCGTCCTGTGTGGTGCTGGTGGCTACGGTGCGCAGTTTGAAATCCAACAGTGGCCGCTTCAATATTAAGCCCGGGCAGGCGTTACCGGCGGAGGTTACGCAATGCAATGTGGAACTGCTGGCTGAAGGCAGTGCCAATCTGGGCTGGCATATCCGGAATGCGAAAAGTTATGGTTTGCCGGTGATTGTGGCAATTAACCGCTTCCCTTACGACCATCAGGAAGAACTGGATTTTGTTAAACAATATGCTCTGCAACATGGTGCCTGTGCCTGTGAAATCAGTGATGCATTTACTCAGGGCGGTGCGGGTACGCAAGCGCTGGCACAGCATGTAGTAGCTGCATGTGCACAGGATAATGCGGTTACTCTGCCCTATGCGGATAATATGCCGCTGGCGGAAAAGATTCAGACGATGGCGAAAAAATATGGCGCGCGTCAGGCTAATCTGTCGGCACAGGCTGAACAGAATCTGGCGGAAATCCAGCAGCTTAAGCTCGACCATCTGCCTTTGTGTATGGTGAAAACGCCGTTGTCTATCAGTGCCGACCCTAATCTGAAAAATGTGCCTACTGATTTTGATATTGAAATCACGCGCTTGCAGCTATCCGCCGGTGCCGGTTTTATTCGGGTGTATGCGGGTAATGTGATGACGATGCCGGGACTGGGTACTTTACCTGCTTACCGGCAGATTGATGTTGATGCTGCGGGCAATATTGTCGGCTTGCATTAGTGTTGTTTAGGCGCGATTAATACGGACAGGTGTTAATTAACGCAGGAAAGGCTACGATGGTTTGTATGCTGTTGTGGCTTTTTTCTTGCGGTTTATTGCGGCTGTAGTGCTGGCAGTACGGTTTCAGGCGGGTCTATCTGTGGTGGTATTCTTCTACGCTCTGTTAATAGTGCTGGTGATGTCTGTAAGAATAGCGTTTAACTTTTAGGTATAAATATATGATGATTTTTTGTTATACAAAGTGATTTTGGTAACTTTTACAATCTTTTGTTTATATTTGATTTATTCATTTTACAATTTAGATTTAATAAATTTAAGTTTTAACTATAATTTCAGATAAATTTTATATTTTTACAATATAATTATTGGTTATATGTAATACAAATTTTATATTTTAAATTATATATAACAGGTAAACATTACACATAATATAATGTACACCTGTTATTTTTTTAACCTAAACCATTTAAGCTAAAGGTTGTAATAAGGCATCGAAGGCATCTACAAATTGTTGCAATCCTTCCTGTTGCAGGCGGCTGGCCAGTGATTCAAGGTTAATACCCAGCTGCTCAATTTCAATCAGTACGCTTTTGGCCTGTTGTACGTTCTGAGTTAAGGTGGCAGCAGCTCTGCCGTGGTCGATAAAGGCGTTGAGGGTATTGGCTGGTACGGTATTGATGGTATTTGCACCAATGATGTTTTCTATGTAGCAGACATCGGAATAAGCTGGATTTTTGGTGCCTGTGGAAGCCCAGAGCAAGCGCAGCGGTGCGGCCTGCTGTGCAGCCAGATCGGTGAATTCGCGGCTTTGGGTAAATTCCTGCCATTCGGCATAGGCGGTTTTGGCCAGTGCTATGGCGGTTTTGCCCTGTAAAGAGGCTGGCAGGGTGATGTCCAGTGCGCTGTCAATCCGCGACAAGAAGAAGCTGGCTACTACTTGTATGTGGTTAACGGGCAGGTTGTTGGCCAGACGCTGGCGAATACCGGCTGCATGCGCCTGCCATGATTTTTGTAGCTGGGCTTTGGAAAACAGCAGGGTAAGGTTTACGTTGATGCCTTGTGCCACGAGTGTGGTTAGAGCCTGTATGCCGCTATCGGTAGCAGGTATTTTTATCATGACATTGGGGCGGTCAAGCAGTTTCCATAGACGTATAGCTTCAGTAATGGTGGCCTGTGTGTTGTCGGCCAGATCGGGAGCGACTTCCAGACTGACAAAACCGGCTTTACCCTGACTGTGCTCATATAAAAACAGGCAAATATCACATGCGGCCTGTACATCAGCTACGGCTAGCTGTTCATAACGCTGTTTCGGGGTAAGTGCCTGCTGTTTGAGACGGGCGATATCGCTCTGGTACAGGCTGTCGTCGGCGAAGGCTTTCTGGAAAATGGCCGGATTGGAAGTCACGCCACTGATGCCTGCCTCCAGCATTTGTGCCAGCTCTCCCGACTGAATCAGGTTTCTGGAAAGGTTGTCCAACCAGATTTGCTGTCCCAGTGTGTTGACTTGTGATAATACGGCCATATTATTTCCTTGTGGTAAATATCTGTTAGATATGATTTGTTTAGGTTAATCAATTGATTGAACCGGTTACTCATGAGTTATGGTTTACTCTAACGAGGCTTGGGTATTTTGACAAGTTCCTTAAGCAAACATAATGACTGTTATCAGGTTATAATCAGGTTAAATTTGTTGTGTCTTTGTTTGCTTATTATTGCTGCTGATGGTGCTATGAACGTTCAGGATAAATATTTAGACTGGGGCAAGGAAGTTTTTGCTATTGAAGAGCAGGCTGTACGCGAAGTTGCTGCCAGTCTGGATGAGCATTTTGCCGCGGCTGTGGCCACTATTCTGGATTGCCACGGACGGGTGATTATTACCGGTATGGGTAAAAGTGGCCATATCGGGCGCAAGATTGCTGCTTCTATGGCTTCCACTGGTACACCGGCCTATTTTGTTCATCCGGCTGAAGCAGGACATGGCGATCTAGGTATGATTGTTGATGGTGATGTGTTGATTGCACTGTCCAATTCCGGTGAAAGTGAGGAAATTCTGGCGCTGATACCGGCCATCAAGCGCAAACATGTGCAGCTAATCTGTATTACCGGCAAAGCCAGTTCCAGCATGGCAAGGCATGCGGATATTCATTTGTGCGCCCATGTATCACAAGAGGCCTGTCCATTGGGGCTGGCGCCTACATCCAGTACTACTGCGGTGCTGGTACTGGGCGATGCGCTGACGGTTGCGCTGTTGCGGGCACGTCAGTTTACGCCGGAAGATTTTGCACTGAGCCATCCGGCCGGTAGCTTGGGTAAGCGTTTGTTGTTAACGGTGGCCGATGTGATGCATGGTGGTAATGATATGCCGCTGATACAGGAAGATACGCTATTGCGTCAGGCCATTGTGACTATGAGCGAAAAAGGCTTGGGCATGCTGATAGTGGTAGACTGCAACGGGCATTTAACTGGTTTGTTTACAGATGGCGATTTACGCCGCCTGTTTCAGAGTAACCAGCAGTTGAAAGACTGGGTGATGGCTGATGTGATGGGGCATGCGCCTAAAACCATTACTCAGGAGCGGCTGGCTACGGAAGCTTTGAAAACCATGCAGGCCAATAAGATAAATGGTCTGGTGGTTGTTGATGAGGATAACCGTCCGGTGGGTGCGCTGAATATGCATGATTTATTACAGGCGCGCATTGTTTAGACGGATTGGTAAGCTATTTTAAAGGTATGTTGATGAATGCAATGATGTCTGCTACTGCGCTATTGCAGGCTGCACAGCAAATCAGGCTGTTTATTATGGATGTAGACGGGGTGCTGACTGATGGCCGTATCTTTATCCGTGATAATGGCGAGGAAATCAAGGCATTCCATACGCTGGACGGGCATGGGCTGAAAATGTTGCACCGGCACGGTATCCAGACGGCAATTATTACTGGACGTGATGCGCCCTCTGTTGGGATTCGTGTTCAGCAGCTCGGTATTCAGCATTACTTTAAAGGTATTACGGATAAGCGCAGTTGTTATCAGCAACTGCTCCAGCAACTGGAGCTGGGTGAACAGCAATGTGCTTATATCGGTGATGATGTGGTGGATTTGCCGGTGATGAAGCATTGTGGACTGGCAGTAGCCGTACCCAATGCGCATGCGCTGGTATTACAGCATGCTGATTATATTACCCGTGCATCGGGCGGTGCCGGTGCGGTACGTGAGGTATGTGATTTGCTACTGGATGCACAAGGTTTTCTGGCTGCTGAGATGGCGGAGTATCTGGCATGAGTGTGTTACGCAGTCGCAGTAACTGGGCGTTCCCGCTGATTCTGGCGGTAGCGCTTGGTGGTATCAGCTTCTGGCTCGACCGCATTACTGAAGTGAAAATGGTGGAAGTTCCGCTGAATCCGAAAGAACCGAAATATGAGATTAGTATGATTAACGGTGAACGCTTTGATGAGCACGGGCAGATGAGTGAAACTATCCATGCAACTGCTGCACGGCAGTTTCCACAGCAGACAGTTATCTATATCGATAATCCTGATATGAGTCTGTATAAAAACGGCGCAGAACTGTATCGTGTTAAGGCCACTACTGGCCAGTATTATACTGACAGCCGTAAGGTTGATTTGCTTGGGCAGGTAATGTGGCACAAGAAGTCGGTAGGCGATGAGCCGGAAGGCCAGCTGCAAACCAGTGTTTTACATGTAGATACACAAACTCAGGTGATTAAAACGGATGCACCGGTCACATACCAGTATGGTATGTCACGTGGTACATCGCAAGGTTTTGAATATGACAAACAGCGCGGTTTTCTGAATTTACCCGCGCGTGTAAAGGCTATTATTTATGATCCGCATTCGCACTAATGGTAAAGTTTTAGCAGCTATGTTGCTGCTTGCTGGCAGCGTACATGCATGGGCACTGAACAGTGACCGGCAGCAACCGATTCAGATTGAGGCAGATCAGGGTTCACTGGACAAACAGAATCAGACAACGGTGTTTACTGGTAATGTTAAAATGCGGCAGGGTACTATGTATATGAATGCTGCCCGTGTGACTGCGCATAAGGATAATGCCGGCAACCAGACCATTATTGCTGATGGCAAACCAGCTACGTTTGGCCAGCAACTGGAAAAAGACGGCATGGTGTTTGGTCAGGGTGATAATGTGCACTATGAAAGCCAGAGTGGTATTGTTACTATTACTGGTAATGCTCAGGTAAACCGTGGTGGCGATATGGCACGTGGTGCTGTGATTATCTATAACACTAATACTGAAGTTTATACGGTTAAGAGCGCGCCTAAAGGGCGGGTACATGTCATCATCCAACCGCAACAGAAAAAGAAATAAGCCAAGTTCATGAATATAACGCCAACTGTGCCGCAAAGCCAGCTACGTGTCAGCGGTCTGCAAAAAAGTTTTAAACAGCGTCAGGTAGTCAATGATGTTGCCCTGGAAGTGAATAGTGGTGAGGTAATCGGTTTACTTGGCCCGAATGGTGCCGGTAAAACCACTAGCTTCTATATGATTGTGGGGCTGATTGCTGCCGATGGCGGCTGTATTAAGCTGGATGATCAGGACATTACTCACCGTCCGATTTATGAACGCGCACGTCTGGGCTTGGGCTATCTGCCACAGGAAGCGTCGATTTTCCGTAAAATGACGGTAGCCCAGAACATCAATGCTATTCTGGAAATCAGCTATCCGCCGGAAAAACGTGCTGAACAGCTGGAATTGCTGCTGGCTGACCTGCATATCGAACATTTACGCAATAATACTGCGCGGTCTTTGTCTGGTGGTGAACGCCGCCGTGCCGAGATTGCACGGGTGCTGGCGATGAATCCACGCTTTATTCTGCTGGATGAACCTTTTGCCGGTGTGGATCCGATTGCGCTGATTGACATTCAAAATCTGATTTCATTCCTTAAACAACGCGGTATCGGCACGCTGATTACAGATCATAATGTACGTGAAACTCTGCGTATTTGTGACCGTGCCTATATTATTAATCAGGGTAGTGTACTGGCTTCCGGTGTACCGGAAGAACTGGTTAATAATGAACAGGTACGCGCTGTTTATCTGGGTGAGCATTTCGAATATTAAGTGCGTATGCAAAAGCCTGCTACTCATCTCAAACTCAATCTTTCAACACGCCTTAGTGCTAAGCTGCAACAATCGTTACAGGTATTGCAGCTATCCACACTGGAATTACAGGAACTGGTTTCTGGCTGGCTGGCCGATAATCCTTTTCTCGAAGAAGTTGAAAATACAGCTGAGGATACTACGGCTTTCTCCCAGTATGTGCAGCCACCACAGCATGGGATGATTCAAGGCGAAAGCGATGTCTGGGACACGCTGGCCGATGACCCTGATATGTATGCCTTACTACGCCGGCAGGTATGTGAATACGATTTGGATGATGCTACAGAGGCTCTGGTTTATTTTCTGATTGATAATTTAAATGAACAGGGATATCTGGACGGCAGTTTAACCGATCTGGTAGAGAATGCGCCGCTGGAGTGGCGACTGGATGAAACCGAGCTGGCTCAAGCTTTGACTATTCTGCAACAGTTTGAACCAACGGGCGTTGGTGCACGTAATTTACAGGAATCACTGTTACTGCAACTGGATAATCTGTTACCTGCATCAGCTACAATTAGTGATGAAATTCATAGCTGTGCACGCTTACTAATTAGTGAACATTTTGGTCAGTGGCTCAGCACCCACCAGTTCAAGCAATTGTGCCGGAAACTGCCACAATTTTCAGCTACCACTCTTGAGGCTGCCTGTAAACTGATTGGCACTCTGAATCCTTTTCCTTGTTATGGCTTACCAGATCGCAACGGCATTCTGGCTATCCGTCCTGATCTGGAAGTATATGCCGATAACAGCGGCTGCTGGCAAATCCGTATTCTGCGCGATGCTTTTCCACAATTGAGAATAGAAAGTGGTGTAGAAGAGTGGTTACAGCAGGAGAACACGGAAATGGATGCAATGTGCAAAAGCAAATGGCAGGAAGCGCAAACCTGTCTTCACAGCTTACAGATGCGTAAAACAACTTTGCAACGTCTAGGTGAATGGATCTTGCAGAAACAACAGGATTTTTTCAGTTTTGGTTCGTTGGCATTGGCACCTTTAACAATCAAGGAAACAGCTCAGGCACTGGAACTGGCTGAAAGCACTATTTCACGCGCCATTAATCAGAAATACCTGACTTGTTCACAAGGTGTTTTTCCTCTGCGCTACTTTTTTAGCCAGTCTGTTGCAGCTACAGATGATGGTACGGGCAATAGCCAGACGGCAATTAAATCGCTACTGCAAAGTATGATTAATGAAGAAGACCCGCAACACCCCCACTCTGATGCGTATCTGGTTAGCCAGCTGGCCAAGCAGGGCATCAATCTGGCACGGCGCACGGTAGCAAAATATCGTGAAGCCTTGAAAATTCCACCAGCGCACCAACGTAAAGTACAATATAACAATCATTAATTTTCAGTTAGCTTATACAAAATTGATCCTGTTTTCGCGAAAACCTTTAAAAAGGAGTTAGGATATGAATCTGAAATTTGTCGGACAGAATCTTGATGTTACCGCAGCCTTAAAGGACTATACCTTGAGTAAGCTGGAACGCATTATTCGGCATGTAGATCAGGTAATCAGTGCAACTGTTACTTTTTCAGTTTTAAAAGTTCAGAAAAAAGCGGAAATTAATTTACATCTATCTGGCAAAGACATTCATATTGACTGTGTTGATAATGATATGTACGCTGCGATTGACTGTTTGATGGATAAGCTAGATCGGGCAGTAATTAAATACAAGGAAAAAAAGCAACCTTCACACCAGACACCCGAGATATTGACGGATATTGTAACTGAAACTGAATAATCGATAGGTATCTTAATTATACTCATATAAATGCCTTTGCGTTTCTGAATGCAGTTTTTCTGCTAAACTGGTTCGCTACAGGTATATAATTAATATGAAAAGACTATTTTGTTTGCTATTAAACCGTTTACTAGCAATACAAATATGATTTGCTACATAAATAATCTATTACATTTGAAAGAGACATTGACATGAAATCAAGTATGAAAACATTGGTATTAGTTGCCACAATAGCTGCATCCCTCTCAGCTTGTGCAGATATGACGCCGGCTCAGCGCAACACTGCCGCAGGTGTGGTAGTGGGCGGTGTGGCTGGTAATCTGCTTGGTAAGGATACTGGTGCTACTTTAGGTGGCGCTGCACTGGGTGGCGTTATTGGTAGCCAGATTAAATAATCAAGCCGTTAGATGTACAAAGCCTGCGATTAATCGCAGGCTTTTTTTATGACTGCCTAATGGTACGAAATTATTCAGCTTCTGGCAGCTCAATTTTGCTGATGCGCACGCGTTCCAGACGATGGCCGTCCTTGCTCAATACCTCAAAGCGGTAACCGGCATAATCAATGGTATCGCCCACATCGGGAATATCCTGCATTTCCTCCATGATTAATCCGGCTACAGTATGATATTCAGCATCTTCCTGCAATGTAGGCAAAGACAGATGCTGAGCCAGAATGGCATATTCCAGGCTGCCATCTACGGTAACACTGTTGTCAGCATTTTGCTGGATACTGGGGGCATCTGCGCGCTCATACTCTTCTGGGAAATCGCCGGCAATGGTTTCCATCAAATCTTTCATGCTTACCAGTCCGAGTACGGCACCAAATTCATCCACAACCAAGGCAATATCCGCACTGCATGAACGGAACAATTCCATGGCATCAAGCACGGTACTGCTATCCGGTAAAACCAGCGGCTGCCGTAAAGCAGCCTGAATATTTAACGACTCGCCCTTTAAAAGTTGGTTTAACAGGTCTTTTTTGTTAACAAATCCCAAAGGCTCATCAATACCCGCCTTGCCTACTACCACCAGTCGGGAAAAGGGCGTATTTTGCAACTGCTGGTGCTGCTGTTGACGTGGTTGCGATAAATCCAGCCGTTCAATGTCGCTGCGCGGTGTCATTACGCCCATTATCGGCCGTTCTGCCAGCGTCAACACGCTACGTATCATGGATTTTTCATTCTCCTCAAAATGCTCATCATCTTCAGCTTGCGTACCATTCTTAGCCAGTTCCTTTTCACGTAATCCCATCATGCCCAGTACACTGTCTGCGGTACGATACCGCCATGAACGGCCAATCATGTCGTTGCGACGGCTATTGCGTGTAGAAATCTGGTTAAAAATTTCAATCAGAATTGAAAAGGCAATCGCAGCATATAGATAACCCTTAGGTATGGCAAAGTGCAATCCTTCGGCAATCAGGCTGAACCCAATCATCAGCAAAAAACCCAGACACAGCATCACTACCGTAGGATGTCGGCTCACAAACTCGGTTAGCGTCCCGCTAGCCCAAATCATCACTGCCATTGCTATAATCACTGCCAGCATTGCTACTGTAATATGTTGCACCATGGCCACTGCAGTAATCACTGAATCAAGTGAAAATACCGCATCCAGCACCACAATCTGCAATACTACACTCCAGAAACTGGCATATACAGTTACATTGGTAATAGAGGCCATGGCAGTATGGCCTTCAAGACGCTCATGTAATTCAGTGGTGGCCTTATAGAGCAAGAACAGCCCACCACCAAACATAATCAGGTCTTTAACTGAAATGGCAAAACCATTAATATGCACAAACGGCTTGGTTAGAGTAATAATAAAAGACATCAGTGCCAGCATGACAATGCGAATCAGCACTGCCAGAGTTAGGCCGGCTATACGGGCATGATCGCGCTGTTTCGGACTGGCCTTATTAGCCAGAATGGCCACAAATACGAGATTGTCTATACCCAGAACGATTTCCAGAATCACCAGAGTAATCAGCCCTGCCCATGTGGCCGGTTCTCCCAACCAGCTAAAATCCATTTTCTTTTCCTATGCGTTAAACAGAAACAGGCAGCTTGCTACGCGAGCAAAGCTGCCTGAAATCAGAGAAAAACACGTCTACATGCACAATATAACTGCCCGAGACCTCGTCTTTCATCTGAACATTTCCTTGAAATAAACTTCCATCAAGTTTAGCAGTATGAAGCAAAAAATCAAGTGTCGTGCGTTAAAACCTACGTTAACATGCGTTGCTGAACCCGAATTGTGCGCAAAAACATGGTATGCTACTACCTTGTTATCTTTTTTTGTTACTCATGAATCTGTTCCGTCACGCCTGCTTTTATACTACCGTTAATCACCTGAAAGACCTGCCGGCAACAACCGCAGAAATCGCTTTTGTAGGCCGCAGTAATGCAGGTAAATCAAGTGCCATTAATACCCTGACCAGCCACACCCGTCTGGCCTATGTATCCAAAACGCCCGGTCGTACACAACATATTAATTTTTTCGAACTGACCAATGGCGGCTTTATGGTAGATTTACCCGGTTATGGTTATGCACAGGTACCGGAAGCAATACGCCGACACTGGGTAACTTTACTGGGCGATTATCTGCAAACAAGAACGCAGCTAATCGGGTTGATTCTGATTATGGATGCACGCCATCCGCTAAAAGAGTTGGACAGGCAGATGCTGGATTTCTTCGCGGTAACCAATCGACCCGTTCACATTTTGCTATCTAAAGCGGACAAATTATCCAAAAACGAGCAAATTAAAACGCTGGCCAATGTCAAAAAATCACTTCAGCCATATTTTGCACGCCAGCAAGTAACAGTACAGCTATTCTCCAGCCTGAAAAAACACGGTATAGACGAAGTCAATCAGATTGTAGCTAACTGGTTTGCCCAACATGCTGCCCTGCCAGTAATAGAAACAAATGAACAGAAAACCGCCGATTAATTTCCAGTTATAGCAGAAATTTATTATCATTGGCCTGACTGGTTACCAGACTACATATTTAAATCACGGTTGATTTTGAGGTAGATAGTATTGCGCAAATGGCGGGACACATTAGCCTGTAGCCAGAATGTGAAAAAACCGGATAAAGACAATAACTTTATCCGGCAACTGAGTAGGGCTTAATTTTTATCCTTCTGCCGATTCCTGTTTCTGCCCGGCGTAAATTTAGGCAACAAAAAATGCATACTTAAGCCTTTGGGCTTTTGATTATCCGCATAAATCTTACCATGGTGACGATCAACAATATGTTTGGTTAAAGCCAGACCTAAACCAGTACCTGGTTTATTGGCACTGCTGTCTGCCCGATAAAAGGCCGTAAAAATATGCGGCAACTGATTTTCTGCCACACCGGGGCCATTATCACTAATATCGACCTGCCATTGCTGCTTACCGCCGTCATGCAGATGAATTCTGATTTCACTGCCATCAGGACTATAATTAATCGCATTTCGTACTACATTGTCAAAAGCGCGATACAAATAGCTTTCGTTAGCCTTTACCATCGCAGTTTCAGGAATGTCACATTGCCATGATAAAGTTTGGTGGTGCTGCATAGCCACTGCCTGATTGTCTTCAACAATCTGCTTAATTACCGGCACCAATGCCAGCGGTTCAAGCGTAATTGGCAAATCAGAAGTTTCCAGCCGCGACAGGGTAAGCAATTCCCCTACCAGTAAATCCATGCGCCCCAGTTCGCTTTCCAGACGTTGTAGGTGCTGTTCCTGCTTTTGCGGTTGGACATGAATCAACCCAATAATGGCCTGCATGCGCGCCAGTGGTGAACGCATTTCATGAGAAACGTGATGCAATAAGTGACGTTCTTTTTCAACCAGTTTCTGCAATTTATCTGCCATATTGTCGAACTGCACAGCCAGAGAATACAATTCATCACGTCGTTCTGATAGTTGGTGGGATACGCGAGTCTGCAAATTTCCATGTGCCAAGCGATCCATACCTCGCCACAGAACACGAATAGGCTGAGTAATGTTGTTGGCCAGAATATAGGCGGTGAGTAAACCAACAATAATAATAAAACTGAGAATAATAAATTCGTGCCAGACCGGTGCAATCGGCAGACCGGGAATAAAAAATGGGCTTGGCGGACGGGGGGTGCGCTCATGATTCCAGCCACGAATCATAAACAGGTATTCTTCACCAAGTGAATTGTAGGAAATCTGCACCAGTTTTGAGTTTGGATGTGACAGGGCGAATTCATGCGCCTTATCAATGTCTTCAGGATCAATAGGACGCCCAAGAATATCGTTCTTATTGTCACCGGTGATTACATACAGATTTTCACCACCAGGACTATTACCCCATTCCATTAACTGTTCTCGTATACCAGCATCGCCACGTGCCTGAAACGCATTCATGGTACTGCTAAGCAGGTTTTCTTCAAAATTACGCTGTTGCTTGAAGCGGGTTTCAGCCAACGTGTTTTGTACCAGCCAGAAAGAAGAGCTGGCCACAAAAATGGCACAAACAATCACTGCGCAAAACGTAGCAAATATACGGGGGAACAATTTCATATATTAGAACAGGCTGTTTACCAACAGCCTGTATTCTGGTTCAATTTTTAACAAACAAATAACCCAGACCACGTACAGTCTGAATCAAACTGGCATTGCCAAGCTTATGCCGGATACTTGAAATATGAACGTCAATACTGCGGTCAAATTTAGCCAGCTTGCGTTCCAATGCTTCCAGTGACAGGGTTTCCTTGCTTACTACCTGTCCGGCATGGCGCATCAGTACTTCAAGCAGATTAAATTCCGTACTGGTCAGCTCGAGAGGTTCTTCCTCGATGGTAACCTGACGCTTGGCTGGATAAAGCACAACACCACTGGCTGCAATACTGTTCGGAATACCATTCTGGTCACTGTCGTGACTCTGGTGCGTACGGCGCAAAATCGCATTAATGCGTGCCAGCAGCTCACGTGGCTGGCAAGGTTTCGGTACATAATCATCCGCACCCATTTCCAGACCAATAATGCGATCAATATCATCACCTTTGGCTGTCAGCATAATAATCGGTATCTTGCTTTGTGCCCGTACGGTTTTCAAAACATCCAGACCATTCATTTTCGGCATCATGGAATCCAGCACCACCACGTTATACTGACCAGTTAAAATTTCTTTAACACCGGCTTCGCCATCGGCGACACGACTCACTTCCAGCCCTTCTGCTGTCAGATATTCAGTGAGTAATTCAGTCAACAAATTATCGTCATCAATTAATAATACACGATTCATATCATCCTCCTAAATGTAAGTGCACAGTCTGTATACACTACAAACGCATTTACTTTATTTACACTTTGTATCTTAACATGTAGGTTGAAATTATCTTTACAGTGACAAGTCTTTTGCTCACTTTTTCATTAAAAACCACTATGTTAAATATCTGTCTAAACCCTATAAACAATTCATTTTCTGAGCGCTTTGCTGCTGATATTTCAGGCAATCCTGTTGTAACTGTGGTATCACTGCCACTGCCTGAGGCTGCTGTCTGATTCTGCTTATAAAACTAGGAACCAATCTCGGATAATAATGACTTACCTGATTAAACCACTGCTGTGCAGCTTCATTCTGATGCTCCTGCTGTAAGTAAAGGCCACGCATAAAAGTGTTGCTGTAAGGTCGATACCGGCCAGAGAGCAATGCAGCCTGTTTACCCCACATAGGTAAAAAAGAATCAGTAACATTAAGTTTTTCGATAATAGCCATATCAATATAATAACGCATAAAATACATTCGCTTACGCAAATCTTGCATGCGACTCATTTGTTCTACCTGTGGCAGATCACGATTAGCACGGACTTTTAAAAAACGTTGATAGGACAACATCTGCCACAACATCAATGTCATAAACAGCAACGCTAATGCAGCCCAAAACTGATTTGCTTGAGCGGAAGCTGGCCGAGCAGATTGTGCCTGCTGAGCCTGTGATAGCGGTGTCAATGCAATAAACAGTATAAAAACAGCAAGAAAATAGCTATACCACAACGGATACTCCAACATACTGTGGCATAAAGACACCAGAATCATACTTACCAGCACAATTGAGGCTGGATTAAATCCCTTGTGCAAATGTGGCCAGATTGCCCAAATAAAACAGATAGTAGCAATTAAAAATCCGATGATTCCTGTTTCCGCCAGTAATTGTAGTACCAGATTATGACAATGCGTAAACAGTACTGTATTTTCATACTGGCGGAATCCATTCGGATAAATATCAGCAATGGCAAAACCCTGATAAGCATAACTGCCCCAGCCATAACCAAACCAGGGGGCACTTTTGAATATCAGCCACGCTTTATGCCATTCCATTTGACGTCCAGACTGGGCAAATCCACCCTGCTCCAGCCGCGCTGTACCAGACTGGAAATTAATATGCAACAACATTTCAAACAAAGGACTCAATATCAACTGAAACAGCAGTACCAGTCCGATAGCTGTGGCCAGCATCAGTAACAAACGATTTGCTGCGGCGCCGGCACGCCAGCGCCAGAAAAAAAGTGACAGCCCAATAACCAGTACATATACAATAATTGTACGTGAACCAATCAGCCCCATCACTCCGGTAAACCAGATTAATAATGGCCATACTAGCCAGCTAGGTAGACGCCGCTGTTGCCACAAAAAGCACAAGGCCAGCACACCCCACATCAGGTAATGCCCCAAATGATTACGCTGTGCCAACTGTCCATAGATGTAATGATTACCCGGGCCGCGCAATACACCCGGTATCCAGCCAGTTACACCGGTAAACTGCATCACACATACCAGCGATTGCAAAAATATCCCCAGTACCAGAGCCATGGCCAGAATCGTTACCGCCTGAGTCTGACCAATGCGAATCACCCAGTCGCGTGCAGCCCAGGCCAGCATAGCAAACACCACAAACACCAGCGCAGTCAGGTCAGACTGGCTGGCATAAGGAAGATGCATTAGTCGTGCCTGTAGCACCAGCAGAGCGGCAAGTAATAATAACCCGATACTGGTAGCAGGAAGGGAAAACCGTGTTTTGCATGTCAGCACTGTTAGCCCGGCCAGACAGAGTGCGAAAAATAATGTTCCTGCTTCCAAATAGAAACTTGACAGCGTACCAACACGCCAGCTTGACATAAATGGCACGATGCATAAAGTCAGCATCCCCAGCCACCAGATCAGAGTGGATGAGCGGTAAATATTTGGACACGAATCAATTTGCGACTGATTCATACAATTCTCCAACGAACAATGTCGTCAACTGGCTTAGTAAGTATTTATAAATAGGCTGCCTGAAAATTTTCAGGCAGCCTGTTTATTTCAGTATAAAGTAATAAAAAACTTATTGTCTCCGCGACTGGACAAATAAAGCTGTCTCTTTCCTGTTACCACCCAGACAGCGACATACCAGAATCCCAACCTCATAAAGCAATATTAACGGAATGGCCAGCAAGGTTTGTGACAAAACATCCGGCGGCGTTACCACAGCTGCCACGACAAAAGCCCCTACTACAACATAAGCACGGGCTTTTCTTAACTGCATAACTGATACCAATCCAATTCTGTTTAGCAGAATCACCAATACCGGTACCTCAAATGTTACACCAAATGCCACAAACATACCCAGAATAAAGGACAAATACTTATCAATATCGGTTGCCATACTGACCCCAATAGGAGTAATACCAGTAAGAAAACGGAAGATAACCGGAAAAACCAGGTAGTAGGCAAATGCCATTCCCAGCGCAAACAACAATACACTGGCAATCAACAGTGGCAAAATCAAGCGTTTTTCATGCCTGTACAGGCCTGGTGCAACAAAAGCCCAGATTTGATACAGCGTATGCGGCAGCGTCAGCAAAAATGCCGCCATCAATGTTACTTTTAACGGTACAAAAAATGGCGCAATTACCTCGGTGGCAATCATATGCTGCCCAGCTGGTAAGTTCGCCATTAACGGCTCAGCCACAAAAGTATAAATTTTCTGCGCAAAAGGCACCATAAGCGCAAAACACAACAACAGAATACCCAGAATCCACATCAAGCGGCGACGCAATTCCAGCAGGTGATCAATTAGCGTCAATTCAGTATTTTCATCAACCGGCATCACAATCATTCATCCATCAATGTCGGCGCACGCGCAATTTCGGGGTTATGCTATGCCGTGGCCGCATATCCCGCCGGCGCTGTAAAGCCTGCCGGCGTAAGGAAACGCGATGCAGCAATGGTGCTTCTGCTACAGCTGCGCGATAGTTATGCAACGGTTCTGGTAATACGGACATACTGTCTGTATCCATATGTTGTTCATCTTCGGCAAGCTGGCGCCTGAACGTATCCACCTCACCACGAATACTGCGCACATTAGTGTTAATATCCTGCTCAAACGAACGGGCGGTCGCCTCAATACTGTCACGTGCCTGCCTGAATTCAGCCACCCCTGCCTGTTGGCTCAGTTCAGTTTTAACATTACTAATGAAATTCTGAATACGCCCAACCCACAGACCAGCACTGCGCGCTACCTTGGGCAGCCGTTCCGGCCCGAGTACCACCAGTGCTACCACGGCAATCAGTAAAATTTCACCAAAACCCAAGCCAAACATAAACGTCTTCTATGCTTTATTGTCATCTTTATCGTGTTCGATTACAGCATCCTTTTTTGCATTTTCCCGCTCACTTTCATTCAGTCCCTGCTTAAAGTCATGTACTGCACCGCCCAAATCCTTACCAACATTGCGTAACTTTTTGGTACCGAAAATCAGTACCACAATCAGCAATACCACTACCCAATGCCAAATTGAAAAGCTGCCCATAATACTATCCTTTACTTCAACTGCCAAAAAAACATGCGCCCGCCATTTATTTACAGCAGCGCATATTTATAATACATCGTAATTACTGTGGCTGACGACTGGCTTTTTCTGTTAATCCAGAAATATGTTGTCGCTGCTGCAACTCCTGTAACACATCCTCAACCCGTATCTGATGATAAGTCAGCAACACCATGGTATGAAACCAAACATCAGCCACTTCCTTAACCAGATGCTGCCTGTCACCATCCTTGGATGCCATCAGCACTTCACCCGCCTCTTCAATGACTTTTTTCAGAATTTTATCTTCACCGCTCTGCAACAACTGCGCAGTATAAGAAGTTTGCGGTGAAGCCTGACGTCTGGCGTCGAGCACATCAGCCAGCTCACTTAATACCATCGCTACATCTACTGCTTCTGGCGTCTGTGTCATCCTGTTCTCTTTTTAATCATTATCCATCTGCCTTTGAGCAGAACGGATGTATATTTCATTTTCATCTTTGATAACTGGTTCAACACTTTGCCAGTTACCACTTTGGAAAACCCGATAAAAGCAACTGGCATGTCCAGTATGGCAGGCAATGCCTCCGTGCTGTTCAACCAGCAACACTAAAGCGTCACCATCACAATCCAGACGCAGTTCATATACTTTTTGCGTATGGCCAGACTGCTCACCTTTCATCCACTGCTGCTGCCGCGAACGGCTATAATAATGAGCAAAGCCCGTAGCTAGCGTCTGGCGCAAGGCCTCTGCATTCATCCATGCTACCATTAGCACACGCAAAGTATGTCTGTCCTGCACCACCGCACAAACCAGACCATTATCATCCCACTTTACCGCATCAAGTGTATTCACCACAGCAATTGCCCTTATTTTCAGGTAAACATACAACCACTATCAAGCCTGAACTATACACGCATTTCAATGCCTGCATGTTTCATGGCCATTTTGGCATCCTGAATACGCACTTCGCCGAAGTGAAAAATACTGGCCGCCAGCACGGCATCGGCATGACCTACCTGCACACCTTCAATCAGATGCCCAATATTGCCTACACCACCGGATGCAATTACCGGTACACTAACAGCATCACTTACAGCTCGGGTAAGTGGTAAATTGAAACCGGCTTTAGTACCATCACGATCCATACTGGTTAACAGAATCTCACCAGCTCCACGCAATGCCATATCCCGTGCCCATTCTACTGCATCCAAACCAGTCTGCCTGCGCCCGCCATGAGTGAAAACCTCCCAGCGCGTATTTTCAGCATCTACAGCCTTGGCATCTACAGCCACAACAATCGCCTGATTGCCAAAAAATGCACTAGCTTCGTTAACCAGCTCTGGATTTGTCACTGCGGCCGTGTTAATCGATACTTTATCTGCACCCGCATCGAGCAGTCGGCGTATATCTTCAACACTGCGCACCCCACCGCCCACAGTCAGCGGAATAAATACCCGGCTGGCCACTGCCTCAATAACATGTAAAATCGTATCACGATTATCTGAACTGGCTGTGATATCCAGAAAAGTAAGCTCGTCTGCACCTTCATCATTATAACGCTGGGCTATTTCCACAGGATTACCGGCATCACGCAGAGAAACAAAATTAACACCTTTCACTACACGCCCATTATCAACATCCAGACAGGGAATAATGCGTTTGGCTAAAGCCATGATACTATCTTTCTCAGCTATGCAATAGCAATAATTATTTCAGCAAATGCTCAACCAGAGCAGGTATATTCAGCTGTAAATAATAGTAGGCAACACCTACTATTATCGAATAAATCGCAGCACTTACACTACTGAGGCAAACAATATCAAATAGCCACATGACAATAAACACATAAATCCACTGCACAATCCATCCCACTAACCAGGCATTGTTCACATCTGGCCAGGCATGTTGCATAATGCAGTCTACCCCCATCATAACTATAATAAATATACTGGCCTCAAAAAAAATCTGCCGTGAGCGGTTCATTGTCAGCAATAACCATAACGCCAATATCAGCGCACCAAATATATTAATCACTACACTGCCTCCCTAATTACTGTACTTATTATTTATTGTTAAATAAATTACACCCGTTTCCAACAATCCCAAGTATCAAACAATTATTATCAATATTTTTTTGCCAGAATCAGATTATCTGATGCCTAACTGTATGCAAAACTAATATTTATCCTGATCAGCCATACGCTGGGCTGCTGCCAGATCAAGTGAACCTTCATAAATAGCACGCCCAACAATAGCACCAATAACTCCCTGCCCAGCTACCGCGCATAGTGCCTCTATGTCCGCCATATTGGTTACACCACCAGATGCAATCACTGGCACAGAAGCTTCCTGAGCCAGTTTCACTGTAGCATCTATATTAACACCACCCATCATGCCGTCACGACCAATATCAGTATAGATAATGCTATTAACACCATCATCTGCAAACCGTTTAGCCAGTTCAGTCACATGAAAATCAGTCACCGTTGCCCAGCCGTCGATCGCAACCATGCCATCTTTAGCATCCAGTCCGACAATAATCTGCCCTGGAAAGGCAGCGCATGCCTGCCGGACAAACTGTGGATTCTTTACCGCAGCAGTGCCGATAATGACGTAACTCAGTCCGAGCCGTAAATATCGTTCAATAGTATGCAAATCACGAATACCACCCCCGAGCTGTACCGGCACATTATCCTCCATTTGTTCCAGTATAGATTTGATGGAAATCATATTTTCCGGCTTACCGGCAAAAGCACCATCCAGATCCACCAGATGCAAACGGCGGGCTCCCTGCTGGCACCAGTGTACAGCCATTTCTGCCGGTTCATCAGAAAATACCGTGGCTCTATCCATCAGCCCTTGTTGCAGGCGCACACACTGCCCGCCTTTTAAATCAATCGCAGGAATCAATAACATATCAAATTCGCATTACATTAACTAACGCGTTAAACACCAATACCATTAAATTAGACTAAAGCGCACCATCCCACCGCAAAAAATTACCCAGCAACTGCAAACCAGCCATATGACTTTTTTCAGTATGAAACTGCGTGGCAAAAACATTATCTTTACCCACTATACAGGCAAAATCATTGCCATAGTCCGCCTTACCCATAACAATGGACGAATCTCGCGGCAACAAATAATAGCTATGAACAAAATAAAACCACTCATCCTGCGCCACTCTGTCAAACAAAGGGTGATTTTGAGTCTGATGTACACGATTCCAGCCCATATGAGGTATTTTCAGTGGCCTTTCATCTACACTTAAAGCAGTCTGAAAACGCGGTACAGTTCCCTGAAACCAGCCTAATCCAGCAGTATTGCCTTCCTCACTGAATTCAAACAGCAATTGTGCCCCAACACAAATACCAAAAAACGGTTTACGCCGTAAACCATCTGTCAGTGCCTCTGCCAGCCCGCTTTGTTGCAAAGCAGTCATACAATCTGGCATGGCACCCTGACCAGGAAAAATAATTTTATCTGCCGCATACACCTCATCCGGTTCGGCCGTCAGAATAACTTCTGCCTGCATCTGCTGTAACTGACTGGCTGCCTGTACCGATTGCAGAACCGAGTGCAGATTACCCATACCATAATTGACAATGGCTACTTTCATCTTCACATCTTTATTTTTATTAAAATCAACTGAATCTATATTGAACAAAACTTACTGGGAATCCGATTATAATTAACGAACTCGCCCTAAAGAAACTGTCTATTCTTACCGTCAATCATACCAATTGATCCAATACTGGCTACACTGGTTTTGTTATCCAACTGACAGTTTCATTTATCTTTATCAAGCATACCTAAGGCACCAGCCACCTATTAGTAATGACTCCAGAACCGGCAAAAAACTAGCATCACAGCCGCCAGATTTTACAGTCAAACATTATCACAAATAAACAAATAAATATATAAATAAAAATATTATTTATACATGTTAATTATAATCAATTTTCTATTTGCAACAATTCATCTATTGACCGTCACCACATATTATAAAAATAAACAGCAATATTAAAAATATAATTACCGGAAGCTCAAATAAAATTATCCGTTAATATATATATTAAGACTATTCACTCAATAACATTAAGCAGTCAGCGTACCCTTCGTTGATGGCATCACCCCCGCCATGCGCTCATCCGCAGCCACTGCCATCCGCAACGCGCGGCCAAATGCCTTAAAAATTGTTTCAGCCTGATGATGCGCATTCACACCACGCAAATTATCAATATGCAGCGTCATCATCGCATGATTCACCAAACCATGAAAAAACTCACTGAACAAATCAACATCAAAGCGTCCGATTAAAGCACGGGAAAACTCAACGTTATACACCAGCCCCGGCCGGCCGGATAAATCCAGCACTACCCGGCTTAACGACTCATCCAGCGGTACATAACTGTGACCATAACGCGTAATCCCACACTTATCCCCCAAAGCCTGTCTCAACGCCTGTCCCAGCGCAATGCCTATATCCTCAACCGTATGATGGTCATCGATATGCACATCTCCGCGACAGCGGATATCCAGATCAATCAGCCCATGGCGTGCAATCTGATCCAGCATATGTTCCAGAAAGGGTACACCAGTATCAAAATTCCCCACGCCAGTGCCATCCAGATTAATACTTATCTGTATTTTTGTTTCGCTGGTGTTACGTGTAATCTTTGCAGTTCGCATGCCCTTGTCCATTTACAAAATCATTTACATGCTTATTGGCGTAAACTGCCAGCAGCATTCCTCTATTTACAGCCACAATCTATACCAACTCATGCCTGCCGACAAGACAACCCAACCATTTCTCATCATATAGACTTAAAAAAAGCACCACGGCTAGACTAACATAATCTGAAAATTTACCCTTGCTTTCGACCAGCTTGACTACATAATATCAATATTTATTTAATTTCATTCAACCTAACCATGAACCAAACCAATCATTATCAGCTAGAACAAATAGACAACACAGCTCTGCAACGCCTATGCGGCGTATTAGATCAGCACATTATCAGTCTGGGTAAAGCTCTGAATCTTGAAATTACCCGTCGTTTTGACCATTTCACCCTGACTGGAGAACAAATCAGACAAGGAATCAAAGCACTGGAAAATCTGGCCAGCATAGCACGGGAGCGGGAGTTGAACGATAACGACATTCAGCTTGCCGCTGTAGAAGCCAAAACCAGCATTCATCAGGATACAGAACACCACGAACCCAAAGTCTGGACGCTGCGCACTCGCCGCGGCAATATCAGTGGCCGTACGCCACGACAGAACGGCTATATACAGGCACTATTAAAACATGATGTCGTATTCGGTCTGGGTCCTGCCGGTACTGGTAAAACCTATCTAGCTGTAGCCGCTGCCGTAGATGCCATCGAAAAACATCAAGTGGAACGCATTGTACTGGTACGCCCTGCCGTTGAAGCCGGTGAAAAATTGGGCTTTCTGCCCGGTGATCTGGCACAGAAAGTCGATCCCTACCTGCGCCCCCTATATGACGCCCTCTATGACCTGATGGGTTTTGACCGCGTAACCAAGCTACTGGAAAAAGGGCTGATTGAAATCGCCCCTTTAGCCTATATGCGCGGTCGTACACTTAACGGCGCTTATATTATTCTGGACGAAGCCCAGAATACCACACCAGAACAAATGAAAATGTTCCTCACCCGCATAGGTTTTGGAGCCAAAGCAGTTATCACTGGAGATACCAGCCAGATTGACTTGCCCAAAAACATCAAAAGCGGCCTGAAAGACGCACGCGAAAAGCTCAACAACATTGACGGTATTTATTTTCACGTTTTCACCAGCGAAGATGTAGTACGCCATCCTTTGGTGCAGAAAATCGTAGATGCCTATGAAGCTGCGACCGAAAAAGAGCAATAATCCGAAATAGTATTTATCGAAACAACCCGAATATTTAACCTAAATAATTGAATTATTTAATTACCATCCCTCTGATCTTTAAATGGAAATTTAAAAAAACTCAATGGATTTAATGATCTGAAATTCGCAAGCCCGGCAACAACTCAGCTAGTACAGAGGTAGGTTAATTGCCAATGCATTCAGAGCAATACTTGAACGCTTATATATCCCTTATGATGAAGAAAACAACATTTTTATCATTTATAAATATAAACAGGCTATATATAACCTTAGAAAATACATGCCATCCAGCATGTTAAACTACAACCGCCTAAACGGATCTCAATCAGGTACAAACATGCAAAAAACCATTCTGATTACCGGCTGTTCCAGTGGTATTGGTTATGCCACAGCACAACTTCTGCGACTAGACAACTGGCGTGTCTATACAAGCTGCCGGCGAGCAGAAGATGTAGAACGCTTGCGTGCCGAAGGTTTTCATAGTCTGCAACTAGACATCACCAATGATGAACAAATACAGACTGCTATCAATACCGTAATCACCGAATTCGGCCGACTGGATGCCCTATTCTGCAATGCTGGCTATGGCCAGACTGGTGCTGCCGAAGACATCAGCCGCGCAGCCTTGCAGGAGCAGTTCAACACCAATGTATTTGGTACTTGGCAATGCATCAATGCAGCCATGAAAATCTTTCGCCGCCAGCAATATGGCCGCATTCTGGTCAACTCCAGCATACTCGGTTATGCAGCCATGCCATGGCGCAGTGCCTACACCAGCAGCAAATTTGCACTAGAAGGATTATGCGATACCCTGCGGCAAGAAATCCATGCCAGCGGTATCCACATCAGTCTGCTCGAACCCGGTCCCATTGCCACCCGCTTCCGCCCCAATGCCCTAGTTAAATTCAAACAGTATATAGATGTTGAAAACAGCGTACATCGTGCTGCCTATCAGGCACAGCTCAACCGCCTGCAAACTGCTGGTGCTGTAGCACCATTTACCTTAACTGCCGAACAATGTGCCAGCGTCTGTATGCGCGCCTTGAATGTCCGCAAACCCAAAGCGCGCTATCCCGTTACCGTACCGGCACATCTATTCTGGTATTTAAAAAAACTCTTACCCATTAGCTGGCTGGACTGGCTGTGCCGTATTGCCGTCAGCAAGCAGGGAAAATAACCCAAACTCATTAACCCTCTTACCTATAAACAAAAAACCAAGAGCAATGACAGAATCACCTGATACACAACACCTATCCCGTAAAGGGCATAACACCCGAATTGCCCTTACCCGCAGCGGTGTAGAAGCAATGACCACACATGGCTACATCAGCGCCAATATTGAAAGCATACTGAAAAAAGTAGGTGTACCCAAAGGTTAACTTTTTTACACCTACAGGCTATCCGACAACTAACTTTTTTAACATAAGGTCTACCTTTTTACGCCGGCAGGCTATCCGGCCAATAGCTTTTTCATCAAATTTAGTCAGTCTTTTTATCCATTCCAAGCCATGTTAAAAGCCATGAAAAGAGAAAACCATAAAAATGATTCTCGAAATATTGGAAAAAGGTTGTAGAAAGGTTGCAAAAAGGTCGTCTACAACAATAGCTGTCTACATAGTTATAATTCTGCAAACAGCTATTAATAGATACTTAAAAACTGCTTTACTCATAAACATATTTACTCAAAACAGTATTTAAGTATTAGTCCGGTAATGTAACGATATAATCGATCAATAATTCCTTCACGCTCTTTCCGGTCTTTGCTGAATAAACTTTCGGCTTTGCATGTAATTCAGCAGATATCTGAAAATTTACTCGTTTCATGTCTGGCGCATCATCTGAAAGCTGAACAAAAGTCATGGCTTTATTTCGCTCACTTGGCCTACCTGCACTTAACTTATTTCTGTTTTTATTCAAATACTCATTTACTCAAATAAATTTCTTTTTTATTTCATTGACTAAGTTGCGTATCTCGGTAGCTGCTTCGCCTGACGGTTCTGATTCAAGAACCGTTGTACCTGATGCTGCACTGCCTGGATAACCAACACGTTGGGTAATACGTGTTTCCAGAATGGGCAAATCATAACCGGCCAATGCCTCTACAACCTCCTCACTGATTCTGGTTCCTTTGATTACTCTAGATACCACAAAAGCGGCTTGTAAACGACCATCAGTTATTTCTTATCTGGTCTTTACTAGTTCGACCAGATCAGATGTCGCCCAAATGTCATAAGATGAGGGTTGTACCGGAATTAATATAAAATCCGCCAAATCAGCAGCTTGAGGCGCACCATCAATCACCACAAAATCCATCTTGGCCGCCAGATTTTTTATATCCATGTCTATCGTTGGCCGGTCAATGCCGACCACCGTCAACGGATGGTCTTCCCTGATCGATGCCTAGTCTCTGGCACGGCCCTACGGGTCAGAATCCACCAGCAAAACCTGATGACCCTCTAATTGCAGCACCCGTGCTAAATGTGCGGCAATGGTTGTCTTGCCACTGCCACCCTTCTGATTCAATACAGCAATATCTTTTTGCTCCTTCCACAGCAGAGGGTAAATGAATACTGAATGATGGTCTAAGGTAAAGATATTTACCGCTTACCCTCCCTACATTACTGCCTCTTTGGTAAAGATTCGCCAGAAACCACCCTACCACCCCATAGTGACAACCAATTGAATGAATTACGTTTCAATTATTATAATTCCCTGGTTGAGCCAGAATAACTGGCCTGATACGCACTTATGCCACTCCATTGAATACGTAGTGTCATATTAAATTTTGGATGCTTTGATCTGCATGGCCGACTAACCGTATAGGTTATTCTGATATCGATATTATACTAATCAGGTCAGGCTCTAAAATAGACTCCCTACCATCATTCAGAAAGAATAATCAAAATGCAAAGTATTAAGCAAACAGTCATTGCAGCATTACAAACACTAATCACCGATCCCTTACATGACGAAAGTAAAATTGCACTATTTTTTGCTCCTGATTATCAACAAAGGGTGGATGGTAAGCAATTAGACTACAATGGGTTTGTCAGGCATATGAAGGCCATTAAATCGCATACTAAACAAATGAGCATTTCTATTAAAAGTGTCGTATCCGAAAATGATACGGTGTTCACTCATCACTATGTGAATGTGGAAAAAAATCAGGAGGAGAAGAGTAAGTTTGAAGTTTTTGCCTGCTTTACTTTGTCATCTGAAAAAATTATCCGCTGTGAAGAACTCACAAGAATGATTACAGGGCCATCTGAAGACAGCGATCTGGGTAGCAAAAGTTAACTTTTCTCAGTCTATAGTACGTGGCCGGAGATATTCCTGTTTTTTCCGCCACTTCTTTATAAAAAAGTCCTTTGCTGTATGCCCGAACCTAGCACAGTTATGAATGTCGTGGTCTGCTGTTTGATTTTGCCACAGCATGGCTACTTCAGCACAAGGTATTGTTGGCCCTCACTTACATCCTAATTAGGATCATGGGTAAAATCTGTGAAAAGAAAAATTGGTGAGTTTATTTGAGGCATCAAGGCAACGGGTATCGTTATGGAGCAGCTGCACAAAATCTCATTTGACTATCTAAAACGTTCCTTTTACTACTACTTCAAAAGCAAAGAAGAATTCGGTAAAACCATACTCGATTATTACAATCATTTTTTTACAGAAAAACTAAAACAACGCCTATTAAATGAAAATATCTCCTCAGCATTAGAGAGAATCCATGCATTCTGTACAAAAGCCAAAACCAACATGGCCAAATACAATTTCAACAGAGGCTGCCTGGTTGGCAAACTAATGCAGAATGAATCACACCTACCCCCTGATTATCCCATACTACTCAACAACATCTTACACCACTGGTAAAACCAGATAGCTAACTGTTTACAACAAGCACAACAGCAGCACGAAACAAATCCACAACTAGACTGCGCAAAACTAGCCAACTTCTTCTGGCTTGGTTGGGAAGGTGCAGTAAGTCGTGCCAAATTAATCAAAAACTCAGCGCCGCTGGATACGTTCACCGAACAATTTTTTAGCTTAATCAAACACAGTTAAATAAGTCTTACCACAGTTTACAGACCAGCATAACCCCACAACTTCTCTCCTCCTTTAAATTTGGCTAAACTCTATCTAAACAGCTATTTATCTTTCTATTAACTACAACTAAACAACCAGTCTATACTAAAAATTAGACTGTCCGTCTAGTTATTAACAACAGGAATACAACCATGTTATCCAGAGCCATATTATTAGAAAAAAACCAAACCGGATTTTCCTGTAGCATCCAAAACATCACCGAAGAAGAGCTGTTACAGCAAACAGGCGATACCCTGCTGCAAATACAGTATTCCAGTTTAAACTACAAAGATGCACTGGCCATCACCAATACTGGCCCTGTAGTGCGACAGTGGCCGATGATACCCGGCATAGACGGCGTTGGAACTATTATCCACAGTAGCAGCAAACAATATCAGCCAGGAGACAATGTCATTTTAAATGGCTGGGGCTGTGGCGAAACACATTGGGGCTGCCTGAGCCAGTATGCCTACCTCAAGTCAGAATGGCTCATCCCTTTACCAACAGGTATCAATACCCTACAGGCTATGACTATCGGCACCGCCGGCTATACAGCCGCCCTATGTGTTCAACGCATAATCGAACATGGCATCACCCCAGAACAGGGCAATATCCTCATCACCGGTGCAACTGGCGGCGTGGGTTCAGTCGCCATCATGTTACTCACCCAACTTGGTTACACCATCACCGCTGCCACCAGCAAAATCAACAATACAGATTACCTGCAACAACTAGGCGTACAACATTTCATCGACAGCAAAACGCTGGCCTGTGCTGGCAAACCATTACAAAAAGAACAATGGGCAGCAGCCATAGACGTACTCGGTTCACACAGTCTGGCCAATATCTGTGCCCAAACCCAATATGGCGGCATCGTTACTGCCTGCGGCTTAGCACAGGGCATGGATTTTCCCGCAACGGTTGCCCCCTTTATCCTCAGAGGCATTACACTGGCCGGTATCGACAGCGTTATGGCAGCCCAGCCAAAACGCATTGCTGCATGGGATTTTCTAACCAAACACCTAAACACTAACCAATTACAACATATTGAGCAAATCATTTCCCTGAACGAATGCCCTAAAATTGCACAAGACATCATCAGTGGTAATATCAAAGGCCGTTTTATCGTCGACGTAAACCGTTAAGCTGGCAACTAACAAAATACCTGCCACAACCCATATCAATAGAAACAATGCAACTTAAAGTAATGTTAAAATAACCACAGTAAACCCACACAACACACAATTATCTGCACCACACAGAACAATGAATCCACCAACCATCTATCTGGCTTCAGGTAGCCCGCGCCGTCGTGAAATCCTCACCAACCTTGGCTACCATGTCCTGCGCTTACCCGCAGAAATTGATGAAACACCCTATCCGGACGAGAACGCAACAGATTACGTTCAGCGCATGGCACACATGAAGAACAGCGCGGCACTTACCACTTGGCAACAAACCCAGCAACAGCCACCAGAATTTCCCCTTATCAGCGCCGACACCACCGTCAGCCTGAATAACCTGATTCTGGGCAAACCAGCCAGTACCAACGATGCATTCCGTATGCTCAAGTTACTTTCAGGCCGCCAGCATCAGGTTCACACTGCAGTTTGCATTTACTGGCACAACCAAACCAGACATACCCTGCAAACCAGCACTGTCCACTTTGCCTCCTTACAAAACAAACAGATTGCCGCCTACATTGCCACTGGCGAGCCACTGGATAAAGCAGGAGCCTATGGCATTCAGGGACTGGGTGGCATGTTAATCCAGCACATCAGCGGCAGCTTTACCGGCATCATGGGTCTGCCCGTATATGAAACCACCCAGCTACTTAGTCAATGCGGCTGTACACCACTTAACCAAACATAATAAAATAATAAATCAGTCCCATAACAGCACAAAATCATGAAAATCTCATCTTTACTGCCTGTTTTCATCACCTGCATAGCCGCCTGCTCACATCACGAAAATCATCTTAGTGCCAGTGAAGCCGCAGCCATCACCGCTTCAGACATACAAAAAGCCCATCTGGAAGCCACCACTACCCTCGACCAGATTGCGGATCACATAGCCTCGGCCAACAGCACACCAGCTTCACACAGCCATTCAGCCCAACCTGCTTCAGCGCACCTGCAACAGCAGTAAGCCCATCATCTAGAATATTAATTTATCAGCAACAAATTATTCTTGCATAAATAATAAATACACAGCTTAACCACACCCTGCCTACATAACAACAATCAATAACAATTATTTAAAATAAACAATTAATTACAGAATAAGTTAACTTGCATCAACACAAGTAATATCTAACGGCATAAAGCACAAAAAAACAAACCATTACCAGCCATCCACAGCCAGCATAATTGACGCAGCAAAATCAAAATCCTACCATTCTTGATTAAATAACTTAATCAAGATGAGCATACTAGTGGTTGATACAGCAGCAAAATCCAGCGGACACGGTGGTGCCAGAGCTGGTGCCGGACGCAAAGCCAAAATTGCCGGACCGAAAATAGTCAAACGCATACCCGTAAGCCTGATACCCGCAGTAGAACACCTGATCAGCCAGCTAGCTAATACCCCGCTGCGCCCTGCACAAAATCTGCCTGCCGATTGCTGGAAAATAGCCGACAATCTCAGCCAGCTAAACATCCCCTTAGCTATAGAAACCATTCCCGCTGGTTTTCCCAGCCCGGCAGAGCCCTACATCAGCGACTATCTAGATTTCAACCAGTATCTGATAAAAAATCAGGCAGCCACCATTGCCGTACGCTGCGGCGGAGATTCCATGCACGACGCGGGAATCAGCCGCAACGACCTGCTCATCATCGACCGCTCACTTATCCCCAAACACCGTGATATCGTTATGGCTGATTTAGGGAATGAATTCACCATCAAACGTCTGCATAAACTGGATAACTACCGTATCGAACTGCATTCCGAAAACAGCAGCCAGTCCTATCCCAATTTCAGCTTTAAAGAAGGCGACACCCTCGCCATCGTTGGCGTAGTAACCTACGTGATCAAACACATCCGCTAACCCAGAAATCATGTTCTCAGACCAGCAACTTGCCTTTATCGATATCGAAACCACCGGTGGCCGCGCCACCGTTGACCGCATTACCGAAATCGCCGTAGTCTACACCGAGGCCGGCCAGCAACAACCACAGGTTTTCCATACCCTACTCAACCCCGATACCAGCATTCCCCCTTTCATTCAGGCACTCACCGGTATCAGCAATCAGATGGTAGAACAGGCACCGTATTTCAACGACGAAATTGCCGACCAGCTCAGCGCTATTTTCAAAGAGCGTATTTTCATTGCCCACAACGTACGCTTTGATTATGGCTTCATCAAAGCCGCCTTCAAACGTCTGGGCAGAACATTCAACCCTCAACAGCTATGCACCGTCAAACTATCACGCCAGCTCTATCCTGAGCACAAACACCACGGACTGGACAAAATCATCGCCCGTCACCACATCGACATGCACAACCGCCACAGAGCCTTTGCCGATGCACGTGCCATCTACGATTTTTGGCAGCAACTTAAACACAACTTTCCAGCCGACACCCTCCATCATGCCTGCAAAACCATCATGCAACGCCCCAGCCTGCCTGCCCATCTCAATAACGATGCCCTAAAAAACATCAACGATGATTATGGCGTGTACCTTATATACGGCGATAATGACCTTCCTCTGTATATCGGCAAAAGCAAACAAGTAAAAACCCGTCTGCTGAGCCATTTCGGTCAGGATGTACACAACAGCAAAGAAATGAGCCTGTCGCAACAAGCCAAAAAAATCGACGTAATCCCCTGTAGCGGCGAACTGGATGCCCTGCTCACCGAATCCGCACAAATCAAACAGCGCCAGCCTATCCTTAATCGTCGCCTGCGCCGTCAGAAAGACCTGTTCAGCTTCCAGCTCAGTACCAACATACACGGCTACGACACCCTGAACATCGTGCCCATGCGCCATGTCCAGTTCAACCAGCAACAGCGCTACTATGGCCTGTTTCACAGCAAAAGCGATGCCCAGAAAGCCATCAAAAACACTATCAATAATACTGATTTATGCCTGCAAACTCTCGGTATCGAAAAAGGCAGCAGCAACCGCCCCTGCTTCCGCCACCAGCTACACCAATGCAGCGGAGCCTGCATTAACAAAATCACCGCCACCACCCACAACCTCAAACTAGCACTGGCATTACAAAAAATCAAACTGGCTGCATGGCCATTTAACAGCTATGCCTACGTCAAAGAACGGCAAAAATACCACATCTTCCACCATTGGATTTATCTGGGCAGCGCCAGTAACAGCGATGAACTGCACACCATCCTCAGCCAGCCACAAGGCCAACTGGATCGCGATGTCTACCAAATCATCCAGCAACACAAACACCAACTACAAGCCCTGAACCCTGCCCATGTTTGCCCTGATTGACGGCAATAACTTCTATTGCTCCTGTGAAAGAGTGTATCGCCCTGAACTCAAACAGCAGCCCATCATCGTCCTGAGTAACAATGATGGCTGCGTCATCTCCCGTTCCAGTGAAGCCAAAGATATCGGTATCAAAATGGGTGTCCCCTATTTCCAGATTCAGCATTTCGTTCAACAGGGCAAATTAACCGTTTTTTCCTCCAATTACGAACTGTATGCCGACCTGTCACGACGTATGATGAACACCATCGCTTCCCTCGTGCCGGCCATCGAAATCTACTCCATCGACGAATGCTTTGCCGATCTGCACGGCCTGAATAACCTGCACCCACTCGGCCATAACATCCGCAACCGCATTCAGCAATGGGTAGGCATCCCCACCTGCGTCGGCATCGCTCCCACCCGCACCCTAGCCAAATTCTGCAACCATCTGGCCAAACGCCACCGCCACCACTTTAATGGCGTCGTTGTCTGGACAAACTGGAACCGTAACATCCAGCAACGCGCCCTGGCCAGCTCACCCATAACCGACATCTGGGGTATCGGCCGCAGAATCGGCCAGAAACTCGCTGCTCAGGGCATCCGCACCGCCCTTGACTTCACCAACGCCCATACCCCCACCCTAAGAAAACAGTTCGGCGTTGTACTCGAACGCACCCAACGCGAAATGCAGGGCATCCCCTGTAGCGAACTCATCATCAATGAAGCCAGCCGCCAGCACATCGTGCGCAGCCGCAGCTTTGGCAACATAATTACCAGTCTTGATGGCCTGCAAGCCGCCATCAGCCACCACATCACCTCTGGTGCAGCCAAACTGCGCGACCAAAACAGCCACGCGCATATCCTTGGTGTTTTTATCTACACCAACCGCTTTCGCCACGACCAGCCCCAATACAACGGCTACCAATTTATCAAACTGCCACAGCCCAGTGCCGACACCCTCACCCTTAACCATATCGCCCAGAATCTGCTACGCAGCATCTACCGCTCAGGCTATGAATACAAAAAATGTGGCATCGAACTCAGCGGCATCGAACCAGCACAGACTTTCCAGCAACCGGACTTACTCTACCCCAGCGAACGCAACCACCGCCCCGAACTCATGAACGCATGGGACAACATCACCAGCCGTTACGGCCGCAACAGCATCCAGCTTGGCAGCGAACTGCAATCCAGCCACTGGCACATGACCCGCACCCAGCTCAGCCCGTGCTATACCACCCAATGGCCAGAACTATTAACCATCTAACTACTTAACCATAAAATACTGCTTTAAAAATCAAATCACCCTGAAACACCAGAAAAATTCAGCAATTAACGATAAGGCATCTTTAGCATACTGAATACTCTAATCAGTCAGACGAAGCTATGTCATACACACAAACATATATAATTGGCTTAAATAAAAAATATTTTCAAATTTTATTTCCCACCCAAAGAGCCTTTAAATTTGCTTCAGCAAGACTAAAAAAATCTCGCTTAGCAACAAATTTAGCCTCCTTGCCTATTAAAATCTAAGTAGTTATAACGAAATAAATAACCACATATATTTAAAAACATAGTCTATACTTATAGTTATCCGGTATTGATCCCTAAAGCTCAATTTTCATCTGAAACCTTTAAATAGCTCTTAGTACATGGCTCTAAATAATAAGCAATGAATTAAAGCTAGAATATAAACAAATTATTCAACAAATTAAAACTTAATCAAGATCAAACTACCGAAACTACTTTGTGGATGGAATATGAAAGCACTAATTTCAATTGATTACACCAATGACTTTATCGCCACAGATGGAGCGCTAACAACCGGATCAGCCGGACAATCAATTGAGCAAGAAATAGTGAAAGTGGCCAGAACATTTATTGAGCAAGGCGATTTTGTTGTATTTGCCATTGATGCACATGAACCAGATGATAAATACCATCCAGAAAATAAATTATTTCCGTCACATAATGTCATCGGCACAGAGGGGCAGGATTTATATGGTTCACTGAAACAACTGTACACAATAAATCAAACTAATCCACAGGTTTACTGGCTAAATAAACGGCATTATTCAGCATTCAGCGGTACTGATCTGGATTTACGCCTGCGTGAAAGAAACATCACAGAACTACATTTGACCGGTGTATGTACCGACATTTGTATATTACATACCGCAGTGGATGCCTATAACCTGAGTTACAAAATTGTTATCCACCAAAAAGCGGTAGCCAGCTTTGATCCGGTTGGGCATAAATGGGCTTTAAATCATTTTCAAAATACATTAGGGGCAACCATAATCTGATAGTTCTGATTAGCCCATCAAATACTATAAAACAACAAACAGCCAGATTATTTAAGATTAGTGTAGATACAAAAAAACCTCACCAATGTGAGGTTTAATTCACCTTACCATAAAGTAAGGATTTTTGGTGGGTCGTGAGCGATTCGAACGCTCGACCAACGGATTAAAAGTCCGCTGCTCTACCGACTGAGCTAACGACCCTTTGGCTCCCCGACCAGGGCTCGAACCTGGGACCTGCGGATTAACAGTCCGTCGCTCTACCGACTGAGCTATCAGGGAAAGGAAGAGCGCATTATAGGGAGCATTATTAAACTCGTCAAGCATTTTTGGCTACTTCTATGCTAAAACAGGCCATAAATAATGCAAATATTTGGTAGTTATAGATATTTAATTTCAATTATTGCTCTGCTTTATTAATTGCACGGCTGGATATATCGTATTTGCCCTATTATCTGCTTCTGCTGTTGTGCCCGTTTGCTGCCAATCTGGTACCATACTGCCCGATTCATTACCCTCAAGCGCATAGTGGATGGGTTTATCCAGATTAATAGCAATGCTTTTTGGTAACTATAAAAAATGATTAATAGCCGATACAGCTCAGACAGCAAAATATTTTATTTTGCTTCTTAGAGTGGCGGGCTATAGCTACCGCACTTATTCATCAATGATTGATAAGTATTATCTTGTTTTCTTTATGCAATTTTTTGCGCTCAAGTGCAGATTTCTGCACTGCCTACAGCATAAATCTATTCAACAAATTAAATTTATATTTAAAAATCAATATACTATATTTTTATTTTTATAACGCCAAACTGGTACATGAATTGCAATAGTAAAGCAGCTTGCTTTTAAGCAAAGATGAATTTTTAACATGTAACAAGGAGTCGTTATGCAAAAAAAATTAATCACTACCGATAAAATCCGGGATTTTCTTAAAGACGGTATGACGATTATGTTTGGCGGTTTTATGGGGTGTGGTACGCCGTCAAAAATTGTTAATGCGATTCTGGAATCAGGTATTAAAGACATAACGCTTATCGGTAACGATACAGCTTTTGTTGATACTGGTGTTGGCCCATTGATTACTAATAATCAAGTGAAGAAAGTGATTACTTCCCATATTGGCACTAATCGTGAAACAGGCAGAAAAATGATTGCCGGAGAGATTGAGGTTGAGCTGGTACCTCAAGGTACACTGGCTGAACGCATTCGTTGCGGCGGTGCCGGATTGGGTGGTGTTTTAACACCTACCGGTGTCGGCACGATTGTAGCTGAAGGTAAGCAAGTTTTATCGGTTAATGAGCGTGAATATTTGCTTGAGCTGCCGCTGCGGGCTGATTTAGCCATCATACATGCTCATCAGGCTGATTATAACGGTAATCTGGTTTATCAATATGCCGCACGTAATTTCAACCCTCTGATTGCTACTGCTGCCGATACCGTGATTGCTCAGGTTGATGAGCTGGTAGAAGTTGGTCAGATTCATCCGGATGCCGTGATGACACCAGCAGCATTAGTTGATTTTATGGTTAGCACTAACGATTAAGGGAAAAGACAATGGATAAAAAAGAATTAATTGCTCGCCGTGTTGCTCAGGAACTGCGTGATGGTGATGTTGTTAATCTGGGGATTGGTCTGCCAACACAGGTGGTTAACTATTTGCCAGAAGGTATCAATATTACTCTGCAATCAGAAAATGGTTTTTTGGGGCTGGGACCGAAAACCGTGGATGAGCCCAATATTGTCAATGCGGGTGGACAGCCATGTGGTGTTGTTCCTGGCGCAGCCATGTTTGATAGTGCATTTTCTTTTGCGCTGATTCGGGGCGGGCATGTGGATGCCTGCGTACTCGGGGGACTGGAAGTTGATCAGCATGCCAATCTGGCAAACTGGATGGTACCGGGCAAAATGGTACCGGGCATGGGCGGCGCAATGGATCTGGTTACGGGGGCAAAAAAGGTAATTATTGCCATGGAACATTGCACTAAAACCGGCGAGCCTAAAATCCTACCTGAATGCAGTTTGCCGCTTACAGCTAAAGGTAAAGTGAGCATGATTATTACTGAGTTAGCAGTATTTGAATTCAGAAATCAGCAACTGTATCTGATTGAAACGGCTGAAGGAGTGGATGTTGATACAGTGAAAGCACATACCACAGCAGAATTTATTGTCGCGGATGATCTGCAAACGATGTCCATTGCAACAGGGGCACAGACTTTATGATTTCACGTTTATCCAGACATACTACCAATTTGGTGAGTAAATACCTGCCCGATCCTTTGATTTTTGCTTTACTGCTTACCTTTATCATTTTTTTTATGGCCTGGGGTTTAACCGATTCCCAACCACTCGGTCTGGTAAAAATGTGGGGGGATGGCTTCTGGAACTTATTGGCCTTTGGCATGCAGATGGCGTTGATTGTGGTTACCGGCCATGCTTTAGCCAGCTCACCACCAGTTAAATCGGTCTTGGTGTCTATTGCCTCACTAGCCAAAACACCTACTCAAGCAGCGATGCTGGTAACTTTTGTGGGTTGCATTGCCTGTATTCTAAACTGGGGCTTCGGGCTGGTTGTAGGCGCGATGCTAGCCAAGGAAGTCGCTCGACAGGTTAAGAATGTTGATTATGGCTTACTGATTGCCTGCGCTTATATTGCCTTTATGACATGGGGTGGTGGTTTGTCCGGTTCAATGCCTTTAATGGCAGCAACTCCCGGCAATCCGGTTGCACACTTTATGGTTAGTGAGTCTAATCCACAGGGCATTGTGCCGATTTCACAAACAATGTTTTCTGCCAGTAATATTTTTATTACCACCATGCTGATTATCTGCTTACCTCTGCTGGTGCGTTTTATGGTCAGAACCGACGGTAAAGTAAATGTGGTTGATCCTGAGTTACTGGCACCAGAACCTGATTTTCAACGTAAACTTGACCGGAAAACGGCTACCGTAGCTGAAAAGCTGGAAGAAAGTAAACTGCTCTCTTTACTGGTAGGTGCATTGGGTATCAGTTATCTGCTGATTTATTTTTATCACAGTGGTTTTAATATCACGATTAATACCGTTAATCTGATTTTCCTGACTGCTGGTGTTTTATTGCATCGTACGCCTATGGCCTATATGCGTGCTGTATCCAATGCAGCCAGAAGCACAGCCGGTATTATTATTCAATTCCCGTTTTATGCGGGTATTCAATTGATGATGGAACATTCCGGCCTGGGTGGTCTGATTACCGAATTTTTTATCAATATTGCCAGCAAGGATACCTTCCCTATCTGGACATTCTTCAGCTCCGGCATTATCAACTTTGCTGTACCTTCAGGTGGCGGTCACTGGGTTATTCAGGGGCCATTTGTCATTCCTGCTGCGCAGGCTCTGGGTGCTGATTTAGGTAAATCCACGATGGCAATTGCCTATGGCGAGCAATGGATGAATATGTTGCAGCCATTCTGGGCATTACCCGCACTGGCCATTGCTGGGCTCGGGGTGCGGGACATTATGGGTTATTGCATGACGGCATTAATTTTCACTACGCCCATATTCCTGATTGGCTTGTACTTTTTCTAAATAAAAAAGGAGTTTATGATGACAAAAACCGTAATAGTTAGTGCTGCCCGCACAGCCATCGGCAGTTTTAATGGTGCACTTGCCACGGTAAGTGCGATTGATTTAGGCAAAACCGTTATTGATGAAGCATTGAAACGTGCTGCGCTTGATGCTGGTTTGGTGAATGAAGTTATTATGGGTAATGTGCTACAGGCCGGACTGGGACAAAACCCTGCCCGTCAGGCTGCACTGAGTGCAGGTATCCCCAGTACAGTACCCGCATTTACCATTAATAAGGTATGTGGTAGTGGCCTTAAATCCGTTGTACTGGCCACACAAAGCATTTTAACTGGCGATAATGATATTGTTGTGGCCGGTGGAATGGAAAACATGTCTCAGGCTCCCTATCTGCTTGGCAGCAAAGCACGGTGGGGGCTGAAAATGGGGAATGCAGAATTATATGACACGATGGTGAATGATGGTTTAACTTGTGCCACCAATCATTATCATATGGGAATTACGGCGGAAAATATTGCCGAACAGTATGCTATCAGCCGGCAGGAACAGGATGAGCTGGCACTGCGTTCCCAGCAGCTTGCCACTCAGGCCATTAATAATGGCGAATTCATCGAAGAAATTGTGCCGGTGACCATCAGTTCACGTAAGGGCGATATTATCTTTAAACAGGACGAATACCCCAAAGCAGATACCAGTCTGGAAGGTCTAGCCAAACTTCGACCTGCCTTTAAAAAAGATGGCACAGTCACAGCCGGTAATTCTTCAGGCATTAATGATGGTGCAGCAGCTATAGTACTGATGTCGGAAACCAAAGCCAAAGAGTTAGGCTTAAAGCCACTGGCATATATTCGCAGCTATGCTTCTGGTGGTGTAGATCCGAGCGTAATGGGGCTAGGACCGGTACCGGCAACCCGACTGGCTTTGCAAAAAGCAGCACTGGAATTGTCTGATATTGATTTAATTGAAGCAAATGAGGCTTTTGCTGCTCAGTTTATCGGTGTCGGGCGCGAACTGAATTTTGATATGGACAAAACCAATATTCATGGCGGTGCCATTGCTCTTGGTCATCCTATTGGTGCCAGTGGCGCACGTATTCTGGTTACTCTGCTTCATTCCATGCTTCATCGCGATAAACAACTGGGACTGGCAACATTATGTATTGGTGGCGGACAGGGTACGACAGTCATTCTGGAACGCTGTTAACAATCACCAAATAATACTAATGATTATATCTGGTTATCCGGTATGTTATTAGAATAAGCAATCAGGCAGTATTGGATTTATCCGATATTGCCTGAGTTGTTAATCCGCATAATCTATCCGATAATTCAAACAAATATTTCGGCTAATAATCAGCCCAACGTTACGACATTAATTTATTGATAATGATGGATATTTGAGCACTTATGAACACCCGTTTCCTTCAGCGCCTATATCCAGACAGGATCAGTGCCCGTATTTTCTTGCTGGTAACATTTCTGTCCTGTTTTTCAATTTGCGTATGTGCTGTATTAATTGATAAAGAAGGACGTGAACTACTCAGACAGGAAAAAAGCCAAAAACTTTATGCTATTACCAAAACACTGGATTTACTATTAGGAGATGCCTATCAGCAAGTTGATGAAAATTTGTCCAGAACACAGCAGATCGCACAACTCAATCAGTATCTATCTCCCAGAATTGAACCGTTACTTAAGGATATGCCGGATATTGCCGCTGGTTATTATCATAAAAAATTAGATGCTATTGTAGTCTATGCGCCACAATCTGCATATGGCGTGAATGTGGGTAAATCAATTGCAGCCACACACAAAGGACGTGAAGTGATGCATAGCGGCCAGCACATGATTGATACTGGTGAACAAGTCAGAGGCAATATCATGAATGCTATGATTCCCATTGTGCGCAATAACCAAATACTTGGTTATATCTGGGCGAATGAAACACTGGATGATATTGAAAAGCAGGCATTTGTATTTGACAAAAATGTCATAATCATCAGCCTGATCTGTATGCTAAGCTGTATCTGCATTGCTTCTTTTTTATCCAGAAAACTGAATACTGATATTAATATAATCAAGCAGGGGCTGGAAAAGCTACCCTATTCGCTTGATTTTCGTCTGCCACTGATTCGCGGAGAACTGAATGAAATTGTGAATGGAATTAACAGTTTAGCTGAAAAACTCAGAAAAACCAAAACCATGAACGAATTGATTTTGGAAAATACACTGGATGGCGTAATTACTGTAGACAATAATGGTTCCATAACCATGCTAAACCCAGCAGCAGAAAAAATAACCGGTTATCAACTTCAACACATACTCGGCCAACCTTATTCGACCATAGTCGATGATAAAAATTTTCATAGTCCGTTACTGGATACCTTATACAATGGTATCGATCATGTCGGGGTTGAAGTAGATTTTCCGGTTGCAGGACGGATTATCAGAATCTCAGCCAGTACCAGCCACCTGAAAAATCATCAAGGCCAGATAATTGGTGCAGTAGTTATTTTTAAAGATATCACTGAACGCAAAGAAGTAGAAAAATTAATCCAGCAAACAGAACGTCTGGTTGCACTGGGTGAGCTGATGGCAGGCATTGCCCACGAAATCCGCAATCCACTGGCAGCAGTACGCGGTTTTGTCCAGTACCTGCAAAATGATTTACCGCGCACAGAACAAAATGAATATATTGAGATTATTCTAAAAGAAGTTGATTCAATCAATCAGGTTATCCAGCAATTGCTGGACTTTTCCGTACCCTCCAAAAACTACTATGTTTCTGTACAGTTAAATACTTTAATTGAAGAAGTACTGGTACTGATTAACTCATCCCACCGGTCAAATAATATCAGCCTGATTCTTGCATTAACCAGCGAGTTGCCACCGTTGTATCTGGATAAAGAATTAATCAAACAGGCATTACTGAATTTATTAATCAATGCTATTCAGGCAATCAGCGATCACGGCAAAATTGAAATATCTACATCATTGTCAGCAAACCAGAAGTATCAGTTAATTCGGATAAAAGATAATGGTGAAGGCATTAAAAAAGAATTAATGGATAAAATCTTTACTCCTTTTTTTACTACCAAAATTTCTGGTACCGGCCTTGGGCTAGCCATGGTACAAAAAATAGTTTCTTCCCATAAAGGGCAAATTAGCATTAAAAATAATGAACACAGCAGTGGTGTTACCGTTGAAATAGCACTTCCTGTCAACTGAAAAAATAATCGGGGACTTATGTCGGAAAAAATCTTAATTGTCGAAGACGAGCTCAATCTACGCAAATTGTTATCCATTTTTTTATCACAACAACAGTATCAGGTTATCGCTGTTGATAATGCGGAAGAAGCTATTGAACTATTAGCAAAGCAACCCATTGATTTAATTTTAATGGATAACCGCCTGCCACAAATGACCGGGCTGGAAGCACTGAAAATAATTAAAGAAAGCCATCCAGAGATGTTTATCATACTGATGACGGCTTATGCTGGTGTTGATACAGCCGTTGAAGCATTAAAACTGGGAGCGATTGATTACATTGTTAAACCCTTTGATCTCAATGAGCTTAAAGCATTGATAAAGCGTACATTAGAGTTAAGCAGGGCTAAAAAGCAGGGAATTGATTTATCGCCGAAAATCGAATTAACCAACTCCGATACTAAAGGGCATATTCTCACTAACAGCCCAAATATGATGGAGCTGTGCCGCAATATCGCTAAAATATCACAAACCAAAACTACCGTATTAATCACGGGTGAAAGCGGTACCGGTAAAGAATTAGTGGCGAAAACCATTCATTACTATAGTACACGCTCAACCGGCCCCTTTATCAAAGTAAATTGTGGCGCATTGCCAGAAACTTTACTGGAAAGTACGCTATTTGGGCATGAAAAAGGGTCATTTACGGGCGCTTATCAGCGCCAGATTGGCTTATTTGAACGTGCACATCGAGGCACACTTTTTCTGGATGAAGTAGCAGAAATGTCAACTCACCTACAGGTAAAACTTCTGCGGGTCATTCAGGAAAGGGAATTCGAACCAATCGGTGGCACCAGATTAATCAAAACTGACTTCCGGCTGATTGCAGCCACTAATCGTAGCCTGCAAGATATGGTCAGCACTGGTGAATTCCGTGAAGATTTATTCTATCGGCTTAATGTCATGGAATTAAGCTTACCACCATTACGCGACAGAAAAAATGATGTCATGCTGCTGGCACGCTATTTTGCCAATCAGTTCTGCCATGAAAATAACAAGGAATTACTCGACTTCAGCATCAGTGCCGTAGAAGTACTCAACCAGTATCCATGGCCGGGCAATGTGCGCGAATTGTCCAATGCCATTGAGCATGCCGTGGTGATGTCCAATGGGCTGTTTATTTATCCGCAAGATTTACCTGCACATATCATTGCCCACAAAAAAACACCAGATTTCAATCCCGATTTTGGTGAAGATGAGCAGCATGGTGCCACCTTAAAGGAAAAAGTCAAAATTTATGAGAAAGAATTAATTATCAATGAATTGAAACTAAACCATGGACATCGGGAAAATACGGCTCGTTCACTGGGGGTCAGTAAAAGAACATTATTATATAAAATGCAGGAATACGAAATTGTAGAAACCATTAATTAAACATAATTAAATTGTACTAGCTTAAACATAATTAAATTAGCGAAATAAGCGTCCTTAGCCATCTGAAGCAGGATGCCAGATATACCTTTTCCAGCCTATTCCCCGCGCTGCCATAAATAAACCAAGAGCTTCATCACGTTGACGCACATACAATTCAAGCCACTCAATTCGAACTTGTCATTGTATGCGCGTATTTTGCTAAAAAAGCATGGCAAGCTGCAAACACCACTTTGTAACTTATTTAAAGTTACTCATAAGCATAATCAACGATTAACGGTGCATGGTCGGAAAACTTTTCATCCTTATAGATAGATGCAGTTTGTGCACAGGCAGCAAGATTTGGTGTTGCCAACTGGTAATCAATGCGCCAGCCTACATCTTTTGCATAAGCCTGTCCGCGATTACTCCACCATGTATAGCCAGGTATTTCCGGATACAGGGTACGCCAGATATCTACCCAGCCCAGTTCGTCAATTACCTGACTGAGCCACTGCCGTTCTTCGGGCAAAAAGCCAGAGTTTTTCAGATTCCCGCGCCAATTTTTCAAATCAATATTCTGGTGCGCAATATTCCAGTCACCACAAATCACCACATCCCGTTGCAACGCTTGTAATTCACGTAGCACGGGCAGGAACTTGTCCAGAAAACTAAACTTAGCCTGCTGCCGCTCCTCCGAACTGCTGCCCGATGGCAAATATAATGAAATAACTGTCAGTTTGCCAAAATCAGCGCGCACATAACGCCCTTCATGGTCAAAATCTTCCCAGCCCAGCCCAATCTGAATAGCATCCGGCTGCCATTTACTGTATATAGCCACGCCACTGTAGCCACGTTTAACTGCTGTATGCCACACACCATACATGCCTTGCGGATGCTTCATCTCATCAGTCATATCAGCTTCCTGAGCCTTTAACTCCTGTACACACACAATATCGGCCTGTGCCTGTGCCAGATAGTCAATAAAACCCTTACTGGTGGCTGAACGTATACCGTTTACATTGACAGAGATAATGCGCATCCGCATGTCCTTTCGTTTAATGCTAAAATTTAAAGCTTAATTTGTTTAATACATCATTTTATCACCAAGGATAATTATGTCTGATTTTCGTCAGGACTTTCTCCACTTTGCCCTGCAACAGAATGTTTTAAAGTTTGGCCAGTTCACCACCAAGGCCGGCAGACAGTCACCCTATTTTTTTAATGCCGGTTTGTTTAATGATGGCTACAGTATTCTGCAATTGGCTCGCTTTTATGCCCGCTCCATTCTGGCCAGCAACATAGAATTTGATATGCTGTTCGGACCTGCCTACAAAGGCATTATACTAGCCGCGGCTACCGCAATGATGCTGGCAGAAGAAGGACATAACGTGCCATATGCCTACAATCGTAAAGAAGCAAAAGACCATGGTGAAGGTGGTGTACTGGTGGGTGCACCTTTACAGGGGAGTGTACTGATTATTGATGACGTCATTTCAGCCGGTACCTCAGTACGGGAATCAGTATCCATTATTCAGCGTGAAGGCGCGATTACTGCGGGTGTGGCCATTGCGCTTGATCGCATGGAAAAAGGTACCGGAACACAATCAGCCGTACAGGAAGTGCAACAACAGTATCAAATACCCGTAATAGCAATTGCTACACTAGAGGATTTACTGCGCTTGCTGGAAAATGATCCCACACTGGCCAGCTACCATCAACCGGTAGCAGCTTATCGCCAGCAATATGGTGTGTAAAATTTGTCTGGTTCTGGCAAAAAAGATTGCCTTAACGGTTCAGATAATCTTATGTTTATGAATTGATTACCTTTACCGCGTATTTACCAGATGAATGTTGAACAATTACTCAATCACTATGGCTATCTGGCCATCTTTATTGGCAGTATTCTAGAAGGTGAAACCATCCTCACTTTGGCTGGTTTCTTTGTGCATAGAGGCTATCTACTATTTATACCATCTATTCTGTGCGCTGCTGTTGGCGGAATGCTTGGTGATCAAGTCTGTTTTTTTCTTGGTCGTTATTATGGCACGCGCCTATTGCAACATTTTCCCAAACTGGATCCGCTGGTAGAAAAAACCGACCGCTTACTGTGCAGGCATAGCTCAATCATTATTATTGGTGTGCGCTTTATGTATGGTTTGCGGATTGCTGGTCCTATTGCCATCGGTATGAGTAAAGTAACCTTCCTGCGTTTTCTTGTGCTGAACACTCTGGGCGCTTTATTCTGGGCCACCATCATTATTAGTTTTGGCTACTTGTTCGGACAATCGGCGCAATGGTTGTTTGCACAATTTCAACAATATACAAAACTACTTTTTGTCATTCTTCTGCTGATAGCTGTGATTACATTGTCCATATACTGGTATATCAAACACCGCCGTAACAAATAAAATGGAAAGATTGCCCTAATCAATACCCGTAATTAATCGCTAATATCTAAATTGATTTTTTAGAGCAAGACAGAAATATTTATTTTTAATAAATAGGTGTAACTTCAATAATAGTCTGATCTGTTTTACAAACAGACAAAAACAATAAACCCCGCCAAAGCGGGATTTATTGTTTTCTAAAATCAGCTAACTTAACCTGATCAGAAACTATGTTTCAAACCAACACCAAAGGCAGTAGTTTTGTTTTTACCTTTGCTTTGATTCAGTTCATCGTAGCCATTACCTTCACGCAGCCAGCCCGCCTGAATATTAGCAGTAGTATGTTTAGAGAAGTCATAATCTGCACCTAATACAACCTGATCGTATTTGGTATTTTGCTCTTTGCTACCGTTAATTTTTACATCCCAGCCATGAGCATAAGAAATTTTTGGGAAAACATTATTGAAGTGGTAGCCAAGGGTCAAAACAGCTTCCTGTCCCCGGTTATCCCAAGTCACATTATGATCACCAACATTCATAGTATTTAAATGACCCTCTCCGCCCACGGGAATTGATGCGCCTTTCAATCCACGGAAATAGGAGCTGGTATTTTTGCTATATTGATAACCCACACCTACAAACAGGTTATTGGCATCATAGCCACCTTCAAGACGATGTACCTGACCATCTTTAAGTTTGGTATAACCAGATTCAGAAATCATGGCAGCTGAATTTTTCAGGAAGTTAAAGCCATATTTCGCAAAATAACCGGCATTATGGTAATTCAGACCAACGCTATACTTGTCGCCAGCACCCATACCATAATCATACTCGCTGTTACGATTGCCACCATTTACATTATCGCGTGGAGAGTACAAGGCATTGAATTTGAAACCAGCCCATTCTTGCGAATCATAGGCAATACCTACATAACGTTCACCAGTACGGGTAAATTTACCCAAACCTAAAACTTCATTGTTGTATTCCCATGGGTCAACAACATCCATATTGGCTTTCATGGTATTGCTGATACGACCCGCACGAACTGTACCGAAATCAGTTTGTAAACCGATAAAAGAGTCACGGTTAGCCCAACCATCTGCTTTACCATTACTGTTACCTAAATGAATGGCAGATTCTACCTGCCAGATGGCTTTCAGACCGTTACCCAAATCTTCAGAACCTTTAAAACCAATTCTTGAACCATAGTCAGCAATACCATTCTGGTATGGACCACGGCTATCACCACTGGTTTTAGTAGAAGATACTTCATAGCCTGCTTTCATTTGGCCGTACAAAACAACCTCTGCCATAGCAGCAACTGGCAAAGTAGTCAAAGCCAAAGCAATCAGGGTTTTTTTCATTACTGTATTCCTAGTTTCAACATCAAAAATACAAACTTCAAAAACCAAATGAAGAGCTTTTGAAGTTTTACATCAATCGCCATCACGACGAGCCTGCGGAATATACTGGTCGGGTTATAAAAAAGCAAACCACTGATTATGAATTTCAGATTTTGATATTTTCCAATATTAAAGAACAAGTTAAATAAACATCAGAAATGTATTCAAAAGACGAAAAAAGCCACTATTTTTATCGTTAAACTGACTTTTTGCTACGGTATTTTCACATTACCTACTATTAGCAATACATTTTTATATATAGGCAAAATATTATTCAGAAAAGTCATATACAACAACCAGCACAAAGGGGTTACAGAAAACAAAAATTTTTACGCAACTATTGTCAATGTATTAACCCATAATTCTTGAGATTATTCTTAAGCTATGATTATAGATGTAGTCTATCAGGTTGCTTATCTATCTAATTTTCAGCTATCGACAGAAAAATTTAATTATTCAACATCAAATAGATCTAATTAATAAATGAGTAAGCAAGTTATTTTACTTGTAATTTCTTGCGCCATTTTTTAATGACTTTAACTATACATTTGTCATTGCAAATAAAATTTTTCCCCTAATTTTTATAATAATCTATATGCTTAATAAGCAATAATATTTATGCTTTTATTGCTACGGACAGTGACATCTGCATCAAGATTTTATTAATGCAATTAAATGATGTTTATAAAATAAGTTAATCCCTGATTGAAGAACAGATTACACTGTTCCCCAGTCAGGGATTGGTTCAATTACTAACTAGTAAGGATTAAATACTAATTAGAAAGTGTGTTTCAGACCAACACCAAAGGCAGTGGTTTTTATTTTACCATTGTCTTCGCCTAAGCCTTCACGCAACCAGCCAGCTTGTACGTTAGCAGTAGTGCGTTTAGAGAAGTCATAGTCAGCACCTAACACGATTTGATCGTATTTAGTGTTTTTCTCTTTGGTACCATTAATTTTCACATCCCAGCCATGAGCATAGGAAATTTTCGGGAAAATGTTACCAAAGTGGTAGCCAACAGTCAGCGCAGCTTCCTGACCTTGGTTATCCACAATTAAATTATGGTCACCTACTACTTTTGCAGTTTCTAAATCTGAAAAATAAGAAGAAGTATTTTTAGTGTATTGATATCCAACACCTACAAATAGATTGTTAGCATCATAACCACCTTCTAAACGATGAACCTGACCGTCTTTTAACTCAGCAGTGAGGTCATCATGAATTTTTACGCCAGAGTTTTTCAGGTAGTCAAAACCATATTTAGCATAAAAACCAGAATTTTTGTAGTTCAGGCCAACACTGTATTTATCACCAGAACCGATACCACGATCATATTCACCCTTACGATCGCCACCATTCACGTTATCACGTGGAGAGTACAATACATTGAAATTGAAGCCAGCCCATTCTGGAGAATCATAGGCAATACCTACATAACGAGCGTCAGTACGGGTGAATTTACCCAGACCCAATGCATCACTGTTGTATTCCCAAGCATCAACAACGTCCATGTTAGCATTCATAGCATTGCTGATACGGCCGGCACGTACGGTACCGAATTGGTCATGCTGCAAGCCGATGAATGAATCACGGTCAGCCCAGCCATCAGATTTACCAGTGCTGTTACCCAAATGAATAGTAGATTCAACCTGCCAGATAGCTTTCAGGCCATTACCTAAGTCTTCAGAACCTTTGAAACCGATACGAGAACCATAATCAGCAATACCGTTTGAGTATGGATCACGATCTTCACCAGTAACTTTTGATGAATGAACTTCATAGCCTGCTTTCATTTGGCCATACAAAACAACCTCAGCCATAGCGGCAACCGGCAAAGTGGTCAAAGCCAAAGCAATCAGGGTTTTTTTCATTGCTGTATTCCTTTTCTATGTCGAAAAAACAAACTTCAAAAACCTAATGAAGAGCTTTTAAAGTTTTGCATTAATCGCCGCGTTAGCGATTTCATGGCTGTCAATATAATGCTTTAGTTGCAAAAAAACAAATTCATTTGCAAACACACAACACTTTTGACAAATCACACTGCGATAAATAATAGCCAAAATTCAATATTACTTAATAAATTCAACAATTTATTCAAAAAATAATACATTAAAATAAAATATTTTCAGTATTTAAAAGTGTTGTAGTTTTTCAACACTATAACTGAATTAAATAATCATATTGAGCAGATACAGCAATATGATAACTACACATCTATTGTACAAGGTGCAATCCATCATTTTGTACTTTATTACGATACTGATACTATTTTGCAAGATAATGAATAACTTGTAAATATCTTCGTTTATGCATCAACTTGCCTGTATCAGCAATAAGAATTTTACTGATGCAGGCAAATAGATCAACAAATAAAATACCATTGGATGAAACAGATATCTCTATATTCTGGTTTCAACCTGTTCCAGTGCTGCTGGTACTACTGGCACACTATCTGGCTGGTTGAACACTCTATCTTTGCGCCGCAATTTAGGCTGCTCCGATACAATGTTTGTATCATCACAGATTGATACGGTTTTATCCGCACTGGTTTCAACCAGTATCAGTCCACCCTGTTCGGCTATATGGCATAGATTAGTATCTGCTGCTGTATTCGTCGTTACTGATTCCATCTGAGCAACAACCACCGGTTGGATTTGCGTTATCGTTTCGGAATTAATAACAACAGATTTATCACCAGTCGATATCTGCTGATCGTGCTCTAACTGGGCAAGAACACGGATAATGGCCTGTTGTGCCTGCGCTACTGCATGCTGCACGATGCCATCATGAGTTTCACTTAACTGGGCAGTATTAACACTGTTGCTGTACTGCACAGGATTAAGCACATGCTCAGTAGTCTGCTGTATCTGCGCTGTAATAGTGTGGATATCAATATTCCGACTGACTTTTCTGGCCGATATGATGTAGCTGCGCTTTTTCTTGCCGTTTTGACGCCGGCTGTTTTTATCATGTCGGGTTTTATGGTGCTCATTTTTCGCTCCTCCAGCAGACAGGGTAATAATCAACGGATCGCTGACCTGAGCTTCGTCAATCGAATCAATAATATTTGCCTGCTGTACTGGCGTCTCAGTTTTGCCAGATGCGCGTTGGCGGCGACGGCGAGAAGTGTTTTGCTCCTGTTTAAGGCCACTGTGCCCTTGAGTAATATCGGTTGCTGTATCGGTTTGTGCAGCTGCAAATTTATCGGCACGTTTTTCTTCGCGCCGGTTACGCTGCTCATTTACCGGCCGGCTTGCCAGTATGGCATCAACTGCTGTTTTACTTGCAGCAGCAACGTCAGATTTTTGGGCAGAATCGGTATTTTTAGCCAACCGGTTAGCACGCGACTGACGTCGTTCCTGTGTCTGGGTTTTCTGATTTTTTTTCTGCTGTGTGGTTTTAACTGCTTTTTCTGATATGGCACTACTTTGCACAGCAGATTCGGCAGTTTGACCACCTAACAGATTACTCAGCCAATTAGACAATTTTTTCCACATACTTGGCGCTGCTTCAGTTTTGGCTGTGGGCATTTTCTCAATTACGGGAGCGGGTTTGGTATGATGAATACCTTTAACTGCAGCTTCAGGTCTAACAGGTTTGTTCTGACCGATAGAGAATGGCAGCTCACCGAGGTTTTCAGGTTCCTGTACTTGATGGTAGCTGGGAACGGTTTTTTCTTCGACATTATCTGTGCGTACACGGGTAACACTGTAATGTGGATTTTCCAGATGAATATTCGGAATCAGCAATACACATACATCCAGCCGCTCTTCCAGCCCAAATAATTCAGCACGTTTTTCATTCAGTAGAAAAGTAGCAACATCTACAGGCACTTGCACCCGCACTTCAGCAGTATTATCTTTCATCGATTCTTCCTGAATGATGCGCAAGATATGTAATGCTGTTGATTCAATGCTGCGAATAAAACCGGTACCTGCACAGCGCGGACAAATAGTATGGCTGCTTTCTCCAAGAGATGGTTTCAGGCGCTGTCTTGACAATTCCATTAAGCCGAAGCGGGACAGTTTAGCCATTTGTACCCGCGCACGGTCTTTTTTCAAGGCTTCACGCAGAGTGGTTTCAACATCACGCTGGTTTTTGCTGTTCTCCATATCAATGAAGTCAATAACCACCAGCCCGCCCAGATCGCGTACACGCATCTGTCGTGCGACTTCTTCAGCAGCCTCCATATTGGTTTTGAATGCTGTATCTTCGATATCTGCTCCGCGTGTTGCCCGGGCTGAGTTAACGTCAATGGATACCAGTGCTTCGGTATGATCGATAACAATAGCACCACCGGATGGCAAGGCGACTTCACGAGAAAAGGCAGATTCAATCTGCTGCTCAATCTGAAAACGGGAAAAAAGAGGGGTATGATCAGTATAATGTCGTAAGCGATTGACATAGGCTGGCATAACATAAGACATGAACTCGCGAATCTGATCATAGACTTCCTGCGAATCAATCAGGATTTCTCCGATATCCGGCTGGAAATAGTCGCGAATGGCACGGATAAGCAGTGAACTTTCCATAAACAGCAGATAAGGTTCATTGTGCTGGTGTGCCGCCTGCTCAATTGCGCGCCATAGCTGTACCAGATAATTCAGATCCCATTGCAATTCTTCTGTACTGCGACCAATACCAGCGGTACGTGCAATCAGGCTCATGCCTCGCGGTGTATCAAGCTCACTCATGGCCTGCTTGAGTTCCAGCCGATCTTCACCTTCAATACGGCGGGAAACACCGCCACCACGAGGGTTATTCGGCATCAGTACCAGATAGCGTCCGGCCAGACTGATAAATGTGGTTAGGGCTGCCCCTTTGTTACCACGCTCATCCTTTTCCACTTGTACAATGACTTCTACGCCTTCTGACAGCACATCCTGAATACGGACACGACCACCTTCATAATTCTGAAAATAACTGCGTGATATTTCCTTAAATGGCAGGAAACCATGGCGATCTGTGCCATAGTCAACAAAACACGCCTCCAGTGAAGGTTCGATGCGGGTAATAACACCTTTGTAGATATTGCCTTTGCGCTGTTCTTTACCAAGCGTTTCGATGTCTAGGTCAAGCAGACTTTGTCCATCCACAATTGCCACGCGCAATTCTTCCGCCTGCGTGGCATTGAATAACATTCGTTTCATGAAAACCTCGTTATGTACACTGACGAGGCGTTGTAATTAGTATTTGACACCCGCAGCCTTGCCAGATTGAATTGTTCACGGCAAATTAAGCAGGCTTTCATCATAAAGAAGGTGTAAAGATCATATTCGCTATCCAGCATCACAATACCTGCTAAACAGCGTGTGCCCGATATCCGATAGAGACGGTCACAACACTTTGTTGGGGTAGCCATTCTTCTGTTATTCTGTCAGGTGCTTGGGCACAGTAGGGGCTGCGTTATCCGGTTTTGTCTTGCCAGATCACGTCTGAAGCCGTGGCTTGCCACCTGATGGAGTCAAACTTAATCACTAACCCTTGCTATTGACGGCTGGTCAACAGCATGGGGAAATACGCCTGCAACAGTGCGTTTTTCCAATAAATACGTTAACATTTCATTATTTGCAGCTAAAATGCGCTTTCAGGCGCTTTTCAGCTCCGGGCAAAATGCGCCCTTTTTCGGTTCAGTATCGTCTGCCACTATTGCTTCTGGCCATGACAACTGATGACTTCTATTTATTTATAAAAGCTTACGGATTATAAGCAATATGACGGTTTTAAGCAAAGATTCAGTGCAGTTTTTGTCTGTCTGTGCGGAAAGTGCTGGGCAACGACTGGATAATTATCTGATACGGGAGTTGAAAGGTGTGCCAAAAAGTCATATTCAGCGCATTATCCGTAGTGGAGAAGTACGTCTCAACAAGAAACGCTGTAAAGGGACAGACCGTGTTGCCGTCAATGACCAGATCCGTTTACCGCCCATTCGTGTTGCCTCCAGTCATACGTCTGCAACCACACCGACCATTCCTGCGCAGGAATTTGCTATTGTATATGAAGATGATGTTCTACTAGTGATTAACAAGCCTTCTGGTATCGCAGTTCATGGCGGCAGTGGTATCAGCTTTGGTGTCATTGAGCAGTTACGGCGTGCCCGTCCTGAAGCGCGTTATCTGGAGCTGGTTCACCGACTGGATAAAGACACCAGTGGTTTACTTATGATTGCCAAAAAACGCAGTGCTCTGGTTAAACTGCATGAATCCATTCGCCAGAATCATCCACATAAAGTATATCTGGCTCTGGCCGTTGGTACATGGCCGGAAAAAGTAAATCAAATCAAACTGCCATTGCTGAAATACACTGGTACTCAGGGAGAAAAAATGGTACGCGTTGCCAATAATGCTCAGGAAGGACAACGGGCACATACACAGTTTCGGATACTGCAACATTATGCAGGCACTCAGTTACACGCTGTAGGCATAAAAACATTAACCCTGATGGAAGCTACGCTGAAAACAGGCCGCACTCATCAGATACGTGTGCACATGCAATCACAGTTATGTCCGATCGCTGGCGATGAACGTTATGGGGATTACCAGATAAACAGACGCCTGCACAAAACCGGTTTGAAAAGAATGTTTTTACATGCCGCAGAATTAACACTGGCACATCCGGTTAGTGGCGATATTTTACAACTTACCGCCCCTCTACCGGATGACTTGCAGCAGTTTTTACATAATCTGCCAGCAGTTTCGGACAAACTGTCACAACAGAGTTAAAACTGAATTTAGGGGGTGCCTAAAATGATTGTTGCTGTAGCCATTGTTTAAGTTGAGAGCCACATTTATTATGACGCAGACTATATTCAATAAAGGTTTTCATATAACCCAGTTTGTCGCCACAATCATGTGAATAGCCCTGAATCATAAACGCGTCTACAGCTTCCTGTTGCATCAGTGCAGCAATGGCATCTGTAAGCTGAATCTCACCGCCCGCACCTGGCACTGTTTTCTCCAGCAGCGGCCAGATACTGGCTGAAAGCACATAGCGGCCAACGACCGCCATATCAGATGGTGCCTGTTCTAGCGCAGGTTTTTCGACAATAGCGTTCATGGCAATACTGCTTCCGGCAGCAGCCTGCTGATTGTTACAATCTACAATACCGTATTTGTTGACTTCACTCATTGGCACACGTTCAACCATAATCTGGCTACGCTGTGTTTTCTCGAAATGCCTCAACATTGCCGCCAGATTATCTGTAGCCAGATTACAGGCACTTTCATCAATCAACACATCTGGTAGCAAGACAGCGAAAGGTTCATTACCAATTACAGAACGTGCGCACAGCATGGCATGACCTAGACCTTTAGCTTCGCTTTGACGTACCTGAATAATTTGCATTTCAGGAGGTAAAACAGCACGGGTTTCAGCCAGCAAAGCAGTTTTACCCTTGTTTGATAACTGTGTTTCCAGCTCAAAAGCGGTATCAAAATGGTTTTCAATTGCCGTTTTAGAAGCATGGTTAACCAGAACAATTTCATTAATACCTGCAGTAGCACACTCTTGCACGATGTACTGAATGAGTGGTTTATCGGCTACAGTCAGCATTTCTTTAGGAATGGCTTTCGTGGCCGGCAACATACGTGTACCTAAACCCGCTACAGGAATAACAGCTTTCATTTAGTTCTTTTCCATTCCAATAAAATGATTATTCAAATAACCATATGATTTATATATAAATACAATATCAAAGCAAATTTAGGCTCAATCTAGATACTCACATTGCCAGACAGAGCCGGTTATGACTACTAATGATGAAAACTTCCATTTAACAACATCAGATAAGCTTAATCTGCCTGCTTATTTTCCAGTTCATTCAGTGCAGCCAATACCTCAGCGACAGCAACCGCCCCCGGATCAGCTACGCCGGCCAGATTCTGTTGATTAACATACGATGAGCGCCCCGCTCCGGCTTTATGCATGGTAGCTGTTTTTTCTGCACCTTCTGAGGCGGCCAATGCCGCAGCCTGAATACTTTGTTTCTGCCATGCATGCAATGCTGGTTGCAGGGCATCAATCAGGGTACGATCACCCAGGTCTGCTCCGCCATAATGCTTCATTTGTGCCAGTCCGTTTAACAAAGCCTCTACCAACGTACTCCCTGTCTGCAACTTCCGGCCGGCTGCAGTGAAGAAAATCGACATCAACACACCGCTTGAACCACCCATCACAACAGCCAGCCGCTCTCCAATGCACAGTAATAACTGCGACACATCATTCAGAGGTAAGCGCTGTTGTGCCAGTTGCTGAGCAACAGCATGGGCTCCATGAGCAAAAGTGCTACCGGTATCACCATCACCCACCTTTGCATCCAGCGCATTCAGGCGACTTTCCAGCCGAATAAGCGTGTCTGTTATAGCGGTAACATAGGCGGCCACCTGAGAATTTTCAGACGGCGTGTAATCTGACTGTGTGTATATAGGTTTACAGGCAAGTGTTTTTAATGGCTTTAATGCTACTGGCTTTTGCCATCCCTGAGTTTCAACTGGCGCATTAAGCGCCTGCTTGAAGTCATCGTTCAGCTTGAGTAATGATAGTGAAAAACCTTTCATATCCAGCGAGGTAACCAGCGGTGCAGGGCCAATCAGCCATTCAATTTGCTTACTCAAGGCGGAATGTGCCAACTCACGGGTTAATAAAGCCATTTCCAAAGCAGAAACACCACCGAGATTATTAATTAAAACAGCAAAACGGCCGTCCCCAGCTGACTGTTGCAATGTATTAACCAGAGTATCAATAAGTATCTTGCTATTTTGCGTACTCACTACCGAAGCACCAGGTTCACCATGAATACCTAACCCCAGCTCTACCTGCCCGTCTTTAATACGCTTTTCTTCCTCATAGTCTGGCAAATTACAGGTTTGCATGGCTACGCCCAAACTCCATAGATTGTCACACGCCTGCTGCGCCAGATTACGTACCTGCATTAATGATTTGCCTTCTTCAGCAGCATAGCCAGCTATTTTATGCACCAGCACTGTGCCAGCAATACCACGCGGTTGTCTGTTATCAGGCAGCGCAATATCGTCTGCAACAATAACCATTTCTACATTCAGGCCATGACTTTTAGCCTTTTCTGCTGCCAGCCCGAAATTTAGCCTGTCTCCAGTGTAATTTTTAACAATTAATAAACAACCATGTTCACCAGTTACCGCAACGATAGCGTTAAATATCGCATCGACACTAGGTGAAGCAAATAAATCTCCGCATACAGCCGCAGTTAGCATGCCTTTGCCAACAAAACCTGCATGTGCTGGTTCATGCCCAGAACCACCGCCAGAAATAATTGCTACCCGGCTTTTATCCCAGTCGCTACGTATAACTATTCGTATTGCTGGATCAGTATCCAATTTGACAAGATTGCCCTGAGGTGCAGAAATTACTAAACCTTCAATAGCTTCATTAACTAATTGTTTACGGTCATTAAAAAAGAATCTGGACATGATTTTCCAAAGTTATAATTAATAATTGACAAGCAGAATTAATACTGAAGATTATGTACTTATTTACCAAAGTAAATGATTCAATCTTCAGGCTATCTGAATATTGTGGCAAACACAGCCTGTTTTCAGCACTCAATATAAGATGCAAACTGCACACATAAAAATACATTGCTCGGCTACAAGACAATATGTTGCTTTATTTTATGTTGTTTTTTACACCCAGCCGGCCTGACTGACTTGTGCTAGCAAGGTGGCAGCAGCGCTATTATAATGTAGACACTTAAGTGGATAAAGTTTAGCCAGAAATTTCACCACAACAACAGATGCATCAATATAAAATTCAGATATAATTTCAGACATCGCTTATTTTGCTGATTAAACATAACAGAGCAGACTTGCCTGATAAATCAGCTAAAGCTCAAATATCACTACTAAAACCAGAGAATAAACCAGATGAAAATGAAAATTAAAGGATCAGGCCTGACAGACGGCAATCCAGAAGAAAATAGCAACTGGGAACGCAATATGCTGGAAAAGCTATTATTTGAAGTTTATCGCGAACAACGGCGTAATCGAATCTGGCGCTGGTTTTGGCGGCTGTTCTGGATTTTCATTATTGTCGTCGTCATTACTTCTTTAGGAAGCACAAAACCAAGCGGTGCACATACTGCGGTTATCGATTTGGACGGCATTATCAGCAGCGACAATAATCAGGCAGATTTATTACGTAAAAGCCTAAAAGAAGCCTATAAAAACAGTAATGTCAAAGGCATTATTATTCGTGCTAACAGTCCTGGCGGGTCACCAGTCATTTCCAGTATCGCCTATGAAGAAATTCGTCACCTGAAAACTAAGCATCCACGCATACCTTTATATGTTGTTACGGAAGATATGTGCGCTTCTGGCTGCTACTACATTGCCAGTGCCGCAGATAAAATTTATGCAGATCCATCCAGCCTTGTTGGCAGTATTGGCGTTATTGGCAGCAGCTTTGATTTTACCGGCCTGATAGACAAACTAGGCATTAAGCGCCGGGTAAAAATTGCCGGTAGCAATAAAGATATGGGCGATCCGTTTGTACCAGAAACACCGGAACAGGCAGAAATCTGGCAACAAATGTTAAGCAGCATTCATAAGCAGTTTATTCAGGCCGTACAACAGGGACGCGGTAACCGTTTAAAAATTGCTGATAATCCTGACATCTTCAGTGGTCGTGCTTATACCGGTGAAGAAGCCAAAGCAGTTGGTCTGATAGATGACTTTGGTAATATTTATACTGTTGCACGCGATGTCATTGGCGCGCCGGAATTGGTGGATTACACCTCTGAAACCAGTTGGGGCAAACGCTTTGGTAAAAGCATTGGAAGTACATTGCAGCAAAATATTCAGGGCATAGCAAGCAAGCCTTGGTAACTTCCGGTCTTGACTACAATCATTAACCTGATTTTCTGACTATTATGCCCATTTCTCTATCCACAATCTGTTGCGGATTAAAAATGGGCATATTGCTATATACTTCACTATTCACTACTCGCGCAAAATTAAATATGCTTTTCTGCCTGCATTACTGAGCTGCATGAATTTATCAAAGCTATCTTGCCTTTACTCAAATAATTTATTTCACCAACACATACTGAATTTAATTGTTTTTCCATTCGATCTGATAAAGTTGTTAGTTATAATATTTCCCCCTTATCCAGCCTCAATATCATGTACCCAATCATCAAGCCGCTGTTATTCCAGCTGGATCCAGAAACTACCTATCACCTGACATTAAAATATTTGCAGTTACTGCACTGGCCGAAAGTAATAGCAGCAGTACAACGACACTGATGGCTCTGACTTACCCAACTCGGCAGGTTTAGCAGCAGGACTGGATAAAAATGGTGAATATATAGATACACTAGTCATGCTTGGTTTTGGTTTTATAGAAGTGCGAACCGTTACCCATTACCACAAGCTGGCAACCCAAACCACGTTTATTCAGATTACCTTCACAACGGGCAATTATCAATCGCATGGGGTTTAACAACTATGGTATTAATACCCTGATTAACAATATCGCAAACAGCCAGTATTGAGGGATACTCGGTATTAATTTTGTAAAAACACAGCCATGCCAATGGAGAAATCAGTAAATAATTATCTTATTTTTATTGAAAAATTCCACCGCCATGCCAGCTACATCACTGTCAATATTTCTTCGCCCAATACCCGCAATTTACGCAGCCTGCAAAGTGCTAATACTGAACAGATTATTAAATCATCTGAAAAACCGACGGGCACAACTGGCAACTCAGCAAAGCCGTTATGTACCTATTGCCATTAAAATTGCACCTGATCTGGATGAAGAGCAAATTGCAGCTATTGCTGATATCGCACTGAATACACAGATAGACGGGTTTATCGCTACGAATACCACCATTGATCTAACTGTCCTGGGTAATCACAAATTTGCGCAGGAAGCTGGAGGCTTGTCTGGTTTGCCAGTACAAACACAAAGTAACCATGTACTGCGCTAACTATCTGCCCATCTTGATTCGCAGATTCCAATAATTAGTGTAGGTGGTATTACCTCCGGTGCTGATGCGGCTGAAAAAAAAAATTCACCTTGGTGCCACTGCATTGCAACTGCATTCCGGTCTGATATTTCACAGCCACCAGCTAATTAAAGAATATATCAATGCCTACTGCCAGCTAAAATAATATTCTGCCCGGATAGTTACAATTTACAATAACTTATTTTATTAGCACAATATTTTTACCAAGCACATCTTATCCAGATTCACTACACATACTAACAATCTTCTCTGTACCTATTAGTTGATTTTGCCTACTCCACTGCTTTTCATTTTCTGGTATACAACTTTATGCAGCGGCGTTTGGCAGTAAGCTTACGCCTGCGCTATGATATCAGCTTTCATGTAAATATCTGCCCAGATTACTTTGTGCAGTTTTTATCTGTATGGGCAAAAACTGCACAAAGTAATTTGATTAAATTGAAAGCCACATCATGCATAACAGCGACATACCGCTGCCAAAGGATATCCAGCGGCCAACAGAAACCGTATTGGTGAATATCACCCCGCAAGAAACCAGGGTTGCCGTTATGGAAGAAAACAGGCTGTGTGAAATTCACATAGAACGCAACAGCGGTTATGGTTTGGTAGGTAATATTTATCTGGGTGTTGTCCGGCGCGTACTGCCCGGCATGCAAAGTGCCTTTATTGACATCGGCCTGGAACGTGCTGCTTTTCTACACATTGTTGATATTCTGGAACAACGTCAGAAACCCGATCAACCCCTGCGTATTGAACACATGTTACATGAGGGTCAAGCAATTGTTGTACAGGTAATCAAAGACCCGATCAATACCAAAGGAGCGCGTCTGTCTACTCAGATATCATTAGCTGGCCGCTTTCTGGTACACCTACCACAGGATCAGCATATTGGTATTTCACAACGTATCGAAGACGAAGATGAACGCAATCTGTTACGTGAGCGGCTGCAAAAGCTGTTACCTGCCGATGCAGGCCACGGCTATATTATCCGTACGAGTGCAGAGAATGCCACGGATACAGAATTACAGTCTGATATCAACTATTTAACCAAACGATGGCAGCATATTCAACAGTTATCTAAAATCAGTCCACCAGAAACATTGCTGTATCAGGATTTACCTTTGAGCCTGCGCGTATTGCGCGACATGTATAGTGATAATATTGACCATATCATCGTAGATTCAACAGCCAATTATGAAAGCATGCGTGAATTTGCCATGAACTACTCTCAAGGCGCACTGGATAAACTGATATTATTCCAGAATGACAGCCCACTATTTGAAGCGCACAATATCGAAACCAGAATCACCCAATCCCTACAGCCACGGGTAAATTTGGACTTTGGCGGTTATATTATAATAGAACCGACTGAAGCCATGACTACTATCGATGTCAATACTGGTGGGTTCGTAGGTGCGCGCAACTTTGAAGAAACCATCTTTAAAACCAATCTGGAAGCATGTCATGTAATTGCACGCGAACTGCGCTTACGTAATCTGGGTGGTATTATTATTATTGATTTTATTGACATGACCAACGAAGCACATCAAGAAGAAATTCTAACTGAACTGGCACGGGCACTGGCTTATGACCGCACTCGAGTGACCCTTAACGGCTTCACCAGTCTCGGACTAGTCGAGCTGACACGCAAACGCACACGCGAAAACCTGTCCCAAATCCTGTGCGAACCCTGCCCAGCCTGCCAGGGGCGCGGCCGACTGAAAACCGCACAAACCATATGCTATGAGATTCAGCGTGAAATCGTGCGTGAATCGCGCCGTATAAATGCACAAGAATTTCGCATACTTGCTTCACCAAGTGTCATTGATTTATTTCTGGATGAAGAAGCCAACTCTCTACACATGTTAAGTCAATTTATTGGCAAACCGATTGCGCTGGCAGTAGAAGCCACCTACAATCAAGAACAATATGATATCGTACTTCAATAATTTTATTCTGCAAAAGAGAAAACCGACGTATGAATTTACCTGATGCGGCTCAGGCAGAAAGCCTGTGGCAAACCATTCGCCATGAAACTGAAAATGCGGTGCATAACGAGCCGATACTGGCTAGCTTTCTGCATCTGAGCGTATTACGCCATAAAAACTTTGCCCGCATGCTCGCCTTTCACCTGTCCACCAAAATGTCCAGTACGGTAATGGATGCGCGGGCATTATTTGAAATCTATCTGGAAGCACTACATCAGGATCCGGCAATTATTCATGCTGCACTGGCCGATATTATTGCTTACTATGAGCGCGATCCAGCCTGTGATACCTATTCCCTGCCATTATTGTATTACAAAGGTTTCCATGCGATACAGACCCATCGGATTAACCATTGGCTCTGGCAGCAGAATCGCCATACACTGGCCTATTTCCTGCAAAACCGTGCCTCAGAAGTATTAGGTGTTGATATTCACCCTGCTGCCTCAATGGGATATGGCATCATGATTGATCATGGTACCGGAGTAGTTATTGGAGAAACGGCGGTACTAGGCAATAATATTTCCCTGCTACATGGTGTTACTCTCGGAGGTTCTGGTAAACAAAGCGGAGATCGACATCCGAAAATCAGTGATGGAGTTATGATTGGTGCCAATGCTTCCGTACTAGGTAATATTCGGGTACACACCTGTGCCAAAGTGGGTGCGGGCAGCGTAGTAGTTAACGATGTTCCGGAATACTCAACGGTAGTGGGTGTACCCGCACGAGTTATTAGCAAAACAGATAAACATGGAAGTCCGGCGCAGGAAATGGATCAGCGTATTTAGCCTTGACAAATCTATAGCTAAGAATAATATTAATCTGATTTAGCAAATCAAAAAATAATACTGTAAAATTTGTGTTTTTAAGGAGCATATTTGATATGTATTTGAAAAGTGCTATAAACTCGAAAAACAATAATTTAACACTCATTAGATTTATACTAGCAATTTTAGTTATTTATGGCCATTCATTTTCCTTAACACGGACAAATATCAATTCAGAGGTTTTTATTAAGTATTTTCATATAGATTATTCTGGTAGTTGTGCAGTCGCTTTATTTTTCTTTACTAGTGGACTATTAGTAAGCAAAAGTTATATTGAAAGAAACCAACCGATATCCTTTATATTAGCTAGATTTTTTAGAATCATGCCTGCTTTATTCGTTTCAGCGATCTTTTTAGCATTTATTGCCGGACCAATGCTCACAACATTGCCACTTCCTGATTACTTTAACAACAAAGAAACTTATAGCTTTATATATAATAATCTTTTAATGCATACCCAATATTCACTCCCTGGAGTATTTGAGTATTTACCATATTCTAAAGGAATTAATGGTTCTTGGTGGACAATCAAATACGAAGTTATGTGTTATTCATTTTTGTTATTTTTTGGTTTAATAAATGGCTTTAAAAATAAATATATTGCTACATTTGTTTGTTTAGCAATTATCATATTAGCCGTAACGGATTCTACATTTATTCGAGATAACTTTTCAAATGATCAATATGTATATTATTTACCTTTTTATTTTTGCACCGGTTGCTTATTTTACATTTGGTCTGATTTGATACAGATTAATACCCGAGTTTTAATTGGATTAATAGGTATAACTATATTGTGCAGAAATACAAGTATTTACCCAATATTATTTTTTCTATGCTCTTCAGTATTCATATTAATTCTTTCCATTTATGAACCGTTTAAAAAAATCAAAATCAAACACGATATTTCTTATGGAATATATATTTATGGATTTTTTATACAACAATTATTGATTTTCCTATTTCCAAATATGAACAATTACTGGAATACCATATTTGCAATACTAATAAGTATGATATTTGCATTAATATCAGCAAAATACATTGAAGAACCCGCTATATTATTAGGAAAAAAAATGTCAAAATGTTTTTATAATAATAAAAATCATATAAATCTTATATAAATAATTTTTCCCAATTATTCGTAGAAATCATGTAATATTTAGCATAGTGGCTTTACCAAATATGATCAAAACCACTTACCCTACTCGTGACTTGCACTGAAACTACTTACTCATTATTTTATCGAATGAAATATAAGCGATGTCTAGGCATCGCTTGATTAATCAAAATCATCAATAAAAACTAACTGGCTATTATTGAAATTATAAAATTTTTCGATTCGATAACAAACATTATTATAGAATATAATATTTTTAACTAATTTTCCAAAAAAAAAAAAAAAAAAAATCCAACTTATACTTTATAAGCTGGAACATGGTGGCGAATCAGGGATTCGAACCCCGGACACAAGGATTATGATTCCTCTGCTCTAACCGACTGAGCTAATTCGCCGTATCTCGTTTTCAAGAGAGACGCAATTATACGATATTTTTCCGCACATGCAAGTACTAGTTAAGCAAAAAATTATTATATAATTGTTTTAAAAAATAATTTTATTTTACTCGCGCTTATTTAATTTTGTTATAGCAGTCAAATCTGCCTCAACTCGCGTTTGCAGCAAACAGCGCAATTCTTCGCCGGTTCAGCACAGGTATCACTATGCTTTATGATACAATTCAGCCATTTTTATATCCAGCCAATTTCCAAGGAATATCATGAGTTTGAAATGTGGCATTGTGGGTTTACCCAATGTGGGCAAATCCACCCTGTTTAACGCCCTGACCCAGTCTGGCATTGAAGCTGCCAACTACCCTTTCTGTACTATTGAGCCAAATGTCGGCATTGTTGAAGTACCAGATGAACGTATGGCTGAACTGGCCAAAATTGTTAACCCGAAACGCACTCAGCCGGCCATTGTTGAATTTGTCGATATTGCCGGATTGGTAGCTGGTGCCAGCAAAGGCGAAGGTCTGGGTAACCAGTTTCTCGCCAACATCCGTGAAACCGATGCCATTGTTAATGTTGTACGCTGTTTTGATGACGACAATATTGTCCATGTTGCTGGCAAAGTAGATCCAATTTCCGATATTGAAGTTATTGGTACCGAGCTGGCACTGGCAGATTTGGCCAGCGTGGAAAAAACCATTGTACGTGAAAGTAAACGAGCCAAATCCGGTGACAAGGAAGCACAAAAACTGGTGGCTATTCTGGAACGCCTACAGCAACACTTGCTGGAAGGTAAACCAGTTCGCGCAGCCGGGCTGGATCAGGACGAGCTGGCTCTGATTAAACCACTGTGCCTGCTGACGGTTAAACCTGCCATGTATGTGGCCAATGTGGCCGAAAATGGCTTCGATAACAACCCCCATTTAGAACGTCTGCAACAGCTAGCTGAACAGGAAAATGCGCCTGTCGTTACTCTTTGCGCTGCCATGGAAAGTGAAATTGCAGATCTGGATGAGGCTGATAAAGCAGAATTCTTAGCAGAAATGGGTTTAAAAGAGCCGGGATTGAATCGCCTGATTCGCGCCGGTTACGACCTACTTGGCCTGCAAACCTATTTCACTGCCGGTGTACAGGAAGTCAGAGCATGGACCATCCATAAAGGCGATACCGCGCCGCAGGCTGCGGGGGTAATACACACTGACTTTGAACGCGGCTTTATCCGCGCACAGGTAATTGCCTACGCCGATTTTATTGCTTGTGGTGGTGAAGCCAAAGCCAAAGAGGCCGGTAAAATGCGTGCCGAAGGCAAAGAATATGTCGTGAACGACGGCGATGTCATCCACTTCCTGTTTAATGTTTAACTGATAGTAACACCTAGCCAGCAACAGCCCGGACAGGGTTGTTGCTTTTTTATGCATTCCAGTTCATAGCAAGTAATGATCTAAGCTGGCAAAATCCTCTTACCAGACAGTAAAAGTTAAACTCCCCTGATTTCAGCCGACAAAGATTTTTATATTTTTGCATGACAAAATATCGGCACAACAATCATATACACCAGTTTAAGCACTGATTTTAATGATAATTAATGCATTAAAAATGCAAATACACATATTAACAGCCTCAGCACCGACAAAAGCAAGTACAACTTCTCTTGCTGCTATATCCAAACTAATGATTTATCAAATTATGGCAAGCACAAATGCAGTAACAAACAAATCGTGTAAAATAATGCATCATTATTAATTGCCTAACTGGAAACAGGCTAACTGGCCAGAATTAGCCGAAACACATTATGATATTGGCTATCGTGTTTTTTTATGCAGCCAGAAACCAGCGTAATCCAGTTTCAGCCATTTTAATTTAATTTGAAAGTATAAAATCTTACTATGACCAGTGTTGTTCACGATTTACAGCAACGTGGCCTGATTGCCCAAACTACCGATGCTCAGGCTCTTGATACCTTATTAAACGAACAGAAAATCACCCTTTACTGTGGTTTTGATCCCACTGCCGACAGCCTGCATATCGGACATTTATTACCTATTCTGGTATTGCGTCGTTTTCAGCTGGCCGGACACACGCCTATTGCCCTTGTAGGTGGTGCTACCGGTATGATTGGCGACCCAAGTTTCAAAGCACAGGAACGTTCACTCAATACACTGGAAACAGTACAGCAATGGGTAGCCAAAATACGTGCCCAATTGCAGCCATTTCTTAGCTTTAACGGTAAAAACGCTGCCATTATGGCTAATAACTATGACTGGTTCGGCAACATGAACTGTCTTGATTTTCTGCGCGACATCGGCAAGCACTTCTCGGTGAACGCCATGCTGAATAAAGAATCTGTAAAACAGCGTTTAAGCCGTGATGATGTGGGTATTTCCTTTACTGAATTCGCTTATGCTTTGCTTCAAGGTTTTGACTTTGCCGAGCTGTATCGCCGCCACGGTGCCGTACTGCAAATTGGTGGTTCAGACCAGTGGGGCAATATCACCGGTGGTATTGACCTATCCCGCCGCCTGCATCAGGCTACCGTATATGGTTTAACCTTGCCATTGGTAACCAAAGCTGATGGCACCAAATTCGGCAAAACCGAAGGCGGCGCAGTGTGGCTAAGCGCAGAGAAGACCTCCCCTTATCAGTTTTACCAGTTCTGGTTAAAAGTTGCTGATGCCGATGTATACAAATTCCTCAAATACTTTACCTTCCTCAGCATTGCCGATATAAATGCAATTGAAGCAAATGATCGGGCCAGTGGCACCAAGCCGCAAGCGCAGCGTATTCTGGCTGAAGAAATGACCCGGTTAATTCATGGTGAAGAAGCACTGGCAGCTGCCCAGCGTATTTCTGCCAGCCTGTTTGCCGAAGACCAAAGTGCCCTTACTGAAAGCGATTTCCAGCAATTATCTTTGGACGGCCTGCCCGCCTTTACCATTACCGATTCCATTAACATTGTACAGGCATTAACCACAGCAGCACTGGCCAAATCCAACAATGAAGCCCGCGGCTTTATCAGTCAGGGTGCGGTAATGGTTAACGGGCAGAAAATTGACAGTGCCGACTATGTATTCAGCGACAACGACAAACGTTTCGGACGCTATACCATAGTACGTCGTGGCAAACGCAACCATGCTTTATTGATGTGGCAATAAATTTTTTCAAATTCTACAAATGCACAACTCAAAGGAGTCAATATGAGTAATCACAATACTATCATGCAACATCTGCCCCTGGGCGAAAAGGTCGGCATTGCTTTTTCCGGCGGCCTGGATACTTCAACAGCATTGCTGTGGATGAAACTAAAAGGTGCCTTACCCTACGCCTATACGGCCAATCTGGGACAGCCGGATGAAGATGATTACGATGCCATTCCCCAAAAAGCATTGGAATACGGTGCAGAAAAAGCACGGCTGATTGATTGCCGTACTCAACTAGCACGTGAAGGCATTGCTGCAATTCAAAGCGGTGCCTTTCATGTGCACACTGGTGGTATGCCATATTTCAACACCACACCTTTAGGCCGTGCTGTTACGGGTACGATGCTGGTAGCCGCGATGAAAAAGGATGATGTCCATATCTGGGGTGACGGCTCAACCTATAAAGGCAACGATATTGAACGCTTTTACCGCTATGGCCTGTTAACCAATCCGGCTTTGCGCATTTACAAACCATGGCTGGATCAGCAATTTATTGATGAGTTGGGCGGGCGGCATGAAATGTCGGAATTTCTTATTGCTCAGGGCTTCGACTACAAAATGTCAGTAGAAAAAGCCTACTCAACCGATTCCAATATGCTTGGTGCAACTCATGAGGCTAAAGACCTGGAAATGCTCAATAGCAGCATGAAAATCGTACAACCAATCATGGGAGTTGCTTTCTGGGACGAACAGGTAACCATCAAGGCAGAAGAAGTACGCGTACGTTTTGCAGAAGGCGTACCAGTAGCTTTAAATGGGGTTGAATACAATGATCCGGTAGCATTGATTCTGGAAGCCAATCAAATTGGCGGCCGCCATGGATTAGGCATGACCGACCAGATTGAAAACCGTATTATTGAGGCCAAATCACGCGGTATTTATGAGGCACCGGCGATGGCATTACTGCATATTACCTATGAGCGTCTGCTTACCGGTATTCATAACGAAGACACCATCGAACAGTACCGCATCAATGGCTTGCGTCTGGGCAGATTGCTATATCAGGGACGCTGGTTTGATTCACAGGCAATGATGCTACGGGAAACTGCACAGCGCTGGGTAGCTAAAGCTATTACTGGCGAAGTAACTCTGGAATTACGTCGCGGTAACGATTATTCTATCCTCAATACCGAATCACCAAATCTGACCTACAAGCCAGATCGGCTAAGTATGGAAAAAGTCGATAATACTGCCTTTTCTCCAGCCGATCGTATAGGCCAGCTCACCATGCGTAATCTGGATATTGCCGATACCCGTAATAAACTGGCAATCTATACCAGCAGTGGGCTGTTATCAGTAAATCAGGATGTATCATTACCCCAATTAGCAGATAAACAAGATATTTTATAAAATTTTTAATTTAAAAAACTGGATGGTAACTATTTTCCATCCAGTTTTTTTAAAAATAATATAATTTGCCATTACAAATAAATATTAAATCATTCGCTCGAAGCACACAACGAATCTCTCATTGCACCAGCCAAACCAGAATTTGCATATGCCAAATAATCGTCTGGCGGCAGAATTGAAGACTTCAGCAATACTACCTTCCACTTTGGCATAACATGAACTATGCTCCTCACAATTATTTTTTCCTAAATATAAGCTTACTCCGCTACTATTCTCTTATCGGGAATAATCTCTATCTAACTAGCAAACTTTTTATGGTGCCATATTAAGGTATATTTATGCTGTTTGGGATTTTAATTTCTTCAACATCGTCCTGAATATCTTTTTCCCCCACTGTATTCTTGTGGTATTTCTGACCAGAACAGTTACTTCTCAACCCAAAAAGAATCTAACCAATCTTTTACCTATAGTAAGTAAAATTATTGCTATTGGGAATAAAATAAATAACCTAAACAGGTTTTCAAAAAATCCTACTTTAATTTGGTTGACTTTGACATTATTAACTGTATTAGCTGAATTTAGTTCCATTTTTAAAATTTTGGCGGCGCGATTATTTTGTTTCTGTGTGCCACAAAATTTAAATCCTTGTTTAAGTAAATACTTTGTATACTGATTACAGTAACAAAAACACATAAGTGCAATATATAGCAGCATTCCAAATATAGGAGAATCCATTAGATCACCAAGACAGGAAATGATTAGATACAAGATAAACCAGTAAACTAAACCTCGCACATCTTTAACCAATAATGGAGTGAAGAAAAGAATAAATAAAGGCGCAATGGAAAACCCTGTATATGCCATTTTAAATTCATACGTATCAGGATTAAACATCGGTGTTAGCTTCCTTTTTAAGGCCAGAAAAGGAATTTTTATTGTAAATGAGTATATTGGCTGATAATCTTGTTCGTTATGCACTCTGCTTTCTTCACACTCCTTTATTCTGGCTTCAACAGGTTTAAGTGATAACGGAATTACTTCCTGCCCAAACTGTGGATTTTCTGCAAGTAGCTTAGTATTGTATCTCGCCCGTAAATCAGGATTAAGCAATACTTTGCGGCAGGTTTGCCATTTTTCCCACTCTAAAAGCTGTTCATCTGCGGCTTTTTTTAATGCAGAACGGATTTCATCATCAGTAGCCGATAGCTCAATCTTTAAAAGAGCATATAAATTAATCACTGCCATATTTTCACTTAATTATTTCAGAAAACAAATATTAATTTCTAGCCGAGAGTATTTAATTTTCATTCTATATATAATGTAATTACTGATAGATATTTATTTTGAGAGTAAATTATTTTATCATTGATTCAAATAAAATTTTATAAAATGTACATGTACACAAAAGATTATTTCGAACAAAATGGCTATATTGTAATTAATGCATTAATTACACCACAGCAACTAACAGAAATAGAACAACAGCTAGAACAGGTTAATTTAACTACTGCTGGCAGCCGTGAATTACTTACACTGCCATGGTGCCAGTTACTTGCCAACGATTTAAAAAATAACGTGCTGCTAACTGCTCTGCTTCCGGAAAAACCGGTGGCAATTCAATGCACCTTATTCAAAAAGTCAGCAGATAAAAACTGGCTGGTACCGCTACATCAGGATTTAAGTATAGCAGTCAGACACCGGTTCTCTGACAAACGTTTTACAGGCTGGTCTCACAAACAGAATATATTATTTGTACAGCCACCCGTTCAATATACGCAGCAACTTGTGGCAGTAAGATTACATGTAGACGACTGCTTGCATGAGCATGGTCCGCTCAAAGTGGTTGCGGGTACACATCAGCACGGCAGAATTGCTGAATCAGAACTGCGGCAGCTCCGTGATCAACAAGGAGAGCTAGAATGTATTTTATCCAAAGGTGGTGCGGTTATTATGCGTCCGCTTATTGTGCACTCATCTTCTAAAGCTATCCAGACAAATGGCAGACGGGTATTACACTTTCTGTATGCACCTGCGGCACTGGCTGAAATTATTCCTTTTCAATTCTGCATTTAAATGTCCCAGTATTCATCAAGCAATGGGAACTACCATATCCATGAACTGGATACGGTTAATTATTTATGCTGTGAATTAATATATTTTTCAGACCAAATGATGGTTTTCCGCTGCCTGATTTATCAACATCAAACTGATGATTTTATTTGACCAGACAGGTAACCATTTTCATACAGGCAATTTACATAATAATATTAAATATTCAAATATCTGCCAGAGTGCAACTGCGTTGCCATAAGGATGTTTTACAACGTAAATGACCTACATATTGCAATGGATAAACCGGCATCACAGAAGGGATATCACCAGCGCGCATATGCAGTAAATCACCGGGGGCAACCCATTCGGCCGGGGTCTTGGTTAAAGGCAGTCCTGCATAATCATAGGCAGCTACCACTAGCTGCGAGCAAAAATAGCGATCAGAAGAGAAAGGTGTCACCTGCACCAATGCCATGGTATTCAGACACAGATGGCGAAAGGCACGGGGTATTACTGGTAATTCGCATACTTTACGCGTAAAAGTATAAGGAGTTTGTTTGATAATACCCAGATAATTATATTTTCCCCCAGCTTCAGCCTTAGCAAATTGCCGAATTTTTTCAGCCTGCAAATTATTCAAATGTGGATGGCGATAAACCACCAGTAACGGACTTTCATCAACACTTTCAGCCAGTGACATAATATGCACACCGCCACCAACAGCCTCTGCAATCTCACCATCGCCCAGATACAGAAATGCATGGCTGACCGATGTATTACCAAACAGACGCAAAACACGTGAATTCAGACTAGAATCAGCAGAAAATAAAATATCACCACTTTGTAAGTCCATTGGTTTAACCAATACTACGCCAGTCTGCGGAGCTGTATTTTGTCGTTGAAATTTTACGACAATATGCTTTTTCTCTCCAGAAGTATCTGGGACTCGATGAAACTGGGCAGTACAGGCAACACATAAATAACAGCATAAAATTAAAAACAGCAATCTTGAATGTTTCATAATTGAAACGATATTAAATTGAGTTTTATAAAAATTTATCATTATTCAAAGCTTGATTTCTTTTGGAATACAATAGATAAGAATTTAATCAACACTTTCCCGTTTTACTTGAGCAATAATCCTATATATGAAAACAATTTTTAATAATATTAAGAATATAATTAAAACTGTCTGATATTTTTTAACATTAAAGTATTTTCTCCCCACATAATAACATATATTAACATTCATAATTAAGTAAATAATCAAAAAGCAGCTAGAATAAATAGAATATTTATCGTAATTAGTGACTGAAACGAGTTACTATTTTCAAATTTGTATTAGCAATAACAAAAAATTTTTAAGCTAGCCGATTTATCATTGATATAAAAAAACCCTGCTTAGAGCAGGGTTTTTTATCACTAAGGTAGAAAATTATCTAACTTTTTTAGCTACCATAGTACGGATTTTAACGTCTACACGGCGATCAGGTGCGATACATTCGATCAAAGCAGCACGTTTCTTGGCAGCTGAAACTTTTTTGCCCAGTTTGGCAACTTCAGCCTGACAGGATTCAGTCATGCGTGCTTCAGATTTACCCAAGCCAACCGCAGAGATTTTCTCAGCAGGAACACCTTTGGAAACCAGATATTCAGCAACAGCACGAGCACGATGATCAGACAGAGTCTGGTTATATGCTTCAGAACCTTTAAAGTCGGTGTGACCTTCAACACGTACAGTTTGTACGCTGCTGTCAGCCAGACGGGTAGCTAATTGATTTAAAGTATCAATTGCTTCCGGACGCAAGTTATATTTATCAAAGCCAAACAAGAAGTTAGCAGACAAAGATACAGTTTCATCAACAAATTTAGGTGCTTGAGGAGCAGCCTGAGCAACGATTGGGTGACCACAGTTGTTACCCAGAGTAGGCTCGTTATCGTTGTTGAAACGGTTTTTTACACATTCAGGTGTACCATCAGCACCGTTTTCACGGGTGACAAGAATTTCGCCAGTTCCTTTTTCAGGAGCAGAACTAGTAGTATAGCCATTGTAAGCACCAGCAGGTTCACCGGTCCAGTCGGCACCCGGTACAACACCATTGGCAAAAGCGGCAGTTGAAGCAGCCATAGCAACGATCAATGCGCTCAATTTTAGCTGTTTGGTCATGTTATTCCCTCATCAAAAAATTTGTTATGTGTTGATTCAGCCTGAAATTCGCCTGATCAAAACACAAATACCATTTACAGGCCGCTCAAACCGGGCGGGTAGCTTGGTAAATCAGGCCTATACTATAAAAAACCGCAGCATAAACTGTCAATATGCAAACTACCAAGGCGAAGCTGCTAGACGACCCGCTTCCTAACTGTGCATCATGCCTAAAAAATAGCTTTGTGTCACTTATTTACAACTAAATTCGCGCCTTCATCCTAATTAAGTTGCTTTAAAACAACATGCAAGCTTCTATTAACCTGATCCCCCTCAGCAGGCTGATTAGCTTATAAATTTGTTCAGCCTTAAGTGAAAGTGTCCCATGTCAGAATGGGTAAATTGCGTTATGATACAGATAAAGAAGCTTTTTTGTTGTATTTGAGCGACAATTAAATAATGCCAAACTTAAAGGGGCTGAAGCCATATGAAGCTGCAACAGTTACGCTATGCAGTTGAGGTTTATCGTCAGAATCTGAATGTCTCAGAGGCAGCAGAGGTACTGTTTACTTCCCAGCCGGGTATTTCCAAGCAGATTCGCATGCTGGAAGAGGAGCTGGGCGTACCGCTGTTTATCCGCCATGGCAAACGTATGGTTGCAGTTACGGCACCGGGTAAAATTGTACTGGAAACTGCCGAACGGGTTTTGCGTGAAGTACAGAATATCAAGCGCATCGGCACAGAATTTGCAGATCAGAATATTGGTTCTCTGACTATTGCCACTACCCATACATTGGCGCGCTATGATTTGCCCGAAGTTGTATCTGCTTTTATTGAACGCTATCCTCAAGTTCAATTAAGCATTCATACAGCCAGTCCGAAAACCATCAGCTATATGGTACTGGATGGAGAGGTAGATTTTGCCATTGGCATGGGAATGGGAATTGAGCACCCCGAGTTACGTAAATTGAGCTGTGAGGCATGGAATCGCAGTGTCATTGTTCCCGACAATCATCCCCTGTTGAATCTGAAACGTCCGTTACGACTAGAGGACATTGCTGCCTACCCACTCATTACCTATGATATTGCTTTCAGTGAACAATCCAAAATCACCCGTGCATTTACTCAAGAGGGTTGCAGTTTACCCAGGGTGGTACTGGCTTCAACTGATACAGATGTAATAAAAACTTATGTAAAACAAGGATTGGGTATTGGGCTACTGGCCAGCATGGCTTTTGATAGCAAACAAGATCAGGGTTTGCAATTAATTAGTGCTGAACATTTATTTGAACCTTCGTTTTCACAGGTTATACTCAGGCAGGATGTTTATCTGCGCGGTTTTGGCTATGAATTTCTGGCGTTATTCGCTCCGGGTTTAACCCGTACTCGGATTGAATCTGCACTGTATTCTTCTTTCGAAGAAGACTTTTCAATTTAGCCATTTATTTATACCATAGCCATTTTGTACATATTATACAAAATGGCTATGCAAGTATTTTAAATCGATATCAGGGCATCAGCATTCCGCCGTTAACATGCAATGTTTGCCCCGTGATATAACGTGCTTCTTCACTGGCCAGAAACAACACAGCTGCGGCCACATCTTCCACAGTACCAAAATGATTCAATGCAGTTTGTGCTGCGAAGAAATCACGCTGTTCCTGTGGTAAAGCTTGTGTCATATCGGTTTCAATAAATCCGGGTGCAACACAGTTCACGGTAATACCACGTGAACCTACTTCGCGTGCCATGGATTTACTAAATCCAACCAGTCCGGCCTTGGCGGCTGCATAGTTTGTCTGGCCGGCATTACCGGTAAAACCAATCACGGAAGTTACATTGATAATTCGCCCCCAGCGTGCTTTCATCATGCTGCGCGTTACCGCTTTACTGGCACGAAAGGCTGATTTCAGGTTGATTTGCATAATTTCATCCCATTCTGCTTCTTTCATGCGCATCAGAAGGTTATCGCGGGTAATGCCAGCATTGTTCACCAATATCGCAATATTGCCGATATTACTTTCGATATCCGCAATCAGATTTTCAATACTGTTTTCCTCAGCAATACGTAATTCCCGTCCCTCACCGCCAACATCAGCCAGTGCCTGATTAATACTGGTCACACCGGTAGCAGAAGTTGCCGTACCGATTACCTTAGCACCTTTTTCAGCCAGAAGCCGGGCAATAGCCGCGCCAATTCCACGGGTAGCACCAGTTACCAGAGCAATTTTACCTGTTAAATCCTGATTCATAATTCTTTCCTTTAGCTGGCGGAATGCGCAGCAATAAAACTTTCCATAGTTTCCACGCTGGTTAATGCGGCACAGCTGGCACTTTTATCAATTCGTTTAGCCAGACCAGCCAGTACTTTACCCGGGCCACACTCTGCAAATTCAGTAATACCTTCTGTCACCAGTTTGCTCACGGTTTCGGTCCAACGTACAGGTGAATACAACTGTTGCACCAGTGCCTGTTTAATCGCTTCCGGCTCTGAATGCACGGCAACATCTACATTATGTAATACTGGAATCTGCGGTGTTTCAATATTAATCTGTGCCAGAGCTATCTCCAGTTTGGCGGCAGCCGGTTTCATCAGGCAGCAGTGAGAAGGGACAGATACAGGTAAAGGCAAAGCACGTTTGGCACCAGCCGCTTTAGCCAGTTCACAGGCACGAGAAATGGCCGCAGTACTTCCGGCTATCACTACCTGACCGGGCGAGTTATAGTTTACTGCTTCGGCAACTGTACCAGACAATTCGTTTTCTGCCTGCAAACAAACCTGACGCACACTATCATCATCCAGTCCAAGTATTGCTGCCATCGCCCCCTGACCGGCCGGTACAGCTTCCTGCATCAGCTGGGCACGCAGACGAACCAGTTTAACAGCATCATTAAAGGCCAGGCTACCGGCAGCTACCAGAGCAGCGTATTCGCCCAGACTATGCCCTGCCAGCACCACCGGCATCTGGCCATTCAGTTGCTGATAAACACGCCAGCTAGCAATGCCAGCAGTCAACATTAATGGCTGGGTATTAACGGTTTCGTTCAGGGCAGTGTTGTCCTCACCATTCATCAGAGCCCACAAATCCTGATCAAGCACTGCCGAGGCCTGTTCAAATGTTTCTTTAACAACGGCCATGTCGTTGAAACCGGCCATCATATTGAGACTTTGTGATCCCTGACCGGGAAAGAAAAAAGCAATACTCATGGTCTTCCTTGATTTGAATGGAACTAATGTCCAGATAATTATTTCGATGGAGGCTGGCTAGCCTGTAAAGGCTGATTGTGGTGCAGAAACATTCTGGCACCAACTGGAGCGCCTATTGCATAAGCCAGATTAGCTTCTAATGACAGGGCAAATGGCCCCTGATAGATTTTATTACCCATATGGGTCAGATTGGAGCGTGAATCAACATAAACTTTACCGCCTAGCAGGTTCCATAAACGGCAAAAACTAAAATCCTCAGACAAATAGCGTTTGGTTACCGGATCGACCAGACAGTCATAAAAACGGTAATGATAGCCGTGATCGGCAACACCAAGAGAATCAGGCTGATATTGCAGTTCAGGATAGGCTTCCATTAGACGGGTAAAGACCTGACGCTTAATAACCATGAAGCCAGTTGGCGCTTCCGGAAGCTCGATAAAGCCTTCATCATCAATTTGTACATGCACTTCATTATTGGCATCTGCCTGACTGATATTGATAGTATAGCGGGTATAGGTGGCATTGAACTGCTGCTCAGTCATATGCGCGTCAATACCTTCTGCTGGCCATGACTCATACTTGAGCGGATATACGCCAGCAACAATATCGCGATCTGCCAGCAGCAGGCGCTGAAATGCTTCCGGTGAAAAACCGATATCGGTATCAATCCAGCACAAGTGTGTCCATTCAGGATGCGCCAGAAACTCGGCTACGCAATTATTGCGCGCCCGGGTAATCAGGCTTTCACCCTGATGCATGAATACCTGTATCGGAAAACCGGCACTGGTATGCGCCGCCACCAAAGCCAGCAACGACTGTACATAATTACCAAAGTAACGGCCATCATGGCTGGGTGACATGATGACCGGATACATACTGGCTAACGCAGATTGAGGTAGCATAATCCGACCCTGATAAGAACGATATTAGTATTTCAGGGTAATCGCACCCCAAGCAAAACCACCACCAATACCTTCGAGTAATAAAGTCTGGCCATGCTGGATGCGACCGCTTTTAATCCCTTCATCCAGAGCCAGCGGAATAGAGGCTGCGGAGGTGTTACCCTGCTCTGCCAGCGTAACAATGACTTTATCCATCGGTACGCCCAGATGACGGGCAGTGGATTCGATGATACGCAGATTGGCCTGATGCGGAATAATCCAGTCTATATCAGCCGGCTGTAAATCAGATTCTTCAATAACTGCTCTGGCAATATTGGCCAGTGCCTTGACAGCAAATTTATACACTGCCTGACCATCCATATAAAGATAGGGCGAACCTTCAATGGCACCGGCAGCGATTTTTCCCGGCGTTTGCAGGATATGGCTATAGCCGCCATCTGCCTGTAATCTGGTCTTGATGATGCCGCCCTCCTGTTCGGAGGCACCCAGGATTACAGCTCCAGCACCATCACCAAACAGTACGCATGTACGCCGGTCATTCCAGTCTAGCAGGCGGCTAAAAGTTTCAGCGCCAATAACCAGTGCTCTGCTCGCCATACCACTTTTGATATAGGCATTGGCCGTAGCCATTGCATACATAAATCCGGCGCACACTGCCTGAACATCAAATGCCGGGCAACCAGAAATACCAAGTTTGTTCTGTACGATGCAGGCAGTAGCCGGAAAGGTCATGTCTGGCGTTGATGTAGCAACAATAATCAGATCGATGTCATCTGCGGCTATAGCGGCATCGGCGAGTGCGGCCTGAGCTGCGGCAACAGCCAAATCACTGGTCTGTTCATTTTCAGCAGCAATATGGCGCGCTTTAATACCGGTGCGTGAGGCAATCCACTCATCGGAGGTATCAACAATTTTGCTCAGGTCATCATTGGACAGACGGCGTACAGGCAGATAACTGCCTGTGCCTAGAATATGAGCATTTAGCATGGCATAGTCTTTATTTACGACAAAGGCCACATTTTAAACAAAGTCATTTAACTTGTCTGCCTTTGTAACAGGATGATTTATTCTTCCAGTGCAGCCAGTTGCTGGGCTACACCGGCCTGAATTTTCGTGATTGAATCTGCTTTGATGGCCTTGTAAGCCTCCTGAAGTGCAAAACAGAAACCCGTAGCATCGGTGCCACCATGGCTTTTGACTACCACACCACGCAAACCAAGAAAAATAGCACCATTGAAGCGTCGTGGGTCCAGTCGTTGTTTAAAGCCTTTTAATGTTGGTAATGCAATTAAAGCGGCCAGTTTATTAAACCAATTGCGGGTAAACTCCTCTTTAACAACTGTACCAACGAATTTAACAGCACCTTCAATACTTTTCAGCATGGCGTTGCCGGTAAAGCCATCAACTACGAGTACATCGACTTCAGCCGTAAAAATGGCATTACCTTCAACATTGCCGACAAAATTCAGATTACTGCGTCGTAGAAGCTGATAGGTTTCCTTGACGGCGGCATTACCCTTAATATCTTCAGTACCAACATTAAGTAATCCTACCCGCGGGCGGGTATTTTCAGGTGACAGTGCTGCCACCTGCTGGCTGCCAACTATGGCAAACTGCAAAAGCTGAATACTACTGCAATCAACATTAGCACCAAGATCAAGTACTAGTGTGACATGATTATTGCGGCCGGGTAAAAACTTGGCAATAGCTGGGCGATCAATACCGGCAATGGTTTTTAATACAAAGCGTGCGGTTGCCATCAGGGCACCAGTATTACCGGCCGATACGGCAGCCTGCGCCTGACCTTCCTTAATCTGGTTGATGGCTACACGCATGGAAGAATCTTTTTTATTCTTGAGTGCAGACGTTGGCTCCTCATCCATATCTACTACTTCACTAGCAGAACAAATGGTAATCCTCTCCATGGAAGCATTAGCTTCAGTTAATGCATTTCTGATTTTGGTCTCGTCACCAACGAGAATCAGTGCCGCATCTGTTTGCTGCTGTAAAAATGTCAGCGCACCCGGAATGGTTACCTCCAGTCCGAAATCGCCGCCCATTGCATCAACTGCGATGGTTTTCAAGGTCATATGTTATGCCTCAGGTGTCGTTTGGGCTGCAACGTTTTCATAGTGCTCATCAATATCAAATGCATCCCAAGGATAATTAATCCACCAGTCATCAACCTGTATTGCGCTATAGAAAGGTAAATCAGCTGGCAATACCCCTTTTTTGGGTTTGCGTTTCTCGTGCAATACAGCAACGCCCAACTGCTGGAAACCTTCATGCTGTAATTCACGAATACAGTATTCTAGTGTAGCCCGACTGTCATCCACTTCGTCAACAATCAGCAGTTTTTTGTCTTTCATTTTTTCATCAAAACCATTAGTCCACTGGATTTTCTGTGGGCAGTCAGTGGGACAGTCGTTGATGTCATAATAAGACAAAGTAACAGTATATACAGGAATATTCAGAAAACTTCGCAATATACGAGCCGGAATAAATCCACCACCACCGATAGCAATCATTGCATCAAATGAATGTCCTGATTTCTGGATTTTTTCTGCCAGCTGTTTGATGGCACGATGTATGTCTTCGTAGTTATACCAGATTTTTTTCATGGGAAACCCGGGTCAATATAAAGAGCAAGCCACTGATGGCTGCTGGAAAAGTGTAAGTAATTCATGTTAGCAGGATGAATTATCCCGCTAATAATGGATACAAAAAAGCCAGTGATTGCTAATGCAATGTCTGGCTTTCATACGCATTGAATAATCACAAGTGTGAATTATTCACCTTTGGCTTTGATTACCTTGCGTCCGCGGTACATACCGTTTGGGGAAATGTGGTGACGCAGATGTACTTCACCAGTAGTGGTGTCAGTAGAAACCTGTACAGCGGTCAGACCATCGTGTGAACGGTGCATACCACGTTTTGAAGGGGATTTTTTGTTTTGTTGTACTGCCATGTTAAAGCTCCTGGGTAATTTAAGTTAATTCGTTAGTGGCCGCTTTTCAGTCCTGCCAGTCTGGCAAAAGGATTGTCAGAGTCTTGATTGGTTTGGGGTGCCAGAGTGTGATCACAATCTTCATGTCGCGGAGCAACCGGAATCGCCATTAAAATCTGGTCTTCCAGCAGTGCAGTAAGATTATATTCTGCACTCCATACTGCGCCTTCAAGTGATTCATCAGCGGCCATGGCCTCGTCCAGCAACTGTTCGCTGGCAAACAGCACTATATGCGACTGGTCATTCAGCGCCCAGGAAACTGCCTGTAAACAGCGCTGACACACCAGCTGCAACTCACCTTCTATGCTGATATCGATAAAAGGACGCCGCCAGCGGTCAATACCACCGCTGACTTTATACTGGATAATGCCATCGCGTTGCGCCAAAAGTTCATGTGACCAAACCCGCCGGTCAAGCGCCTGAAGCTGCAATTGACCGCCGCGTTGCTGCTGTTCACGTGTGAATGTGGCTGTATCAATCAAAATAGGGTCTAACATAAACGGCGGATGATATAATTTAAGTCTTCTAATGTCAATGAGTTCGCAATTATGCCGATTGAGAAAAAGCTGATTCTGGCATCCAGTTCATGCTTTCGCCAGCAACAACTTCAGCAATTGAACATTCCTTTTGAGGCAGTCAAACCTGATTTTGAGGAAACACCACTACCTGGCGAAGCTGCGCCACAGACTGCCTTACGTCTGGCCAGTGGTAAAGCCCATTCGCTAGCCAGTCTTTATCCAGATGCATTGATTATCGGCTGTGATCAGGTAGCATGGTGTCGCGAACAACAACTGGGTAAACCGCTAACCGTGGCAAAAGCACAACAGATGCTACACTATTTAAGTGGTCAGGAGGTGGTGTTTTACAGTGCTTTGACAGTACTGAATGTTGCTGAGAACCGCCTGCATCAGCATATTGATGAAACGCGCGTTATGATGCGTACTTTGACAGATGCCCAGATTAGTTATTATCTAACGCTGGAACCTGATGCAATACATTGTGCCGGTGCGGCCAAAAGTGAAGGACTGGGCGCGCTGTTGATTAAACGTATTGAAAGCACAGACCCACATGCGCTAATTGGTTTGCCGGTTTTTCGTCTGGTGGACTTTCTGCTGGCAGAAGGAATAAATATTTTATGAGCAGCCCCGTACTCTATCTGATTCCTACACCCTTAGGAACAGCAGACACGCCTTGTTTGCTTGCATATGAACGGGAATATATTGTTAATCTGACCGATTTTGTTGTTGAAGCCGAAAAAACGGCGCGTGCTCATTTAAAGGCATTTGGCGTACACACGCCGATTCGTGAACTGAATCTGCGTACACTGAATGAACATACAGCAGAGCGCGATATTGCTGCATTACTGCAACCATTACAGGCTGGCCGCAGTATGGGCTTACTTAGTGAAGCCGGCTGTCCGGCAGTAGCCGACCCAGGAGCACAGCTAGTAGCACTGGCACATCAGGCTGGTTTTACTGTTATGCCACTGGTTGGCCCTTCCAGTATCATGCTGGCGCTGATGGCCTCTGGCGCCAATGGACAGTGTTTTGCCTTTAAAGGCTACCTGCCTGCGGAGAAAACCGCACGTACAGAACGTCTGCGTGCACTAGAAAACCGTTCACAGCAGGAAAATGAAACCCAGCTTTTCATTGAAACGCCTTACCGCAACGATGCTTTACTGGCAGATGCGATTGCCAGCCTGCATCCGCAAACCCGCCTGTGTATTGCAGCCGATTTAACCATGCCCACGCAAACTATTATCAGTCAGAGGATTGCAGCATGGAGAAGCATGAAAGTACTGCCGCAACTGAAAAAAAGGCCATGCCTGTTTGTGCTGTATGCTGGCTGATACCTTCCTGACATTTTTTGGGAATAATTTGCGCCCTGCTCTTGTCAAGGTGCACAGCGCTGCCTATAATGCATAACTTCTTTCGGAGTGTAGCGCAGCCCGGTAGCGCACCTCGTTCGGGACGAGGGGGTCGAAGGTTCGAATCCTTTCACTCCGACCATATATTTAAAACCGTCTGTTCAATATGAGCAGACGGTTTTTTTATAACCGGGTAATTTATGTCAAATGACTCTACTATTACAATATAAAGAATAATATTTATACTTTCCAGAAATAAAACAAACCATCGTAAATAGAATTAAATTTTTGCCAAGCTAATGTTTTTACAAAAAAATCCTTTACAGTATGCGTCTCCTGACTGTATGTTTATCATTTAGTAATTAATAATGCTTTTCCGTTAAGTTATGTAGGCTTTATAATCAGTAAATTATGCTTCATAATACTCATAATAACTTTAAAACCCAGTAGTTTTTAAACACAAATCCTTGAGAGATTAACATGTTACCACTCGAAATTGAGGAAATGAATCCGCCACCAAAGAAACAGCGGTGGTATCAGATTCTATATGTACAGGTAATTATCGCCATTATTATTGGTATTTTACTTGGTAACTTTTTCCCCAGTGTTGGCGAAAGCATGAAGCCTTTGGGCGATGCTTTCATCAAACTGGTAAAAATGATCATCTCCCCGGTTATTTTCCTCACCGTGGTAACCGGTATCGCTGAGATGACCAATATGAAAACCATGGGACGTGTAGCCGGCAAAGCTATGGTTTATTTTCTCACCTTCTCTACTCTGGCACTGGTTATTGGTCTGCTTGTGGCCAATATTGCCCAGCCGGGACATGGTTTGAATATCGACCCGAGTACCCTGCAAAGTGCCAAGGTTCATGAATATGTGCAGAAATCACATGAATCCAGTCTGACCGGTTTTCTGATGGACATCATTCCGACTACTGCAATGAGTCCGCTTACCAATGGCAATATTCTACAAACACTGTTTATTGCTATTTTATTTGGCGTTTCGCTGGCATTAATTGGTGAAAAAGCTCGGCCGCTGATTAATATCTTTCATGATTTATCTGCACCGGTTTTCAAAATGGTATCCATTCTGATGCGCGCGGCACCGGTAGGCGCATTTGGTGCCATGGCCTTTACCATTGGTAAGTACGGTATTGACTCTATTGGTAATCTGCTCTACCTGATTCTGACTTTCTATATTTCTTCAGTACTATTTATTCTAATTGTTCTGGGGGCGGTAGCACGCTATAACGGCTTTTCCATTATCAAGCTGGTGAAGTACATTAAGGAAGAACTATTACTGGTACTGGGCACAAGCTCATCTGAAGCCGCCCTGCCTACGCTGATGCAGAAAATGGAAAAGGCCGGCTGTAAGAAATCAATTGTTGGGTTGGTTGTGCCTACTGGTTATTCTTTCAATCTGGATGGTACGAATATTTACATGACCCTGGCCGCACTGTTTATTGCGCAGGCTTGTAACATTGATCTGACACTGCAACAACAGGTATTGTTGCTGCTGGTTGCCATGCTCAGTTCGAAAGGTGCAGCAGGGGTAACCGGCGCCGGCTTTATCACACTGGCTGCCACCTTATCCGTTGTACCGTCTGTACCGGTAGAAGGGATGGCGCTGATTCTGGGTATTGACCGGTTTATGTCTGAATGCCGCGCCCTGACCAATCTGGTTGGCAATGCCTGCGCTACTATTGTTGTTGCACGCTGGGAAAAAGGTCTGGATTCAGAGCGCTTGCATGAAGTGTTGAAATAATCATTTCATTTAGGTGATTCTGCTTACATAAATTTAGCTGCCATATCACAGGTGATGAGATTAACAATCTCATCACTCTTTAGATAAAAAAACAGACCAGTTAATATCAACTGGCCTGTTTTTTTGAGAATGAATAATCAGCCGACTTTCATACCCGGCTCAGCACCACTATCCACGTCCAATAAGAATAATTTGCCATTACCGGCAGCCGAAGTAATCATGCCCTCAGACATACCAAATTTGGCCATTTTACGCGGCGCAAAATTAGCCACCACAATTACCATGCGTCCAACCAGTTTTTCGGGCTCAGGATAGCTGGCAGCAATACCTGAGAATATCGTACGCTGTTCAAAGCCAAGATCAACCTGAAATCTGAGCAATTTGCTGCTACCTTCAACTTTTTCACATGTCAGCACTCTGGCCACACGCATATCGATTTTCATGAAATCATCAAATGATGCTGTGGCAGCCACAGCTTCATATGCGGCAGTAGCAGCTGTTGGCGCTGGCTGAATATTCTGGCGATTGGCCGCCACCAAATCATCAATCTGCTTTTGTTCTACCCGCTGCATCAAGTGTTGATAGGCATTAATACTGTGACCTGCCGGCAGTAAAGTCGTGCTGTCGACCCAGCTTAGTGGCGCCACATTCAGAAAAGCTGCCGCTTCAGTAGCCAACTGCGGTAATACTGGCGACAGATAGACAGTAAGGATACGGAAAGCATTAATCAACTCACTGCATACCTGCTGCAAACGTACTTCCTGACCTTCCTGTCGTGCCAGTTCCCACGGTTTGTTGGCATCTACATATTCATTCACCACATCGGCCAGTGCCATGATTTCGCGCAAGGCACGCGCATATTCCCTTGCTTCAAAGCAGGCTGCAATGGCTTCACTTTGTGCCTGTAACTGTGGCAACAGCTCACTATTGCTGACATCGGTTAATTTACCCTGAAAACGCTTGCTGATAAACCCGGCAGCACGAGCAGCAATATTTACGTATTTACCAACCAAATCGCTATTAACACGAGCGATAAAATCGTTCAGATTTAAATCCAGGTCTTCAATTTTGCTATTGAGCTTGGCCGCAAAATAATACCGCAGCCATTCCGGATTCAGACGCTGTTCCAAATAGGAGCGTGCTGTAATGAAAGTACCGCGCGATTTGGACATTTTTTGCCCATCTACGGTGAGAAACCCATGAGCAAACACGCCTGTCGGTGCACGCAGGTTTGCATATTGCAGGGTTGCCGGCCAGAACAGTGCATGAAAATACAGAATATCCTTGCCAATAAAATGATACATTTCGGTATCGGTATCTGCACGGAACCACTGGTCAAAATCCACTCCGATACGCTCACACAGGTTTTTGAACGAAGCCATGTAGCCAATAGGCGCATCCAGCCAGACATAAAAATATTTACCCGGCGCATCAGGAATTTCAAAACCGAAATAAGGTGCATCACGGCTGATATCCCAGTCACTCAGGTTATCATCCTGAAGCCACTCATTCATTTTATTCAGGGCTTCTGCCTGCAAATGCGGCTGCTGGCGGCCATCAGCCAATTGGGTGCTGCCGGCAGTCCATTGTTTCAGATAATCAGCGCACTCTCCTAGCTTAAAGAAGAAATGTTCTGATTCTTTCAGCACCGGAGTAGCGCCGGAAATAGCAGAATACGGATTAATCAGCTCGGTTGGGCTATAAGTAGTACCGCATACTTCACAATTATCACCATACTGATCCTGTGCATGGCATTTCGGGCATTCCCCTTTAACAAAACGGTCTGGCAAAAACAGTTTTTTTTCTGGGTCAAACAACTGCTCGATGGTACGGCTTTCAATTTTGCCATTGGCTTTCAAAGCCAGATAGATACTGCGGGATAAAGCTTCATTCTCAGGTGAATGGGTGCTGTAATAGTTATCATAGCCGATACCAAAACCAGTAAAATCTGCCAGATGGTCCTGACGTACTCTGGTAATCATTTCTTCTGGCGTTACACCTTGTTTTTGTGCTGCCAGCATCACCGGCGTACCATGCGTGTCATCAGCGCAGACATAGTAGCACTCATGTCCGCGGGCTTTCTGAAAACGCACCCAAATATCTGTCTGAATATGTTCAACCATATGCCCCAGATGAATATTCCCGTTTGCATAGGGCAAGGCAGAGGTAACCAGTATTTTGCGTTGTTGTGTCATGATTGATGTATCGTTGAAATCCAGTAAAAATTCTTGAAATTATACCAGAGCCGTTTCTTTGCTACAGTAACGGCTTATATGCTGTTCGAACAAAGTGGAATTTAGTTAAGCTTCTGCTGCAAGCGAGCAATGCGGGCGGCCAAACGTGCGCTGTCATCGCGTAATGTCGCCACCTGAGCAGCAAACTGCTGTAATTGCATCTGCCCCACCACAGCAGCATCGCTTTCACGCGCATAATCAGCCACCTGTGCTGCAACACTGTTGCTGATTGCACGACCATGCTGATAGAGATTTTCCAGCTCCAGAGCCACTTTTCCGCCCACGGCATCACCAAGCAGCCGAGCAAGATCATCGCGCCAGTCATATTGTAATGCCTGTATAAGCGGCAGAATGGCCATACCCAGTGTGCGGTCACCGCTAATATGCACATCGCCCACACCCGGCTGTATGCCACTGAGCATTTTACGCAGTGCGCTTGATGCAATCGTAATTGTGGTGTCAGCTTCGGCACAATCCTCCTGCCAGAAACCCTGTGCATCAATCCGTCCCTTAAGCGTGAGCATGGGTAACACCAGTGCAATAACCCGCTGCTGGTGCTGCTGCCAGCACGTTTTGAGCTCTACATTCTGCTGAATAAGGTGATTAAGCAGCGCCAGAGTTAACATAGCGTTTCTCTGCTCTGTTGCGCCCATTGAGGGGTAACCCATTTCACCGCATCCCGCGGCTGCCAGTGACGCATCTGCTCCAACAGTTCTGCTGGCATGGTGGCACAGCAGAGTAAATCCATGTTTTCTGGTGGCATGAAACCTGCTGTCACAGTATTTTGCAGCATCTGGATTAACGGATCAAAAAAGCCGGCTACATTCAGAATCCCTACCGGATGAGGATGCAGCTTTAGCTGTGCCTGTGATAACACTTCAAACAACTCTTCATAAGTGCCCAGACCACCGGGCATGGCAATAAAACCATCAGCCAGTTCAATCATTTTGTTTTTGCGCTCGGTCATATTGGCTGTTTCATACAGTTCAGTCAGCCCCGGATGTGCACCTTCCATATTTTTCAGAAAGCTCGGAATCACACCAATGGCTTCACCGCCATGTTGCAGCACGGCCGAAGCAATTGTGCCCATCAGACCAATATTGCCACCACCATAAACCAGACGGTATCCCTGTTGTGCCATTTCCTGTCCGAGCTGCTGCGCAGCATCGAAATAAGCTTTATTCTGTCCCAAATTGGAACCGCAATATACAACAATATTTTTCATACTTGTTTTTCTCCATGCTAAAGGTGATTTGCGCCTGTTTCAGGCCAATATTTGTTTTACGTTTAAATCACAGCTTGCGGATAAGAACCAATCAATTTCAGGAATGCCGAACGCTGCTGCAAGGCAGCCAGTGCTGCCGCTACTGTTGCATCCTGTTGATGGCCTTCAATATCGATAAAGAATACATATTCCCATAAACCACCATGACTTGGGCGACTTTCGAGCTTGGTCATGGAAACATGATGGTCTGCAAAAGGCTGGAGTAAATCATGCACAGCACCAGCCTTATTAGGTGCAGCCACAATCAGCGTAGTTTTATCTCGGCCGCTACTGGTGGTGATATTGCGCCCCAGCACCAAAAAACGGGTAGTATTGTTGGGTTCATCTTCGATATTCTGTGCCAGCGTCTGGAGCTGGTAATGGTCGGCAGCCATCAGTGAGGCAATGGCCGCCGCACCACTGTCAGCAACCGCCAGCCGTGCTGCTTCGGCATTGCTGGCCACCGCAATTCGTGCCACCTGCTCAGACAGATTTTTATCCAGCCAGTTACGGCACTGTGCCAATGCCTGTGCATGCGCGTAAACTTTATTGATGCCCTGTTCAGAAGCAACAGCACGCAGCAATTGATGATGAATGCGCAAATTGACTTCACCACAGGCTTTTAATGGCGTGGTTACCAGCAAATCAAGCGTGCGCCCCACTGAACCTTCAATAGAGTTTTCGATGGGTGCTACCACGTAATCCGCCTGCTGCGCTTCTACTAGACGAAAACCTTCATCTATTGAAGCACATGGATGTGTCTGTGCTGCTTGACCAAAATGTTTGATGGCAGCCTGTTCGGTAAACGTGCCCTGCGGGCCAAGATAAGCCACGGTTAACGGCCGTTCCAATGCCAGACATTCACTCATAATCGCCCGCTGTAACCGGACAACCGCCTGAGTGGATAATGGTCCCGGATTCTGCTCCTGTATCCGGCGTAAAACCGCTGCTTCACGCTCAGGACGGTATACTATGCCTTCTCCTTTTAACGCACCAATGGCCTGAGCATGGCCGGCACGCTGGTTTAATAACCGCAAAATCTCGCTGTCAATCTGGTCTATGGCATCGCGATGTGGTTTGAGTTTATCATTATCAGACATAATTAGTAATGTTATTAGTAGTTTGTTCAAGAAAGACATGAAAAAGGCAGCCTACTACGGCTGCCCGGAATTATTTAAGTTTTTTCTGCCATGCACTACGTGACAAAACCCATAGCAAAATGGCGCCACAGCTAGAGGAAAGCAGCATCATCGTCGGCATCACATGTGTCGAACCATTATGCACCAATGTAGTCAGCCAGCCCACTATGGCGGCAATGAGAAACTGCATGGTACCCAGCACGGCATTGGCACTGCCACCTATTTTACGAAAATAGCTCATGAAACATGCCTGCGTATTAGAGCCTATCAGCCCCTGCGAACCAATAGAAAACATGATTAGCGCCAGTAGCAGGAAAAACGGTGGCCGATCCATGCTCCACACCACCATGGTTAATAATAAATTACAGCCTAGTTGCAGGAACACACCACTGAGTAAAATATTTCGCGCCGGCGTGGTACGCAGACGATAGGCCGTTACCCGGTTAAACAGCATCATGGTAATTATATTGGCGGCAAAAGCCCAAGAATATTGATGTGCGCTCAAGCCATAGATATTCATATAAACAAATGAAGATTCAGTTAAAAAGACAAACATAGCCGCAAAAGCAGCAGTCTGCAAAAACATGAATCCAAGTGCTTCACGCTCATGAAAAACCACAGAAAAATTCTGTTTTATCTTGAGAAAAATTTTACTGTCCAGTGGCTGAAAGTCCATTTTAGCCTGCGGCATAAACCGCCACACACACATCAGCACCACCAGAGCGTATACGACTAGAAAAATAAAGATAATACGCCAGCCACCCAGCGCGGCCAGTGCTGTACCCAGCATCGGCGCTGCCAGCGGTGCTGCCAGCGTGATAATGCCTATGGTAGCAAACATTCTGGCTGCTTCATTGCCTTGAAAAAAATCACGTACCGTAGCACCTACAGTGACAGTTGCCATGCCTCCACCCAGAGCCTGAATCCACCGCCAGAACAGCAGTTCGCCGGCTGAATCAATGAAGATAATAGCAATGGCTGAAAGCAGATAGATACTCAGGCCAATCATAGCAATAACTTTGCGCCCTTTAATATCGGATAGTGCTCCCCCAAGCAATTGTCCAAGTGCCACACCAAACATAAAACTGGATAAACTGCGTTCAACCTGATAAATCGGGGCATGTAAGGAAGTAGCCATTTCTGGCACAGAAGACAGATAGATATCCGTGGAAAATGGCATAATGGCCACCATCACCGCCAGCAGCAATGCCAGATAGTGCGGATTAATCAGTAACTGATTGGGGGAAGCTTTCATAACCATTCTCTCCATTAACAACAGGCTAAATCCGTTCAGGTGTCCAGTAATGCTACCAGTACGGCTTTAATGGTATGCATCCGGTTTTCCGCCTGTTCAAATACGATAGAAGCGATACTTTCAAATACATCTTCGCTCACTTCAGCACCATCCAGAGCAAATTCATCGAAAAGCCATTGCCCTAGCTGAGTATCACGATTATGAATCGCCGGCAGGCAGTGCATGAATTTAACATCAGGATTGTGACTGGCTGCAAGCAGCCGGGCATCGACCCGATACGGCCTGAGCTGCTCAATACGTTCTTTCCAGATTTCTTTCGCCTCACCCATCGATACCCACACATCGGTATGGATAAAATCAACTTCATTAACCGCTTCTGCGGCGTCTTCAGTTAGCATAATCCGTGCACCAGTCTGCGCGGCAATCTCGCGACATTGTGCCACCAAACAGTCATCCGGCCAGAAAGCACGCGGAGCACCAATGCGCACATCCATACCCATTTTCGCGCCGGCTACCAGCAAAGAATTACCCATGTTGTAGCGTGCATCGCCCACATAAGCATAGGCAATCTGGCTTAAAGGTTTCCTACTATTTTCTTTCATGGTAAGCAAATCAGCCAGCATCTGTGTAGGATGATATTCATTAGTTAAACCATTGATCACCGGAACCCCTGCATATTCAGCCAACTGCTCAACAATCTCCTGACCAAAACCACGATACTCAATAGCGTCATACATGCGTCCGAGAACCCTTGCGGTATCGCGGATACTTTCCTTATGGCCAATCTGGCTGCCACTGCTATCCAGATAGGTTACATGTGCCCCCTGATCATGTGCGGCCACTTCAAAGGCACAACGGGTACGAGTGGAAGTTTTTTCAAAAATAAGAGCAATATTTTTACCCGTCAGACGTAGCTGCTGTGTGCCGGTTTTCTTCTCAGTTTTCAGTCTGGCGGCTAAATCCAGCAATGTCTGGATTTCTGTTGGTGTATAGTCCAGCAGCTTTAAAAAATGTTTCTGGCTTACAAGACTCATTATTTTCTCCTTATGCAGATTGGCAGGAATCAGGCTGGGCAAGCTGTTGCAGCATATCTTCATAAATCGCCGATAACTGTGCTATGGCAGCAATATCCACACACTCATCTATCTGATGAATGGTTGCATTCACAGGCCCCAATTCAATCAGTTCACTGGCAATAGTTTTAATAAAGCGGCCATCAGAAGTACCACCAGTAGTAGATAGCTGCGCAGCCACTCCACATACACGGTCAATGGCTGTCTGTGCCACGGTGGTCAAACGTCCGGCCTCGGTCAGAAATGGTTGTCCCGACAATGCCCAGTCCAAATCATAGTGTAAACCATGCTTATCCAGAATGGCATGCACACGCTGGCGCAAATCCTCTGCACTGGATTCAGTCGAAAAACGGAAATTAAACTGCACCGTTAATTCAGCCGGAATCACATTGGTAGCACCAGTACCAGCATGAATATTGGAAATCTGAAATCCGGTAGGCGGAAAATAAGCATTACCGTCATCCCAGTGTGTGGCTGTTAACTCAGCCAGCGCCGTTGCGGCCAAATGAACAGGATTAGCAGCCAGATGCGGATAAGCCACATGTCCCTGTCGACCATGTACCCGCAATGTGCCGGATAACGAGCCACGCCGACCATTTTTTATCATATCCCCCAGCGTATTAACGGCCGTGGGTTCGCCTACAATACAGTAATCAATATGCTCACCACGCTGTTGCAGAATCTCGACCACACGTTTAGTGCCATCATGTCCGTCCCCTTCTTCATCTGAAGTAATCAGCAAAGCCAGACGCAGCGGCAAATCCGGCTGTTGTGCCAGCAAGCGCTCACAGGCAGTGACAAAAGCAGCAACACTGCTTTTCATATCGGCAGCACCACGACCATACAGCCGGCCATCACGCTCGGTAGGCGTGAATGGTGGCGAAGTCCAGCAGTTTTCATCTCCGGCCGGCACCACATCAGTATGGCCAGCAAAGCACACCAGTGGCCCCTGTTTGCCATAAACCGCATAAAAATTATCGGTTTCCCCAAAGTGCAGATTTTCAATACAAAAACCCAGCGCCGTTAGCCGATTCATCAGCAGAGGCTGGCAACCATGATCATCTGGTGTGACAGACGGCTGTGCAATCAAGGCCTTGGCCAGTTTCAGTGTTTCTATTTCCATTATCATAAACTCAAAAAAAAATAACTTCAGGCAGCTTGAGAGGCTGCCTGAGAACATATTACATCTTTATAAACCAATTTTTCTGTCTTGCCAAACATTTACCCAATAATTGACAATCCATGGCAATTTATTCATATACCATTTCTGCCCGTTTGACATTACACAGTAATTCATAAGCAATGGTCCCTGCTGCTGCTGCCACCTCATTCACATTGACAACATCGCCCCATAATTCCACCTCACTGCCCAGTGACTGCCGGTGGTCATCCAATTGTACTGTCATCATGTCCATGGAAACCCGTCCCAGAATCCTACTGCGTACGCCATCAATGGCCACCGGAGTGCCTGTCGCAGCACGACGCGGATAACCATCGGCATAACCACAGGCCACCAGCCCTACCCGGGTTGAACGATTGGTAACAAAACTGGCACCGTAGCCAATCGGTTCGCCCATCTGCAACACCCGCTCACCAAACACCTTGCTTACCAGCCGCATCACCGGCTTAAAGCGGCTATCCACACCACCCATGGGTGAAATTCCATACAGCGCCAGTCCAGTTCGTCCCCAGCCACACTGGGTTTGCGGATAGGCCATTATCGCTGCTGAATTAGCCAGACTCACTTCTCCGGGCAAATTGGCACATACCATCTCAAATGTGTGAATCTGTTCAGCAGTCATCGTTTTCATGGGTTCATCAGCACAGGCAAAATGGGTTATTTTCACCACATCGGCTACCTTGTCACTTTGTGCCAGCGCCTGATAGGCCGGTGCATAATCATGCGGAAAAAAGCCGGTACGGTGCATACCTGAGTCCATTTTCAGCCATACCGTCACCGGTTTTTGCCAGTCATGAGCAAGCAGGGTTTCCAGCTGCCACAAATTACCCACTACTGGCCATAACTGGTAACGGTCTGCCAGCGCATATTCTTCAGCGGCAAAAACACCTTCCAGCATCACAATCGGCAATTGTATGCCTGCTTCCCGCAACTGCACCGCTTCATTGATACACGCCACCGCAAAACCATCGGCCATATCAGCCAGAGCTTGAGCACAACGCACTGCACCATGTCCGTAGGCATTGGCTTTCACCACGGCCAGCATTTTGCCACCGCCATGCATCTGTTTTAAAGCCAGAAAATTATCACGTAAGTGATTTAAACGTATATGCGCAACTAACGGACGCATAATGACTCCCCTGTTATCGTGGTTACCAAATTTTATTGTTTAAGCAAAGCAATCCCTGTAAGCGAACCAAATTGAATCAATTTACGCAATGATCTGCGCTGCTGTATATCATACCGCTACAGATTACCACCCAGATTTGTAATATAAATCACAGAACTGGCAAAATCAGCAACCAAACCATCTCTTCCTGTAAACCGGTTGCCAGCACTTCATATTTTGGCAGCCTGTCTGTACCAATACAGGCACCATTCAGACTGCTACCTCCTGCGCTATTGAGACCACGGTCAGTCCAATACATCATTTGGTTTGCATGGTCAATTTCTAGATCGATAGGTTCGGGCAAATTATCCAGCACATTTACAATATCGTACGGGCAGCGGCATTATATTCTCCATCTGGCTGCAAACGAGCACGCAGAGTCCGGCTTTCACCACCTTTCAAGTACCCTTTCTGTGTCCAGTAAAAATAATTATGCGGCTTATCCAGCGCAATGCCGACACGGTGACGTGAATAGTCATGCGCATCACGCGGATACAAACCAGTCTGTACCAGTACTTTACTCTACTATTTACCACATCATAACGGCAGACACGCACTTTCTCACAGTCACACCAGTAAATCTGCTGTTCTTATTCATCAAACACCACCTGTTTACCGGGGACAAACAAATCATTGCCCACCAGCTCATGCCGATGATGCCCATCCAGCAGAATTTCTGCAATCATGCCATCAGCCTGAAAAAATTCAAGTGACTCCGGTTCCTTTATCCACTCCATGCTCGAATAAAATAGCCGCTGGTGTTGCCGGTCAACAGCAATACCATCAGGAAATCATGCAACTCATCCACCAGTATCCGGTGCGTAGCCGTTAGCGTATCAAATTTTATAACCCGGCCAACAGGAGCAACATCCAATAATAGAATTTCATCATTAGTCATATACACCTTATCCCTAAACAGGATAAATTAATAATATATTAACTACAATAAAACCTTTTATTACTCCTGTATGTCTTTAAAAACTGCATATTCTGGTATCGCACCACACAGGCAAATACATTTAATCAAACGATATTATTCACTTAAACATAACGTGCCAGCGATAAATCACTGGTTTCAATTTCCGGCTTAACCCCACTAATCAAATCTGCCAGAATTTTTCCCGACCCCAGCCCCATCGTCCAGCCCAGCGTACCATGGCCAGTATTCAACGACAGATTCACAAAACGACTGGCACCAATAATCGGCGTACTGTCCGGTGTCATCGGGCGCAGACCACTCCAGAAAAAAGCCTCAGAAGTATGGCAACTGCCAGGAAATAGATCATTAACTACCAAGTCCAGCGTAGCCTTGCGTTTTGGGTTCAGTTGAATACAATAACCAGACAACTCAGCCATACCACCAGCTCGGATGCGTTCATCAAAACGCGTTATCGCTACCTTATAAGTTTCATCAATAATCGTAGAAACCGGTGCTTTATCCTGATCAATTATCGGGATAGTCAGTGAATATCCCTTCACCGGATAAACTGGCAGATTAATCCCCAGCTTGCTCAGCATATTGCGGCTGTAACTACCTAGCGCACAGACATAATGGTCGGCAGTAAACCACTGGCCATTAGCCTGCACACCTTTAATCGAGCATTTATCCTGCTGAATTTCCGAAATAGCATGCCGGTATAAAAACCTCACGCCTAAAGCCGCACACTTTTCGGCCAGCTGAGTAGTAAATAAATGACAATCACCCGTACCATCCTGAGGCAAGTACAATGCACCGGCCAGCTTTCCGGCCATATGTGCCAGTGCTGGTTCATACTGCGTACACTCAGCAACACTATTAAGTACCTGCAATGGCACACCGAATTCCTGCAAAACAGCTATGTCAGAACGGGAGTCAATCACCTCTTTTTCCGTGCGGAAAATTTGCAAAGTACCCTGCTTGCGCCCTTCATACTGAATATTTTCTTCTGCCTCCAACTGCTGTAACATCTCACGGCTATACTCAGAAATACGTACCATGCGTTCTTTATTAGTTGCATAGCTCTGTGCATTGCAATTGCGATACATCTGCCACAGCCATTGCAATTGTGAGAGGCTGCCATCCGGGCGAATCAGTAAAGGAGAATGCTCCCTGAACAGCCATTTCCACACTTTAGCCGGTATATTCGGTGCTGCCCACGGTGTGGTATAGCCATAGGATAACTGGCCAGCATTGGCAAAACTGGTTTCCATCGCGGCCTGATCAGCACGCTCCAGCACAGTAACTTCGTGTCCGGCTTTAGCCAGATACCAGGCAGTACTCACACCAACAATTCCTGCCCCCATAATTAATACTTTCATTCCCTCGTCTCCCTAGTAATCAAACGGAATAATCTCAGCCGTCCAATTGCATAATCCTCAAACAGCCCATTTAGTTACTTTTCATAGTGTAAACAAAGAATGGTAGTGAATTTCACTTTATTTAAACAAAAAAAAGGAGTATTTTGATAAACTATCACATTTATATCATAGATAAACCATGCACCATATTGACAAAGTGGACATGAAGATACTGTCCTTACTACAAAAAAACGCCCGTACCACCATGACCGAATTAGCTGACAAGGTAGGATTGTCCACTACTCCCGTCACCGAACGGGTACGGCGACTAGAACGAGAAAACATCATTACCGGTTATCATGCACGCCTGAATCCGCGCGCCTTAAACCAGAGCCTGCTGGTGTTTGTAGAAATCAAACTGCGTTCCAAATCCGGCAATATTTTTGAAGACTTCCGGCGTGAAGTACTGACTATTCCGCAAGTACTGGAATGTCATCTTATTTCCGGCGAATACGATTACCTGATTAAAGTACGCCTGCCCAATATGCATGCATATCGCAACCTGCTAGGCAATATCCTGTTGCAACTACCAGCCGCAGCCGAAAGCCGCAGTTATGTTGTTATGGAAGAAGTAAAAGAAGAACAGATGTTACATCTAGAATAAATGCCGGCTGTATTAAATGCTGGTCAATTGAGCCTGAACCTACTCTTCTGGTAACCAGTCATAAGCCCACACCCTGATTAACTGTATCAACGGTAGTGTCAGCTGTAGTAAATGCCCTGTTTTCGGCCACAGTAATCTATTGGTAAGACAACTGCTGCTGTTTATGGCTAGCAGTTTCAATCAGTGGATAACGCTTAAGCACATCCTAACCAGGCAATGCCGTTCATGCCAGCAACAACTACAAGCGCCGCGCAACAACAACCTAATTTACTTCCGGCAATAACTTACCTTGCCGCCTCACCTCAACGTCTGGCGTAATAATAAACACAAGTGCACAAGAACAATTTTCAGTACTTTAAAATCATCCTGAAAGGCTTTGTTAAGCTGCCATTTAACAAAACCATCCACGGATTTATGTGTTGCAATCATTCAGCCCACATATGGTATTAAAAAATGTAGAGCACAATGCTTCCAACTGGCCTTGTGTGTAAATATCGGCATCAATGACATGAATTGCAACATAAAATAAACCATCAATATCTTTTGTATAGGATGTTCGATATTGCGTCATCTGTACATTTATCATTCCTGCCAATTATTTAGTTTTACCATCAGCCAGCCAAATTTCAATTATCCGACCACAATTATTCACCCAAACTGTTCAAAATAACCAACGCCTGCTGCCATCATCCTCAGTCACAAAAATTTGGTCATGATAATAACCAGCCACCACATTACAACTGGTATTCTGCTGCGCCAGTGCACGCAAAAATGCTGCTGTCAGCCCTACTGCCGCCAAAGAAGAATGCACTTTTAAGGTAATCCAGCCAGCAACATATTCATAGCCCAACTGCTGTGCATCTGCCACAGCCTGCGGCAGAATCAGCGTAGTACCCTTACTCTCCTGTATGGTAGCCACAGCAGCGTCCAGCAATGCCAGTGCAGGTTGCTGCATAGTACAGAACACATATTTCCCCGGATTATGCTGCGGCGCTGCCTACTGCAAGAGAATTTGCAGATTACGTTCACCAGACATCGTCATTTCCTGCTAAAAATGTAAAGTATCTATCCCAGCAGCACTTATTTTCAGACGATAGCACCATTCGGCCAGCCTTCCAATCAACAAGACAACTGATATGCAGACAAGCATGAGCAATAATCAGCTAAAGTAATTTGTTTTCAGATAACCCAGATAAAATTGCAATGCAGCATTCCAACATGACCAGACATATATACCATAAGCATAAAGAAAAATAGATAAAAAAATGCGCACACGGTTAAGTGTGCGCCAAGTCTACAAAGGAGAAATAGAGGAGAAACTGTTAAACCAACTAGGAGCTGATTTAACGAAGCGAATTATGCATCAAATACGCATGCATGGCAAGTCATATTTTGTATTATTTCGACAAAATAGAGTTATTTTAATTAAAAATGCCGCAAAATTGATTAACTGCACCTATCTGGCGCAGTCAAAAACACCAAAAAATACTTTATTCAACCACAACTTAGCTAGAATAATGTCTTTATCTGCCAAAATTATCCCTTACAGTACTTTTTTTTCTAATTCTGCCAGTCTTCGCGTATTTTCTGTGCTTTGGCAAAAAAAGCAGTCAATTTCTGCGCATCACCTTGTTGCAAACATTGCTGCAAATACACCAGCTCCTGCTGTTGCTGCTGGAGTAGACCAGCCAGCACCTCACGATTAGCAAGACAGATATCTGTCCATATCTGTGGATGACTAGCCGCAATCCGCGTAAAATCACGGAAACCACTACCGGCAAATTGCAACAGCTCATCTGCATTCGCTGCTTCTGCCAACTGGTGAACATACGCATAAGCCAGCATATGTGGCAAATGACTCACTGCTGCAAAAATCGCATCGTGTCTGGCCACATCCAGATGATAAATCTGCGCCTGTACTGCCTGCCACATCGCCACTACTGCCTGCAATGCTGTTTCATTCTGATGCTCATGTGCACAGATAATGCATTTTTTCTGTGCAAACAAGCCAAACTGTGCCGCCAGTGCACCATGCCGGTCGGAACCGGCAATTGGATGAGCTGCAACACAGCGCGGATAGTGATGCGGCAGCTCAGATGCAAAAGCCTGTAATGCCAGCCGCTTCGTACTGCCCACATCGGTAACAATACACTGTTCAGGCAGATATGGCGCCAGCTCACGACAGACGAGAGGCAATGTATTAACCGGCGTCGCAATCAGCACCATATCAGCATCAGCCACACTCTCTGCATCAATCCGCGTATAGGCACAATCGATTACACGCCGCTCCAGCGCACGAGTCAGATTATCTGCATCGATATCAATACCGGCTACCTTGTCTACCAATCCGGCACGTTTTAAATCCAGTGCCAGCGAACCACCAATCAGGCCTACCCCAATCAGCACCAGCCTGCGCATACTCATATCAGGAAGTACTCCACACAAACCATCATCCTAACATCCGGTTCATTTATATTGACAGTCAACTTGAGCTTCCCCATGCAGCCAGAAATTCCTGCCAGTGTGGTGCCTGTTGTCCGTTCAGATAAGCTTTCAGGCAACGGATTTCCTGCTCGTACTCATCCGCATTCAGGAATCCACGCAACAGATTAAAGCGCAGATACATTAAATAAGTATTAGCTGCATCGGTTTCACAATAATGCCGAATCTGCGCCAGCTCTCCTTGCTGATAAGCCGTCCACACCTTACTACCATCCATGCCCAGCTTACCCGGAAAACCACACAACTTTGCCATGTCATCCAGTGGCACACAGGCACGTGCCTGATATAAAGATAATAAATCCATCAAATCACAATGGCGCGCATGATAGCGACTGATATAATTATTCCATTTAAAATCGCGGCTGTCGCCAAAATCCCCCTCTCCCATATCCCAGTAACGCGCAGCACTGATACCATAAATCAGGGCACGATAATGCAATACCGGTAAATCGAAACCACCGCCATTCCAGCTTACCAGCTGTGGCGTATGAGTTTCTATCAACTCAAAAAAACGTGCAATCAGTGTTTCTTCACTGTCTTCAGGTGTTCCGATACTACCAATATGGATCTTATCCGCACCCCAGCGCATACAGCATGATATGGCCACCACCTGCTGCAAATGCAGTTGCATAAAATCATTACCACCAGTTTTAGCACGTCGCTGCTGCAAGGCAAATTCCACCACCTCTGCATCACTTACTTCTGCCGGCAAATGATTGAGCACACGAATACCGGCTACGTCTGGAACGGTTTCTATATCGAAAGCCAAAATCGGAGTCATGGCATGTATTCACATTAGTTAACAAACGAGTATTGTGGCATGAAGCCGGTTGCCACGCCAACCGTTTAACAAACAAAACAACATTACACACCCGGCTCGATTGCTTTATACTCAACAACTAACAAGCAGACTATACAACTATGCAACTATGGACATTCAGTGCAGCTATTGCGACAACAGATTGCAGCCTGTCTGGTTTCGTAACTGGACAGCAGCAAAATAGCGACAGTTGGCACACAAATCCTTTCATGCAATCCACCGCTTGTGCATAATAGCAGCATATCATTTCAAATCATTTATTAACCATTAACTAAAAAGTAAAAGCCTTTCAATATGAAAAAATCCTGCTTATGGCATTGGCTTGCCCCTCTACTCACCATACCCTTAATCGCATCCTGCAACGGTACACCAGTACACAATACCGGTTCAGCAGCCAGTGCCGCTTCTGGCATCAATGCATCCGCTTCCAGTAACACAGCCACTGAAACCAGCCAGACTGTCGATGCCGCTACCAGTAAAAAAGTTAGCGAAAACCTGACTAAAAAAATGCAGAAAGCATTCACATTCAAAGGTGCAGAATTAAACGTACAGAGTGTCTATACCACCCCGTTTAAAGGCATTTATGAAGTTGTAATTACCGGTAATCAGATTATCTACACCGATGAAAATGCCGATTACATCATACTGGGCAACCTGCTTGACCTACAACGCCATCAGAATCTGACCGAACAGCGTTTAAGTGAATTATCCAGAGTAGACTTTGACCAACTGCCGCTGGATAAATCCATCAAGGAAGTTCGCGGTAACGGACAGCGTATTATGGCCGTATTTTCTGACCCTGATTGCCCGTTCTGTAAAAAGCTTGAAGAAGAAATCGCCCAGATTGATAACGTTACTGTCTATACTTTCCTGATGCCCGTACCCGAACTGCACCCGCATGCACAGAACAAATCAGTACAGATATGGTGTCAGAAAGATCGCACCACAGCCTGGACTGCCTGGATGCGTCATGGCAAAAAGCCAGCTAGCGTAGCCAATTGTAACAATCCAGTAGCTGAAACCATGAAACTGGGGAACAAATTCGGCTTTAATGGTACCCCTACCATGATATTCCCGAATGGTAAAACTATTTCTGGCTTGATGCGTAAAAACGATTTAGAGCAAGAATTAAACGACAACCAGAAATAACCAGCATATATACCCAAAAGCAGCCAGTTGTGGCTGCTTTTTTTTATTCTATCCATAGCATATTACTTACAGCCATAGCATTTATCAAAACCAGCATTAACCAACCCATTCACAGCATCAGAATATATTCTCAACTGTCATTGCCGCCATAACAGTTGCCGCAACAAATTTCAGAAATTATGATTAATCATTTCTAAAATTCAGCTCAATAGCCATGTATAACATTCAGCGTGTTTACATCTACCAGAATCAGCAACCGGCCGTATTAATTGACCGCCTGTGGCCACGTGGCATCAGCAAAGCCCGACTAAGCACAGTGGAATGGATTAAGACTATTGCGCCTTCCAGCCAGCTACGACAATGGCTGCATCAAAGTCCGGCCAGTCGCTACAGCGAATTCTGCCATCTCTATCAGCAGCAACTGTGTCAGCCACAACAGCAACAGGCATTGCAAACACTGCAACAACTGCATCAGCAGCACCAGCAATTATGGCTACTAACCGCAGCTAAAGACATTGCCCTCAGCCATGTACCTGTATTACTGGCGCAATTACAGACATAAAGCGAAAGTTTGTACCACTCTTCCCTATCCGCAAAAGACGGTTATATCTGTTTGCTAAAGAATATCTGGCAACATTAATCTGGACGAACACATCTCAGCTTACAGTTTTACCAACTTCAAATATGTTTCAGCCTGCCAGACAAATAAAAGCGCCCTGAAACAACATTTCAGGGCGGTTATAGTTAATCATTCAGTTCAGCAGACAAATACTCATCAAGCTGCATCGGCACTGGCTTGCGAGCGTAGCAAACCAATTAAGCGCACAATGCGTTCCTTCAATTCACGCCGGTCGACAATTTGATCGACTGCCCCTTTATCCAGCAAAAATTCCGCACGCTGGAAACCTTCAGGCAACGTCTCGCGCACCGTCTGTTCAATCACCCGTGGACCAGCAAAACCAATCAGCGCATTTGGTTCAGCTAGCACCAAATCACCAATAAAGGCAAAGCTGGCAGATACCCCACCCATAGTTGGATTTGTTAATACTGAAATAAACGGCAATGATTTATCCGCAAGCAGATGTAATGCAGCACAGGTTTTGGCCATCTGCATCAGAGAATTCAGACCTTCCTGCATGCGTGCACCACCAGAGGCAGCCACACAAATAAAAGCACAGTTATATTTTACCGCCTCACGCACACCGCGCACAAAACGTTCACCCACAACCGAACCCATTGAACCACCAATAAAGTTGAATTCAAACGCAGCCACAACTACCGGTACACCATTCATGGTGCCACGTACCACCACCAGCGCATCATCTTCTTGTGTCAGCTTGCGTGCTGCACTTAAGCGGTCAGTATATTTCTTGCTATCACGAAATTTCAGAATATCAATCGGCTTAATATCAGCACCAATTTCATATTGTTTAGTCTCATCCAGCATCATCTGAATACGTTCACGCGCCGAAACTGGATTATGATGTCCGCACTTCGGGCACACTTCCATGTTTTTCTTTAAATCCGTGGCATATAAAGTTGCCGCACAAGACGGGCACTTCTGCCATAATCCTTCAGGGATACCTGCGGATTTAGCCACAGGATCTTTTTTAATCTTAGGTGGCAGGATTTTATCTAACCAACTCATTTTTTCATTCCCGGTTATTGCCGGCAGCCTGTAACAGGCTACCATGCAGAATTAGGACTCTGCGCAGATTATTCCAGCGCCTGCCTGAGCTCGGCAACAACAGGTGCCAGAGCCTCAGCCTCACGACCAGCATGCTCGGCTATCGTCTGCACAAAGCGGCTGCCAACGATTACCGCATCTGCTATCGCCCCGATACGACGGGCACTGTCGGCATCACGAATACCAAAACCGACACCAACAGGCACCTGAATAAACTGGCGTAAATGATCAATTTTACGCGAAACTTCAGCCGTATCCAACTGTGATGAACCAGTCACACCCTTGAGAGACACATAATAAACAAAACCACTGGCTCTACTGCCGATCAGCTTAATCCGCTCATCTGTTGTGGTTGGTGCAATCAGAAAAATACAGTCCAGCCCATTTTTCTGTAACTGCAGATACAAATCATCAATTGCCTCTGCCGGGCAGTCTACTGTCAGCACCCCGTCCACACCAGCCTGTGCAGCAGCCTGTGCAAAGCGCTCATAGCCCATATGATAAACCGGATTCAGATAGCCCATGAGAACCACCGGCGTAGTTTGATCTTCCTGCCTGAACTGGGCTACCACCTGCAATACATCTGCTAAAGACACATGATGGCGCAAAGCACGTTCAGTTGCCGCCTGAATAACCGGTCCATCCGCCATCGGGTCAGAAAAGGGCACGCCCAGCTCAATAATATCTGTACCACTGGCAACCAGCGTCTGCATCAATTGTAGTGTTGTGGGCAGATCCGGATCACCACAAGTGATGTACGACACCAGAGCAGTGCGACCATGCAGTTGCTCAAACGTCTGTTGAATTCTACTCATTTTCGTTCTCTATTCATTCCCGAGCACATCAGTGGTGTGGCCAAACAGCTACCATACCACCCTTTGCAAGCAGCCGGATATTAACTGTCTGAACACCACCAGTGCTGATTGTCATAGCCTGCATCATAGCATGCAGTATCGTTACAACCTTAATTTTTCATTGCCTGCACCGGCGCAGGCACACGCCCGCCACGATTAACAAATACCTCACAGGAACCAGATTTCACAGGCATGATCGGAGCCCGGCCAAGCAAACCGCCAAACTCAACATAATCGCCTACATCCTTACCGGTAACCGGAATAACCCGCACTGCCGTGGTTTTACTGTTAATCAGGCCGATAGCTGCTTCATCAGCAATAATGCCCGCCAGCGTACTGGCCGGTGTATCCCCCGGCACGGCAATCATATCCAGCCCTACCGAACACACCGCAGTCATCGCTTCCAGCTTGTCCAGCGTCAACACACCGGCTTCTACTGCCGCTATCATGCCTTCATCTTCCGATACTGGAATAAACGCGCCACTCAACCCTCCCACAGCACTGGAAGCCATCATACCGCCTTTTTTTACCGCATCGTTTAGCAATGCCAACGCCGCCGTTGTCCCGTGGGTTCCACAGACACTTAGTCCCATCGCTTCCAGAATCCGGGCGACACTATCACCCACTGCCGGCGTTGGCGCTAGTGACAAATCCAGAATACCAAACGGAATACCGAGCATCTTACTGGCTTCATGCCCAATCAGTTCACCCACACGCGTAATCTTGAAAGCAGTTTTCTTCACCAGCTCGGCAACTTCAGTCAAAGACATGCCTTGCGTATTCTGCAACGCAGCACAAACTACACCCGGGCCAGATACGCCAACATTAATCACACAATCTGCCTCACCCGCACCATGAAAAGCACCGGCCATAAATGGATTATCTTCTACAGCATTACAAAACACCACCAGCTTGGCACAACCAAAGCCTTCCGGCGTTATCGCTGCCGTCTGCCGGATAGTTTCACCCATCAGCCGGACTGCATCCATATTAATACCGGCACGGGTAGAACCAATATTCACCGAACTGCATACCACATCAGTACAGGCCATAGCCTCAGGAATCGAACGAATCAGCACCTCATCCGCAGCACTCATACCCTTGTGTACCAGCGCAGAAAAACCACCGATAAACGAAATACCAATAGCTTTTGCCGCCTTATCCAGCGTCTGCGCAATCGAGACATAAGAATCTGCCCCAGTAGCCGCACCAATCTGAGCAATCGGAGTTACCGCAATGCGCTGATTCACAATCGGTACACCATATCTCGCAGACAACTCAGTAGCCGTCTGCACAAGATTCTTACCAACCCGAGTAATCTTAGCAAAAATCTTCTCATTCAAACGGTTAATATCCGTATCAATACAGTCATGCAAATCAATGCCAATAGTTATCGTACGTACATCGAAATGCTGGTCAGAGACCATATGTATAGTCTCCAGAATTTCATTATTCTGAATAGAAAACGACATCAACAACTCCTAAATCCGGTGCATAGCATTAAACAAAGCCTCATCCTGCACACGAATGTGCAAACCTCGTTTTTCGCCCTCACTATCCAGCAACTCACAAAACTGTAAACGCGGCAAAGTGCATCGTTCAGTATCCAACAAAATAATCATAGTGAAATAATCATCCATTAACTGCTGGCTGATATTCATAATACTAACCTGATGTTCTGCCAGCAGCGTAGCCACCTCAGCAACAATACCAATACGATCTTTACCAATCACTGTCATCACAGCACGATTAGACATAAAACAATCCTATTCACAATAACAATTACAAACCAGAGCAGGCCATACAAACCACTTGTCCGGTTCACACCAAACCGGCCATACACACAACCTAAGACATATGTTCACATTTAAACACCAGCGCACACAGCAAAATCAGCAGCGCAATCACACCACCCAACAGCGCCACACCATTCCAGCCATAATGTGCATAAGCCATAGCAGAAGCAAGTGAACCGAGTACCCCGCCAATAAAATACATACTCATATAGCCAGAAGCAATCCGGCCTTTCAGCGCTGGATCTGAACGATAAATCAGCGACTGATTACAGATATGCAAAGCCTGAATAGCAAAATCCAGCAATATCACACCACCAATCAGCGCCCATAAATGCGTTCCGCCTGCATACAGCAACGCCCAGCTAAATAGAAACAACAGCGCACAAACCACCGTCATCCCATAAGTACGGCCTTTATCGGCTGCCCAGCCACCCACATTCGAACCAAATATTCCCAGTGCACCAAATAAACCAAACAGACCAATCGTACTTAAACTGAAATAATAAGGAGCATGACTCAGCAACAGCGTCAGCGGTGTCCACAACACCGAAAACAGGCAGAAATCTAGCGCTCCCAACACACCACGCTGACGCAATAACGGCGTACGCCATAACAACGACCATACCGATACCAGCGTCTGCCAGTAGCCTAGCGCACTGCGCTCACGCTGTACATGAGGCAACTTCCATTGCAAAAGCAAAGTCATTAGCAACAGCATTGCCGCACCCAGCACATATACCATGCGCCAGCCCCACCAGTGAGCAACCAGACCAGAAAAAGTACGTGACAGCAAAATACCGAGCAATAGCCCGCTCATCAGCGTACCAATCACCCGTCCGCGTTGTTCGGGTGCAGTCAGACTGGCAGCCAGCGGCATCAGTATCTGCGCCACCGTACAAAAAGCGCCCACCAGCAGCAAACCACCAACAAACAGCCACAGGCTCGGTGCCAGCGCAATCAGCAGAGCACTGATACTCACCACCGCATACAGCGACACAATCAGCTTTTTGTTATCCAGCAAATCACCCAGCGGCACCAGAAAAATCAGCCCGAGCGCATAAGCCAACTGCGTCAGCGTAATCAGCATCCCGCTGCTGGCAACATCCAGACCAAAATAGCGTGCCATTACCTCAATCAGCGGAAATACAAAATAATTACTGGCCACTGCCAGACCGATGGCCAGAGCCATCAGAAAAATCTGCACAGAAGACAGCTTAATACTCTTATTCATACACACAACAAATAATTATTATCTGGCCTCCAGCATAGCGCAGTAACCTGAATAATCACAGACTAATTCCATCCAACTGGGCAACCGTATTGATATCCTTATCACCACGTCCAGAGAGATTAACCAGAATAACCTCATCCTTGCTCATCTTCGGCGCATTGGCTACTGCCCAAGCCAGCGCATGGCTGGATTCCAAAGCCGGAATAATACCCTCCTGATGACACAGCAAATGAAAAGCCTCCATCGCTGCTTCATCACCCATTGCCTCATACTGTACCCGACCAATATCATGCAGCAAGCTGTGCTCTGGACCGATACCCGGATAATCCAGACCGGCAGACACAGAATGAGTAGAAACCACCTGCCCATATTCATCCTGCATCAGATAACTGCGAAAACCATGCAATACGCCCATCGGACTATTCGAACTAATAGGAGCCGCATGCTGATGCTCGGATAAACCTAAACCACCAGCCTCAACCCCAACCAAACGAGTTTCAGGCACATTAATATAAGGATAAAACAAACCTATGGCATTTGAACCGCCACCGACACAGGCCACAGCAACATCTGGCTGACGACCAATAGCTTCCTGCATCTGCGCTTTCGCTTCATTGCCAATAACACATTGAAAATCGCGCACCATCTCCGGGTATGGCATCGGGCCCGCCGACGTACCAATAATATAATAAGTATCATCTACTCGCGCCACCCACTCACGCAAAGCTTCATTCATAGCGTCTTTCAGAGTACACGAACCAGAATCCACCCCTACTACTTGCGCACCCAGCAGCTTCATCCGGTATACATTCGGTGCCTGACGCTGGATATCTTCCGTGCCCATAAACACCGTGCATTCCATACCAAAACGCGCCGCTACCGTAGCCGAAGCCACACCATGCTGCCCGGCGCCAGTTTCAGCAATCACCCGCTTTTTACCCATCCGCTGCGCCAGCAAAGCCTGACCAATCGTATTATTAATCTTATGTGCACCAGTATGATTCAAATCTTCCCGCTTCAGATAAACCTGTGCCCCACCCAAATAGGCAGACAGACGACGGGCATGGTAAACCGGGCTGGGACGACCCACATAATATTTTAAATCCTCATGGTACTGCGCCCAGAACGCCGGATCAGCCTTCGCTGCATAATAAGCCTGTTTTAATTCAGTTAAAGCCGTAATCAGCGTTTCCGACACAAACAGCCCACCATGCTCACCAAAAAAACCCTGTTCATCTGGATAGTGATAATTTTCCATATTTCATTCCATTGAGCAACAATTTACCCGCAAAGTAAAACTATTCAGCCATATTAACATTTTTTAAATTCATTATCCTGTTATCCATACTTAATTCCGAATAAATAAAACCATTTCCCCCAGCCAAATAACAACAAAATCCCAGTTACCGCCAACCTGACAGTTGACTGACAACGGGGATTTACCCATATCTGCTTCGAGTGCACGAATAATTCAGATTAGCAACAGCCGAAACAGTATTTATCCAGTCTGAATACACGCACTATAGCAAACATGCATAATTAAAAAAATTTAGTTACTGGTTTTGCGATATCTGATACCCAAATCTCTGGCCAGCTTCTTGGCCAGATCATCCATCTTCTTAGCATTGGTATTACCATATATCGAAAAATACTCAAACAACAAAATTTTTTGTCTTTCTTTTGTTGCAGTTAAAACCAGATTAACCGACCTGCCCGTTAAAATACTACCTTTCTTAATTGTCGTCAGCATACTATCGGATGATAAACAATAGCGAGTTTCACCTTTGATAGCATCGCTGATAGTTATGGTTTTTTCTGCTCTGTTAAGAATAATATATTTTGCTACTCTGCCTTGGCTTTGATTACATCGATACCAATGAAAAAGAAATAATAGCGAAAATACCAGAATAATCAAAATAATAATCAAATCTCCACTAGAATTATGGTTTCCGAAATAACCCCATGCACTAAGGGTTACGCAACCTAATCCCCAGAAAATATAATTTTCTTTATCACTCTTTAATACTTTATCAGTAATTCTATATTTTAAAAAAGGATAGACAGGCCACTCAATAATATTCTTGTTATGCTTCAAATCATTATTAATTGTATTAAAAATCTCTTTAGCATTACAGTCAAAATATCGAATACCTAAATCTTTTGCTAATAACGCCGCTACAGCATTCATCTCCCGTAAGTCTTTTGAATAATAGCTCCTGTCATACTCCAATAAAAGAATATGTTTATTTCGTTCTGGTATGGATAAAAACAGATTGATTGTCCCAGAATATCCATAAACCAGAGCCTTTAAAGCATATAAATTCCAGTTGCTTCGCAGCTGATATTGCTGTTTATGTCCATTGATAGTGACTATCGTCAGCAATTTCCGATACCGATCCAGAACAACATATTGTGCTAGCTTAATTGACATGCTTCTAGTATTTAACAATACAAAACATATAAGAAACCCAGAGCTAATAATAACAAGCCAACAAGAAATCCAATCTGTAGCAGTCAACCCACTTTCTGTAATCCTTTTCAGAGACATAAGTAAAAAAAGCCAACAACCAGTACTCAATATCATACACAAACATAATAGATACCTAATATCCCGATCATCCCTTTTTCCTTTCAGTTTAGGATATACTGGCCATTGTAGAATTGATTTATCATTTTCCAGTGCCTCCCGAATCTGTTTAAGAATTTGTCGCGAATTTAACCTTTGTCGTTTCTGCCCTATCTTTACATTATTCCAATTCACCAATAAACTCCCTTTAACTGGTATTAAAACTAATTAATTTAAACAATTGAATTTCTGTATCAAAGCAATCTAACTATTTTTCGCCTTTAAACAACACCCTAATAACATATGCAGTTAAGATTATTGAAATCTTCTAATTTTAACTGGAATAACATATACCACAATTCAAGAGAATACTAGAATTTGAATATTTCCATAAAATAAAGACATAAATTACTTATATTATTTATATAAAACTATTGTTGCAACAGCATAAGTAGCTTAGCTGACAATTTTGCCACACCTGATATCCAAATCGCCAGCCAAAGCTTGCATTTGCGCTCCCTGAACATGACGCCAAATACCCGAATACGCCCACGACACTACCTTTTTTCGCATTCTAATTGCAGGTAGCAGCAAATTAACTGATTCTCAGGTTCAAATATTACTTTGAACAGCTACGTTTTACGCACCGAATAAACCAGATATACATTGAAATTTATCAATACAATAGTACACAATACAAAAACCGCATTCAGCATAGTTGCAGCAATAAAAGTATCAAACAAAAAGTAATTACCAATATAGTAATTTATAACAAACATTGCAGCCAGCAAACAACCGCGCCTTAATTCCCTCTCAAACAGATTATCTTTTTCTTGTAAATCAGCATATCCCTGTCATTGCAGTATTATTGTTCATGCTCCGGCTCTTCCTTGATAGTTCTGAGCACTGTTGTACTCTGCGTATAATTATCATCTCCCTTGCCTAAAACCTGCGTAGCCAAATACCACTAATACTCAATATATTTTATTGATAGTATAATCCTGTGCACGGATAAGATTCAGTTCTTTAGCAAGAATATCTGCCACCTCAATCAGTTGTTTCAAAGCGCAATCATCACAGAAAAAATACTCAAACAGGATTTCAGCAGTTTTTAGATTTTCATTCTTGATTACCAGCCTACCTCTGCGCCAAAGTGGTGGTTTATATGATGAAACTTTACACCCATAAGGTAAAGCACACTCAACTCGGATAAAATAATTATCGGTAAGCTGGTGCTGTCTAATCTGATATTGCCCATTGCTTACTGTAATCGTTCTATTTTTACGATCTAGACTGACTAAATGAGACTCCTTTATAGCACAGGTTTTTTTATTATTATGCATCCATATCGCATAAATAATGATTGAAATAAACAATACTGCAATCGAAAGACTATAAATAAAAAGTAGCTCAGCGATAAAATACAAACTAAATAGAATTACAGTCCAAATACTAAAACACTGGCCTGTCCATTTAAATAATTTGGAAAATCTTACCGGACAAGATTGCCACTCAATTACCGGCTTTTCTGACTGCACATCTGCTTTCAACTGTAAAAAAACTTTATGCTCTGAAAGATTCATTCTTCTCCTTATTTTTTGACATTCTACCCATAACAAAACCGTGAAATTTAACCAACTAACAATTAAAATGTACACAACAGTTATTAATACATAACTCTTATAGCATAGCGCTCATATCAGTAACAGCAACAAGCTGAGCAGAGAATAAAACAAGCAGCATAATTAAAATATTTACCAACAAGAAAATATAAAATCAGTGTGCATTTTAAATCGATTAATTAAAATTATTCTGAACAAGAGCTTTAAGAAACAGCATAAGCATATTCTTATAAGATAAAAATATTTTCTGGAGCTACAGCACAAATATTAGTCCACAGACAGCCCGAAACCATTAATCGCAGCCATCAACGCCTGCATCTTTTGCCCGTCCTTAATTCCGGCTGCCAGTTCCACCCCACTGGCTACATCAACTGCCTGCGCATGACTTTGTCTAATCGCAGAAACAATATTTTCCGGATTCAGCCCGCCCGAAAGAATCCACTGCCGATCCAATTGTCGCGGCAACATCTGCCAGTCAAAAGACTGCCCCGTACCACCATATTGGCCAGCAACAGCCGCATCAAATAGCAATGCACGCGCATCCGTATACATAGCTGTAGCAGCTTCAATATCTGCCGTATCGCGCACCCGTATCGCCTTAATATACGGGCGCTGAAACTGGCGGCAGAATTCAGCACTCTCATCACCATGAAATTGCAATACATCCAATGGCACCTGCATCAATACCTTCTGTACCTCGGCTGCACTGGCATTAACAAACAAACCAACTACCGTAACAAACGGCGGTACAGCACGCACAATTGCCTGTGCCTGTTCCACCGTAACATACCGTTTACTGCCGGCAAAAAAAATTAATCCGATAGCATCTACGCCCAGCTGTGCAGCCAGCAGTGCATCTTCAACTCGCGTCATCCCACAAATCTTGCTCCGAATTTTCATATCCAGCCCTTTTCAAAAATCAGCCAGCTACAAGCCGTATTAATTCAAATACGGCCACAACCATACAGGCAAAGCGGCCGTAGCCACACCCCATTGTTGCGGGTAATCCACGCCGGTAAGATATAGCCCATCTGGCATAAACGTTGGTGGTGCCAGACGTCGGCTTTTCGCTGCTACCAATTGAGCAAAACCAGCCACACTCAGCTTACCGGCACCCACATATACCAGAGCACCCACAATATTGCGTACCATATTGTGTACAAAAGCACTGCCATGAAAATCAATCGCCATCAACTCAGGGCTACCAACAAGACGTAGCTGATATAAGGTTTTTACCGGCGATTTGGCCTGACAGTCACTCGAACGGAAACTAGAAAAATCATGCTCACCAATCAGCATCTCAGCGGCTTCACGCATCAAATCCATGTTCAAAGGATAATGAGTCCAGCCTACCCGACCACGCAATTGCGGCATACGTACCCGGCTAGATTCAAGCATGTAGCGGTAGCGACGTCCATAGGCATCAAAGCGGGCATGAAATTCAGCAGCTACCGGCTGCGCTCTCACAATACGGATATTCTTATCCATTGCCGTATTTGTCCCGCGCAGCCAAGCTTCAGCACTACGCTGTGCATGGGTATCAAAATGTACAATCTGGCCTGTGGCATGAACGCCGGCATCCGTGCGGCCAGCCACAACAACATTAATCGGTTCTGCCGCAATAGCGCTTAAGGCTGCTTCCAGTACCGACTGAATAGTATACAAACCGTCCGGCTGCTTTTGCCAGCCATGAAATGCACCACCATCATAAGCCAGTGTTAATGCCCAACGCTGCACAGGTCGATTTCCATCAGCTTTGTTCGCCGAGTGTTCTACAACATTAGCAGCCATTATTCTTCCTAACCCACACTAATTCACACCAACAAAATGCATTATTATCGCATAGCCATCAACTGCTTTCACACCTATAACTAATCCGTCTATTGCTTAAACTGACGCCATACTGGCTTAATATCGACTCATTTTCCTGGCTTACACAATATCGAATACAGAAGAAAAACCCTCCTCATAAGCCAGCGCACTTTCGGTCTGTAAAAAACTATTCCGCTGGCTACAGAAATACACTCGCAGCACAGATGCGTCTATCAAACAACGCCAAATACCTAAAAAAGATTTGTGCCTACCCGATATCACTTCCGAAACGCAAATCAATGGCTTACTGGCGATTCCAAATACAGATACTGCTTATGGCCTGCGCAACAACACATTACTTGAAGTCATGTATACAACAGGCTTGCGAATCAGCAAAGCCGTAAACCTGTACATTTAAACAAAATTGACCAATAAAACGGTTTATCAGGTACCATCATTAAATAACAAACAAAAAATAGTACCTCTTGGTAAAAAGCCATAGACTGATTGCGGTATTGCTTTAACCAGTCCAACCCAATCCTACCGAAGGTTACGCCTGTGGTGCTGTACTCGTCAGCCCACAAAACGTGCCATAACTTACCAGCTAGCAATGGGTGATTGTAAGCAAATATATTAAAAAAGCAGGTATTCACCATTTTAAACCTGTACGAAATGCACCACGTATTTGCTGCTTATCTGGATATATCACGGCACTGAGCGGATAGCAGCATAATCCAAATTTATATCCATATTACCAACAAACGAATAACAAAATCATTCACGTAACCAAAGGTAATTTCCATAAAAAATGCCAGCACATAACAGCACTGGCATTTTTAAAACATAAATCTATTCAATTAAAAAGTATCTAAAAACCAAACTTTAATAAATTAATATTATTTATTATTGCGATAAACCGTATTTTCCAGTGTTTGATTCAGCGTAAATTTAGGATGCGATGTATAATCAAATTGAATCCACAACGAAGTATTAATTGTTTTATTCCGGCCAACTCGACTAATTCGTGAATTATCAAAGATAAATCTATACATTTCATGCATTGCAAGCAAACGACCCCGATCATCTAAATAAAAATCCGTTATTACCGAATCATATTTAATTTTACCTAGCTTATCATTCAGTATCTGCTCACGTTTTTTAGCCAGTAATTTTTGTATTGCCGCATAGTCCTTTTTCTGCAATTGATTAGCTTTAGCCTTTAAACTCGCTTCCTGTATTTCTGATTGTTTTAATTGCTCATTCAAGCTATCAACAATAGCCGCCTCCATTGCCCGATATTGCTCATCAGTGGAATTCAGCCGAATTCGATAACGAGCTCCTATTTTTTTTCCAGCTTCATCTATTGATAAACGAACAAAAGCCTTTTTATCATAACTGGCATAACCATCATCAATTGCCTTTGGCGCTGCAAGTATTAATTCTTTTAATGGCAAATTATTTGCACGTTCAGGAAATTTTTTAGCAATATATGGCTTATTTAGAATTTCGGGCGATTGATCCATACGAGTAATGATAGCATTGATAACACTTGCAAAAGGTCTAATCGCTCTTACATCCGCTATCAGCATTTTTTCTTTAATATCTATCTGCACCGGCACTTTAATCGAAAATAATATATTTGATGCTTCATAACGCACCGCGGGAACAAATTCAAATTTTCCACGCGGTATATCAATCGCCCCACTAAATGGAATAGTTGTGTTTTGTGCAATAAAACTTAAAGCCCCATTTAATGGTTCATTTCTTTTCTCACAATCCTCTGTAGAATTATCATACGCACAATATGATTCTTTATTTGCCTTAGCACTTATTTTTGCCGCATGTTTCTTTCCAACAGACTCGGATGAAGATGCAGAATCCGTTACCTGTGTCTTATCATCTAAAGCTTGATCAGCTACCTTATCCGAAAATTTTTTCACTTCATCCTGATCAGCCAACAATCGAATCTGACCATTAAAATTAAACTGATTATCATGAAGAAACTGACGCTGTATTCCATGCCGAACCAGTTTATCCGGCGCTTTATTACTCACTGTACTACATGCTGACAGCACCAGCGCTATCACCATCCATATCACTCTTTTACCAGTTACTAATCGCATATACCATTCCCATATTCATCAAAAACGTAGTCATTTTAATCAAATTAATATATATTAACAATTATAATACAGGAAAAAACACAATATTGTTCTGATTTTTATCAGTAAAATATTTTTATTACATAATCATCCTGTAACATTAATGACCAAATACATAAGCAGCCAGCTACATCACACAGCCATATCGAATAACGAGAAAAAACAGCATAACAACTGGTTCCAATTTTTTATTATTAATCAAAAACTAATACAAATTTTAATTAATACCTGAAATTATATTTCTACTATAAACATATATTCATATTACTAACCATCATGAGAAATATCACAATAACCTGAAATTACCAGACATCTTGCCTGCCTCTGCCAAACATCTGCAAACAACTTTCAGTTACCTGTTTTTTATCACACCCATATTTAATGCATGACAACTATTACATTTACGTTAAAATATTGAAATAAAGTAGAAAATCTGGTCATACCTAAATCAAATACAAAAGTAGTTCACAAAATCAGACTTAATCACTGTCAGAAATTATTAAAGAGAACTCTATTTCCAAACAACAAGATTTAAATACAACACGCAGATTCAGAATAAATAAAAAGACTGAATCCTAATACAGGATTCAGTCTTAACCAGACACAGAAACATCTCACGTCTGGCAACTAAAATAAAATCAATGTAAAACTAGCCACCCAACTGCTGCAACAGATTTTGAGCTTCAGCCAGTATTGAACCATTTGCCTCATCAACCAGCTCACGCAGAGTCTGGCGCGCAGTAACTGCATCATCCATTTCCAGATACATTTTTGCCAGTTCCAGTTTAGCCTGTAGTGGAACAGCCTGCTGCTCAGGCGTCAGAGGTTGATCAGCAGGTTCAGATGCAGCTGATCGTTCCAGCCAATCCTGTGCACCACTTCCAGTAGCAAATGAAGAAGTCGGAGCCGTAACCGTAGCTGAATCAACATTATCTGTAGCTACAGCCTCATCATCCAACGTAAAGTCCATGGACGGAATTTCCTGCGCATCAGCTTTAACTGCTGGCGTAGAGCTAGCCGCCGGGGAAGCAGGTTCAGCCATTGACTCGTCATCACTGATACCCAATGTTTCCCAGTTAATATCTGTTGAAATTGCATCATCTTCTGCCCCAGATGAATTCTGCTCATGTGGCATTGGAATCTGCTCTACAGCAGGAGGCACTTCAACCGCAGGCGTAGTATTCTGTTCAGATTCATTATCAAACTTGAAGTCTTCATCCCACTGCAAATCAGCCAAATCATTTAGCGTATCAACTTCTGAAGCAGCTGGTTCAGACTGCGGTACAACCTGAATAGCATCCTGATTCACTTCTGCCTTAAACTCATCCAGTTGCGGCTCCTCAGCCACAACCCACTCAAAATCCGTATTGTCTGCCACCTCTTCATGAGGTGCAGCAACAGCCGGTTCATGTGAAGTCAAAACTTCTGGTTGCTCAGGTTCATCAATCTGATCCAGCCAGGATATATCATCAGCATTATTCTGCTCAGCAGTTGATGGAACCGCAGCAGCAGGAGCATCATCCGCAAAATTAAAATTCAGCCAGTCTGTATCATCTTCTTCCTGCTTGTCCGCAGCTGGCGTTGTATCAGCAAGGTGTGGTGTTGCAGCCACTTGATTCACATTTCCAGCCGGTGCATCAGCTTTAGCTGGCGTGTCTGTTGCAGCGTCATTTAACCATGACCAGTCGCCATCGTCTTCAACTGTACTGCTAGCAGCCGTAGCTGTAGCTGTAGCTGTAGCTGTAGCTGCCGCAGTTGATACTGCTGCTTTAGCTGATGTGGACGGAACAGATACAGATTGTTCAATTTTAGGTGGTACAGCATCAAATACCACATCATCATCTTCATCAGATGCATAATCTTCATCATCTTCTGCGTTATTGCTTTTTTTACGTCTTTGCCAGAGTAAAGCAGCAATTAACAGCACCCCCGCCACACCTGCCAATGCATATGGCCACCATGTAGGCAGCATGGATTCTTCTGCCGGTTCTTCTACAGGTTGTACCGGCTGCGCTACCTGATTAACTTTAGGTTGTACTGGTGCGGCTTTTACCACAGATGCTGCTGATGCAGCAGGTGCAGATGCTTGAACTGGTGCGGAAGCCTGAACTGGTGCAGATGCTGGTATAGTTTCTGTTTTAGCTTTCCCATCCCTGGTTGGAGCCGAGGCTGCGTTACCGACTTCAGAAACTACCGTATTTGCAGCATTGCCCGTACCTGCATCCGTTTTAACCGATTTTTGTGGCACAGCATTTTCTGCTACGCCCGGCGCTGCTGATACTGGCGCAGTGCCCTGTACAGCACCTGCCGGTTTTTGAATTGCTTTAATCTTTATTTTGGATAATTTATGCAGCTGTGAAGTAGATGGAATATTCAGGCTGATATCACGGTACATAAAATCCGGATTACCATTGCGGAAAGCATGGGGATTGGCAACAATCAGAGCATGCATGGTTTGCTCTATACTCAGCCCCTGCGGCCGTACCTTACGTGCCACATCCATCAGTGTTTCATTATTGTCTACGTGATATTTCACAACTGCATTATCAGAAGCCAGCCTATTTTGCAGCGCAGCAGTAGCGCGGGCAGCTGACTTCTCTTTCACAGGCCGTGCCGGCTTGCGGTGATTACTTACTGCTTTGCCAGCACCTGCTGAACCATGACGATATTCTGGCGGGTCAAGTAATGCGGTATATTGCCGCCCCTGACTGCCGGCAGTAAGACTAAAAGACAGCATTGGATCACGAACAGGCTTACTGGAACGCAAATGAATCACAGCATTTTTTCCTTGTGCCGTTACGCGTACCTGTAATGGTGCTCCTGAAACTGCTGGCCGACTCTGTAATGCAGCTCTGGCCTCATCACCTGTCACAACCACACTTCCTGAAAACGGCTCCCCCAGGGCCGAATTAACCTGTAAGCTCCCCAGCCCTGCCCATGCAGGTGCACTGGCTAACATACATAAAGACAGTGCGATGATTTTTAAATTATTTGCGTTCTTCAATCCCGTACCCTCACCGGTAATGCACCCTTGCCATCAATCAGGCACGTGCCAATTCAATATGATAATTCCTACAAGTGCTCTAAAATCAACTGATGTTTAACGTTTACTAAACCTGTTTTTATATTATCTCACGCTATAATAGCTTTTGCGACACTTTAATGCCAAGCTAACTTTACATGTTTTGCTCTCAAGCTACCCCTAACTGTGGATATTTTCAGACGCATCAATGCCTGAAAAGCTGGAAATCAATATACAATAATAGTTAAATTTTGTTTAACACATTGCTTTAACAGGTGCCAAGTGTAAAAACTCAGGGTATCATGGCAACTATTTCAAATCTTTATTAACCCAAACCAGAAAAACAGATATCAAATCCTAATAATGAAAGCAGTATTCGAATTCTTGGTAGTTATTCTTTTCTTTGCTACCTACGTTTTAACCAAAAATATTATCCTTGCCACTGAAGTGGCTATTGTTGCCGGCATTATTCAGGCTGCATGGTGCCTGTTTAAATATCGTCGCCTGCAAACCATGCAGTGGGTCAGCCTGTTACTGGTTGTGGTAATGGGTGGTGCAACTATTTATCTCAAAGACCCACGCTTTATTAAATGGAAACCTACAGCCCTGTTCTGGATTATGTCCATTGGCCTGATGATTTCACATCTGTGCGATAAAAACGTACTGAAAAGTACGATTGGTAAAGAAATCAGCCTGCCAGAATCAGCATGGCGCAAACTCACTTGTGCATGGGTTATATTTTTGCTCGCACTAGGTGCGCTCAATCTGTGGGTAGCTTTCAATTTTACCGAAGCACAGTGGGTTAATTTCAAACTTTTTGGCAGTACCACAATATTAGTTCTGTTTACAATCGGACAAACTGTATATATTAGCCAATACATTAAAAAGGATGAGTTGTAATGCTGTTTATGTTAATGGCCACTGATGCCGATAACAGTCACGAAGCACGTATCAAAGCACGACCCAGACATCTGGCACGTTTACAGGAACTACAAGCGCAAAACCGTTTGCTTCTGGCTGGTTCCAATCCACTGCCGGATGATGACAGCCATTTTTCTGGCAGTCTGGTGATTGCAGACTTCGACTCCCTGGATGAAGCACAGGCATGGGCTGAACAGGATCCCTATGTGGATGCCGGGGTTTATGAAGAAATTCTGATTCGTCCCTTTAAAAAAGTCTTACCTAATGACTGATATTCAGACTACCATTCGCACACGCCTGCAACCGCTGGCACCACTGCAACTGGAACTGATAGACGACAGCCATTTACATGCTGGGCATAAAGGCCATCGCGGCGGCGGGCATTATCGCATGCTGATTATCAGCGATGCCTTTACCGGTTTATCGCACCTGGCTCGGCAGCGTAAAGTTCATCAGCTACTTGAAGATTTATTCAGAGCAAATACCATTCATGCCTTAAGCATCAGGGCATATACCAGCAGCGAATATTTAAGGCAATAATCCATTTCTATCCACCCAAAGAGAGATAACCATGAAAAAACAATTAATTGCAGCCGCAATCTTACTCGGATTAACCGGCATTGCCGCCGCCCAGACTGTAGTTACTGTTAATGGAACCAAAATTGACAGTAAAGAAATTGATAACCAAGTAGCTATACTGGTTCAGGAAAGCCAGAATCAGATTCAGGACTCGCCCGAGTTGCGTAAAAGCATCACTAACCGCCTCATAACCCGTACTTTGCTGATTCAGGCCGCAAAAAAACAGAATCTGGACAAAGATCCTGAATACTTGAATGCCTTGAATCAGGCTGAAGCAGAAGCCAAACGTCTGGGCGATGATAAAAAACCCGGTTTCAAGGAAGAATGGGCTTTCTTCAAAGACAATTTACTGACACAGGCCTATTTAGCCAACGTGGTTAAAAACAATCCGGTCAAACCTGAAGATGTACGCAATGCCTACAATGACATGGTGAAATACTACAGCGGTACTCAGGAAGTACAATTAGGTGAAATCCTCACCCGCGACGCAGACACCGCCAATAAAGCAATTGCTCAGTTACAGGCGAAAAAAAGCTTTGCTACAGTAGCCAAAGAGTACACCATTGACCCGGCTGGTCGTGAAAACGGCGGCATCCCTAAAGGCTATGTTGCCATCAAAGACCTACAGGAAAGTGCTTCTCCGGTTTTCAACGCTATTAAAGACCTGAAAAAAGGCCAGTACACCACAACACCAGTGCAAGGTAACGGCAATATTTACGCAGTGTTCTACATAAACGACAAGCGCAACGTTAAACTGCCAACCCAAAAAGAAATGGAACCTATCCTGTCACGCCGCATGCAAAGCGCCTCAATGGCTCGTGCCATTGATCAACTTTACAAGAGTGCCAGCATTAAATAATAACTATATTCTGACGATTATTAATCACGACAGAAAATAAGGAATACTTAACATGAAAAAAAGCATTACCTGGCTGGCCGGCTTAAGTATCATGTCCGCCGGGCTCGCTTTTGCCGATGCACCCAAAATTGACAACCAACGTATTAACGTCATGCTCAAGCAGTTTGAGCGTCAGATGCAAGCCCAGCCGGGCGCTCCTGCGCCAAATAAAGCCGATATTCAGAAAGAAATTACCGTTCGCCTGCAAACGGCTGAAATATTAAAAGCTGAAGCCATTAAGGCCGGGCTGGATAAACAGCCTGATACTCAGGCGGCATGGCAAAACGTACAGGCACAATTCTATGCGGCTCAATATGTAGAACATCTGGCTGCCAGCATTGAAGTAAATGACAGTGATTTGCGCCGGCAATATGAACAGGTTAGCCAGGAAATCAACTTACTGCCTATCGTTTTCCCAAGCAAAGAAGCCGCTGAAGAAGGTTTAACCAAGCTGAGAAAAGGTTTGGCTTATGAGACATTGCTCAAACAGGTTAACCCTGAAGCACCAGCCAGCAACTGGATGTCTCCACAGCAGTTGCCACCTGATTTTGCCCAGTTAGCTTCACAATTAAAAAACGGGCAGATTTCACCTAATGTCATCACCATTAACGGACATCACATTCTGCTGAAACTGGCCGGTATGCGTCAGGCACCAAATGCTCCCGCTTTTGATCAGATTAAAGACCAGTTGCGTGAACAAGCCAAACAGCAAAAAGTACAGGAGCAAATTAATCAGTTATTGCAAAAAAACGGCATTAATCTGAACGACTAGAATTTGCTACCAAACACAACCGGTACAAACGTACCGGTTTTTATCTATGCGGCGTACATAAATCATCCTATCAACAAGCTACTGATACCACAATTAGCCTGCATTAACCCGATATACTCTGTATCGTTCTATTACTGTGGCTGATACAACATCTGCACATAGGGTATCCCTTCAGAGATATACGGCGCTCCCTGTATTTGAAAACCATGCCGCTGATAAAATTTAAGTACCTGCCGATCTGCCTCTATTTTGATTGGATATTCAGCATAATTCTTCTGCGCATAATGCACAATTAGCTTAATCAGCTGATCCCCCAGTCCAGTACCACGAACACACGGATGCGTTACAAACCGGCTAAAAGTAAAGTAAGTGCCGGCCAGAAACATACGCGCATAGGCCAGTATCTGCTCATCACGCTGGTAATAAACATGCCTGGCCTGTAAATCCCAATCATCCAGCTCATGGTAAATCCGCTGTTGCTCTACCATAAAAGTATCAATACGCAAGCGCGCAATACTATAAAAATCATGTGACGAAAGTTCATTAAATTTTCTGATGCACCACATAATCCCCTCCACACTTCCTGTTAACGGTACAAAATTGATTACTCAGGCCATTGCCCTAACCATAATATTCAAAATAAATTAATGAAAAACATTCGGATTCGTATCCTAACAATATCACAATATCTACAAAAATAATTAAATTGAGAACATTATATCCAGCAAAACTATTCATCATCTTTATGGCTATTGTCAGCATCATACTGAACAGCAAAACGGATTATCTGCTAGCGAAGCGGATAATCCGTGTAAAAAAACAATTAATTTTACTGTCTAACAGCCTCAATCTGGATATTCAGCTTAACATATCGACTGGCCGGCATAGCTGTCAGATATTCATTAATTCCCCACTGTGAACGATCAATCACAGCCTCAAAATCACCACCACAAACCTGAGACTGATTCATCGGGCTTTTATAACAATTAAATTTGGTTGCTCGTAAAGTAACCGGATGTGTTTGGCCTACCATAGTTAACTGGCCACGTAAGGCTCTAACCTTACCCTCTTTATCAAAATTCCAGTTATGAGACACAAAACGCATAGCCGGATATTGATCAGCATTAAAAAAAGTCTTGCTTAGCAGATGTTCATTAAATTCACTGCGTCCAGTATCTAGAGTACTAAGCGGAATAGTAATATCCACAGCACCAGTTTTCGCACCCGCATCATATTGCAGCTCACCATTAAGATTATAAAAACCACCCACATTACTAGTGGTTGCAAAATGGTCGAGCATAAAACGCGCATTGGTATGCAATGGGTCAATTTTATAATTCGCAGCCACAGCTGGCACAGCGATGCCCAGCAAAGTTGCCATCAAAATACCGGCTAATCTATTCATGAATAAACTCATCTAAAAATATTTATCTAATAGCAACTATATTAACGCGAATCCCAAAACAGCAAAATTCCGCAGAGTAAAAATATTATTTCCTCAGAAGAAACAATATTCGCAGATTCGTGTATATTCTTAACCAGACAATTCAGTTTGTCTAACTGGCAAACAACCAATAACCTTTATCGCCAGTCAAATACCGCCATAGATTCAACATGCGCAGTTTGTGCAAACAGATTCATAATACCGCCGGCACGATATAGATAGCCACGCTTAACCAGCAAGCCAGCATCACGTGCCAGTGTTGCCGGGTCGCAGGAAACATAAACAATCCTCACCGGCAGTTGCCGGTCTTCCAGCTCATTTAAAGCTAGAATTAAAGCCTGAGCACCAGCTCTTGGCGGGTCAAGCAACCACTTATGAGCATAACCAAACCGGCGCAGACGCTGCCCGTTCATAGCAAAAAGATCAGCCTGCTGAAAACGAGTCAACTGCGCCAACCCATTGCGTTGTGCATTACTACCGGCACGCTGGCACATAGCCTCCATACCCTCCACACCAACCACCTCCGCCTGCATCCGAGCAATCGGCAAACTGAAATTACCCAGCCCGCAAAACCAATCGATAATCCGCTCGCCAGCCTGCGGCTGTAACCACTGCATGGCACGCTGTATCATCAGCTCATTGGTAGCCTGATTAACCTGCGTAAAATCTTCAGGCTGATAAGGAATCTCAAGCTGATATTCAGGTAAACCATAAGCCAGTACCGGTGTCACCGATGCCGATTGCAAAGTCGTAGTACGCCCCGTCTGCAACCACCACTGCCACAAACAACCACTTTGCTGTTGCAACCGCACCAGCAAACTATCAACCTGCCTCCGCATTGTCTGGTTAACCTCACCGCAAACTTGCAAAGTAAGCGCAATAACCTTATTACCCCGATGCAACATAATGCCTTGCACACAGCCTATAGGCCAGCTTTGCAATAAAGCCTTAATCGGATTCAAAGCCTCAGACAACACCACAGGCAACACCAGACAGCCATCAATATCCACAATCGCATGCGTCTGTCTGGCCTGAAAACCCAGCTTTAACTGGCCATCTTCATACACAGCGCGCAAACGCACCCGTTCACGATAACGCCAGGGCAAACCATAAATTGGCGGCATCAGCTCATCTGGCTGTACCTTGCCCAAACGGCGCATCTGATTCAGCCAGGCACGCTGTTTCAGCGCCACCTGAGCGGTAAATTCGATATGCTGACTATTACAGCCGCCACAACGCTCATAATATTTACAAGGCGGTTGTACACGCGCATTACCAGGCATCTGTACCCGGCTAATTCTGCCTTCAGAATAGGATTTTTTCACCCGTACCAGCTGCCACTCAACCACCTCACCCGGTAAAGCCCCATCAATAAAAACCGCTTTACCGTCTACTCGAGCAACACCACGCCCCTCTTGATTCCAATCAACAATCTGAGCTATAAACCGTTGTTCCAAATCGTAACCTCAAGCCAGAAAAATAGCCATAAATAAACTTAATTGTATTTATTTTCTCACATTACAAACAAATTACGTTATGATTATATTCACATTGCCATACTGGATTTTCAGAATAATGTTGAAACCACTATTTTATGTACTGACCACCACCATCATATCTGCAAGTGCCTATGCTGCCATACCAATGCCAGACTATGCCGTACCCAGTCAGGGACAACAGGTTATCCTGAATATTCCCCAACTACGGTTATTCTTATTTCAGGATGGAAAGTTAATCAAAACCTATCCAATAACAGTAGGTAAAGCGAGCACACAAACGCCATTAGGTGAATACAAAATTGGAGCAAAAGTTACCAACCCTACATGGAACGTACCGCGCAGCATTCAGAAAGAAATGGCTGCAAGCGGCAAACCAGTACAAACATCAGTACCGCCCGGCCCCAACAACCCGCTTGGCCCCGTATTTGTCCGCCTAGGCGCCCCCCGGCTGGGTTTAGGTATCCATGGCACCAACGTACCCAGCAGCGTACCCGGAGTGCGTAGTCATGGCTGTGTACGTTTACGCAGCCCGAATGCACTGGATTTTGCCGCAGCCGTACAAAGTGGTGCAGATGCCGCAGTAATTTACCAGCAGGCTTCAGTAAACACCGATGAACAAAACGACATCTGGATTGCCGTTTACCGCGATCCCTATAACAAGCGCAATCTGAACAAAAAGCTATTGAACCAAAGTATCAACTCATGGGCAGAGCAACACCAGCTACAAGTAAATCACAAGCGTTTAATTAATGTTCTGAGTAAACCGAGCAATACGTTAATCTGCCTGACCTGTAGTGCCGGTAAAACCAAAGTCAGCGGTAATCTGAGTTCACTACAATGGACTAGCGGTAAAGGTGAAATCGTTGAATTGAAATATACCAACGCAACAGATAACAAATCAAAACAGGAAATTGCACCAGAAAGCAATAATATTGAGGTTAATGAAGACGCAGATGAAGCACCAAAGCAGAACATCACCCCCCTGCATCCAGCTTCCACACCAGCCAATAAACAAACAATACCTGAACAGCCTATTCCTGCTTCATCTGACTCAGGATTTGATGCATTGATGTAAGCGGATACCATCAGGCTGTTTAATGGTTGCAAGAAATCAAGTATTGGGTAAAAAATCTCCTAGCAATTGCCATAAAACAGCCTTGTCTGCTGCCTTGAGCCGCTTTAGCCGATATTCACATCGTGCTGCTGCGGCTTTAGTTATACCCACACAAACCAGACGCATCTGAAGTGGCGGATACATACGGGTATACCGGGCACCATTCCCCGAACAGTGTGCCTGCCAGCGTTGTGCCGGCCGGTTAGTAATCCCGCAATAAAATGCACCATTAGCACAATACAGCAAATAAACTGCCCAACCAGCATCTGCCTGTGGTAAAGGAGGCAATGCAGCCAGAATAGATGCCGATAAAACCACTACCATTGTCAAGACCAACCAACTCTTAAAAATTCAGATAAAAATACCCATACCAAACAGCCTATCCACATCCACAAGGAAAAATCGCAACCATACCGGCAATGCCTGATTTACCCATCATACAGAAACAGCTATCAAGCCGAAAACAACACACATGTTTAAATAGCATTACAACAAATGAGCGTTTTCATTTATTCCCAAAATATTAAACACTTTGCATTAAACATAGTAGAAACCCAAATCACAGCCCTAACAGATAAATAGTATCGGCCTATCTAATCAATATGCTAGCCCTGCTTCGTAGACAAACTATAACCACCGAATAACGCCAGTATCTCCCATGCTTCACCAGCTAATCCCATCAGCCCAGCATCTTCTTTTCACAGTTTCATCAATTCTGCCAGATTCATTTCCCACCTTAATTTAGATTATGAATTTTATAATTTGCTACTTAAAGCCGATTATTATAAAAATTTTATTTATTCCTAATGCCTTTAATTGCCTCATTAGACACTTCAAATTCTATCGGACTATCAGTTGTATTATGAATTGTTTTAGCCGGAATTTGAAATTTAGTTCTCGTACCAATATTCGTCATCAGAATATTTACATGCTCTAATTGACATACGGATGAGCAATTTATCTTATCAAAATAGTCTTTTTTTTCAGAGTTATAAAATAAATCTTGATAATTTTTATCCACATAGATCGTAACATCAGATTGTCTTACACCAATTAAAGAAAGGGTAATATTAGTTAGACCAGCATAGATACCAGAAACAACAATCATTGGTATGATACATATACCGGTTCTAAAAAGGAACTTTCTAGAAACCTTCATATTCCAAATATAGCTATATAACTTTTTATCGTATTTTTCACTGAGTCCATATTTATTTAGAATTTTGTTCTCTTCCCATTGAAAAATTAAAGTTTCCAACCAACTAATAAATCCAACTGCTAAATACGTAGTTAAACAAAATATTAGACTTGAAATTAAATTACCTGATTCAACCCATACAAAACAAGTGTAAAGCAAAATAAAAAGGTTTGCATATATAGAAAGACTAAGATAACTCTTTTGATATTCATAGAAATTAACATAATCAGATGTCTTATTTATTTTCTTCTTGAATAAAAAATATAATAAAAATAATTTGTTAGCTAAATATAGTATACCAGTAAAAACAATATACAAAATTCCAAATATGGCAAATATACATAAACAAAATAATACATCTCCTACCGACAATCCAGCAGGAAAAAATCTTATTGTACAACAATAAAATATTACAATAATTGTACCAATGACATTACCTATAAGCCCAAATAATCCAAAAATATTTTTGATAACTTTTAAACTAGATCCCAGATTATCCATATTTTCTTCTCCCTATAAAATTGCAAACCAGAATGTAAAAAAACCACTAATTTTAACCCAGACAGGCTAACATTAGTGGCTAAAATTTCAGCTAGGGATAACGAACTAATCACTCCATTTTCGGATGCAAATCAACATACTGCTGCTTGCGTTTTTCCAAATCCAGTATCTGCTGCTGCAAGCGGGCAATAGCAGCATCAATATCATCCACACTTTGCTCAATGTGTTCATACGTCTCAGCCAGCAGCTCCCGCGCTTCCTGTTTATTAGATGCCGAAGGAGATACCCCACGCAACGGGCGGTTGGCGGTTTCTTTCAGAAAAATACCAGTCACAATCCCGATCACCCCCACCACCATCAGATAATAGGCTGGAATAAACAGATTATTAGTAGAATCCACCAGTGCCGCCGCAATAGTTGGCGTTAAACCGGCAATAATAATCGCAATATTAAAAGCACTGGCCAGCGCACTGTAGCGGATACGTGTGGGAAACAACGCCGGCAAAGTAGATGCCATCACCCCAGTAAAAAAATTCAAAATCATCGCCAGAATAAACAAACCAAGAAAAATCAGCCCCACCTTGCCACTGGTAATCAACTGAAAACAAGGGATGGCCAACACAAGCAGCGCAACAGAACCACCAATAACAAACGGCCTGCGCCCGATCTTATCACTAACAAAACCAATAATCGGCTGCATAAACATCATACCAATCATAATCGCAATAATAATCAGCACACCACGATCTTCACCATAATGCAGATTGTGCGACAGATAGCTAGGCATATAAGTCAGCAGCATGTAATAAGTAATATTAGTAGTTAATACCAGCCCCACACTAACCAGCAGCGTACGCCAAAAACGCTGCACAATTTCCTTAAACGAAACCCGCGGACGACTGCTCACCTCTTCCTGTTCTTCTTTTTCCATCATATCCAGATGTTTCTGGAATGCCGGCGTTTCCTCAGCAGCATGGCGCAGGTACAAGCCCAGTAAACCCAAAGGTGCGGCTAGAAAAAACGGAATGCGCCAGCCCCACGAAAGAAAATGCGCCGAACCCATAATATTTTGCAGCAAAACCACTATCCCTGCGCCCAAAACAAAGCCACATATCGAACCAAAATCCAGGAAACTACCCAGAAAACCGCGCTGACGGTCGGGCGAATATTCCGCCACAAAAATCGCAGCTCCAGTATATTCACCGCCTACCGAAAACCCCTGCGCCAGCTTACATAGCAACAACAATATCGGCGCCCAGATGCCAATACTGTTATACGATGGTATCAGCCCGATACAGAAAGTACTGAGCGCCATAATAATAATCGTAGTAGATAACACCTTCTGCCGGCCGAAACGATCGCCAAGAATCCCAAAAAACACCCCGCCCAGCGGGCGTACCAGAAACGGCACAGAAAACGTACCCAATGCAGCAATCATCTGCACACTAGGAGAAGCAGACGGAAAAAACACCTGCCCCAGCGCATAAGCCACAAAGCCATACACACCAAAATCAAACCATTCCATAGCATTGCCCAGCGCAGCGGCAGAAATTGCCTTTCTGAGCTTAGTCTGATCAATAATCGTAATGTCGTGTAACTCCAGTGTTCCATTCTGGGTAGGAATCAATGGCGGTACATAAGAAGAACCCTCATTCTGTTCATTCGGTGCTGTCATGGTAACCCTTTCATTATTAACATTGAAATGATTCTTTAAGATTATAACATGCAGCCACAAAGGTGCTTTATACTTGAATTTTAAAGAAAACTACCAACAGCATAATCGAAAAAGGGTTAAATGCGCTACAATTATTTTATTTTAGGCAGAGTTTTAAACCACTCACTCAACGAGTCACTGTGCCATCATCCTGCCGGTTCAGGTACCAGTCAGTAAAGCCTGCCGATACAATGGTAGCTGCGCATGAATCCGCTGCAATTGCCGCCATAACACCTTTTCCACCACATCATCATCCGGCTGTGGTTTGTGCACCTTTAACAGCTCGCCAACAGCCTCCCATTCAGCCTGAAACACAGAATAATCAGCATTTTGCGTCATCAGCTCTGTCAGCCTACTGGCAATCGTACACCAGTGCTGTACCCGCTCAGGTGTCAACAGCGGCTGCACACGGTCTACCTGTATCCGAATCGCACCCAGTGCTGAAATACAGCTAAGCAGCGCATAATTCACTTGTAACAAAGCTTTACCTTCAACCAGATGCTGCCCGTAACGCCTTGGTTCCAGCGACATATCCGCCACAGTATTACTCAACGTAGCAGCCAGCTCATACGCATCACGCCGCGCAGCACGATAAACCACATCATCACGGTGCCCGTTCTGAAACTGTTGTGCCACTTGCCGCAGATAAGCAGCATCCGCGCACAAAGCACGTCTGGCAATCCGCCCCAGCGTCAGATAGCGCCAGTCTGGCCACAGGCACGATACCGCACACCACGCAAGCACCGAGCCCAGAATCGTATCCACAAAACGCGACAGCATTGCCGACTGCGTATCCATACCAATAATTGCAAAACCCACCAGTACCTGTACCGTAATAAAAAACGTAGAAAAACTGTAACGGCGTACCCTGAATGCAAAAAACAGCACCGTACTCACCACCACAATCACCAGCCTACCTGCCAAAGTAGGCACAAAATACGGCAATACCGATCCCACTACCACACCAAGCAGCGTACCCATTATGCGCTGCTTCAAGCGCGTCGTGGTTGCCGAATAGTTCGGCTGGCACACAATCACCCCAGTGAGCAAAATCCAGTAGCCCATCTTCAACTGGCCACTTTCAACCACCACACAAATCACAGCCGTTAGAATCGCCAGCCGAATAGCATGGCGCATCACATTCGACTGCAAAGTAAAATGAGTCTTTAACGCTGGCAGAATATCGCGTATCCGATCAACATCTTGCCCGGCAATCTGCATATCACCTGTTTCCTGTTTGGCACCAGCAGCCTTTACCTGTTCCAGCCAGAGCAGTTGCTCATTAATCGTTAGAATATTCGCAATTAGCTGCTGCAAACCCGGCGTATCCTCATCCGTATCACATTCAGCACAATAACGTGCTACTGCCTGCTGCACCCCTTCACCAGCACGCTGGAGCACCATATTAAACACATAGGGCTTATCCTCATGCAGACACTCACTCATCTGCTGGCAAGCCTGTGCCTGCAACACAATCAAGCGCTGAATCCGGTAAATCAAATCCGAGTGCGCCAGCCTGTGCGCCAGCGCTGCATAATCCACATGGCGCGAACTAATCCGCTCATGAATATTCTGTGCTGTCAGATAGTATTGCAGCAGCGTACTGATACCACGCTGGCGGTGCTGCCGGCGCAAGCGGTAAAACAGTGCCGCACGGCAGCGGTTAAAGCCATCAATCACTGCCGTATTCTTCATTGCCAGCGCCAGCTCCCTTTCCGAGAGCAAATCTGCCTCATCGGGATCAAAAAACTGTGCTTTCACCAGCATATAATCTGCCAGTCTGGCAAAAGCACCGGCCAGATTATCCTGTACCGGACGATTTGGAAACAACAGATGTAGCACCAGCGTACATACACTGAACAGACTCGTACCACAAACCAGCATCAGCGGATTGGTATACCACGGCAAATGCGGCGAATAAGTCAGCACCGTATACAACATCACCAACAGCGTACCAAAGGCGATTGTCCGGTAACGCACATCAATTGCACCCATCATCGTCATAGTAAATGCTGCCCATACCATCAGCAATGAAAACGCCAGCGGATGCCCGAATGTCCACTGCACCGCCGTAGCAGCCAGCGAAAAATGTATCAGCGTAAAAAACAGATTGCGCAGACGGCCAGTAAAGCCATCATCCAGATCCACCAGCCCACCAGCAATGATCCCCAGAAACAGCGCTGTACTTTCTGCCGTATTACCCGTATACCATACCCACCATGCTGCCAGCACCATACTCAACAGCATCGGTAAATTAGCCAGATAACCAGCACGCACCGGAATTACTCGCATCACACCGCCTCTAATCACCAGAAAATACCATTCAATTCATTTTAACAAGCCAGCGAATTACCCAGCCAAATCTTTAGTATACAAAAAAAGCCGGCCATAAAAGACCGGCTTTCCTACACAACCACAGCACAGCACCATTATTTCTTCTCTGCCTGTGTCTGCCACGTATCACGCAAAGTTACCGTCCGGTTAAATACCGGGTTTTCCAGAGTGTGATCATAGCGGTCAGTTACAAAATAGCCCAAACGCTCAAACTGATAGCGCGTTTCTGGTGCTAGCGTATTCGCAACTGGTTCTACCAGCGCATCAATTTCCGTTACCGATGCCGGATTCAGAAACTCAACAAAGTCACGATACTGCCCATCATCACCACGCACTGCATCAGGGCGTTCAACCGTAAACAGGCGGTCGTACAAACGCACTTTAGCCGGTACAGCATGCTCAGTAGACAGCCAGTGAATAACCCCCTTCACCTTGCGCCCCTGCGGCTTGGAAGCAAGCGTATCATGGTCTATCGAACATTTCAGCGATACCACCCGGCCAGATGCATCCTGCACCACTTCCTCACACTTAATCACATAACTGTAGCGCAGACGCACCTCACCACCCAGAGTTAGACGCTGCCAGCCTTTAGGAGGGTCAAGCGCAAAATCATCTGCTTCAATATAAATCGTTTCCGTCAGCGGCATCAGGCGCTCACCCATTTCCGGGTGATGCGGATGAAACGGCGCCTCACGGCTTTGCGTTAACGCCTCATCAAAATTAATCAGCTCTACCTTAATCGGATTCAACACCGCAATCATCCGTGGTGCCACACTTTCCAAGTCTTCACGAATCGCGCCTTCCAGCACACTCATGTCCACCACATTTTCACTCTTAGAAATACCTACCCGCTTAGCAAACAGGCGCAGCCCCTCTGGCGTATAACCACGGCGGCGCATACCAGAAATCGTAGGCATACGCGGATCATCCCAGCCAGACACATGATCCTGCACCACAAGCTGATTCAGCTTACGTTTCGAAGTAATCGAATACAACAGCTCCAGCCGGGAAAACTCATACTGATGCGGCTGATGCGCAATTTTAATATTTTCCACCACCCAATCATATAATGGCCGGTGAGATTCAAATTCCAGCGTACACAGCGAATGAGTGATATTTTCAATTGCATCCGAAATCGCATGCGTATAATCATACATCGGATAAATCACCCACTTATCCCCAGTGCGATGATGATGCACACGGCGAATACGATAAATCACCGGGTCGCGCAGATTAATATTCCCCGCAGCCATATCAATTTTCAGCCGCAGCGTTTTACTGCCATCCGGAAACTCACCATCACGCATACGCGCAAACAAATCCAGATTTTCCTCAACCGTACGCTCACGATAAGGACTATTTCTGCCCGGCTCCGTAAGCGTACCACGATACTGGCGCATTTCCTCTGCATCCAGATCATCCACATACGCCTTACCAGCCTTAATCAGCTCCAGCGCATATTCATACAGGCGCTCAAAATAATCCGAAGCAAAACGCTCTTCATTCCACTGGAAACCCAGCCACTGCACATCTTCCTTAATCGAGCGCACATACTCATCCGATTCCTTCTCAGGATTCGTATCGTCAAAGCGCAGATTACACAAACCATCATAAATATAGGCCAAACCAAAGTTCAGACAAATAGATTTAGCATGGCCAATATGCAGATATCCATTTGGTTCAGGAGGAAAACGTGTCATCACTCGCTGGCATTTCCCGCTTTGCAGGTCATCCTCAATAATAGAACGTATAAAATGATTATCGGCAAACTGATCTTTATTAAGCATAGTTATTCTGAATATGTGCAAAGGCGTTTTTCAGAATTAAAACTCCAGAAAACACCAACTAAAAGGTTATAATTATATACCCAATTTATATAAGAAATATACAATTATACTAAACAAAAAAATATTAAATTTTTAGTAATAGTTAAGTAAATACTAAATCAAATCAAGTAAAACATAAAAAGAAATTTACTAATTACTGAAGTTTAGTAACAACCCAACATCACACTCCGTCCAATCCGCCTCTCAGAAAACTGGTAAAACAGGAAACGAATCACTACAAAACAATCATAATTAACAATTTTATTGCTTCATCCTGTATTCTGAGCAGCAAATATTTCTCAGAAACAGTGATCAACTATCCAGAAACTCACCTGTTCGGCAATAAAATCTTTAGCCACAAGAAGCTGTAGTACAAAATTCATACAACACATTACCCTGCCCCCAGATACACTATTCAAATTACCGTTGTTCTGCAACATTCAACTATCCTGTATACAAACATTACCACCAGAATACCGTCTAGCCCGTTACCGACATTTACAGCAAATCGCCGGCTATCTCAGCATCAAACACCAAAGCCTGCTCTTTTTGTGCCGGTAGCCAACCACAACATAACAGCCAAATACCCAAACTTACTTCATAGCGTACCCAACCCAGTAAATAAAATTTTATATCCAATCGTACGGATTCAGCCTGAAAACCAGCTTTAACCCACACCAACACAGCCTTATAAAAAACAGTACCTTTATAAACAAAATTTACCAGCCACAAAACAGAGCAACACATAATGATAAGGATTGTGACGGTTAGAATAGTATGACGAAGCCGCATAAATCCAACATCTTTGTCAGAACAGGCAAAACTACGTGTAATGGCACTACTGGCAACGTGCATATAACCAGGAAATAGCCGTCTGCTAAAGAAAATTTAGTAAAAAACATTATGGTGTAACTACCAAAATTTATAAAGAGTTATATAGGCGACTTATCCATAAAGCATTTTAACTCAATAAGCACAAGAAACCGGCTGGAGGCAGCATATAACATCCGTTACTGAATACAGCACAAACACCATAAGACCGATACATACTGGCAAGGAGCAAAAACAAAATTTTAGACAAAAGAACTAGAAATTAGGCTTATTACAGAACCTATTCCGAAGATGATTTAACTTGTGAACATATTAAACTTCATCAACAAAAAGATATACTACAGTGATTTATGCAAAAAATGATTATAAAGCGAGTTATACAACAGATAAAACGGATGCTGCTCATATAATGAATAGCGCAAATAAAATAAAAAATCATACACACGCAATTGGCGTAGCCAATGGAGCAGCAAAAGCTTAACACATATAGCAAACAATCAACAAAGATTTAACCAGCCTATATCCCCCATACTGACAATAGCAAACAAACATATTAATATTACAAACTCTTGACATTAAAATATCGTCAGGCACAGTAAATAGCCATACCGTAGCAGCAATAAAAAACACAAAACTACATGTTTAACCAACCTGAGACATCAATAACATGAAAAAACTATTAATAATTCTTTTACTTCTACCCTCTTTAGCAATAGCTAAAGATTATAAAACAATCATATCTGGTAAAAAATTAACCTATAAGGGCGAAAATTGCGCGGGAGTGGCTTTTTCAAGCAATGGATTCTATGCGTTTATATATGCAGAACAAGGCGCCAAGTGCTTACCTAATTTGTCTTTACGCGTCAAATGGCTAAATAACAATACCGTCATGCTGGTAGAGAGGAATAAAACCGCAGAAAATGCACCTCAAGTTATCGTCATGCAATTTAAATCGATAAAGAAAAATAAAACCACAGTTAAAAATATTTGGGCAGGCTGGGGGGATCAACCAGACCAGATTGAAAAATACACAATTAAATAACCAATCAACTAGCACTCCAAACTTTACTTTATCTACTTAGGGCTTCAATCACATCGGTTGCCCTTATTTTAATCGCGCAAATCGCCAGATTTACTGTTGCAGTCAATCCACTAACTTATCACAAACCAGCAACACTTAAAGGCAAAATTATCATCACACAAATACCTCTTCCAATCCAATATTTAAAGGTGAAAAGCAGCCAGCAATGTGCCTTAATGCCCCCTATCAATGTAAGAGCCCGCCCTGAAAACAAAGCAACCAAAACAGAAAAAAAATGTTAGCTTTAATCAACTTACAACTAGAAAATAAAATAAGCTATATAATCAGTTAACGCTTGCAAATAGCCAAACAGTTATCACCCACCGTTTTGATTTATTTAACTTTTTATAGCCAATCATATAACAAAAGTTAACAAAATTACTGTACTCCATTAGTAGCATGCGATTTGAGAAATAGATTTAAATCAGGAACGCAAATGAAAAAACTACTACTAGCTCTTTTCAGCTCATGCACCAGCTCCAATGTTTGCGCAGAAAATCCACAATTGCAGTACATAAAAGCAATGTATCAAGAAAGCGTAAAACTCAAGAATCGCAAAACAAATAATAACCCAGATTACTATTTAAAATACTTTAATAGAAATCTAAAACAAATATATGCCAGAAATAAAAAGTACAGTCAAATCACCGAAGGCACCGCTTGTATAGACTATGATTTTTATCATCGTCATATCAAAAAGCACTAACACCAATCTTCGTAGCAACTTAGATATTACATAAGGAGTCTATATGTCTAAGCCATCTTTAACAAATGAACTTACTCGCCTGTATGAATTGTTGGAAAAAGGAGCAATAACAAAAGAAGAGTACGAAGAGCACAAAGCTTTACTGTTAAGCCAAGCCCATGGCACTCCCTTTCCTGACGACGAATACAGTAATCCCGCCCAAACCAAATCAGCAGAGGAAAAGTCGCAAATTAACATCAACCAAAGTACCTCAGCGGCAGCATCATCTAGCGCAGCAGCCATAGCTAAAAATGGAGATTGCATGAAAACCACCTTAGCAGCAATTGGTTTTTTAGCTGTTGTTGCCATACTTCTGCAAACATGCTCTGGCAACGAAAAAACAACACCAAACACCCCTGCATCAGAACCAGCACCTCAGAATATCGCCGATACAGATAATCAAAAAACTACACAGGAAAATATACAGGCTTTATTACAAAGCGCATTACAAGAAAACGTTGCAGCAAATAACGAAATCAATACCGTATGGACAGACATGGATACCGATGTGCGCAACTATTTAAAGCCTCAGCAGCTCACATGGAGCCACGAAAAGAAAAAACAGTGCCAAACCAACGAATACACAACACCAGAGCAAAACCAGATAGCTTATTTAAACTGTGAAACAAATATAACGCGCACACGCATTCTCGAACTTCAAGCTCAGAAAAATCAGATTTACACAGAAATAAAAGAAGCACAGCTACAAAAAGTCAAACAGGAAGCAAAAAAATCATTAGAAACACTACATACAACATGGGATACCATACCAGAACCAATTAAAGACCAGTTAAATTCAAACTTTAAAAACTGGACTGACAGTGCCAACAATGAATGCGATACAGCAAAACCGGCTGATACCCAAGTGCAGACAGATATCAACCGACATATCTGCATAACAAAACTAGCAAAAGCCAAGAATAAAGAGCTTCAAGGATACAAAATTTAATCTTGATTATGTAACACAATCAACCACTCTTAAGAGTGGTTTTTATTTGCAACGCCCTTAAAATTGAAGATTTTATTACGTACGAAAAGTGCAGCAACTCAAAATTGAATGTGCCTATAGAAGAATTACACCCTACTAGATTTATTAATTAATTTTTAGATTACACCAAACCTGCTATGCTGGCTTTTTAATTGAAGTAAATTATACTGCCCATTAAAAACATTCCAAATATATCAAACTGCAAAGCCCTTAATGCCACTACCACTAATGCACAAATAAGCATAAAAGGCGCATTATTGATTAATACCGTGTTTAGTCATTCAGCGCGGGCTCAATAAGTACAGTATCCTAATTCTACCGGCCGATAACATACTATCCATACCATACAGTAATATGGCAAAGATTGCGCAAACATCCATCGGAAAAAGCTTATTTACCTGTTACAAGATTGTTAACTCATATAAGACTATCGTTCAGTGGCTCAAGGAAACAAATGATACTTTAGCCAGCAGCAATCACCATTCACCTAATATCATCCGCATAAACACCGGCACTACCCATCAGTCTCGGTACAGATTATCAATCATCACATCATTCAGGCCAGAATGACATAGAATGTTCTGTCAGCCGACACACTAAACCAAAGGAGCAAACAGAGTTAGCACAAACAGAGAAAACCAGCAGAAAAACCAGCCAACACATATCAGTAGCAGGTTTCCCACACCGATAAAATGACCATACAAAAAAAGCATAACCACACTGCAATAGCAGCCAAATATGCATTATTGCCTGAATTATCCTTGCTGCAGTGAACAACATCACCTAAAAAACACCAGTCCCAGCCACTGCCTAACCATACCGCTTTCCAATCCCAAGAATTAATAGCCCGGCCACGCCATCAACAAACAGGCAAACCACTCAAAGCAGCATTAAGCATAACTACTGGCTACGTAACAATTAGCAAACAATATCATTTAATCAATAAAATCATTAAGTTAAAACTATGGCGAAATTTGTTATACAAAAACCTGCCATAACAGCAAATCGCTCAGCATAAACCGTGCTTTTACCAACCGAAATTTTCAGCCTAGCTAATTGATATAAAATTAAAAAAACAGACACAATACCGTTGAAAACAGACGATATATCAACATTAACCACACCTGAGCCTCGCAACATACAATCCACACGAATAAACAAGCAGCCGGCCAGCATTTTCCACCAGCAGACTGCTTATTAGCGTTTAAAGTTTATTAGCTTGGCACCGGGAATTTGCCCTGCCGCTTTAATTCTTGAATATACTCGGGCAAAATTACCTGCGGAATATTTTGGCGTTCTTTCTTTATCGCATCGAGCTTGGCTTTATTGCGCCGATAATCGGCCATGGATTTAATTGATGGGCGTGGGGTACAAAGTTTCTGGCTTTTGGCAAATAGTTCAAACTGTTTTTTTACTATTTCAGGTGCATTTTCCTGTCTGGTACCATAATCAATAAAAATCTGATTACACGCCAAAAAATGAACAGTAATATTTCTTACCTTGCCAAAATCATCGCCAGCAAATGCTGGAGGGGGGGGTAAGGGTATCACTGCGGAATGATTCTCATAATATTGCCCTATTATATTTTTTTCATTTTGATCAAAGTTTACTCCAGGAATATTTAACATACGAGCCTTCCATCCTGGATAAGGTAAAACCCGCCAATAGATACGTGCAGTCATGCCAGGTTTCCATTTGGCCGGCAGATAAGCAGCGCCACAGGTGGAGCCACCGCCATAGCGTTTTTTACCCACTTCATAATCATCAACACCATTAGTACCGGGAATACAACCGCCATTAATCGAACCGCCGGCCATATTTTCATAATTGTATTCAAGTGCTTCTACCGGAGCGGCATAGGATTTGTTTTTACCGGAGGTTACGCCAACAAATGGCTCAAAACCGCCACTGCAAGAGCTGATGGCAGTGGTGGCGAGCAATAAACAGGCTAGCTTAAGCAGCTTAGGGATAGTTGCCGGGGATGATTCAGACATAGGCTGCTCCTTTACTCGGGGGTGATATTGAAATTATTTTTTACTATGCTGTTTATTGCTTAGATTAAATTTTTTCAATTGCTACTGTGTGCTATTGTTAGCTGCTTATCTCTTTCTGAATGTTAATTATATATCAATATTTTACTCAGTTATAAATTACATGCAGACGCGTTGGTTTATGCGAATAGGCTTGATAGTTTAGTAGATGGATACGGATATTATGCTGCGTATTTAGGCTGGTTTGCGCCACATTATTGTGTATTAAGGCCTAAATCAGCTTTAGTGTGGAATAATTGGCTTTGGCCTGGCGGCTATCACTGGCCGGGAAAAGTGAAGCGAGCATAAAGACAGCCCGGCAGACGGGTGTGGCGGGTACGGTGCCAGACCAGAGGCGCAAGATTACAGAATGTCTATGGCAGAAATAAGCAAAGCGGCCGCTGCAAGAGCTGATGGCGGTGGTGGCCAGCAATAAACAGGCTAGCTTAAGCAGTTTAGGGATAGTTGCTGGGGATGATTCAGACATAGGCTGCTCCTTTACTCGGGGGTAATATTGAAATTATTTTTTACTATGCTGTTTATTGCTTAGATTAATTTTTTTCAATTGCTACTGTGTGCTATTGTTAGCTGCTTATCTCTTTCTGAATGTTAATTATATATCAATATTTTACTCAGTTATAAATTACATGCAGACGCGTTGGTTTATGCGAATAGGCTTGAT
>NZ_MEIR01000084.1 GCF_002777825.1 Snodgrassella alvi | reverse complement strand
ACGCTCTTTATGACCGTTATACTCACTTCCTCTATCCGTCAGAATTCGTAAAAGCGCTACCTGCTCATTATCAAAAAATGGTATCACTTTATCATTGAGCATATCCGCCGCAACTAAACTGTTTTTCTCGGTATATACTTTAGCAAACGCCAGTCTTGAATAGGTATCAATAAACGTTTGTTGGTATATTTTCCCAATCCCTTTAATATGACCAACATAATATGTATCTTGTGTGCATAAATAACCAGGATGCTGGGTCTCAATTTCACCCTGTGCCTCTCGCGCTGCTTTCGCTTTCTCTAAAGCCTGTAGCTGGCTTTCTGTTAACACAAGCCCTTCCTGAGCTACTTTTGTTTCCAGAGCGATCAGCCTTTTTTTGAAGCTTTCTAAATCGTGGCGTAACCAGATTGAACGTACACCACTGCCAGAGACCATTATCCCTTGCAGACGTAGCTGATTAGCTACCCGATGTTGGCCATAAGCAGGAAATTCATAAGCCATATTAACTACAGCCTGCTCAATATGAGGCTCTACGCGATTTTTCTCTATAGGTTTTTTGCGACTTATTTCCTGAAGAGCTAATTCTCCGCCCTGTTCATAGAGTTTTTTGAAGCGATAATAGCTGTCGCGACTATATCCCAAGACTTTACAGGCTTGCTGAACATTACCTAACTGTTTAGCAAGTTCTAAAAGTCCTAATTTTGATTTAATTATTTTGCAGATAGATTCATTACTGACACTCCATTATTGTTTTAAAATACACCAAATGTCAGATTAAATAAAGACTACTACAACTCATGCCAAATAAAATACTCATATCAAACAAAACCTCCCATAATTTTCTTTTATTCAACTATATCTAAAACATACAACCACCTTACCCCACATAAATAATTATCAAAAATATTTCAAAAACTTATAATTTTGATTTTAAATTTTCCAAAATTTCAATCGAAGTATTTAACTCATCGAAAGGTTCAAACTTATCCCTTATTTTATAAAGCACAGGTAATAAGGCAATATCACCCAAATCTCCTGCCGCTTCAACCAAGTCATCATATACCGGTTCCTTACCTAATTCATTCATCAATACCTGAGTTACCCGTTTATCACGCAACTTAGCCAGACCAACCATTGCTTCAAAGCGAACATCAAAATCGCCGTCCTGCAACAATAAAACCAGGCAATTTCTAACCTCAGGAGTATCATATCCGTTCATATGAACAGCAAATGCAGCCCAATCTCTTACTGAACTATGACTATCGTTCAATAGCTTGATTAACAACGGTATTGATGCCTTACTATCAAAAGTTGATAAAGCAAAAGCCGTACTTTCTCTCACATTTACAGATTTATCCAATACTGTGTTTTTAGCCAATTCCAATAATAAACTGGCATTTTTATTATTCCGGCGACAACGATGCCCAAAAGACGACATCGCATAAGAGCGGACTAAAGCAGATTTATCAGTTAAAGCTAAATGACTAAGTATTTCAAGAGATACTTTTTCCTCAAGCGTAGATAACTCGATTTGACCTAAAATAAAAGCAGCTAATGCTCTGCGCTTGTAATTACCATCTGAACAATCCATCTGAGCCAGCTTGATAACCCTACGCCCACCCTCTAGTTGCAACATTTTTGCAGCTTCCATAGCCAGCATAAAATCATTATGACCCAGCAAAGCAATCAACTTATCTTCCGGCAGATTTCGACATTGCTGCCAATACTGAAACTCAATATCCTCTTTCTTCTTACTATAAGCAGATACTGCCATTAAAATACTCCTGAATTTTTACAACACATTCTAATCCCGTATTTCATCATGAGCACAAAATTTAATTTCTAACTTTGCCCAATCTTCACCAATAAACACAACATATCAAACTAAATTTTTATCTAACAACATAAAATTTATAAAGCATATCCATCACAACCCAAAACATAACCATAACTTAAAGCTCATAACTAAAAATTGAAAAATCATTGCCAGCAAATCTTAAAATAACCATATATTCATAACTCATCCTCATTTTCATTATTAGATAAATACAAATACTTAAATTTCTTATTTCTGGCTAAATTTATATTTTCATCTTTTAAGTAAATAAACCTGACAACTTCACCTCTCATAAATCTTTTTACATCATCAAATGAATTCACTTTGTACCGAGAGCTTATTATCAAATCTCCGTCCTCAAATGGTACCTTCTCCTTATCGTTCCTTTGCGATGATTGCCACGATAAAGGCAATATTTTCCTTATTCCCAATACTTTGCATTTCCCAGGACCATCACCATCCCAACATCTTTCATATGCACCAGAAGAATCATTACTAATTTCTCTTCGAGTTTCCGAATTAAAAAATGCATATCCAAGCCCGTCAGCCCAGTTCACATTCTTTTTTATCTGTTGATAAAGCTGTCTTCTGCTATTTGCATAAATCAAACAGAATTCCTCATCAATAGAAAAATCCTTCTGCTGTTTATTATCTTCCGTAGCTAACATAGTACTAACCATATCAATCACAAACCACCCCATTACATCATCTCCATTGCTTTGGCCAGATAACCATTACCATAATCATAATAATCCAACTCAACCTCATCGCCCTGCGCAAACCTTGCCGCATTTTTCAGACTATCTGCATAAAATAATGAATAAGCCAGTTCACAACCACTATCTGAAACACCATCGAAAACACCATCTACTTTAGTTGTTATCGAACAAAATTTTCTAGTACCAAGTAATACCTTCCTGACTTTCTTATGCTGCCAAATAATAGTTCTTTGATTTTGTTGCTTAAGAAAATCTATTTTTGCCATTACCTTTTCCCTGAGTTCATCATTATCCCTGAATTTAAAATAGTAGTATTCCTCTTCCAGAATAAATTCACACTGTTTTTCCAATCTTGTTCCATCTTCTACAACCAAAAAAATAAAACTTACCGAACCAGCTTCCATTAATACCTCTCAACACCATAGTAAACAAAACATTTTTAACTTAAAAATCATCCCTGTAACTATCCCCTAAATAAAATAGTACAGCATAAAAGTAGAAAATTCTCTTTATTAACCCACAGAGGATTTAAACATACAAAAAATGACTGAACATCAAATCATATCTATTTAAATAAAACTAAAGCCAGCTTTCCTGTTAAAGAGCTTTACCATAAATATAGCATCGGCAATTCAAATTTTTATCAATGGCGTGATAAATACGGTGGTATAGAAACGTCCGATATCAAACGTTTAAAGGAGCTAGAGGCTGAAAACCGTAAGCTTAAGCAGATGTTTGCTGAGCTGAGTTTAAAATCTCAGCTTCAGGAGGAAATCATTAAAAAAAGCTATAGTGCCAACTGGGGCACCTAAAGCTTGGGCTGTACAACTGCAAGAAAATCATTCTATTACTATTGCCATGAGCTGCGCTATTGCTGGCTTAAGCCGCTGTACTTACTATTATCAGCCTAAGTTACCGGATGATTCGGTGATGATGTCAGTACGAAGTGCTATCACGGATAAGCATTTACGCTGTGGTTTTCCTAAGTGTTTTAATCGCATCAGAAAGCTCGGTTATAAATAGAATTATAAACGTGTTTATTGAATATACTGCCAGTTAAAACTTAATCTAAAGGTAAAGCGTAAACAACATATTCCTCCGCGAAGCCCAGAAAAACTATCAGTACCGCATAAGCTAGGTGAATATTGGCCAATGGATTTACCGAGCGAATATAAAAAACCTAAAACAAGTAGCATAATTTTCTAGCTGAATCTTGTACTGACTTTGGAATATTTACACTAAAAATCCTAATTTCAGTTTAATTTTTTACAATCTGATTCACTAATAACACTCCATTGATGGTTTAAAATACACTAAATGTCAGATTAAAAGAGACTACTACACCTAAATATAATGGCACGCCCCCTCCCTGGAAATAAACCAACCTCATTATAAAGAAACTAAACAATAACCGATTTTTTATTAAACTATTTTAAATATACAGCAAATGCTTTAATATAATCATCAAGCGTTGAAATATTCTCCAGATCTATCGATTTATTTAATTCTTTTTCTCGTTCTATTGCGATATCTGTTAAAGCTTGCAATTTAGGGTGGTCTACAACAATTTGCAGTATTCCCATCTCAGCCAGACAATCTTCTGGTCTCAAATAGCCAGAAGGAATATCAAAATTAGTTGCAACTTCATTCCATAACTCTAAGATACTTATTTCAGATAGATTACTATCTTTATAGAAGGACAGAATCTCCGCATCAGATAAATATTTTCTTGTATCCTTTAAATTATTCAGATATTTCTTTCGATGACTTTTATCTATCACACACTGAAAAATATAAAAAATCACAAACATAGAAAATACAATAATAATCATTTCCATAATCTTCTGCAAATCAGTTAACACATGAAAATTTATCAAAACTACACACAATACAACTACCTATCACCACCCCAAACAAATATCAACCATATAACCTAACCAAAATCGAAAAAAATAGAACAACAACACCTATTCAGACAACAAAATTAAAAGATTGGCCTTTATTTAAATTCTACCGAAAACAAATCATCTAACCCTACATATAACCGTTTATGCTTGCACCAATAAGCATAAGCAGCAAAGACTTATTGCAATTTTTTGGTTGTCATAAATCCTTTTCCTTAAACAAACTCTATTTTTATAATTTTAAAAGTTACCACCGTCACCGCATTATCAAACAAATAGCTTTTCTACTATAATGGGTCGGCATACATCAATGAATTGGCATAACCATACAAATTCAGTTCACCTATCCTCCCAGCGGATCAGCTTCTATATAGCGCCCTATGTTCGGGTTATAGTGTCTGGCTAAGTTGTAATATAGGCCGCTTTCCTGATCATAATACTACCCAGACTGGCACAGATTCAGCATAATCTGGTTATCCAAGTCCAGTTGAGTATTACCAAAGAATCAGCAATGCCTTTCCACGTTTACTGCCCTCTTGAATTTACTGCCTACTGCGGCGTACCCAGATAATCGGTTATCAGGTAGTTATAGTCTGCGTTTTTTAAGGCTCGGTTATTGCCAGACTGGCCTGCCATATTGAGCTGCTTCCTCATACAGTATCCGGCATCCAATCATACGCCACCCGCATTATGCCATTCTGATCCAGTTCAGCTTTTAAAGCATAATCAAAGTACATCTATTGACATTCCTTTATCCTCTTATACAAAAATTCTAAGAAATTTTGTGCATAAAATATAGACTCATCCTTTGACCAATAAATATATATTGGACATTCATTATTTTCATATTTTGTATAATCAAAGAAAAATTCACCATCAATATCTGAATGACAGACTGCCAATTGTTTATCTGTTGTAAGCTTATTTTTTAAATTTACAATATGATTATAAACTATATCTTCACCATATAATATATCCGTATTAGAATCATAGGAATCATAGTAATCAAAACTATCATTAAGACTGAATATTTCATCTCCACAAATTGATCCTCGAGCATAGTGATTTAAAAACCATTTATATGAATCAGTAAAAGGTAGCCCAAGAAAATCTTCTGCTTTTTTAATGTGCAGTGTACTAACTGCATCTTCGGCTGTTCCAAAGTCAACTAAATCCTGATTTTGTTCAATTAAATTTATTACATCATTTTTTGATATATGCTTCATCATTTTACCTTTGATAATTTTTTGCTCTTTCTTTCCAATACCCTTCTCTCCAACTGTCAAATTTATTTCTATCAATTCGAGTTGGCGATTTAGTATTGTAATTTATATGCAAGACTTTGTGATTGTTTTTATGCATGGTGCCAGACACTTCAGCAATTGCTCCCCCTCGAATTTTAAGATAAATGATGTGCATTTACGGGTTTTCCATTGTAACTATCCCCAAACGTTTAAAGCAACTAGAAGCTGAAAATCGTAAGCTTAAACTGAGTTTAAAATCCCAGCTTCAGGAGGAAATCATAAAAAAGCTATAGGACCTACTCAAGCACGCAAAGCCTGGACTGTGCAACTGCAAAAAAATCATTCTGTTACTATTGCTATGAGCTGCACTATTGTTGTTTTAAACCGCTGTGCTTAAGTTATCGGATGATTCGGTGATTATATCAGTGCTAAGTGCTATCACGGATAAGTATTTACGCTGTGGTTTTCCTCAGTGTTTTAATTGTATCGAAAGCTCGGTTATAAACGGAATCATAAACGTGTTTATTGAATATACTGCCAGTTAAAACTTAATCTAAAGGTAAAGCGTAAACAACATATTCCTCCGCGAAGCCTAGAAAAACTATCAGTACCGAATAAGCTAGGTGAATGTTGGTCAATGAATTTTATGAGTGACAGCAGTCGCCATCAACGCAGGCTTAGAACTTTCAATGTCATCGATGACTTTAATCGTGAGGTGTTAGGCATTGATATTGTAATCAGTTTACCGGCTGGCAGGGTTAACCGTTATCTGGATAAACGGGTCGAATATCATAAAATACGAGTGGATAACAGACCGGAATTTACCAGAAAAACATTCATTAACTGGGCAAAATCACATGGTATAAGCATAGATTACATTCAAGTAGGCAGCCAATATCAAAACCGATATATTGAACGATTTAATCGCATCTATCGCACTAAGGTGCTAGATTTATATCTATTTAACAACTTAGAACAAACAAAGAAAATAACCAAAGAATGGTTAACTATTTATAACACCGAAAGCCCTCATAAAGCATTAAATAATATGATTTCAATTGAATATATAACACTAAAATAAGCGGCTTAACTTTTACGTAAGTTGTATACTAAATTTGAGATAGTTACAAAATAAATATCTATTGATGATAAGTAATCATTTAATTTTAATTAATCAAATAATATATCCATTGGAAAAGTTAGTTTGATACTAATTTATGCTCTCACTTAATTTATCGTGCAGGATTACCATGTATGTTCACATACATGCAGTTTACTATAAAATAAAAAAGCCCAGTATTAAACTGGGCTTTTGCTTTACCTATACATTAACTATACATTCTAGGAAAATACTCACTGATTTTATCATTATCGAATAATCTATCTTTTGTAAAATCAACCGTATCAGATACAGTAATTGCTGGCCGCAATTCTTTTGTAAAATCTTCGATAGAAGCATAAATTGTAGGTATTAAATATCTGAAATAATCCCCCATTTTGGTTTCACCATCATAACCAACTACAAAATCATGACCAGGCCTGCAACCTTCAACTGCGTAATATACAAATAAACCTTTTTTCGCTGGCAATCCTTCATCATTAATCGGTTCCCTTTTTGAATTCTCCGCCACTGAATTTTCAACCTCTTGCCTATTTTTACATTCTTTATAAGTAAGACCTGAATATAAATCCAATACAGTTTCTCCATGTTTCCTATATGAATACTGACTATACATGTCTAGACCATCGAATATATGTTCTGTAAATGGATCTAATAACGATATCGAATGGCTGTTTGATAATAAAGCTTTTGGTAAATCTCCCCAGCAGTTATTGACCATTAACGCAATTTTTCCATATTTATCCATTGCAGGCCAGAAAAATATTGTTCCAAAGTCTGGTTTCCAATCTTCATTTAATTGTTCATTAGAGTTGTTCATGATAAAAGCTCATATAAAGTGCTGTGACAATAATTTTAAATAGCCTATATCATATTAATCCCAGTTTTAAACTGGTATATGCATAAGACATGTATTAAGATTTAATTTTTTTTAATAACTCTGATTTCATTCTATTTGAGATATAGTAAGTGCTCCTGGTTGAATTGTTGCTGGCAGTTTATATATTATATGTCTCACATCCATTGGTAATTCTAACAATGTTAATGGAGTAGTTGGTTTCGCTACTAAAAAATAAGTATTTGTTTCAAAGTCAATATTATAACTAAACAAACCTTTTGTTGCCGCTCCAACAAACGAATGCAAATAATCCTTTTTTCTCTCCTCTAAATTTCTAGATAAAAATGCACCAGGTTCAGTAAAATCAGGTAGATTACTTTTTATAATATCGACATTACAATGATTGTCTAAATTATCAAAAAAATCAAATAATTTATCATAGTTAATTTTAGATTTTCTTATTTTTTTAGGAACTGCACATGTACCTCCTGAAGTAAAATGGGCTAAATAGTTGTTATTAAATACAGCATACCAATCTAAATCCCATATATCCCATCCATGCCATCCATCATCAGAATTTCCTATAATTTCAATATTCATAGTTCAGATCCAAACATATTTGTACAATTATCACAACGTCCCACTGGCTTATTACTTCTAGGGTGCCAAGCTCCTAAAATATCAATATCCTTTGCTTTAAGCCGAGAGCTTTTTAGCATTAAATCATTAGCAGCATGAAATTCGGCACAATCACCAAATATGTTATCACATTCAGTTTTTGTTCCCAAACCAATTTGTTCGCCATGTGTTTTAATTCGGGAGCTACTTTTTCTGTGATATCGCCATTTGCTCCCACAAAGCATATCTCCCTGTATTTTTATCCACAGCTACAATACTTGCTGCAGGTTTCTGATTAGTTCTTTTTAAATGCTTTTAATCCTCGGTGAGTTAATAAACATACTCACTCGAAAACAAAATGGAAAATTTCACCAGACAATGCAAGAGATAGAAGGCATGATGGAAGTTATTGGAAGCTGTATAATAAAAGAGGTATTAGAATTGGTACACTTAGTAAAGAAGGGAAATATTTAAGAGAATGGAAAATTTAATTAATAAATTAATAAAATTTGATTTTGAAAATTTTGATTTCTTATTAAAAGATTATTTTATTTTTAGTATCTCTATTTTTGATCATATTCTGAATGAAGACGAATACATTAATGCACATTTAGTCTCCTATGCAGATACTAAAAACAATATAGAGAAGAAAATTCTGTTTAATAAAATAAAAAGAAAATTTGTTTTTATATATAAAACTTTGTTTAAATTATCAAAAGGAAATATTATAGCTATAATTGATGAAAGACCAAGGAAAATTAAATCATTTAACAATTATATATACTTAATAAATAATATACTTAAAGAAAAAAAACTATGTATATTCACTTACCCATCATTGGGTTGTGTCACTACTACTGGATACGATTTAACACACCAATTTTTGATTCAAAAAAACAAAATTTTATTAAAAAGAAAAATAGAAAGGATAGTAAAAGAAATCGGGTTAAACATAATTGAATATTAATTTAATATATAACTATTTATTTTTTATAAATATTGTTAAGTTAGTATAAATAGCGATAACGAATTATTTAGATGGCAGTAAAACAAAGGTAGAAGATAAACTAAGTATTGGGAAAGGGATGACAATAGGCATGTTATGCTGTTTTGAATCAAAAGAATATTGTAAATACCTCCAAAATTAATACAAGATTCAGGTGTACTAGCTCAAACTTATTTTACCCTTAGAAATTTTATGAATTAATGTAGCCCATCCATTTGGATTAGAATTTAATTTATTTATGTAAAAAAGCCCCGAATCACAATCCGGAGCACTGAGGTTAACTCACTATATTTGGGTCAATATCTCCTGTCAGATAAAACTCATTAAAAGCTTTTCTGACTAGATT
>NZ_MEIR01000083.1 GCF_002777825.1 Snodgrassella alvi | reverse complement strand
GTAATGTTCAGCAAGCCTGTAAAGTCTTGGGATATAGTCGCGACAGCTATTATCGCTTCAAAAAACTCTATGAACAGGGCGGAGAATTAGCTCTTCAGGAAATAAGTCGCAAAAAACCTATAGAGAAAAATCGCGTAGAGCCTCATATTGAGCAGGCTGTAGTTAATATGGCTTATGAATTTCCTGCTTATGGCCAACATCGGGTAGCTAATCAGCTACGTCTGCAAGGGATAATGGTCTCTGGCAGTGGTGTACGTTCAATCTGGTTACGCCACGATTTAGAAAGCTTCAAAAAAAGGCTGATCGCTCTGGAAACAAAAGTAGCTCAGGAAGGGCTTGTGTTAACAGAAAGCCAGCTACAGGCTTTAGAGAAAGCGAAAGCAGCGCGAGAGGCACAGGGTGAAATTGAGACCCAGCATCCTGGTTATTTATGCACACAAGATACATATTATGTTGGTCATATTAAAGGGATTGGGAAAATATACCAACAAACGTTTATTGATACCTATTCAAGACTGGCGTTTGCTAAAGTATATACCGAGAAAAACAGTTTAGTTGCGGCGGATATGCTCAATGATAAAGTGATACCATTTTTTGATAATGAGCAGGTAGCGCTTTTACGAATTCTGACGGATAGAGGAAGTGAGTATAACGGTCATAAAGAGCGTCATGCATACGAACTGTATCTGAATTTGGAGGATATAGAGCATACGAAAACAAAAGCCTACAGTCCGCAAACGAATGGTATATGTGAACGGTTCCATAAGACGATGAAGACTGAATGTTATGATATTATGTTTAGACGTAAGATATATACAGAACTGACAGAGATACAACAGGATATTGAGCTTTGGCTAGAGTTTTACAATAGGGAAAGAGCACATTCAGGGAAATACTGTTATGGTAAGACACCTTGGCAAACTTGTGTGTAGAGACAAAAAGACTGGCTAAAGAAAAGCAGCTAGAGAATTTATTTTACTCATCAGACAGTCATTGTGTTAGAACGAATGCTGATGAGTAGGTAGTGTCTGTCAGATTAAGTTTAAGCTAGTGAAGCTTGATATAAATGGAAATATTTTGCCGGTATGGTTTGGGTTAGCCATACGCCATTGTCAGCCAGATAGAATTTATAGCCTGCTTGAAACATGGTTAAAGCGTTTATTTGCAAAATAACGGGTTTTCCATGACGCGCACCGACTGTGGTTGCGGTTTCGGCATCGGTAGACAGATGTACATAGTGACGGCTCCCCGGTAGCAGCCCTTGCTGGTTTATTGAGTTTAAGAATCTTGTAGCTGTACCGTGATATAGAAATTCAGGGGGTTTCTGCTCGCTATATGCTATATCAACCTGTTTGGTGGAGTGTCCTTGCGCTGCGCGGATGTTCTGGCCATTTTCGGAAATGGTAAAACGTTTTTTATCGCTGGTCTGTACTATTTCGTCAATTATTTCTCTGTTTAATGTTTCTCCGTGTAGATTTGCCTGTTTGATTAAGGTATCGATGTTTACCCACCCATCTGGATTTAGGGTAAGACCTATGGCTTCGGGCTGGTGTCTTAATATGTAGCTTAGAAATTTACTGGTCTGGCTGGTTTTGTTCGTCATTTTGGTTTTCCATTTGTTGATTTATTTTAATTTGGCTGGTTGGCGATATTAGTTGCTAGTTTTAATTTTGTTGATAAGAGGTAAGTTATCTGTTTGTTGTGAGTGTTGATAATTTGTGCTGCATTTATGAATGCTTGATTAAATAATACAATAATATGATATGGTTTGTTGTTTGCATATCGCAAGTGTCTGTATTCAGGTTGTGGTTTTTTTGCTATGTTTTTGAACTGGTAATTGATATGAAAAAATATGCTTAATTATGGCTAGTTCTAGTTGGTGAAGTATGATTTTGTGTAGGGTGAGAATTCTGTATTTGCTGCGTATTATTAAACTAATGATTTTTTATATACTAAAAGGTGTATGGGATAAGTAAAAAAGATAAGATATTTGATACAGCTTTTAAGGCGATATTTGAGTGTGGTGGGTCTGTAGGTAAGGGGTTGAAACTGTATTTTGATATTTACCGGAAAGGGATTTGAGAAGGGTATACATATTTTATCTTTTCATCATTACCCGAATGTTATTTTTAGGATGAGCTGATATTTATTTGTTATATGTTTTCTGCTGAAAGAATTAGATTGCGAAATGTGGTGATTGAAAATCTGTAAAAGATTTGTCTGTATTGTTAGGATGACTACAGGATAAATGATTTACTCAATATGGTTTTTGTACCGGAAGAATTACCAGTTTATCTGGCTACTTTGTTGGCTGGAATTGATGTAACTTTTCTGGCATGGTTTCCTTCTATACAAGATGCACTGGATAATTTTTTGGATGGTAAATGATTAAGTTTAAATGGTTATAAGTGGGTGGATGTTTTGTGTGTAAAACGGGCTGAGGTTGATAAAATCCCTCAGCCCGTTTTATGTTGTTAAAGAGGTTAAGGAATCAGTACGGCTCTGCCTTTTATTTGTCCTTTAGATAGTTTGTCGTATATTTCTAAGGCTTGGGATAGGGGATAGGTGGTGTATTCGATGTCGATGAGGCCTTTTCTCTTCATGTCCAGTACTTCCATTAGTTCGACCCGTGAGCCCCAGTAAGGTGTACAGAGCGATGCTCCCCATGGTTGGTTTATGCTGTGCCAATCAAGTTTTCCACCTCCCAGCCCGACTACTGTCCAATCTCCGTTTAGGCTGACTGTTTGTGCACCTAATGCCAGAGTTGGGGTATTACCAACAAAGTCGAGTACGACGGCACATTTTTTTATGCCGGTAATCTGGGTAATGTCTTTAACAACGCTGTCGGTGTCTCTATCTGTACGCACTACATAGTCTGCACCATATTTTTTGGCTAATTCTAGTTTGTCATCGGCAATATCACCGGCAATGATGGTGGCTGAATATATTTTTTTCAGGATTTGTACGGCCATATGTCCTAAGCCTCCAATGCCAATGACAAAAATGAAGGAGGATGGTGTTATTTTGCTGGCTGAACGTTTGATCGCATGGTAAGGGGTTAATGCTGCATCGGAAAGTGGTGCAACTTGTTCTGGTTGTAATTCATGCAGGCGAACCAGTAAACGGCTGGAAGGTACAATCATGTATTCGGCCATGCCGCCATTAGTGCCTAGACCGCCGCCAAGGATGGGTGATTCGGGCTGGTGTTCACAGTAGTTTTCCATGGATTGCTGACAGGGTGAGCAATGACCACAGCCCCACGGTCCATAAACCATGACAGCTTCTCCGACTTGAAAATCGGTTACGCCTTCGCCCAGCTCTGCAATCCAGCCGGCGTTTTCGTGTCCAAGGGTAAATGCTGGTGCTCCGTCAGGTATTCCCATATGGATTAGGTGTAAATCGGAATGACAAACACCTGCTGCGCCGATTTTAATTAGTATTTCACCAGCTTTGGGCTTTGGTTTTTCGATATCGTCTATACGTATATCATTTTTGGCGTGTAATCTGACGGCTTTCATGGTTTCTCTCTTTCGTATTATTGAGATAGGTATGTAGATAATTAGTTAAGCAATTTCTTTAATTAAAGTCAAATATTGAATAATTGTATTGGTTATATTTAATGTGTTTACTATTGACAGAGGGCGGATAATTATTTTTATTGCTGGTAAGTGGGTGTTTGGTTGTGTTTTGATGTTTAATTAAAGGATTTGGTTTTATTGTGATTGAATTTTGTTGAGTTTGTGCTTGTTAGTGTGATGCTTTTGATTTTGTCTGGTGGATATTTTGGTGGGCGTTGAATAAAAACAGAGCCGCCGGATAGTTCCGGCAGCCCTGTCTGATTGGTTTTATCTGTTTTCTGCAACTGCTAGGAATTAATGCTGATAGCCTTTATTGTATTTTTTCTCCAGCCATGAGAAGAGCCAGCTTAGGGCTATGGTCATAATCAGATAAATGATGGCAATGGTGTAGAGTGGGGTGTCGTAGTTGAGGTAACGTCCGGCTGCTGCACGCGCGGCAAAGGCTAGTTCGGCTACAGCGATGGCTGAAAGTAGGGAGCTATCTTTAAGGAGGGTGATGAATTCGTTACCAATCGGTGGCAGCATGCGGCGAATCGCTTGAGGTAGGATAACGTAGCGCATGGCTTGTGTGTAGCTGAGGCCAAGGGAGCGGGAAGCTTCAAACTGGCCGCGATCTATTGATTGGATACCTGCGCGGAAGATTTCGGTAATGTAGGCACCGGAGTTAACGGAAAGTGCCAGTATGCCGGCAATGAGTGCGCCGTAGCTGCGGCGCAGTTCGATAGCCAGATCGCCGCTGATAATCAGGCCGTCGGTGGGGTTGATGAGGAGCGGAAACCAGACGAAGTACCAGATGAAAATCTGTACAAATAAGGGGGTGCCGCGAAAGATGGTGACATACAATAGTGAAATCTGGCGAAATGCCCATACTAGTGCACGCATGGGTAAACCGCCTTTTTCGATGCGGATGACGCGGGCAAGGGCGAATATCAGGCCGAGCAAGGTGCCCATGATTGTGGAAATCAGGGTGACGCCAAGGGTGGTGAGCGCACCGTAATAAAACATTTCTCGGTATTCGTAGATGATGTCGAAACGAAAGGCCATTGTGTTACCTAATGTGGTTTTTGAGGTGTTGCAGCTGGCTATGGTAAGCCTTAGCGTTAAGTGGGCACTATTTTAGCAAGAAATGCTGTTGTTACTGTATTAAATTTTGTTTGCTGTTGAGAATAAAGCGGATTTGCTGGTTGATGGGGCGGGAAAATGCTGGTTAATTGCGCTGGCTAAGGTTGGCTGAAATGTTTACAATGATGCGTTTTATTATTTGATTTATTCAAGAATTGTATGCAAGTTTGGTTGGGGAGCGGGCAGCAGCCGGATTGGTCTGGCGGTACGGCAGTAACAATCGGTAATTTTGATGGGGTGCACTGTGGGCACCGGCATATTTTACTGCGTTTACGCCAGGAAGCACGTCAGCGCGGGCTTGGTTCGGTGGTGATGATATTTGAGCCGCAGCCTCAGGAATTTTTTGCGCAGCAGGCAGGAAAAGCTTTGCCTTTTCGGTTGACGCCTCTGCGTGACAAACTGAATTTGCTTGCTGAAAGTGGCTGTGTGGATGCGGTGTATGTTTTGCGTTTCAACCAGCAGTTTGCATTGATGCAGCCGATGGATTTTATCAGGCAAATGCTGGTGGAACAGTTATCTGCGCGCTATTTGCTGGTAGGTGATGATTTTCGCTTTGGTGCACACCGCAGTGGCGATTTTGCTTTGTTGCAGGCTCAGACCAGTTTTGTGACGGAGCATACGCCGTCTGTGCTGGTTGAGGATGTGCGTGCATCCAGTACGGCGGTGCGGATGGCGCTGGCGGCTGGTAATCTGGCTTATGCGCAGTTGTTGCTGGGACATGAGTATACGCTCAGCGGCCGGGTGAAACACGGGGCCAAGCTGGGGCGTGAACTGGGCTGTCCTACAGCCAATATACATTTGCCAGCTTTGCATTATGCTCTGAATGGGGTGTTTGTAGTGGATGTGGTTGGTGCTTTCGGGCGTAAGCGGGGCGTGGCCAGTTTTGGTAAAAACCCGACGGTATGTGCGGGTAGTCAGCAGAAGCTTGAGGTACATGTTTTTGATTGTGCTGATGATTTATACGGGCAGCGTTTACAGGTGCATTTTTTGCATAAGTTGCGTGATGAGTTGAAGTTTGATTCGCTGACGGCGTTGCAGGCGCAGATTTTTGCCGATATGGACGCGGCGCGAATATGGCAGGCTACTTGAATTGCTGGATGGTATTCGGGTGGCCGTAAAAATTGTTGAATTGTATTGTTATTAGATTATTAAGTAATTAGATTTTTGTTAAAGAGAAGGTCATGACTGACTATAGTAAAACTGTAAATTTATTGGATACGCCGTTTCCGATGCGCGGTAATCTGGCTAAGCGTGAAGGTGGCTGGTTGAAATCATGGTATGAACAGAAGCGTTATCAGAAGCTGCGCAAGCTGGCTGCCGGTCGACCGAAGTTTATTCTGCATGATGGTCCTCCGTATGCTAATGGTGATATTCATATTGGCCATGCTGTGAATAAGGTGTTAAAGGATATTATTATTCGCAGTAAGACGCTGGCCGGATTTGATGCGCCGTATGTGCCGGGCTGGGATTGTCATGGTTTGCCGATTGAGCTGATGGTTGAGAAGAAGCATGGCAAGAATATTCCGGCGGCAAAGTTCCGTGAGTTATGCCGTGAATATGCGCACGAACAGATTGCTCGCCAGAAACAGGATTTTATGCGTCTGGGTGTGCTGGGTGACTGGGAACATCCTTATCTGACTATGGACTATCAAACTGAGGCAGATATTGTGCGTACTCTGGGTCGGATTCATCAGGGTGGCTATTTGTACCGTGGTGAAAAGCCGGTGCAGTTCTGTCTGGATTGTGGTTCTTCTCTGGCTGAGGCTGAAGTAGAGTATAAGGATAAGGTGTCTTTTGCGATTGATGTGGCGTATCAGTTTAAGGATAACGCTGCTTTGGCGCAGGCTTTTGGATTAAATGAGGTATTGGGTGAAGCTTATGGTGTTATCTGGACGACAACACCATGGACTTTGCCTGCCAGTCAGGCGATTTGTGTTGGGCCGGAGGTGGTTTATCAGCTGATTGATACGCCTAAAGGTAAGCTGGTATTGGCTAAAGAGCTGGCAGAAGCTGCTTTGGGTCGTTATGGCTTTGGTGCTGATGATACGGCGGTACTGGCTGAGGTGGCTGGGCGACAACTGGAAAATCTGCATTTGAATCATCCATTTCTGGATCGGGACATTCCGGTCTTGCTGGGTGAGCATGTGACTACTGAAGCGGGTACTGGTTTGGTTCACACGGCTCCGGCTCATGGTCTGGACGATTATTTTGCCTGTCTGCGTTATGGAATTCAGTTGTATAACCCGGTGAATGCGGAAGGACGCTATATCAGTGATATGCCACGCGTGGCTGGTATGACGGTCTGGGAAGGTAATCCGGTGGTGATTGACTGGGTGGCTGAAGAGGGCAAGTTACTCTCTAACGGTAAAATTACGCATAGCTATGCGCATTGCTGGCGCCATAAAACGCCTTTGATTTATCGGGCGACCGGTCAGTGGTTTATCGGTATGGATAAGGATGGCGCAGATGGTAAAACGCTGCGTAATAAGGCCATGGATGCGGTTGAAGCAACTGAGTTTTTTCCGGCTTGGGGACGTGCGCGTCTGGAGGCGATGATTGAAGGCCGTCCTGATTGGGTGGTATCACGCCAGCGTTATTGGGGTACACCGATGGCGTTTTTTGCGCATAAGGAAACCGGCCAGCTACATCCGCGTTCGGCTGAATTGCTGGAAGAAGTAGCTAAACGGATTGAGCAACACGGGATTGAGGCATGGTTTGCTCTGGATAAGCATGAGTTATTGGGTGCAGACGCAGATGAGTATGATAAGTTACCCGATACGCTAGATGTGTGGTTTGATTCTGGCAGTACACATTATGCGGTATTGCGCCAGCGTCCAGAATTGGCCTGGCCGGCTGATTTGTATCTGGAGGGCTCGGATCAGCATCGTGGCTGGTTCCAGTCTTCGTTACTGACTGCCTGTGCTACGGTTGGTAGTGCTCCGTATAAACAGTTGTTGACCCATGGTTTTGTGGTGGACGGTAATGGGCAGAAAATGTCTAAATCTGTGGGTAATGTGGTCGCACCGCAAAAGGTGAATGACAGTCTGGGCGCGGATATTCTGCGTTTGTGGGTGGCTTCTACGGATTATTCTGGTGAGCTGGCGATTTCTGATGAAATTCTGAAACGGGTTTCTGAAAGCTACCGTCGTTTGCGTAATACGTTGCGCTTTTTGCTGGCTAATCTGAGTGATTTTAATCCGGATACGGATGCTGTGGCTGTTGCGGATATGCTGGAACTGGATCGTTATGCTCTGGTACTGGCACAGCAGCTACAGGAGCGTGTGGCTGGTGATTATTTTGCTCGCTATGCATTCCATTTTGCGGTTCAGGATATTGTGCATTTCTGCTCTGAAGATATGGGTGCTTTCTATCTGGATATTTTGAAAGACCGTTTGTATACGATGCAGGCTGATAGTCATGGCCGTCGCAGTGCTCAGACTGCGCTGTATCATATTACGCGTAATCTGGTGCTGTTACTGAGCCCGATTCTTTGCTTTACTGCTGAGGAAGCTTGGGCGGTATTGACGGGTAATGATGAGGATAGTGTGCTGTACCATACTACGCATATGTTCCCGTCTATGGCTGAAACTGAGGTTACTGGGCTAACGCAGAAATGGCAGGCAATTCGTGCAGTACGGGATACGGTGAATGTGGCAATTGAGTCGTTGCGTGCTGATAAGAGTGTTGGTTCTTCATTGCAAGCCGATGTGACTATTCGGGTACCAGCGGAAATTCTGCCTTTTGTTAGTGCATTGGGCGATGAGTTACGTTTTGTGTTGATGGTAGCTTCGGTAACAGTGGAAGAGGGTGTTGAGCTTTCTGCTACTGTGGCTGTTGATCAGGGCTCTAAATGTGAGCGTTGCTGGCATTATACTGATGATGTAGGTACAGATCCGCAGCACCCAACTATCTGTGGCCGTTGTGTGCTTAATATTGATGGTGCTGGTGAACAACGGCTGTATGCCTGACAGGATGATGGTTCTTTTGTTGCCGGTTTTTCTGGCATGATTTGAACGATTCAGGCGTGGCAGATTTGGTCGGCCACGCCTGTTGTGGTTTTAGGGAAAGTTATGCAACGAAAAAAAATGTTTTTATGTGGTGCAATTATTATTCTGGGCTTGATAGCTGACCAGTTGTCGAAATACATGGTTTTGCACCATGTGCAATATCTGGAACGAATTCCGGTAATACCGGGCTTTTTTGATTTGACTCTGGCCTATAACCCAGGCGCAGCGTTTAGCTTCCTTGCTGATGCGGGTGGCTGGCAAAAGTTCTTTTTTATGGGGCTGGCGCTGGTAATCTGTATTTACTTGTTGCGTGCCATTATCCGGGATGAATTTGGGACGATAGGTAAGATTGCTGCTGCGCTGGTTATCGGCGGTGCTACTGGTAATGTGGCTGACCGGATAGTTCATGGGCATGTGGTTGATTTTCTGTTGTTTTACTACCATAATTGGTTTTATCCGGCATTTAATGTTGCTGATAGCCTGATTTGTGTCGGCGCGGTGTTGCTGGTGCTGGAAAGTATTTTTCATCAAAAGAAAAAGGCGGTCTGATTTTTTGTCTGTGGTGAAATCAGCTAGGTAACGGGAAGTTTAATGAGTGACAAAAAGATTTTGCTGGCTAATCCGCGAGGATTTTGTGCTGGTGTTGACCGTGCTATCAGTATTGTGGAACGGGCACTAGAAGAATATGGTGCACCAATTTATGTACGGCATGAAGTGGTACATAATAAGTTTGTGGTTGATAATCTGCGCAATAAGGGCGCGGTATTTATTGAAAATCTGGATGATGTGCCGCCGGATGCTACGCTGATTTATTCGGCTCATGGTGTATCGCAGGCTGTACAGCAGGAGGCGGTGGCACGTGGTTTTCGCATTTTTGATGCTACCTGTCCTTTGGTGACCAAAGTACATAAGCAGGTGTCACGGCTTGATGAGCAGGGCTATCAGATTGTGATGATTGGTCATAAAGGCCATCCTGAGGTTGAAGGGACGATGGGGCAATTGCCGCCAGGTGCGATGTTACTGGTGGAAACAGTTGCTGATGTGGCCGGTTTACAGGTGCGCAACGAAGACAAGCTGGCGCATGTGAGCCAGACAACGCTTTCGGTTGATGAAACCAGTGGGATTATTGCTGCGCTGAAACAGCGTTTTCCTAATATTAAAAGTCCGCACAAAGAGGATATTTGTTATGCAACTACTAATCGTCAGGAAGCGGTAAAGAAGCTTGCTGCTACCTGCGATGTGGTGATCGTGGTGGGTTCTCCCAATAGTTCGAATAGTAATCGTTTGCGTGAGGTTGCTGCTTTACTTGGTGTTGATGCTTATATGGTTGACAATGCCGGTTGTCTGCAAACGCAGTGGTTTAGCGGGAAGCAACGAGTAGGAATTACTGCCGGTGCTTCAGCACCGGAGGTACTGGTGAACGATGTTGTACAAACTATTGTTTCCTGGGGATACCCAATAGTTACTGAAGGTGCTGGTGTGCAGGAAAATATTATGTTTGTTCTGCCGAAAGAGCTGCGTGGTTCATCATGATTACGCCTGTTTTTTCTGGCGAAGGTGTATGTCAGCGTGCTCATGATGATGGCAGGATGTTATTAAAGGATATCGATTTTCAGCTTATGGCTGGTGCGCGAGTAGCTATCAGTGGTGCGTCAGGAGCAGGAAAATCGGTTTTTTTACGTACAATTTCTTTGCTGAATTTGCCTGCTGCGGGTATGTTGTACCGTCATGGCAAGCCTGTGCATTTGAGTTCGTCTTGTATTGCGCAGCATCGCAGCCAGATTGCTTATGTAAGACAGCAGGCTGTGCTGATTCCGGGTACTGTGCGGGATAATTTAATATTGCCTTTTACTTTATATCATTATCGGCATGTGAAGTTTCAGCCAGATTATGTGCAACAGATATTTCAGGATTTGGGCAAAGAAGAGGATTTTCTGGAACGTGACGCAACGGATTTGTCAGGAGGTGAAGCACAACTGGTATGTTTGCTGCGTATAGTGCAATTAAACCCGTCGGTTTTGTTGCTGGATGAACCAACTGCTTCGCTGGATGAAGATTCTGCTCGTACAGTACAAAGGTTGGTTAATCAGTGGCAACAGGCTAATCCTGAGGCTGCTTATATGTGGATTTCGCATAGTGAGCAACAAGTTATGGAGGTCGGCGATGAAATTTGGTATCTGGATGCCGGTAGAATCACTCATACCAGAAAATCATCACAAGCTGGAATGCAATGATGCAAGGGACTAATTATATTAGTATTGCGGAATTAGTCTTAGCTTCGCTACTGATTCTGGTGAGTGCCGGTGTTTCATTGTGGCTGAAACTGGGGCTGACTAAACGGATTTTGGTTTCTGCTGTGCGGGCTGTGGTGCAATTATCTATTTTAGGTTTGTTACTTAAATGGATATTTGCTGCCAATCAATGGTACTGGGTATTGTTGATAATTGTTGCTATGACTGTGATAGCCGGATTTTCGGCGCGTTCGCGCGGTAGCTATGTTTACCATGGTTTGACTCAGGATGCTTTATCCTCTGTGTGGCTGGCTTCATGGCTGAGTGCGGCAGTGGGGTTATATGCGGTACTACATATCCGGCCGTGGTATTCGCCGCAGTATGTGATTCCTATTTTAGGTATGGTACTGGGTAATTGTTTAACGGCTGTAGCGTTGTGTCTGGATCGGTTAACGCAGGATTTACGCCAGCAACAGGCGCGGGTAGAAGTGATGCTGTCTATGGGTGCCACGGGCTGGGAAGCCTATCGAGATACTGCACGGGCAGCGGTAGTGGCTGGGATGTTGCCAACGATAAATCAGTTGAGTGTGGTAGGGCTGGTGAGCCTGCCTGGTATGATTACCGGCCAGATTCTGGCTGGTGCTTCGCCGGATCAGGCGATTCGATTTCAGTTGTTGACCATGTTTCTGATTTGTGCTGGATCTGCTGGCGGTTGCTTGTTATGTGCGGTTTTGGTGTATCGTCGTGTGTTTGGCCGTTGCTGGGAGTTTTGTAGCTGGCGTTTGCAACGCCGTAAAACGGAAAAGGTTTAGATTTTTCAGTTGTTAAGTTGGATAAGCTGATTGGTCATTGGAAATGGATCAATGTTTTTTTATTTTTAATTTAAACTAAAATTGCTTAATTTGTGCGGTGTATTATTCGTAAAGTTTAAATAGTTAAATTATAGCTATAGTCTAATAAACTTGTTATTTGTTCGAATGGTACCGAACCGTCCAATATTATTGTAAGCCAGTTTTTTTTATTCATGTGATAGGCTGGAAATAATCCAGAACTATTTTTTATTGTGGAAATCAGTTCTGGATCGGATTTTACATTAATTATTTCCACCATATTATTGGAGTTAATGCCCAATTTATTTTTTTCAACTACCATAATTAAACCAAACCATTTGCCATTACTTTTATGTCGAAGTGCTTTATAATCAGGAAATTTCTTAAACGGATGATCAATTTGCACATCATTCAAAGTATGAGTGTATTCAATTAATCTGTTTTTAAGGCTCATGATTATTTCCTTTTTTCGATTTACTAAAGCTAATGTTTACTCCGTAAAATGGTCAACCGGTTTGGCAGCAAATAGTTGAGTATTGTTGCCGAGTTTAAATTGTTTCTGGCATCTTGGTGATTTGATGTATATAGGCTCAGGCAGTTTCGTCAATCCATGCCTGTTGAACTGCTTCGAGTATGCGCTCGCCACAGTGTTCAGGCTTGTCATCAAATTCTGGTAAGGCCAGTATCAGCTCACGCAGTTGGGTAAAGCGAATGTTGACAGGGTCAATGTCTTCATGGCGGTCTGCCAGTTCTTCGGCAATGCGGTGTATATCAGTCCATTTCATGGTGTAAATCTGTATTTAATGAGGGTGATTGGCAAAAGAATATAAAAAAGCTTTAGTATGGTTGATCAGTACTGTCTGGTATTAGTGCTCTTCACGCGCGTGGTTAATGGTGTATTTGGGAATTTCGATAGTAACATCACTGTCAGCCAGTCGTGCCTGACAGCTCAGGCGTGAATCTGCTTCCAGCCCCCAAGCCTGATCAAGTAAATCTTCTTCCTGCTCGGTTGGTTCCGGCAGGCTGTCATATCCTTCGCGAATAACAACATGACAGGTTGTACAGGCACAGGATTGTTCGCAGGCGTGTTCAATTTCAATATCATGCTCAAGTAATGCATCACAAATGCTGGTTCCTGAGGGAATATTGTCTAATACTTTTCCTTCAGGACAGAGTTGAGGATGAGGCAGTACAGTAATTTTGGGCATGGTGGTTCCGTATTTCTAAATAATGCAGGCGTGGCTGGTTTTAAGAAGTGAAATCAGCCACGCCGAGGTTGGTATTAAATCAGTCTTTGAGCTTTCAGTACCGCAGTTACGCCGGCGTCTGCTTCTACGCGCTGATAAAATGCATTCAGGTTATGGTATTGGCTCAGGTCAATTTTACATCTTTGTGTCCAGCGCATTTCTATATAAACGTAAACATCGGCAATACTGATGCTGTTACCGGTTAAGTAATCCTGTTGAGCCAGAACTGTGTCAACCGAAGCAAACATTTTTGCTACTGCGGCACAGGCATTGGCCTGAAGTTTGTTTTGTGCTTCTTCGCCCTCAATCATTCTGGCTGCGCCAAAAATAGGTTTAAATCCTGAATGCAAATCACTATTGGCAAAAGCTAACCACTGGCGTGCTTTGGCACGGGCTTTAGGATCATTGTTAGCTGTGGCACCATAAATGCCTTTGTTGGGTGCAAGGTCGTTAATGTAATCAATAATGGCTATGTTCTGGCTAAGTGTCCAGTTACCGTCTGTGAGTAAAGGTACTTGCCCTTGTGGGTTCAAGGCCAGATATTCGGTAGATTTAACTTTGTCGCGACCTATTTCTTCAGCAGTATATTCCAGCCCACTCCATTGCAGGGCTACATGTGGTACGAATGAACAGGCACCAGCTATGTAATATAGTTTTAACATTTTGTTATCTCCTGTGTATAGGCAAATATTTTAATATGCCTGTGGTTGAAATTTTAAAATTCACTGACGTTTTTACCTTGTAAGGCACGCTGGATATTGCGGTTCATGCGTCTGGCAGCAAATTCATCAGTTGCGTGACTCAGGCTATGTATGGCATCGCGGATATCTTGTGCATTGCCACGCTCAATCTGGTGTTGGGTTTGTTCTAGTGCTGTCTGAATGGCCTGCTGTTCATCGGTGCTGAGTAAATCCGCATCCAGTGTAAGGGCGCCGCTAACTGCTGCAATAATACTTTCTGCTTCTACTGTGGCTTCGGCACGGGCACGCTGCTGGGCATCAGTCTGCGCATGGGTAAAGCTGTCTTTCAACATCTGGGTAATAACGGTGTCGTCTAATCCATACGAAGGCTTAACTTCAATATGAGCTTGTACGCCTGTGGTTTGTTCGCGGGCAGATACAGATAGCAGGCCATCAGCATCTACCTGAAATGTAACTCGTATGCGAGCTGCTCCGGCCGCCATCGGCGGAATACCACGCAAGGTAAATTGTGCCAGACTGCGACAATCGGCTACCAGCTCACGTTCTCCCTGTAGCACATGAATCATCATGGCTGTTTGCCCGTCTTTAAAGGTAGTGAAGTCCTGCGCGCGCGCGGTTGGCAGGGTGCTGTTACGCGGAATCACTTTTTCTACCAGCCCGCCATAAGTTTCCAGACCCAGTGATAATGGGGTTACGTCCAGTAACAGCCATTCATCATCATTTTTATTGCCTGCCAGCACATTAGCCTGCATGGCAGCTCCTAGTGCTACTACTTCATCAGGATTGAGGTTATTCAGTGGTGTTTGACCAAAGAAGGTGGCTACTGCTTGCTGCACATGCAGCATGCGGGTAGCACCGCCTACCATGATTACTCCTTTAACGTCAGTTTTACTGATATTGGCATCACGCATGGCCTGTTTAACTGGTTCCAGTGTTTTGGCCACCAGTGGCTGGGTTAGTTGGTGGAAGGTATCGCGACTGATATCAGTGAGAATCTGCTGGCCATTGGAAAGGGTAGCTGCAATGGTGGTTGAAGCTTCATTGGTCAGGGTTTCTTTGGCTGCACGTGAGAGTGATTGTAAAAGTGCGCTATCCTGTGCATTTAACTGTGATAGTTTATTCTGTTCTAGTAACCAGCAGAACAGGCGCTGATCGAAATCGTCACCACCTAAGGCACTATTGCCATTAGTTGCTTTAACTTCAAATAAGCCACGGCTTAGGGTTAAAACCGATACATCAAATGTTCCGCCACCGAGATCGTAAACAATGAATGTTCCTTCTGCGGCATTATCCAGACCATAGGCAATGGCAGCAGCAGTTGGCTCATTAAGTAACCGCAAAACATGCAAACCCGCCAGACGGGCGGCATCTTTGGTTGCCTGACGCTGTGCATCGTCAAAATAAGCTGGTACTGTAATTACGACACCCGCAAGTTCTCCGCCTAAGCTATTTTCTGCCCGCGTTTTCAGAACACGCAGGATATCGGCGGAAACATCGATCGGGGTTTTATTACCGGCGCGAGTGTGAATATTGATGATGCGCTCATCATTTGTGAAATGATAAGGTAGATAGCGGGTTTCAGATTGATTTCTGATATCGTCTAAGGAACGGCCAATCAAACGTTTAGCTGAACTGATGGTGTTGGTTGGGTCAATACGTTGGGCTTTTAATGCGTCTATACCTACTTCCGGGGGACAATTCTGTTGATAACGCACAACTGAGGGTAGTGTAATCCGTCCCTGTTCATCTGCCAGACATTCTGCATGACTACTGCGTACAGTGGCTACCAGACTATTGGTTGTACCCAAGTCAATACCTACGGCACGGCGGTGTTCATGCGGGGCGGCGGATAGGCCGGGTTCGGCAATTTGCAATAAGGCCATAATCTGAATTTTGTCCTGATTTTAAAAATTACTTAACGATTTGATTTTTTTCTCAAACCATGTTTGTTGCTATAACGTTGATGGTATCAGGGCAGTGCTGCCTGAATTTCTGTCTGTAATTTCTGTAAAAAACGCCCCTGACGTACCAGCTCGGCCGCTTTTTCTGGTTGATTCTGCGTGAAAGCAGTATTCAGCTCCCGATACAATCTGTCTTGTTGCTGCTGAATGGTTGCGGCCAGCTCCTGTAGTATTGCCGCATCATCTTCGGCACGGGCATCTTCCAGTGTTTCACGCCATTGCATTTGTTGCATTAAGAAATCGGCTGGAAAATGGGTGTGTTCAGGCGCGTCTGCATCAATATTCTGCTGTTGTAACAAATGCGCTGCACGATCTAATGGATTGCTCAGGATACGATAAGCTTCGTTTACCGTAGTTGCCAACATCATTGCCTGTTTTTGTTCGAAAGCACTTTTGGCCGCAAATTTATCTGGGTGACATTGTGCGGCCAGCAGACGATAATTTTGCTCTAGCTGTTTGTCGTCAATATTAAACTGTTCGGGTAATTGAAAAAGTGCAAAGTATTGGTTCATGCAGCTCACCTTAGGGTGACAACAGGGTTGAAGTAGAAATGGCCAGACGGTGCAAACCGAGTTTTTACCGGTATTCTGCTTTTTTTCAGAAAAATAAAATTTGGCTGTTTTGACCTCAGCTGCGGTATTTGCCAGCAAATTTATAGCTTTCAGACAAAAGCGGCTACTGCTTAAACGTGAAAGCTTTCACCACAGCCACATTCGTCTTTGGCATTAGGATTGGCAAATTTAAAACCTTCCTGCAAGCCTTCTTTGACAAAATCAAGTTCGGTGCCATCCAGATAGACATGGCTTTTAGGGTCAACAAACACTTTGACACCATATTGCTCAAAAAGTAAATCTTCTGGCTGGATATGGTCGACAAATTCCAGAGTATAAGCCATGCCCGAGCAGCCACTGTTTTTGACACCAAGGCGGATACCTTCGCCTTTACCACGTTTGGTTAGATAGTTACTAATGTGCTGGGCAGCTTTTTCAGTTAGAGAAATCATGTTCTCTCCTGTTTAAACTTCTCCTGAATTTAGCGTAAGGCATATTCAGGATTTGTTACGGTTAAAACGGCGTTTATATGAAGAGAGAAAACAGCGTTTGATTTCTATTTTCTCTTCACAATTAACGCAAAAACGCGTGCCAGTGTACTGAGTCTGGCGCTCTAGTGATATTGGTTCACTACATTCCAGACAATATTGTCTGGTACACATTTTGATATTGTTTAGGCGTACTGCATTAACCTGATGATTATCATTATTTTCAGTAGTGGATTCATTATCATTTGCGCTACTACCAAAAATCTTCATGTTAATCGTGATGTTTTTTTCGATAATCAGCTATAGCAGCCTTAATGGCATCTTCAGCCAGAATAGAGCAATGAATTTTTACAGGCGGTAAGGCCAGCTCTTCAGCAATAGCACTATTCTTAATGGCCAATGCTTCATCCAGACTTTTACCCTTTACCCATTCAGTAATCAGGCTGGAGGAGGCAATGGCTGAACCACAGCCATAGGTTTTGAATTTGGCATCTTCAATGATACCGTTATCACTTACCTTGATTTGCAATTTCATAACGTCTCCACAGGCTGGTGCGCCCACCATCCCTGTGCCCACATTCTGGTCGCCCTTTTCAAAAGAACCGACGTTGCGTGGATTTTCATAATGATCAATGACTTTATCGCTGTAGGCCATGATGTGTTCCTTTTGCAATTATTTTGATGCTCGAGAAAATAAAATCTTTTCTATCTTCGCAGCAAATAACCTATATTGTAGTGTACTGCCCTGCTTTGCCAACAGGACAGAAGAAGATTGTTTCCGTATAGACGGATTAATGGGCTGCCCATTCTACACTGCTCAGATCAATGCCTTCCTGATGCATTTCCCACAGCGGTGACAGCTCACGTAATTTACTAATTTTGGATTTAATCAGTTCTGCGGCGTAATCCACTTCGGCTTCAGTGGTAAAGCGCCCGAAGGTAATTCGCAGTGAACTGTGAGCCAGTTCATCATTGCGCCCAAGTGCACGCAGTACGTAGCTCGGTTCCAGACTGGCTGATGTACAGGCAGAACCACTGGAAACGGCAATATCCTTAACCGCCATAATCAGGCTTTCACCTTCAACAAAGTTGAAACTGATATTCAGATTCTGATAAACGCGATGTTGCAGGTCGCCATTGATGTATACTTCTTCGACATCTTGCATGGCATTTAAAAAGCGGTCGCGCAGTGCTTTGGCGTGAGCATTGTCTTTATCCATTTCCAGACGCGCCAAACGAAATGCTTCGCCCATACCAACAATCTGGTGTGTGGCCAGTGTGCCAGAACGGAAACCACGCTCATGCCCGCCACCATGCATCTGGGCATTCAGGCGAACACGTGGTTTGCGCCGTACATATAAAGCACCTATACCTTTAGGCCCGTAAGTTTTATGTGCCGACATACTCAATAAACCAATCTGATTGGCTTTTACATCAATATGTACCTTACCAGTAGCCTGTGCTGCGTCAACATGAAAAATAATGCCTTTTTCGGCGCAGATAGCACCAATGGCCGCAATATCCTGAATCACGCCAATTTCATTATTCACCCACATTACGCTAACCACAGTCGTATCCGGGCGAATAGCTGCCTCTAGTTCAGCCAGATCAATCAGGCCATTTTCCTGTACACCCAGATAGGTAACTTCAAAACCTTCGCGCTCAAGCTCGCGCATGGTGTCCAGTACAGCCTTATGTTCCGTTTTGACCGTAATCAGATGTTTACCCTTACTGGCATAAAATTGTGCCGCACCTTTTATGGCCAGATTATCGGATTCAGTTGCGCCAGATGTGAAAATGATTTCTTTTGAATCAGCACCAATTAATGCTGCAATTTCATTACGCGCATTTTCTACAGCTTCTTCTGCCTGCCAGCCAAAACTGTGGCTATTGGAAGCAGGATTGCCAAATAGCTCAGTCAGATACGGAATCATTTTTTCTGCCACGCGCGGGTCAACTGGTGTAGTCGCTGAATAATCCAGATAAATAGGAAGTTTTACGGTCATTGTCGTGTTCTCTTTAATTTAATATTCATAGCAGCGCAGGAGTTAATGCAGATTTATCAAAGTAATCGGCTGCTCAAGGCTGCTTTTTTGTTCGTTACTATTCTTACGGTAGGTTTCTTGGTTCAAAATACATTGCAAAGTAATCCCACGCAGATAGCTGTCTATGGTTTTGTTCAAGTTGGCCCATAAATCATGCGTTAGACAAGGCGTGCCATCCTGACAATCAGCGCTGCCACCACATAACGTCGCATCCAGAGTGTCTTCTGCCGCAGCAATAATGTCGGCAATATTAATTTGAGCAGCATCATGACTTAAAACATAGCCACCACCCGGACCACGAATACTTTCTACCAGCCCGGCACGGCGTAATTTGCCAAATAACTGCTCAAGATAAGACAGGGAAATGCGCTGGCGTTCGCTAATCGCCGTTAGGTTTACCGCACCAGATTGCGCATGCATGGCTAAATCCAGCATGGCAATAACAGCAAAGCGCCCTTTGGTGGTTAAACGCATGACAAAACCCGAAATAGATTGACAATAAACGAATTATCTAATACCCGACAATTTTAGTCAACTTTACTTATGGTTAAATCAAAGAATTATGCTGGAACTAGTCTTATCTAGAATAAATAAAAGCTACTGAATATCTGCTAACTGTGGCCGCCAAAATGCTTTAGGCGATAACACTGGTCTGATGATTTACCTGTTACAGTCATTTAATCAGCGTGTTTAATCGCTTTTGCCCATTCTGATAAAGCCATCAAAATCGGACTAAGCGACAGGCCTTTATCAGTAAGCGCATAGTTGACCTGAATCGGCGGTTTATCCCCTTTTACTGTTCGAGAAATCAAACCATCTCTTTCTAGTTGTTTGAGCTGTAAGCTTAACGTCATCTCCGTAATATCGGGTATGTTTTTTCTGAGCTCACCAAATCTTTGTGACTTGTCACGCAAATAATAAAGAATCACGCCTTTCCACTTACCGCCAATCAAATTCATGGCCAGACTAATGCTGCAATGATAGTTTTTACCTAGATAAGAGATAGCACAGCTGTTTATCGAATTCATGATGCCCTTCAACTCTCAAATTTGATAGTTATAGATTTTTTTGAAAATAATACTAAACTAATTAGAGTAGGTAAATATTTTATAGTATTTAGTCAAAGAAAAGAAAGGATAATTATGGCACTTATGATTCTGGCTCACCCGGATTTTGATCATTCAATAGCGAATAAGGCAATCAGTGCAGAGTTAGTGTTAAAAATGCCTGATCTTGAAATCAGGAATATTCATCATTTATATCCTGGCTATCAGATTGATATCAGTGCCGAACAGGCGGCCTTACTCAGGCACAAACTTATTATTCTCCAGTACCCGATGTATTGGTTTAATATGCCAGCCATTTTAAAAATCTGGTTTGATCAGGTATTCAGTTATCAATTTGCTTATGGTTCCAAAGGGGATAAACTGAAAAATAAAAAATTATTAGTAAGTATGACTGTTGGGCAGCCAGAAGAGAATTTTAAATTAGAAAATCATTTTCTTATCAATGATTTTCTGCAAGCTGTGAAAAAATCAGCAGAATATGCGCAAATGGATTATTTAGGCTATATAGGTTTGTATGGTGTTTCTCCTGTAGCAGGGATGGCCAAAGAAGAAAGGGTAACAAAAATACAACAGCATAGCCTGAAATTATTTAATCTTATTCAGCAATACCGCTAAATATGTAAAGATATTTCTAATCGTGAATGTGCTGAAGATCAGCTGTAATTAGCGGAACCACTTACGCACAGTATCAAGGCCACCAAAGCGCACGCTGATTGAAGTAGCGGCCTGTGTTTTTGGTTTTGCATGATAAGCCACACCAAAGCCGGCCGCCTGTAGCATCGGAATATCATTAGCACCATCGCCCATTGCTACAACCTGCAATTTGTCTAGTCCAAGTTTGTTTCTATATTCAATCAGTAAATCTGCTTTGACCTGTGCATCGATAATCCTGCCGGTCAGTTCGCCAGTCAATGCATCATTTTTTACTACTAATTGATTAGCAAAAGTATAGTCAAGTCCGTATTGCTGCTGTAGACGTTCAGTAAAATAGGTGAACCCACCGGAAACCAGCATAAACTTAACGCCATACTTATGACACTGCTGTAATAGCCATTCCGCACCCGGTGACAATTTCAGTACCTCTTCATATACACGTTGTAGTTCAGTAACCGGTAAACCTTTTAACAGCGCCACGCGCGCACGTAATGACTGCTCAAAATCAATTTCACCACGCATGGAGCGTTCGGTTATAGCTGCAACCTGTGACTGCAAGCCCACACCGGCAGCAATTTCATCCACACATTCAATCGTAATCAGCGTGGAATCCATATCGCTGATAATCAAGCCCAAATCAGCAAAACTTAGGTCTGGAACAATGGCAAAATCAATTTGCTGCTCAAGTAGTTGAGCCTGCACTGATTCAGCTAGCTGAAAATCCGCACTAACTGGTAGCCGCAGTACAGAATCATTAAATGTATACTCTGGTGTTGGCGGGATAATCGTATGTAAAGCGGATAAATTACACTGGCGCAAAACAGCATTTTGTAAAACCAGAACTAAAGACATGACAAATACACAGCTTGACAAAAATAGCTAGTATAGACACCGGCATCATGGTTGACAATAAACAGCCAGAAAAGAAATCACCATTGAAACAGAAGGAAGATAGTGCGGATAAATTTAAATTTAATTAACATAATAAAAAAATAAAAAAACATAATTTACACTAGATTCTTAAAATCTAAAGAAAAAACACAAACCAGTTTGTACAATGCTGCTTTTTGTCCAAAATGGCGGTCATGCAAGGATAAATTAATATCCAGAAATTTTAATATTATTGCTATCATTCTGGGTCGCATCTTTATGGAGTTATTACATGCAACACCCCTCAACCACCTCATCGGCGGTCGATCAATACCGGGAACTTACCATTCGCGGCATGATCTTAGGTGCATTAATCACAGTAATATTCACTGCATCTAACGTGTATCTGGGGCTGAAAGTTGGCCTGACATTCGCATCATCCATACCTGCTGCCGTGATATCCATGGCTGTACTGAAATGTTTCCAAGGTTCAAATATTCTTGAAAATAACATGGTGCAAACACAGGCGTCAGCTGCCGGTACCCTGTCGTCAATAATCTTTGTTTTGCCAGGCCTGTTAATGATTGGATACTGGCAAGGATTTCCATTCTGGCAAACAACCCTTATTTGTGTTGCCGGTGGCGTTTTAGGTGTTATCTTCACCGTTCCATTACGACATATACTTGTAGTTAATAGTAAATTACCCTATCCGGAAGGGTTGGCGGCAGCTGAAATTCTTAAGGCAGGTGATCATAATCAGCCGCAGGAAGGCGAAGGTGATACACCACAAAGCGGAGTTAAACAGATTGTTAGAGGCAGTATATTGTCGGGTATTTTCAGCTTTCTGGTTAGTGGTTTGCGTGTAGTCAGTGAAAGTGCCAGTGTCTGGTTTAAAGCAGGTAGTGCAGTATTTCAGGTGCCGATGGGATTCTCTCTGGCTTTATTAGGTGCCGGCTGGCTAGTTGGTATTACCGGTGGTATTGCCGTACTGCTAGGTATGTTTTTCTCATGGGGAATAGCGGTACCGTATTTTACCAGTACCACACCTATGCCCGAAAATGCTGACATGGTAAATTTTGCTATTAATCTATGGGTCACCAAGGTTCGTTATATCGGAGCCGGTGCCATAGCTGTAGCAGCAATATGGACATTAATAACCCTGTTTAAACCCATGCTTGAAGGCATGAGATTATCTTTTCAGGCCTTTAGCTCCGGTTCCGATTCCAGCGAGTCGCGGGAGCGGGTAAATCAGGATTTATCACCCAAAACCATGTTGCTAATAATGATGGTAACCCTGATTATTCTGGTAGCTACTTTCTACAGCTTTATCGCTAGTGCACCAATTTCTTTTGGTCTGGCCTGTGCTCTGGTGGCCTGCGCCACGATTATGGCATTTATCATTGGGTTTCTCGTGGCCGCAGCCAGTGGTTATATGGCAGGGCTTATTGGTTCCTCTTCCAGCCCGATATCCAGTATAGGTATCGTGTCCATCGTAATCATCTCATTGGTATTTATGGTGATCGGTCAGTCTAGTGGTATTTTTGCCATGGCTGGTGGCAATCAGTTTATGACCGCACTGGCTCTGTTTACTGCTTCAGTTGTAATGGCTATTTCCACCATTTCCAATGATAACCTTCAGGATTTAAAAACTGGCCACCTAGTGCAGGCTACGCCGTGGCGGCAACAGGTAGCTTTGATTATTGGCAGCGTTGTGGGAGCCATTGTTATTTCCCCAGTATTGGAATTGCTCTACAACGCTTACGGCTTTACCGGAGCTTTGCCACGCTCTGGTATGGATGCCTCTCAGGCACTTTCTGCTCCGCAGGCAACCCTGATGACCACTATTGCCAAAGGTATCTTTTCGCATAATCTGGAATGGACATATATCATGGCTGGTGTATGTTTAGGTATATTCCTGGTTGTTCTGGATATAGTAGTAAAACGTCTTCGTCCGGGTTGCAGCGTACCTCCATTGGCTGTTGGTATGGGTATCTATCTACCAGCTTCCGTAAATATGCCTATCTTTATTGGTACCGTACTTTCATACTTTTGTATGCGACATGTCAGAAAACGTTATACAGATCCGAAAACTCAAGAACGCGAACTGAAAGCCACAGATCGCCGTGGTACATTATTAGCTGCCGGCCTGATAGTTGGTGAAAGTATCGTAGGTGTAGTAATGGCCATGCTGATTGTAGTTTCTATTGCATTGGGATCAGGCGAAGCACCATTGGCATTGAATCTGGATCACTGGGATAAAATTGGTCAAGTATTAGGGCTGGTTTTCTTTATCTCAGCCATAGTGATTCTGGTTAGACAAATTATGAAAAAATAATTGTATTATTTAAAATAAAAGCAGCGCTTTAAAGCGCTGCTTTTATTTTATTGCTACTTATAAGAATATTAATTCAGGCTTATATTGAAATAAGAACATTTAAAATATTAATTTATATATTGCTCTATACATTTACAAAAATATTGTTATAAATGAATTGATTTTAGCTTTAAAGAAATAATGATATTTGGAGAAAAATCCATTTTCATTCGATCTGGCACGCCTACAGGGATTCGAACCCCGGTTGCTGCCGTGAAAGGGCAGTGTCCTCGGCCGCTAGACGATAGGCGCATAAGTATTCGATAAGTGTGAATCATCACTGAGTGTACATATAGGCGTCAATTTATATGAATATATATCTACAGATTCCACACTTAACAGGAAATTTTAGCAGGTTTAGATACTATTATAAATAGCTTTCTGTTGAATTGCTGTATTGCCCAAGCTTTGGTTTTATTTAGTTCTATCTTAAGATGGAATTTATAATTGTTAGAATTTTATTTAAATAAATTATGTTATTAATATTTATTAAATAAGGGTAAATAGACTTAAATTGTTAATATAGGTTAATATTAACCTTGCTAAAATCCTAACTGTTATTATGTTATTGTAATTACAATAATAACAATTTTAAAATCTGAATTCTCAAAGGTGGAAGATATGGTTTATTTTACGGTTACCGCAACTGATGGTAATAAGGCAATTATTAACAGTAATATGGTTAATAAAGTTATATATCAAGGAAGTGACACTAATCACTATGCAGTTCGAGATAGCCTGTCTACCATTCAAAGCGCTTTGAACAAGTAAAAAGCTATATAGGTGTAATTTTTACCTTTTTGATAAGGAAGAAATAAAATGAAAACAGAATTAACTTATATTGTAATGGCATTATGGCTATCTTTTTCAATTAGTAATGTATTTGCATATAAACCCTCTCAGTTTGATAAAATACCCCTGAAGCAGAGTTATAAAAACGAGCTGGAGTCACCGTTTAAAGATTTTGCCGGTACGCCCAGTTGCGATAAGCTGAAAAAAATCGAAGCTGAGGAAAATCAGCCCACTTACCGGACAATACATGAACAGTAATTTTTAAATTTTTGTTTGGAAAGCTAGGTATTAATCGAAGCCAGATCAGGCCAATGAGACTACTAAGCTACCAGATAATGTGCTACTGAAAGCCTATCGCGTTGTAAGTTTGGAGCAACTTTATTGCTAAATATACTGCTGTTTTCAACAGATTACATGGGTTCAGCAGTCCAGAGAGCTAGACAAATCAAGCGTTAATGCTTTGTGTTTTATGTAGTTTCATGTATATATGCTATTGATGAGCTTTCAAATGGTGTTCAATAGCAGTAAGGCTTTGTTCTGCTAGTTCTAATTCCGGTCTGTCAATCCTGCTATTGTTTGCCACCACCAATTGGTAGTTGAGCTTAAATTATTTTATTTATCATGTGATTTTCTTTATGTTCTTCGATCCCAATAATTCTTTTCTTCATAAGATTTAATATCAATTTCTTTAAGTTTTTGCTTTAAATATTTCTTAAAAATTCTTTGTTCTTTTTTCAATAGCATGCCTGTTTAATTCACTCTTGAATTTGAATTTCCTGTATGCAACTATTGTTTTTCATATTAATAAGTTTTCTGTTTTCCGTAGCTACCCCATACTTGCCGGTAAATTGACTGCAATATCAATGTCTAACGCTTCACGATTAAAGTTATCAATGACATTGAAGGTTCCAAACCTGCGTTGATTGCGACTGCTGTCACTCATAAAATCCATTGACCAGCACACCTAGCTTATCGGGTACTGATTGCCTTTCTGGGCTCTGTGGAGGAATACATTTTACGCTTTATCCTGAGATTAAGCTTTAATTGGCAATACACCCGATACACACGTTTATGATTCCATTTATAGCCGAGCTTTCTGATACAATTAAAATATTTAGGAAAGCCACAGCGTAAATGCCTGTCTGTGATAGCACTTAGTACTGACATAATCACCGAATCATCCTGTAACTTAGGCTGATACTAGTAAGCACAGCAGCTTAGGCCAACAATAAAGTTATGTTTTATTGTAGAACAAGTCAAATAAATTGTTTTTATTCAATAAAAATATTTTATGCTCTAATATTTCAAAGAATATTAAAAAAATATTAGAATATTACTGTCTTTCTTTTCGCATTCTAATATGTGGGATATCATCTTCTAAGTAAACATCGGAAACTGGAACAAATCCATAGGCACCATAAAAATCTATTAAGTGAGCTTGTGCACTGATCACGATCGGTTTGTCTGGCATTTGTGTCTTAATCACAGCCAACGTTTTTTCTAGTAATTGGTTGCCTAATTTCTTACCACGATGACTTGGATGAATAATTACCCTGCCAAATGTGACCGTTGTATCTTGATCAATTATCCGAGCATACCCAATGATTGTTTGCCCTTCTTGCATCCATATATGCACAGCCTGTTCGTCATAAGCATCAATTTCTTGATAGGGGCAAATTTGTTCTACTACAAATACTGCAATACGCAATTTGGCAATTTCATAAAATTCTTTAGTCGATAATTCTGAGAATGGTTTAACGTAATAGTCCATTTAAAAAATCCTTAATTTGTTACTAAATATATCTTTATATGCTGCGCTGTTAACTGTATAGCACTTAACAGGCATATTGTAAATGCTCAAAATGTAAATACTCCATAGTTAGTACAAAACTGATGTAGAAAATCATATTGCTTATTTTAGGGTTTTATATTCAATCGGCGTCATATTATTTAATGCTTCATGAGGTCTTTCAGTGTTATAAATGGTTAACCATTCTTCGGTTACCTTTCTTGCTTGTTCCAGATTATTAAATAGATATAAATCTAGTACCTCTGTGCGATAGGTGCGATTAAATCGTTCAATATATCCGTTTTGATAT
>NZ_MEIR01000082.1 GCF_002777825.1 Snodgrassella alvi | reverse complement strand
ATACAGCCAGCTAAACACAGAATCAAAATACACAGCCAACGTTTCATCTTGCTACCTTTGCTAATTGAATTTAAGCCGCTTAAATAGCCTCATGTTCTTTAATAGCATAAATTAACAGTATTTAACCGTAATATAGCGTTAATTAGTAACCACTGCAAGTATATGATATATTGATTTATATAAATAAATTGATAAATATCAATATAAGGTAATTTTTTAAAATAGATTATTGGCTGTCGCAATTTAATAGCTATTTTTTGGATAATTCTGTTCAGAATTGGCAATATTATTCTAATTAACGACAATGTTATTTTAAATACAGATGATAAGCGTTGCGGGTTAATTAACTACCTTACTGTGTTGATGAATATAATCCAGAATACGATTATTGTTGTTGATAAACCCGTGTAATATCTCTGGATGATCGAGCAGGCTTTCATTATGTTTATAGATATCAATCAAGGCATCAGCAAAATACCACTGATTTGGCAATGGTTTATTTTTGCCATGTAAGAATTTGGACGTATAAACTACATAACCAAAACCAAACTCTTTCTCCAGTACAGAATGCACATCAATCTGGTCGGGAAAAGGACTGTCTGCATTACCTGCATCATAAGGCCAGAAATCAATTGATATATCTGCTTTATTTTCTTTGGACTGATTAGCGAATATAGCCAGTTTTCCACCAATACCACTGTTATATAAAGTTTGATTGTTTCTTTTTTCTTTCAATGAATATTGAAAGCTTAGATGTTTTAACCAATGATTTCCATATAATAGCTCAGTTGTTCCTCTTTTTTTAGGAAACAGTGGTCTTACACCAATTCCAGATATTGGCCTAGACGGATCAGGGCAATGCTTAAGTGCTTCTGCATCATTGGGAAAACCGGAAAATGTAGGTAATGGAAACAGAATAGTAACGGCTTTTACTTCAACTTTTCCATCAACAATTTTATTTTTCAAGTTAGGCCCAAAAAAGCAGCGTGGCAAAGTAATCGCTAGTTTTTTACTGGAAACCAGTGACGGAATCAGAACTGTTATTTCAGTAGTATCAGTCATTATCAGTTTATCCTGTAATTGTTGTTGCTTTTCCTGCTCACTGCGGCTATCAATACAGCCAGCTAAACACAGAATCAAAATACACAGCCAACGTTTCATCTTGCTACCTTTGCTAATTGAATTTAAGCCGCTTAAATAGCCTCATGTTCTTTAATAGCATAAATTAACAGTATTTAACCGTAATATAGCGTTAATTAGTAACCACTGCAAGTATATGATATATTGATTTATATAAATAAATTGATAAATATCAATATAAGGTAATTTTTTAAAATAGATTATTGGCTGTCGCAATTTAATAGCTATTTTTTGGATAATTCTGTTCAGAATTGGCAATATTATTCTAATTAACGACAATGTTATTTTAAATACAGATGATAAGCGTTGCGGGTTAATTAACTACCTTACTGTGTTGATGAATATAATCCAGAATACGATTATTGTTGTTGATAAACCCGTGTAATATCTCTGGATGATCGAGCAGGCTTTCATTATGTTTATAGATATCAATCAAGGCATCAGCAAAATACCACTGATTTGGCAATGGTTTATTTTTGCCATGTAAGAATTTGGACGTATAAACTACATAACCAAAACCAAACTCTTTCTCCAGTACAGAATGCACATCAATCTGGTCGGGAAAAGGACTGTCTGCATTACCTGCATCATAAGGCCAGAAATCAATTGATATATCTGCTTTATTTTCTTTGGACTGATTAGCGAATATAGCCAGTTTTCCACCAATACCACTGTTATATAAAGTTTGATTGTTTCTTTTTTCTTTCAATGAATATTGAAAGCTTAGATGTTTTAACCAATGATTTCCATATAATAGCTCAGTTGTTCCTCTTTTTTTAGGAAACAGTGGTCTTACACCAATTCCAGATATTGGCCTAGACGGATCAGGGCAATGCTTAAGTGCTTCTGCATCATTGGGAAAACCGGAAAATGTAGGTAATGGAAACAGAATAGTAACGGCTTTTACTTCAACTTTTCCATCAACAATTTTATTTTTCAAGTTAGGCCCAAAAAAGCAGCGTGGCAAAGTAATCGCTAGTTTTTTACTGGAAACCAGTGACGGAATCAGAACTGTTATTTCAGTAGTATCAGTCATTATCAGTTTATCCTGTAATTGTTGTTGCTTTTCCTGCTCACTGCGGCTATCAATACAGCCAGCTAAACACAGAATCAAAATACACAGCCAACGTTTCATCTTGCTACCTTTGCTAATTGAATTTAAGCCGCTTAAATAGCCTCATGTTCTTTAATAGCATAAATTAACAGTATTTAACAGTGATATAGCGTTAATTTGCAACCTCTACAAGTATATGATGTGTTGATTTATATAAATAAATTGATAAATATCAATAGAAGGTAATGGTTTAAAATTGATTATTGGCTGTCGCAATTGAATAGTTATTTTCTAAGTAAATCTGCCCAAAAATGGTAATATTATTGCAATTAAATAAAATATCATTATTGAAGTAGTCTATAAGCGTTTTTTGTTAATCGACTACTTTACTAAACTGATGAATATAATCCAGAATATGGTTATTATTTTCAATAAAGTCTTGAACCATTTTCGGCTGATCAAGCTGGCTTTGATTGTGTTATGAGTAATGGCAAATCTGTGTTGGGAATTATTCCAAAGGGTAATTACGGTGAGTCTGGAAACGCTGTAAACAGTCAATAATTTGCCTAAGCTGGATATTTAGTTTTGGGTGTTTATGGATAAAAGGCCTTAATTAGCAGACCTCTTTTTTTGATTAGCAGTTTGATACGTTGTGGTTAAGCAATTTACATTAAAACCGGAAATATTTTAATCAGTATGATCATTACCGGTTTTTAGTATTAAATATGCTTGATTAGTGGTGTTTTATATTTACTGGTTTAACTAAAAGTATTCCAGGCTGGAAATAATAAGGCCAGATTGAAAAAAGGTGATTTGGGTGTTAATTATTCCCAAATGATTTCTTACAATCTGGCCTGTTATTGTGGTATGAGTAAAGTTACTGTTAATTGGCTAATGTGATATCACGCCGTCTGAATACCAGCACAGCTATCAGGAAGAAAATACATGCATAGACAATATTGGCCAATAAGGTGATATAGAATTCATTCTGCACAGGATTTTTGGCAGCCTCTTTCATTAGGTCAATTAAATAGTCATTTACATTTAAAGGACATAATTTATATAACCATCCGTCTGTTGGTAGATGAAAATAGAGCTGATTGATTGTCGCCCATAAGCCAGAGGCACAAAAATAATACACGATACAGCAACCGGTAACAAAGGCAGGGCTGCTGGTCAGGGAAGAAAGCATTAAGGCAAATGCAGTAAAAAATATTGTAATTACCAATATGTATAGGCTATATATTCCGGTATATTTTATTACTCCTCCAAGTTCTGGCATATGGTGGATTGTTAGCAACTGCAATAATAAAGAAATGATTACCGATATAATCATGAATGTTGGCATTAATAAGGTGATTGCTCCGATTTTTGCTAGTAATATTTTGTAGCGTTGATAGGGGCGTGTCAGGATAAATTTAATTGTACCTCTGGATATTTCTGAGCTTAGAATATTGGAGGCATATATAATGGTGATAAAATTAACAAAATTATAACAAATAGTTATGCCAAACAAAAATACCATGCTATAGCCTTCAGCTAAGTGCGAGGGTGCTGTTGCCGCGAGTACAAAATGCATTGTGCTAAAATAAATGACTAATACGACTAATAATATTAAAGGTATGATAATCGCGCTGCGAATGTTGCGAAGGTATTTACGCCATTCATTAATCAGTAATTTCATTGGTTAGCCCTTTTTTTGATTATCGCTGTTAATGGTATTGAGGAATGAGTCTTCCAGAGAGTAGTGTGTTAGTTTTAAGCCGATTAAGGGTATATTGTTTTCAACCAGCAGTTTGGCAATTTCCGCACGTGGGTCGTGATCATTCTGGTTAATTGTGATTTCAAGACTATTGAGCTGGTTAGTAACCTGATATCCTTTTTCTTGTAGTATTTTTTCTGCCAGTAATAGATCTCCATCTATTTCTACGTGAACAATATTATTGGATTTACCCAGGAGATCAGTCATTGTGCCTGCGTATATTTGTCTGCCATGGTTAACAATAAAGATATCGTTAACAATTTCCTGTAGCTCGGCGAGAAGATGGCTGGAAATAATGATGCTGTTTCCATTGCGGACAAAATTTTTCATCAGGTTGCGGAAGTCTTTCATTCCCTCAGGGTCGAGGCCATTCATGGGCTCGTCCAGAATTAATACTTTGGGCTGATGAATGGTGGCATTTGCTACGCCCAATCTTTGCCGCATGCCTAAAGAATAGCCTTTAACTTTTTGCTGCTCAGCTCCTTTGAGGCCGGTAGTGGCTAAGGTTTGCATTATTTCATTTTTGCTGATTGGCAGGCGGCTCATGTCAGCAAATACCTGTAGATTATTAAAACCAGACATATAATTATAAAATTCAGGGTTTTCAATTATGGTACCCAGATTAAGTGCGGCTTGCTCGTAGTCTTGCTGAATATCATGGCCACAGATTTTAATCTCTCCTGAAGTGGGAAACATTAAACCTGTGAGCATTTTCAGCATAGTGGTTTTGCCGGCCCCATTGGGTCCGATGAAACCCATAATTCGGCCGGGTGCAATTTTGAATGAAATGTTATCCAAAATTTGCCGGCCTTTGATTTTTTTGGAAACATTTTTTACTTCAATCAGATAATTGGTATTTCCCACGATAAACCTTTCTCATTTTGTGGTTTGATGTAAATCGTTTAGTTGTTGTGTGATTGAATGCATGCCTACCTCTGAATAGAAAAAAAGGAAGTATGTTTTTTCTATTAATAGTACTATGAATAATAGTATATTAAACATAATTTAACAATTATACAGAGTAATTGTTTATGCAGCATAATCTTGTGGCTGGGATGATGATGGTATGAGTTAGTTCAGATTGAGCGTGCTGAATAGATAATTCTATTAGGATAGGTATTCGTATTGTCTGTGTGACTGTGCTGTAGCCGAATAGGGAAGATATATATTTAAGGTGGCTGATTTTATTGATGGCAGGTTTGAACGCTTTAACTGCAAGACCAATTTGAAATACTTGATTTGAGATGATAATAAAAAAAGCACAGCAGAAGCTGTGCTTTTTTTATTTTTTTGGCGCGGCGGACGGGGCTCGAACCCGCGACCCCCGGCGTGACAGGCCGGTACTCTAACCAACTGAGCTACCACCGCGCATACTTTATGCTATGCATAAAACAGAAAACTGGTGGGTGATGACGGAGTCGAACCGCCGACATTCTGCTTGTAAGGCAGACGCTCTACCAACTGAGCTAATCACCCGTGCTTGAGAAAGTCAGTATTAAACCAGATATGTTTCCTTATGGCAAGTGCTGATTGTGAAAAAATTAGCTTGTTCCTTGTAGTGACCAGTTTTCAAAAAGAATTACTTTGTCTCTGAGGCCGAGTACTACCAGGGTGTCTGAGGCTTTGAAGCGGAAGTCTGGATTAAACTCGCGTAGCTGGTGAGCATTACGGCGCACGGAGAGCAGTTTTATGTTCAGTTTGTCTAGTGGCAAGTCGTTGATGTTTTTGCCTACCAGAAAGGCATCTGGTGGCAGGGTGAAAGCCTGACGAAAGTAATGAACACTTTCATCGGAAATTTCGTCATCACTGCCTGCGAACAGGCCTTCCAGTGCCTGATAGCGGTCTTGGCGGATACGCTGCATGATTTGATAAACTTCATCAAATGGTTTACCTGAGCTTAATAGTGCCTGGCTGGCTAGTGTAAGGCTGGATTCTTTTTCATCGGAAACGATGTCATCGGCGCCTATATTGGTGAGGACGGGGATGTTGTCGTCGCTGGTGACGCGTACGATTACGGGCATGGTGGGGGCAATCAGCATGATGTTGCTGAGGATATGTTTGGCCTCGGTCATGTTATTGATGGTGATGAGTACGGTATTAGCACGTTTTAATCCGGCTGCCTGTAATACTTCCTGCCTTTTGGCGTCTCCGAATGTAACTGGTTCACCGGCTGCCTTGGCGGTAGCCACGCGCTCGGCATCCAGATCGATGGCGTAGTAGGGGGTGTCTTCCTGTTGCAGGACGCGGGCTATACTCTGGCCACAGCGGCCGAAGCCAATGATGAGGATATGGTCGGATTTGTTCATGGTGTCAACCAGTATGCTCTGCAAGTCAACTGCCTGTTCGTCCCAACTGCGTTTAACCAGTAGTTTGGCGATTATGTCGGCACTTTTCATGATAAAGGGCGCCAGTATCATGGAAAGCAGGACGGCTGCAATGGCTGCCTGTTGCAATTCGAGTGAGATGAGTTTGAGTGCACCGCTGATGGCTAGTATGACGAAGCCGAATTCACCACCCTGCGCTAAATACAGTGCAGTTTTGATGCTGTCGCCGGTATCTTCTTTCATGTAGCGGCTAATGCCATACAGTACCAGTGCTTTGAGGATGACAAGTAGTGCACATAATGCCAGTATCAATAACCAGCTTGACTGCAATACCTGTATGTTGAGTTTCATGCCGATGGTAATGAAGAAAAAACCAAGCAGGATGTCGCGGAAAGGGCGGATGTCGTCTTCTACCTGATAGCGGTATTCTGTTTCTGAAATAAGCATACCAGCCACGAATGCGCCTAGTGCCAGCGACAGGCCGGCCAGCTGGGTGAGATAGGCAACGCCCAGTGTAACCAGCAATACGTTTATCATGAACAGTTCGCTGGATTTGGTACGTGCAATCAGACGAAACCATATCGGCATGATTTTGCTGCCGACTACCAGCAGCAGGCCAAGTGCCAGTGTCATGGTGAGCAGGGCTTTGCCCATTTGTAGTATCAGGCCGTCACTGCTATGTGCCAGTGCGGGAAACAGGATCATCAGCGGTACGACGGCGATGTCCTGCATCAGTAATACGCCCATAATCATGTGGCCGTAGTGTTGTCCTAGTTCGTTTTTCTCTACCATGATGCGGCTGACGATGGCGGTAGACGACATGGTCATGGCGGCGGCAAGGGTAAATGCCCATGTAAGCTGGATACCCATGACGCCTAGTATGATGAAGAGGGCAGTCAGGGTGAGGGCAACCTGTAATCCACCCAGTCCGAGCACCAGCCGGCGCATGGCTTTAAGTTTGCCAATGGAAAACTCCAGCCCGATGCTGAACATGAGGAAGGTAATGCCGATTTCGCCGATAAATTCGGTGGCATGATTTTGGTTGATTAAATGCAGCCAGCCTGGGCCGGCAATAAAGCCAACCACAAGGTAGCCGAGCATGGCGGGAATGTGCAGACGTCGGCAGATGATGGCGGCCAAAACGGCCACCAATAGGATCATCACGACAGGACCAAGAGAAATATGCATAATATGTTGATTTTATTTATTTAAAATTTTATTATCATATTTTAACATAGATATTTTGGCTTGTGCGTACTTATCCTTAGTAAGACTGCTTTTTTGAGACAGATTATTGTAAATAATTACGCAATTGTTTCAGCGCCGCCCATGCTGTAGCTTTTAAATGGCTTTGACGCAATAATCGTGCTGGGTGAGGGGATATGACATATGGGATGTTGTGCAGATTCTGCGCCAGTGTATTCTGGTCGAGCTGACTAAATATTTGTCCAAGCAGTAAGATAGCTTGTGGCCGGATGTGCTCGATTTGTGCACTCAGGTAGGGCAAACATGCGTGAAGATGTTCGGTGGTGATGCGCAGGCTGATGTTTGGTGCACACTTTACCTGACTGGTATAGAAAACTTCTTCGGCACTGATATTGATGGCGGCCAGCATGTTGTTGAGTAGTTTGCCGACTTCACCGCTGAAAAGTTGCTGGCTGCTGTCGTCTGATGGTGCCGGATTGGAGCTCACTATCAGCAGGCGTGCGTTGGCTGCACCGTAGCCGGGCAGAGGGGTGCAGCGTTCCTGATGCAGGTTGCAGCGGGTGCAGGCTATCAGTGCGGTAGGTATGGCCTCAAAGCTGATATTTAATGCGCCTGCTATGGATTTGTGGCTGCTGGTATTGATGCTGGTGTCTACTGCTGTTTTTACTTCTGGTAGGGCTGTAGAAGGGCGCTGGCCGATAATTTGTTGTAAGGCAGCGCGGTGACGGTTGGTTGGCTGCGGGAAAGATTTGTGTGCTGGCGCGGTCTTGACAGCAGCTATGGATTGTTGCTTGCCAGTGCTGGCGGGTGCAGGTTGGCGAGTGGGTGCAGTGTTGTTGTCTATTGCGGTATTTTTTTCGGCAGAATCTGGAACGATTAGATGAGCTGCCTGTGATAACCACATGGGCCCCAAGCCCATTGCTTCGTGTAAGTAGAGGTAGCGGCTGTCTAGCATGATTTTTCCATTAGCACGGCATCGTCGCCATTTTGATAATAGCTTTTGCGCAGGCCGCAACGCTCAAAGCCATTGTGTTCATATAGCTCTAATGCGCCGTAATTACTGGCACGAACTTCGAGCAGTATACGGCTGATGTGTTGCTGCTGTGCCCACTGAAATAAATGTTCAAGTAATTGCTGTGCATAGCCTTGTCTTCTGTGTGCCGGATGGGTATTGAGCAGATGGATTTCTGCCTCGTCTGGCAATTTTTGCCAGACCAGCATGGCGACAACTCCGTGTTTGGGCAAGTCGATTATCCATACGGGCTGTGGTGCTTGAATGCTGCTAGTGAGTTGCGCTGCAGACCATGGCGAGGGGTTGCACTGTTGTTCCAGTGCTTGCAAGGCGGGTATGTCGGTGAGGGTGGCGGCGCGGATATTCATGCTGTCTGACCCGCAGCACGTCTGGCTGCCTGCTCGGCAGCGGTTAGCGCAATTTTGTTGCGTACGTAATGTAAACTGGCATGGGCGGCATCGGTAGGAGTATAACGGCCGGATAAGGCTAATTGAGCATATTCCTTTGCGCTGGGCATGAGATTTTGCCCGGATACTGGTAAGGTAATATCCAGAGCGTAGGCGTTGCCAATGCCGATAGCAGTATGCTGACCGGCCGGAAGTTGGATACTGCTGGCAGAACCAACCAGATAATCGCTCAAACGTTTATGATTCTGGGTGTCATACCAGGCAAAGAACAGTTCGTTCATGCGTGCATCGGTTGCGGCCAATACACACGGTTGGCTTGGTGCCAGCGCAGCGACGGCATCCAGACAGGGAATGCCAATCAGAGGCAGGTTGTTCGGCAGTGCCAGACCGGTAGCCACGCCCAACCCGATACGTAATCCGGTAAAGGCACCCGGCCCTTGTGCGTATACTACAGCATCTAGCTGCTCCAGTGTGAGGCTGGCTGTGTCTAGCAATTGTTGGATATGCGGTAATATCAGTTCGGACTGTTTTGCACCCACTGCTTCGTAAATGCTATGGGTATATCCATTTTGATGGATTCCCAATGACAGGTAGTTGGTGCTTGTGTCGATAATAAGCAGGCGCGATTCGGTACTAATCATGGTGTGCCAATGTGTTCAGATAGGTTTGATTATACCTTTTTATGGTTCTTTTTTTTTAGTCTGGTGCTGGTTAAATGGCAAAGGTGAATATGATAGATGCTGATTTGAGGTAAATTTTTGATAAGTAATTTTTATTGTTAAGGTGGTCGCTGATGGCACAGGTCAATTTGTACTTTTGCGGGGGTAGTGTTAAGTTATTTGCTGTGCTGGCTGTATAAGGATGGATGTTGTCTGTGGCTGAGTTGTATGTAGGGCGTTTTGCTCCCAGTCCTACGGGTTTATTGCATATTGGTTCGCTGTTAACAGCGGTAGCTTCGTATCTGGATGCGCGCAGCCGGCATGGCCGCTGGCTGGTGCGTATGGAAGATTTGGATCCGCCACGGGAAATGCCTGGTGCATCTACCGCCATTCTGTCCACGCTGGAAGCTTTTGCACTGCACTGGGATGGTGAGGTGGTGTATCAGAGTAAACGTCATCATTTGTATGCGGCGGCTCTGGCACAGTTGCGCGCACATGAGCTGGTCTATCCGTGTTATTGCAGCCGTAAAACAGTGCAGGCCGAAGCGCAGGGTATGGGCGTGGATGGTGTTATTTACAGTGGACGTTGTGCCTCACTGGGTGCAGATACACATTTGTGTACTAATAAGACACCGGCTTGGCGCTTGCGGGTTGGGGCAGAGTTAATCTGTTTTCAGGACGCGATACAGGGCTGGCAGCAGCAGTATCTGGCCGGTGATGTGGGTGATTTTGTGTTGTTGCGGGCTGATGGTTTTTGGGCTTATCAGTTGGCTGTGGTGGTGGATGATGCTGCGCAAGGTGTTAATCATGTGGTGCGCGGGCAGGATTTGCTGGTTTCTACACCGCGCCAGATTTATTTACAGCAGTTACTGGGTTTGCCTCAGCTCAACTATGCCCATTTGCCACTGTTAACCAATACGCTGGGACAGAAATGGTCGAAACAGACGCAGGCGCCAGCATTGGATCTGCGCAAACGCGAGGCCTTATTGCGGCAGGTTCTGGTTTATCTTGGGCTGCCGCAGGCTCCGCAAGTGGATAGTATGGCTGATTTGCTTGGCTGGGCAGTGCAGCACTGGCAGCTTGGGCGGGTTTCGCGGCAGGCGATTGTGACAGTATAGTTTTGGACAAAATGTTTTGACGGTTTTGTGTAAAGGGGAAAGCAGGTTGGCTAGACAGAATTTATACCCACCCACGCCACGGTTTTATCTGCGTTTGTGGCAAAAGCAGCAACGTCGTTCGTTCCGGCTGGCATGGGTACTGATGATTACTGTGGCAATACTGATTATTGTGCAAAGTGCGCTTTTGGCCAATCTGTTTGCTTTGTGGCTCAATGGTGAGCAGGTGGTTGTGGCATTATGGCAGTTTTTACCCTATCTGCTTGTTTGTTGGTTGTTGCGGCCGTTGTTGAATTATGTCCGGGAGCGGCTGTTGTTGCGCGCTAGTGTAGCAATACGGTTGCAGTTGCGCAGCCAGTTATTAAAAGCACTGGCTTTTCTGGGGCCAGAACGCAGCCAGTATGGTAGTGATGGTGCACTGTCAACGTTGGTGCTGGAACAGGTAGATGCTCTGGATGGCTATTTCAGCCGTTATGTACTGCAACAGCGGCTGGCGGCATTGATGCCGTTACTGATTGCAGTGGTAACATGTTTTTATAGTCCGTTTGCTGCTGCTCTGCTGCTGCTGACTGCGCCGCTGGTGCCGGTTTTTATGATTTTGCTGGGGCAGGCGGCGGCACGTAAAAACCGGGCGCAGTTGTCTGCTCTGGCGGCTTTAAGCGGGCGTTTTCTGGATTTGTTACGTGGTTTGCCGACATTACGCCGTTTAGGGGCACAGCGACAGGCTCAGCAGGCCATTGATTCGGCTGCCGAGTCTTATCGGGTGCGCACCATGGCGGTATTACGTCTGGCTTTTCTGTCTACTGCGGTATTGGAACTGTTTGCAGCTCTGGCGATTGCGCTGGTGGCGGTTTATCTGGGGCTAGGATTGCTGGGAGTGTTGCCGTGGGCTAATGGTCAGATCCCGGTGCCTTATCAGGGCGCACTGTTTATTCTATTGCTTGCACCGGAATTTTATGCGCCGCTGCGCCAGCTTGGGGCAGATTATCATGATAAGGCCAAGGCCGAGGCAGCGGCAGAAGCATTAATTCCGTTGTGTGAGGTAGCAAATAATGTGGCCGCTGTTTCTGCTAAGGTGGATTTTGTGTTACAGGCTCCCCCGTGCTTGCAAGCAGAAAGTCTGGTGGTGTATGGACGGGATAAGCGTATCCGTTTGCCGCAATTTAGTTTCAGTGTGCAAGCTGGCGAACGTGTTTTGCTCAGCGGAGCAAGTGGTAGTGGTAAATCCAGTTTATTGCAGGCTTTGCTGGGGTTTGCGCCTTACTCGGGTGTTTTATGGATCAATCAGTATAATTATGCTGAACTGAATCTGCCGCTATTGCGGCAATCGGTGGCATATCTAGCGCAGACTCCGCCGATTCTGCCATTATCAATTGCAGAAAATCTGCGTCTGGCTTGTGCCGATGCTACCGATAAACAGTTGCAGCAGGTGTTGCAGCAGGTAGGGCTGTGGGAGCTGGTACAGTGTTTACCCAAACAAATGGCTACGTTACTAGGGGAGCGCGGCCGGGGCTTGTCTGGCGGGCAATTACAGCGGTTGGCACTGGCGCAAATGTTGTTGCGCAATGCGCCACTGTGGCTGCTGGACGAACCAACAGCTCATCTGGATGCGCAGACTGCGGCGGATATTATGCAGTTGCTGGCGCGCTTGAGTATCGGCAAGACGGTGCTGCTGGTTAGTCATGATGTCAGCTACGCGGCGTGGGTAGATCGGGAGATTATGTTGTCTGGCCAGCAGGAGCAGTTATGATGAAGCGTTATCATTTGTTATGGGCGGGTCAGCAGTTAAAATTATCGAATCTTTTACTGAGCCGCAAGGGTGTCTGGGCACTGGCGTGGCTGTTAGGGCAGACAACGGCTATTGCCAGTATTGCTTTGTTGGCTTTATCTGGCTGGTTTATTACTGCTGCCGGGCTGGCTGGACTGCTGAGTTTGGCAACAGCCTATACATTTAATTATTTTACGCCAGCAGGGATTATTCGTTTGCTGGCTATTGTGCGCACTGCCGGCCGCTATGGTGAGCGTTTAGAAGCGCATGATGCGGTACTGGGTTTGCTGGCTGATTTACGCAGTAGCCTGTTTGCCCGTTTGGCAGCAGGTAAGCAGCAATCTGCATCTGTGCGCCAGATGCATCGTTTGCTCAGTGATATTGAACTTCTTAATAACTGGCCGCTGAATGTGGTACTGCCATGGCTATGGGCACTAATTATGCTGCTGTGCATTCTTGGCCTAACCGCGATTGTGGCCAATGGGTTGCTGGCATTGTATCTGAGTATTCCTTTATTACTGGCAACAGTTGTTATTCCCGCTGTGGCAGCTTGGTGCGGACAAAACTGGGGCAGGCAGCAGGCTGCACAGGCTGAGCAGCGACGCGCAGCTTTGCTGCAACCACTGGAAGTGTTAACCGCTCTGTTGCAGTGGCAGCAATGGCCGCGTTTTGCTACTGCTTTTTTTGCTGAAGATGGGATTTATGTCAGTGGCCAGTTACGCCAGCAGCGGCTGGCAGGTAAGGTAGTGCTGTTACAACAAGTATGTCTGGCTGTAGCGGCGGCAATTTTATTGTGGCAGGGAAGCTTACAGTTAGGTTATGGCGGTTTATCAGTAGCGATATTATTGGCTTTGTTGCTGGCTGTGTTTGGGTTTGCGGAACTGGTGCTGCTATTGGGTATGAATATGATGACATATGGCTTGTGTCGGGCAGCCTGTGCGCGTCTGAATGCTCTTGTGCCAGCTCAGGCATTGCAGGAGCTTGCTAAACCAGCCTTGCCGGTAGCATTACATTTGCAGGCGCGAGGAATATGCGCGCGCTGGCCGGATGCGTTGAATGGTGCCGAAAATATCAGTTTCGAGATAACTAATGGCGATATTCTGCTGTTACAAGGAGCATCGGGAGCAGGAAAATCAACGCTATTGGCGGTTTTGGCAGATGAGCTGCAACCTGAAAGTGGTGAGCTGTACTGTAATCGGCAGCCATTTTCGGCTTGGCAATGGCAGGGACAGGTAGCCTATCTGGCGCAGCAGCTTGATATATTTGATTTGACTCTGGCCGAAAATCTGCGTTTGGGTAAGGCGGAGGCCACTGAGGATGAGTTATGGGCGGTATTAGCCAGTGTTGGGCTGGCAGCATGGGCTGAAAATCAGCCTGAAATGCTGGATACGCCATTGGGTGAATATGGTGCGGCTGTATCTGGCGGGCAAGCGCGGCGGATTGCACTGGCGCGTCTGCTGTTGCAGCCTTATGCGCTGATGATTCTGGATGAACCTTTTGCCGGTATTGATGAAGAGACTCAAACGGCGCTGGCTGCAATGCTGAAGCGACATCAGCAGCATGGAATTCTGATTGTGGCCAGCCATCAGGTGAATCCATGGCCGGATGCGCAGGTGTTGGATGTGGGTTGAAGTTAACCCTGATAAACTGTTTAGCTTATTTATTTTTTCTGACAGCCACATTGTGGCTGTTTTTTTTTGAAAAATAGAGTGTAGTTTGATTTAAATCAAGTTAATTATGTATGGATAAATATTAAGAAATCCGTTGTTTTATAATTTATGATTATATGTATGTGGTATTTGTAGTGTTAATGTAAAAAATTAGTTGTCTATATGTAATAGGTGTTGTGTTTATTTTAATTTTTGCTTTTTTGCTGTAAGCTTGAATATGGATTTGTATCAGGAAATTTTTATTCCAAGTTTAATCTTCCCGATTTAGATAGAGCATTTTGTTATATTAAACTAGGATGGTTTGGTAATTGCCACTGTAAGTGTAATAACTGAATAAAAGTTTTTAATATAGAACAGGGAACAAAGCTATGGATTTGGTAGAACTGTCAAGACTGCAGTTTGCGCTGGTTGCGCTTTATCATTTTTTGTTTGTGCCGCTGACACTGGGGCTAACTTGGATTCTGGTAATTATGGAATCGGTTTATGTGTTAACTGGCAAGCAGATTTACAAGGATATGACGCGCTTTTGGGGCAAGTTATTTGGTATCAATTTTGCTCTGGGGGTAACAACTGGGATTACGATGGAATTTCAGTTTGGTACCAACTGGTCGTATTACTCTCATTATGTGGGTGATATATTTGGTGCGCCATTGGCAATTGAAGGGCTGATGGCTTTTTTTCTGGAATCCTCCTTTGTGGGTTTGTTCTTTTTTGGTTGGGAAAGACTAAGTCGTCCTGGCCATCTTATGGTTACCGTACTGATGGCTTTGGGCACTAATCTGTCTGCATTGTGGATTCTGGTGGCTAATGGCTGGATGCAAGAACCGGTAGGTGCACATTTCAATTTTGAATCCATGCGTATGGAAATGACTAGTTTTGCGGATATTTTTCTCAATGAAGTAGCGCAGAACAAATTTGTACATACGGTTTCTGCAGGTTATGTAACCGGTGCGATTTTTGTGATGTCTATTTCTGCCTGGTATCTGTTAAAACGTCAGGATGTGGAATTTGCCAAGAAAAGTTTCCGTATTGCTGTTGCTTTTGGTGTGGCTTCGATTCTGTCGGTGATTGTGCTCGGTGATGAGTCTGGCTATACAGTTGGTAAATCGCAACAAACCAAAATGGCTACGCTAGAAGCAATGTGGGAAACTGAACCGGCTCCGGCTTCATTTAATCTGATTGCTATACCAAATGAGCAGGCAATGAAAAATGATTTTGCGGTAAAAATTCCGTGGGCAATGGGATTAATTGGTACTCGGTCGCTGGATAAGCAGATTCCAGGGATTAAAGAAATTATTGCTGAAAATATTGAGCGTATCCACAATGGTCGTGAAGCGGTAATTGCGTTGGAAGCATTGCGGAAAAACCGTACTGATGAACAGGCACAGGCCACTTTGAAAGAATATGGTAATGATTTGGGTTTTGGTCTGTTGCTGAAATCTTATGTGCCAGATGTGCGTCAGGCTACGGAAACGGATATTGCACATGCAGCACGAGAAACTATTCCGCGTGTGACGCCGATGTTCTGGAGTTTCCGCATCATGGTACTGTGTGGTTTTCTGATGCTGTTGTTGATGGCTGTGACCTTTTATGCTTCGGTTAAAAATAATTTTGCTGAAAAACGCTGGCTGCTCAAGTGGACTTTCTGGAGTTTGCCATTGCCATGGCTAGCCTGTGAAGCCGGATGGTTTGTGGCGGAATATGGCCGCCAGCCATGGACGGTATATGGGGTACTGCCAACCAATCTTTCTGTTTCTTCGTTAACCGCAGCCAATATCTGGGGATCGATTTTTGGGTTTGTGACGTTATACACGATATTGCTGATTGTGGAAGTGTATCTGATGGTACGATTCTCGCGTCAGGGACCAGGTTCGCTGGGCACAGGACGTTATGCCAATGAAGCACAGCATTAGGAGTAGACCATGGAATTCTTAGATTATCCGGTATTGAAATTCATTTGGTGGTTGTTGCTGGGTGTTTTGCTGATTGGTTTTGCTATTATGGACGGACAGGATATGGGTGTAGGTGCTCTGCTTCCGTTTGTAGGCAAAAACGATAATGAGCGTCGTGTGATTATTAATACGGTAGGACCACACTGGGATGGGAATCAGGTATGGTTTATTACCGGTGGTGGGGCTATTTTTGCAGCTTGGCCTTATGCCTATGCAACTGCTTTTTCCGGTTTCTACTGGGCAATGATGGCTGTGTTGTGGGCCTTGTTCTTTCGTCCGGTAGGTTTTGATTATCGCAGTAAAATCAATAACTCTCTGTGGCGTTCGACTTGGGACTGGTTATTGTTTGTCGGCAGTTTTGTGCCACCGTTGATTTTTGGTGTGGCTTTTGGCAATTTGCTGCTGGGGGTGCCGTTTCATTTTGATGATGATTTGCGTTCTTTCTATACCGGCACATTCTGGGCGCTACTTAACCCGTTCAGTCTGTTGTGTGGTGTGGTATCTGCGGCTATGATTATTTTCCATGGTGCAATCTATCTGGCTTTGCGTACTGAGGATGTGGTGAGAGAACGTGCGCTGCGAGCCAGTACAATTGCATTGATTGTGGTAGTAATAACGTTTTCGTTGGCCGGTATCTGGATTGATTTAGGCATCAAGGGTTATAGCCTTGTGGCCGGAAGCTATTTACCGGCTGCTGCTCCCGATCCACTGCATAAGCAGGTGGTGACTGCTGCTGGTGCATGGATGCATAATTTTCAGCAATATCCGCTGTTATTACTGATTCCTGTACTGGCGTATGTGGGCTTTATTCTGGCATGGTTACTGGCTAAGAATGGCAAAAATTTTATAGCTTTTTGGTCGTCTGCGCTGGGGCTGGCCGGGGTAATCGGTACAGCCGGTGTGGCGATGTTTCCTTTTATCATGCCGTCCAGTACTGAATTGCGTTCCAGCCTGACGGTGTGGGATGCCAGTTCCAGTGAATTTACCTTAACCGTGATGCTGGTAGCAGCAATTATTTTTGTGCCGATTGTGTTGTTTTATACCAGCTGGTGTTATCGGGTAATGCGCGGTAAGGTAACCAGTGAGATGATTCGCAAGAACGATCACAGTGCATATTAAAAAAGGCTTTTCCTGCCGGCGCTGTGGCTGGCAAGAAAAGCACAAATCAAGGAGTATTTATGTGGTATTTTGCCTGGTGTTTAGGAATTGGTTTTGCCATACTGTTGGGGGTGGTAAATGCTTTATGGGGTGAATATCAGCAGGACAGGGATGCACTAGACTAGCAATCACAATGACAGAGAATGATATGCTGATTTAGTTTGCGCTGATACACATTATTCATTTGATTTAAAATTTTCTTTAGTTAGCTGTATACTGTAAGTTGGGTATACAGCCTTTTTATTTGTAGCTAGGGTGATAATGCTGGTATTAACCAGAACATTTATTGTCGCAGTAAGCTAATTGCTGTTTGCTTGAGGTAAGTTGCAATAATTTTACTGGAAAATCTTACGCTTTTGTTTTAGTATGTTTAGTGGATTTTCTCTTCGGAAAGGAGTCCGATGAATAAATTGATACGTAATAGCCTGATGCTTTCTTTAGGACTGCTGGTAGCGATAAGTGCTGGTGCCAAGGATCTCAAGATAGCGGCTAATAATACTGCTTATGCGCCGGAAGATGTGCAGAAGTTGGCCAGCACTGCGGTGAAAATGGGTGTGAAAGAACCCTTGAGTATGAATTTGGCTGCCGGTAATCTGACTGTATCTGGCAGCAGCAATACCAGCTGTGTAATTAAGGTGGGTACGGCGAAAGCGCCACAAATTGCTGGTATCAGCTGTAAATAATATGATGAAAAGTTAATATAAGTTTGAATGCTGAAAACTGACTAATCTGGCGGATTGGTCAGTTTTTTATTGTTTGTTAGGGCAATCTGACAGCCGCTATGATGAATACTGATTTGCAATGGCCATTGCTGAATGATTTAAAGGTTGACCGGTAAAGTGGTTTGTTATCCGAGATTGTGCTTTTATACTGTGATTGTCTGGTTAAATAATGTGGTTGAATAGCTAATCAGCATTAAGCTGTATGGATTTACTGGTTAGTTTAATAGTATGGGGATATTTATGTGGTTAAGTACGGCAGCGTTTAATCTGGCTGTGGCGGTAATGCTAGGGGCATTCGGAGCACATGGGTTAAAACATATGGCTAGTTCACAGCAACTAGAATGGTGGCATACGGCCACACAATATTTTTTCTGGCATGCGCTGGGTTTACTGGCATTGGGCGTGTTGGTAAAAGCTGTGCCGTCATTTGTGGTTAAAACTCCATTTTGCTTGTTGCAACTGGGGCTGATTATTTTTTGTGGCTCGCTGTATCTGATGGCTTTGGGGCTGCCTCGTTGGCTGGGGGCGATTACGCCGGTTGGTGGGGTATTAATGATAACTGGCTGGCTGACTCTGGCATGGCTGGCATTTAAGCAGTAGTTGTTCTTACTGAACTTGACAGGAGATATGCCATGCGTTGTTGTGTTTACTCGATGCTGTCTGGTTTGTTACTGGCTGGTTCGTTGTGTGGTTGTAGTTATTCAGCCACTCTGCCAGCCACTGGTGCGGTTCAGGGAATGAATCAAACAGCAATACCGGTTTCTTACCAACAGGCTAGAAATTACTTTATTAAAAATACAATAACTGAGCCTGTGCCGCGGCATATTACTTCAGCAGAAGAGTTTGCGCGTTATTTTGCTATGGCTGCAACCATGGGCAGAAATGGAACGCCAACCCCAATAGATTTCACCACTCAGGATGTGCTGGTATTTGATGCAGGAGTAGTGCAACAGCAGCTAGATATCATACCACAAGCTTTAAACCGAGTTCAGAACAAGCTGGTATTAAATCTGCATATCCGTTCTGGCGCTGCGTTGAGCTATCAGATGCATTCGTTTTTGTTATTGATTGTGCCGAAAGGTTTGCCTGATAATGTGGAATTTAATGTACAGAAGTGATTATCTGGAATGCACTTTTTCATCCGCTAAAAAAAGCAGTCTGTAGTTACAGACTGCTTTTTCAAACGGGTAAAACGGATAAATTATTTCTGAGAAATGACTACTAGCTTGTGATTAACAAACTCTTTAATGCCTAAATCACTTAGTTCACGTCCAAAACCGGAGCGTTTTACTCCGCCAAACGGTAATTCGGCTACTGAGTCGCCAATACGGTTGATAAATACCATACCGGTTTCAATTCGGGAGGCCAGCTTTTTCGCCCGTTCAATATCTGTGGAGAAAATGGTGCCACCTAAACCAAAATGGGAATCATTGGCTAGTGCAATGGCTTCATCGTCATTTTTAACTACATATAGCTGGGCTACTGGACCAAAGAATTCTTCAAAATAGGCAGGATTGTCGCGGCTGATATCGGTAATCAAGGTAGGGGTGAAGAAATTACCTTCAGCCGGTTGATTGCCGCACAATACTTTAGCACCATGAGCGATAGCAACATCAAGCTGTTTCTGCAAATTGTCCTTGCTTTTACGTGAGGAAAGTGGTGCCAGCGTGGTGTTTTCATCCAGTGGATCGCCCATTACCACTTTGGCAAAATCTTCCTGAACAATTTTAATAAATTGCTCTGCCACTTTTTCATGTACGATGAAACGTTTTGCCGCAGTACATACCTGTCCGGCGTTATACAATCTGCCGCCTACTGCGGTATGTGCAGCAGTTACTACATCGGCATCGTCTGTAACTACGAATACATCATTGCCGCCCAGTTCCATGGTAGCCTTTTTCAGCTTGCTACCAGCCTGTCCGGCCACAATACTGCCGGCGTCTTCGGAACCAGTTAAGGCTACACCCTGTACTCGTTGATCGCTGATAATGATGGCAATCTGATCTGGGCTGACAAACAGATTAGTATAGGCGCCAACCGGCGCATTGGCTTCGCGCAGCAAATCTTCTACCAGTTGCGCGCACTGCGGTACATTGCTGGCGTGTTTGGCCATTACCGGATTACCCACTGCTATTGCCGGAGCAATCACGCGAATTAGCTGATAAATCGGAAAATTCCACGGTTCGATAGCCAGAATAATGCCAATAGGATGATATTCTACCCAGCCCTTGCCCAGTTTGCTAGGATAGGCTACCGGTTTAAGTAGTTCGGCAGCCTGCTCAGCATAGTACTGTACTATGTCAATGCAACTGGTAACTTCATTGTGGCTTTCTGCCAGACGTTTACCCATATCCAGTGTGATGGTACGGGCAATTTTGTCCTGATGCATGGTCATGACATCAGCCAGACGGCGCAGCAAGGCCTGTCTGTCGCCAATGTTTTCTGGTTGAGCCCACGCTGACTGATACAAGGCATAGGCCTGAGTCAATGCGCTTTCTACTTCGGCATCAGTGTGATTGGTGAAGGTTTTAATGAGTTCGTTGTTAAACGGATTAATAGATTGGTAAGCCATGTGCTGCTACTCCTTATAGATGTGATGGTAAGAATACTTATCTGCTGATACGTAAGACAGAAGAAATTTGTCATACGGTTCAGGCCAGTACGACTGTAACGAAATAAGGAATAGAATCAGATATTAAAATGATTGTATGGCAGTGGTAGAGTTTTTGTAAAGTGGCGTACTTATTTTATAACCTGGCTATGAAACGCACGGGACGAAAATACAGTACGTGTACTGATGATATTTCGCATAGCTGGTGTTAAGCTACTACATTACAGCTATGTTAATATACTAAAGGTAACAACGGAATGTGGATTTGGCACGATAGCATTTTTCAGCCAGTGCGTACAGCACGATTACCCCACTTACAGGGAAAACAGATGGGCAGAAAGCAATGTTATGAAAAATCCTGTCTGCGAATAATGGCTTCTTCTCAGGATTAGAAGCCATTATTAAAGCTATATATTATAGAAACTAAATGCTAAACCAGTATTAAAGCTAAGGTTTTGTGGTTCTGATGGTTATGGATTTTGATTGTAGTGCAATGTTCAACGTTCATGGTACATATGATCTTGCATGATTTTTTCATAAACAGCATCAGGCACATAGCGGCGTATCATGGCCTGCCAGTTCTGCGGGCCTACCATGCCTTTTACCATGGTTGAGGAAACCTCGGCATATTCGCGAGGTGGCATCAGAAAAATGGTGGATATATCCGGCTGTAAATCATGATTGATATGCCGCATGGAGCGTTCATATTCATAATCTGAGGCAGTACGAATGCCGCGTACGATAAAATCCGCCCCTATACTGCGCGCATAGTTCACCAAATACTGATTCTCAAAGCAGGATATTTTTACATTGGGAAAATTGGCGGTAATGGCACGCAGCATTTGTTTACGTTCTTCAATTGAATATGTAGTATTTTTTTCTGGATTAATCCCGATAGCAACAGTCAGCTCATCAAACAATGGCTGTGCTTCACGAATCATCCATAAATGACCATTGGTAGGTGGGTCGAAACTGCCGGCATACACTGCACGGCGAATGGTTGAATTAGTCATTATTGTATATTCCAAACTGCTTTCTGATATATGCCGGAATGATTTGTCAGTATGCAGATGCTGTACATTATAGATTTGATTGTAAACGGTTAGTGTTTATTTTCAATGCCGTGAATGCAAAGCTGCGCAGCTTAATCAGTTGTGCTGGCATTGTCAAAGCATAATGGGTTTTAATTCTGTGCAGAATGAGAAAAATTTCGGCTAAGGTAAATAATGGTTAATAAACGCTGTATTTTACCTGTCTTATAGCAGACTTACGGCTATATCTGAAAGATATATTGATGGGAATGGTTTGCATCCTTTACAATTTTAATCTTTTGCCACTATGTATTAATTAAGGCAAAAATGCTTGAGTGTTATACGGATAATGAAGCAGATGAAAAAAAAATGGGTTAAAAGAGTAGTGTGGTTACTGGTATTGGTGCTGCTGGCCGCAGTATTGTGGAGTCTGTTTTTCAAACCTAAAAACCAGATGAATTTTGTTACTGATGAGGTGCGCCGCGGTGATATAAGCCAGACAGTCAATGCTACTGGTGAAATTGCTGCAGCTCAGCTAGTTGACGTGGGTGCACAGGCGTCAGGCCAGATTAAAAAATTGTATGTCAAACTGGGTCAGCAGGTGAAAAAGGGCGATTTGATTGCGGATATTGATTCTACCACCCAGTTAAACACGCTCAATACCAATAAAGCCAAGCTGGATACTTACCGGGCACAGCTAGTATCGGCTGAAATCGCTTTGAGAATGAAGCAGCGGGCATTTAGCCGCGAACAGGCTCTAATGGCTCAGGATGCTACATCCAAAGCAGACTTTGATAACGCACAAGACAATCTGGCCGCAGCACGCGCCAATGTGGCTGAGCTGAAATCTCAGATTCGGCAAACCCAGATTGCGATTAATACCTCCGAAGCAGATTTGGGCTATACGCGTATTACCGCGCCGATGGATGGCACAGTGGTTTCCATTCCGGTAGAAGAAGGGCAAACGGTAAATTCCAGCCAGAATACACCGACTATTGTTCAACTGGCCGATTTGAGCAAAATGCTGAATAAAATGCAGATTGCAGAGGGAGACATGAATAAGGTTAAAGCGGGCATGCATTTAACCTTCACTACGCTGGCCGATAACAGTAAGGTGCGTAATGCTACACTGGAAGCGGTAGACCCGGGCTTAACCAAAATGTCGCAAGGTGGTTACAACACCAGTACTGACACCACCGATACGGCTATTTATTACTATGCCCGCGCACTGGTTCCGAATGATGACGGTGCGCTGCATATTGGTATGACTACTCAGAATAATATACTGGTGAAATCTGCCACTAATGTACTCACAGTATCCAATCAGGCTATCAAGCATCGACGAGGCAAAAAAGTAGTGCAGGTATTGGGCAATGACCAGCAGATACAGGAAAAACAGATTCAGACTGGTATTACTGATGGTATGCGTACAGAAGTGAAATCTGGGTTGAATGCAGGTGATCAGGTGGTGCTGTCGTCATTAAGCAGTGCTGAAGCCAGAAATGGCGTTAGTAAAGACCCGAAAATGCGCGGCTCGAGAATGTAAGTCATGAGTTTATTGGAAATTAAGGCAATCAATCGCTGGTTTGGCCATGGTGAAAACCGGGTACAGGTGCTTAAAGATATCAACCTGAGTATCGAAAAAGGCGATTTTGTGGCCATTATCGGCCAGTCTGGCTCCGGTAAATCTACCCTGATGAATATCATTGGTTGTCTGGATGTGCCATCCAGCGGTTCATACAGGATTGATGGTGTGGAAACTGCGGCCATGACTGCGGATGAGCAGGCTGCCTTGCGCCGTCGTAGCTTTGGTTTTATTTTTCAGCGTTATAACTTGCTCAGTTCGTTAACTGCCCGAGAAAATGTGGCCTTGCCGGCTGTGTATGCGGGTATGGAACATGGTGAACGGCTGAAACGGGCAGATGAATTGCTGGCGCAGCTCGGGCTGGCTGGTAAGGAAGAAAATCGTCCCAGCGAACTTTCTGGTGGTCAGCAGCAGCGGGTCAGTATTGCTCGAGCGCTGATGAATGGTGGTGAAATCATCCTGGCTGATGAACCTACCGGTGCACTTGATACCGGCAGCGGGCAAAATGTGATGGAAATTCTGCACAAACTGCATGATGCAGGTCATACCATTGTAATGGTAACTCATGATCCGACGATTGCCGCCAATGCCAACCGAGTGATTGAAATTCGCGATGGGCGCATTATTGCCGACCATAGTAAGAATACAAACATTCCCCTTAGCAATATTGAAAGTATTAAAGAACATAATTCCTGGCATTTTTACCGCGACCAGCTATTTGAGTCGTTTCGCATGTCTATTCAGGCAATTATGGCGCATAAGATGCGTTCCTTTCTCACTATGCTCGGGATTATCATCGGTATTGCTTCGGTGGTTTCGGTGGTGGCGCTGGGGCGTGGTTCGCAGGCAAAAATTCTGGAAAACATTAATGCTATGGGCACAAATACGGTTACGGTTTATCCCGGCTATGGATTTGGCGATCGCCGTTCATCCCGGATTAAAACCCTGACTGTGGGCGATGCGGAAACATTGAAACAGCAGGATTATGTTGACAGTGTTACTCCGGGAGTAAGTACCAGTGGCACGTTAACATATGATAATCAGTCACTTTCTGCGCAGCTATATGGAGTCGGTGACCAGTATTTCGATGTACGCGGTATTAAAATTGCTGTTGGCAGCCTGTTTAATGAAGATGATGTTACTCAGAATGGTCAAGTGGTGGTGATTGATAACAATACCAAAAACAAGCTGTTTGCAGACGGCACTAATCCACTGGGGCAGGTGATTTTGTTTAATAAACGGCCATTGCGGGTGATAGGGGTGACAGCACCAAACAATAATAGCTTTATGGATAGTGACAGTTTACAACTCTATACCCCCTATACTACGCTGATGAATCGAATTTCCGGCTCGAAATACATTACTTCGGTAACGGTAAAGGTAAAAGATAATGTTAATTCGCAAACGGCCGAAAAAGGCATTATTGAGTTGCTGAAAGCACGTCATGGTACGGAAGACTTTTTTACCCGTAACAGCGATACCATCAAGCAGACCATTGAAAGCACCACTGGCACCATGACTTTACTGATTTCCAGTATTGCCTTGATTTCACTGGTAGTGGGCGGTATTGGGGTGATGAATATCATGCTGGTGTCGGTAACTGAGCGGGTAAAGGAAATTGGTATCCGCATGGCTATCGGGGCGCGTCAGCACAATATTCTTGAGCAGTTTCTGATTGAGGCGGTGCTGATTTGTCTGATTGGCGGGGTGGTAGGCGTATTGTTTTCTTTTGCTATCAGTATGCTATTTAATCTTGTGGCCACCGATTTTGCCATGTCGTTTTCAACGCTTTCTATTGTAATGGCGGTACTGTGTTCTACTGTGATTGGGGTATTGTTTGGTTTTATGCCGGCCAAACGGGCTTCGCAACTGAATCCGATTGATGCATTGTCTCGTGATTAAGTCTGCTTTTTTCGACAGTAGCAGCTGTAGATGGATGTTTGCGGTAGCTGGAATTATCGGGCTGGGTACGGTTGTCGCTAGAATTTAAAGTAATCATGATGAAAAATATTTTTGTGAAAAGCAGCACCGCTGTATTGGTGCTCAGTTTAAGCGTACTGTTGGCAGGCTGTGCTACGCATACTTCCTATCCGCAGCGAAGTCTGCGTAAAGCCGGAATGCTAAGCAGTGGAGAAATTGCTGCGCAATATCAGGTTAATGCAAATTGGTGGGAAATCTATCAGGATGCCACATTGAATCAGTTAATCAGTACGGCGCTAGCCAATAATACTGATTTACGTCAGGCGGCATTGACCGCAGAAAAAGCGCGCTACAGTGCCCGGCTGACTGGTGTGGATTTATTTCCCAAAGCCAATGGCTCACTTGGTGCCAGCAGCTCTAAAGACCTGAAACATGGCGGTGAGTCTAGCCGTAACTTTAGCGGACAGCTTGGCTTGAGCTATGAACTGGATGTGTGGCAGAAAATGCGTGCCAATACCAATGCGGCCATCTGGCGTTATCACGCCAGTGAGCAGGATATGGCCGCCAGCCGGCTGTCGCTGATTAACAGTGTGGTGGATAACTATTTTCATCTGGCTTATATCGATGGTGCCATCAGTCTTACTAAAGACACTATTGAGCAGTACCGGCAGATTGCGCGTATTGCTCAGGCACAGTATCAAGTGGGCAAGGTGAGCAGTATTAATGTCACCAATGCCAAACAATCGTTACTGAATGCCGAAAACAGCCTGACTTCACTGCAACAGAACCGGGTAGAAGTCGTGCAAAATTTGCATAATTTATTGAATCAGCGCCCGAATGAAGCAACAGATATCCGGCCGACACCATTAAATCAGATTCATTTTAGTGAGGTGAATCTGGATGTGCCGTTGTCTGTACTGGCCAATCGCCCTGATTTACGTGCGGCCGAGTATCGTTTACAGTCTGCCTATGCCAGTCAACAGGCTACGCGGCGAAGCTGGTATCCGGGTATCAGCCTGAGTACTGTGGTTAATTCGCGTTCTGATACGGCTACTTCAGCTTTGCATTTTCCTGTTGGTACAGCAAGTGTTAATGTGAATCTACCGTTTCTCGACTGGCAAACCCTCTACTGGCAAAATAAACAGGCCAAGGCTGATTTTGAAAGTGCAAAATTAACTTTCGAACAATCGTTAACTACGGCGCTCAATGAAGTAGCGCGCTATTACCAGCAATACACGCTTAGCCGCGTCACTCTGGCCAATACTGAGCAGAAATATCAGTACGATTTGAAAAACAGCCGCTATTACCATGCGCGCTATCAGTACGGTACCAATCCGCTCAGTGACTGGCTGGATGCATTGAATACGCAATATTCTTCGGCACAGAATGTATTGAATAACCGTTATAATGTTTTGCAGAATGAAAATCTGGTTTATCAAGCCATGGCCGGGCGCTATCAGCCGCAGTAATACCGGTGCTGATTTATCTGCTTATGCGCTGGCTGTGAAAGCTGGCCTATGACTGCGCAGATACTGATTAATCAGACTTGTATTTGATTAAATAGTCAGAAAAAAAATCGCCCCTGAAAAAAAGGGGCGCAAAAAGGAACACAAACCACTACCAATAATTAACTGCCATAATAAATCGTTGCGTGGCAACAATTCATTTTAAAATCGTTTTACATGTTCAGCTACTTCAACAGGTTATCTGTCAATATTTGTGTTGTTGCGTGAACATAAGTGCATCATAAACAAATTGGTTTCTAATTGCAAATGATAGTTATTATTATTTATTAAAATAACACCGATTTGTATTTATACATTTGATTTTAATAGTAATAAAAATAGGGCTATGGTTGTTAGTTAGTCGCTAATATGACGTTTATCTGGAAAATGCGCTGATTTTACCTGCGTATGCTGCTAAAATTCCACTTTCGTGATTATGCAGCCTGTTACTGCGATAAGTCCGGCTGGGTGGAAAAGTAAATCTGCTGCTGCCTGTTACCGGCAGGTATGCGCAGTAATAGATTTTTAGTATTATCGTTGTTTTAGGTCTGCGGTATTCAACCGCTTATAGCATCAATATGCGTCAAATTATTCTCGATACTGAAACTACTGGCCTGTCGGCAAGCAATGGCGATCGTCTGATTGAGTTTGCCGGCGTGGAAATGATAGACCGGCGTCTTACTGGTAACAACTTGCATCTGTATGTTAATCCTGAGCGTGATATCCCGGAGGAGGCTGTGGCTGTGCACGGGATTACGCTGGAAAAGCTGCACGAAATGAATGCACCAGTATTTGCTGAAGTAGCGCAGCAGATTGCTGATTATATACGTGGTTCCGAGCTGATTATTCATAATGCCTCGTTTGATGAAGGTTTTCTGGATATGGAGTTTGGCCGTCTGGGAATGCCCAAAACTAGAACTATTACCAGTGATATCACTGATACCCTCAAAATGGCACGGGACAGATATCCGGGGCAGAAGAATTCGCTGGATGCATTGTGTACGCGTCTGGAAGTTGACCGCAGCAAGCGTGTACTGCATGGTGCTCTGATTGACTGTGAACTACTGGGTGAAGTTTATCTGGCCATGACGCGTAGCCAGTTCAGTCTGGTGGATGAACTGATGGCTACAACCACTGCCTGCAATAATCAGGCAGCCGGCAGCCAGTATCAGATTAAACACGCAGCACTACCAGTAGTCACACCCAGCAGCGAAGAGCTGGCTGAGCATGAAGCCTATTTGCAGGCGTTGGACAAAATTGTTGGCGCGCCCTGTGTCTGGCGGCAGTGGCAACAGGATACTGAGGATAAATCTGCATGACTCGCCATGTGGTGCTGATTCCAGCAGCCGGTATCGGTGCACGCTTTGGTGCTGCTTGTCCGAAACAGTATGTTAATCTGGCTGGTAAAACTGTTTTAGAACATACCGTGTCGCGGCTAGCACAAATCAGTGCAATTGATTTACTGCTGATTGTGGTTTCTGAACAGGATGAATATATTGATGCCATCTATCCAGCAGCAGCGTTACCGCCGAATGTCCATATTCTGCGTTGTGGCGGTGCTACGCGTGCGCAGACTGTGCGCAACGGTATTACGTATGCACAGCAGCAGTTTGGCTTACAAGATAATGACTGGCTACTGGTACATGATGCTGCACGTTGTTGTGTGAGTGCTGATTCGGTACAGCGTCTGCTTGCCGCCGTACACAATCATACCGTAGGCGGGTTGCTGGCGCTGCCAGTAGCCGATACCCTGAAGCAGGCTGATGCAGCACAGCATGTATGCTGTACGGTGAGTAGAGCAGGTTTGTGGCAGGCGCAAACACCACAAATGTTCCGTGCCGGTATTTTGGCTAGAGCACTAACACAGGCGGATCTTGATGTGATAACAGATGAATCTTCCGCTGTGGAAGCACTTGGTCTGGCGCCGCTGCTGATACCAGGTGATGTCTGTAACCTGAAATTAACCAGCGCACAGGATGCTTTATTAGCCACCTATTTTTTACAGCAGGAAACCGTTGAATGAATTCGATAAGAATCGGACAGGGCTATGATGTGCATCAGCTTGTAGCTGGCAGGCCGCTGTTACTGGGCGGGGTAAATATTCCCTTTAATAAAGGCTTGCTTGGTCATTCTGATGCCGATGCGCTATTGCATGCCATTACCGATGCATTGCTGGGTGCAGCGGCTTTAGGCGACATCGGTAAACTTTATCCAGATACCGCAGCTGCGAATAAAGACGCAGACAGCCGTGAGCTGTTGCGTGGTGCTTATGCTGCTGTACAGGCTGCTGGCTGGCGGGTAGTCAATGTCGATAGTACGGTGATTGCTCAGCAGCCAAAATTGCGTCCTTATATAGACCAGATGCGAATGCACATTGCTTCCGATCTGAATTTGCCCCTTGAAGCGGTGAATATTAAGGGGAAAACCAATGAGAAATTAGGTTATCTGGGACGGGAAGAAGCTATTGAAGCTCAGGCCATTGTATTACTGACAGCAGTTTAATCTGATATGCGCTTGAGCTATAATTTTTTATGCAGATAAATATTGTTTGAATACTAAACAGAGTAAAGAAGGAGCAGTAAGTATGACAGCACAAGATGAGCTGAAGCGTCAGGCCGCTGAAAAAGCAGTGGAATATGTACAGGAAAACGAATATTTAGGGGTGGGTACTGGTTCGACTGTACGTTTCTTTATTGAAGCACTGGCGCAAAGCAGAAAAAGAATCAAAGGTGCGGTTTCCACTTCTGTCCAGACCAGTGAAGCGCTGAAAAGCTTTGGTATTCCTGAAGTAACTCTAAATGAAGTCAATGGCTTGCCCTTGTATATTGATGGCGCAGACGAAATTAATCATTTATTGCAAATGATTAAAGGCGGCGGTGGCGCATTGTTAAATGAAAAAATTGTGGCCAGCTCTGCTGAAAAATTCATTTGTATTGCCGATGAAAGCAAGTACACTAGCCGCCTTGGTCATGTTCCGCTGCCGGTAGAGGTCAGGCCAAATGCACGTTCACTGGTAGCTCGCAGGCTGTTGAAACTGGGCGGTGAGCCGGAGTTGCGTTTGGGTTTTACCACCGATAATGGCAATCAGATTCTGGATGTGGCTCATCTGAATCTGAACGAACCGATTAAAATGGAAGATGCGATTAACAGTATACCTGGCGTGGTAGACAATGGTTTGTTTACCCATCACGCAGCTGATTTGCTGGTGCTTGGTTGCAGCAGTGGCGTTCAGGTATTAACGGCCAAAGTCTGAATTTGCTGCGGCAGAAGTGTGTAATAATAGTTTGGATTAATATCTGCGCAGCCAGTTGCCTTAAAAAGGGTGACTGGCTGCTGTTGTTTGAAGTACCTGTCCTGTTGGCAGCATAGTCGGCAACAACTGGTGGCAGCCTGTTAATTTGGCCAAACATATTCAAGATATGGTTTTTTGATAAATGCATAAAAGGCAAAAAATTTTGACCAAATGGCGTAAAATTCTATTGTGGATAGCAGTTAGTCTGACGATAGCTAAAGTCTGGTTACCGGACAGCATGATTGCGCCATTAGAAAACTGGATCTATAAAGCCGATAGCATAGTGCGTTCTGTGCAGGACATTTTCAATGGCAGACCAGCAGGTAACAGAGGTACAAAATGGGCAGCAGCCAGTAAAGGACAATATTCTGGTAGCGTTGATAGCGTGCATGATGGAGATACAGTACATATCAGGGACAGGGATGGACACATGCATAAAGTGCGTCTGGCTAGTATAGACGCACCAGAAATCAAACAGGCCTACGGGATTGCCAGTCGTGACGCCTTAAAGGCACGCATTGAAGGCAAGCCGGTGGTTGTCAATGTTGTTGCCGTCGACCAGTATCAGCGTGAAGTTGGCCAAATTATGCTGAATAATGTAGATATTAATTTATGGATGGTGCAACAAGGCCATGCTTGGCATTATGCCTCGATTGCCAAAAAACAGCAGGATCGTTTAGGTTTTAGCCGTTATCAAGATGCCCAGCTTCAGGCACGCCAAAAACGCCTTGGTTTGTGGCACAATGCGCGAGCAATTGCACCCTGGCAGTTTCGTCAGCAACAAAAAAACAAATAATAGTCAAATCTCATGAATGCACATAAACGCAAGGAAATTTTTACTCGTTTGCAGACTGCCTGTCCGCATCCGACCACAGAGCTGATATACCACTCGCCATTTGAATTATTAATTGCAGTGATGCTCTCAGCCCAGGCCACGGATGTGTCTGTGAATAAATGCACTGTGCCTCTGTTTCAGCTAGCACCAACGGCAGAAGCTATGCTGGCCTTAGGTATGGATAAAATCATGGATTCTATTCGCACTATTGGTTTATACAAAACCAAAGCCAAACATGTGTTGGAAACCTGCCAGATTCTGGTGCAGCAGTATGATGGTGAAGTGCCGCGAACCCGGGAGCAGTTGGAGGCCTTGCCCGGTGTTGGGCGCAAAACCGCCAATGTGGTGCTGAATACGGCATTTGGCCAGCCAACGATTGCAGTTGATACCCATATTTTCCGGGTATGTAACCGCACTGGCCTTGCACCGGGAAAAACCGTGCGAGAAGTTGAGGATAAATTAATGCAGGTGGTACCCAAACAATTCAGAGTAGATGCGCACCACTGGCTGATTTTACATGGGCGTTATATATGTAAGGCGCGTAAACCTGCGTGCGAGCGCTGCTTAATTAACGATTTGTGCGAATATCCGGCAAAGACAATTTTAACTGTGTGATTGTGTAATTTAACACCTCTTTTCGATACAATATTATTGATAACTGCTTGTGTAAGAAAACAAACAAGATAGGGTAGTTGATGCGGATAAATCGCAAATATACGTTGACGGCAATGATGTCATTGCTATTAGTGACGGCTGGTTGTGACAGGTTACAACACTGGTTTGGTAAAGGAAATTCCAATCAGGGTTTTGTAAAGGAAATACCCGCTGGCACTGATGGCAATAACAATCAGGTAGCCATGTTATTGCCTGATTTTACCCAGTTGGTTGACCAGCAGGGGCCGGCGGTAGTGAATATTCAGGCAACGCGTGACAATCGCAATATTGATGGTGACAGCGAAATCAGCTCCGATGCTTTGCCTGATAACGATCCATTTTACGAATACTTCAAATATCTTTTACCTAAGGTGCCGCAAACACCGCAGGCAAATGATGATGAATTCAATTTTGGTTCCGGTTTCATCATCAGCAAAGACGGCTATATCCTCACCAATACCCATGTCGTCAATGGCATGAACAACATCAAGGTATTACTGAATGATAAACGTGAATTTCAGGCCAAACTGATTGGTGCTGATACCCAGTCTGATGTTGCATTATTAAAAATCAGTGCCGATGGATTACCCGTAGTGCAGCCGGGAAATCCCAAAGACCTGAAAGTAGGGGAATGGGTGGCTGCAATCGGGGCACCGTTTGGTTTTGATAACAGCGTGACTGCCGGTATTGTTTCTGCTAAAGGGCGCAGCCTGCCAGAAGAAAATTACACCCCGTTTATCCAGACTGATGTGGCCATCAATCCGGGCAATTCGGGTGGGCCACTGTTTAATCTGAAAGGGCAGGTAGTCGGGATTAATTCACAGATATACAGTCGCAGTGGCGGATTTATGGGTATTTCCTTTGCGATTCCGATTGATGTGGCCATGAATGTGGCTGAACAGTTGAAAACAACAGGTAAAGTACAGCGTGGCCGTCTGGGCGTAGTCATTCAGGAGGTTAACTATAATCTGGCGAAATCTTTTGGTTTAGATAAGGCTCATGGTGCCCTGATTACTCAGGTGATTGCTGGTGGTCCAGCAGCCAAGGCCGGCTTGTTAACAGGCGATATTGTAGAAAGTATAAACGGTGAAAAGCTGGATAGCTCTAGTGATTTACCGGTCAAAGTTGGTCTACTGCAACCGGGTAAACAGATTATTCTGGGTATCTGGCGCAAAGGCAAAAAAGAAGAAATCACAGTTGTACTGGATGATATGTCTCCAGCCATCGCCAGTCCATCCAGTGCTACCAGTTCTATTGTGCCAAATGATGGTATCAATTTTACCGAGAAGCATCTTGGTCTGAGTTTACGGGCAACAACAAAGGGACTGGTAATAGAAGAAGTTAGTGGACTGGCTGCACAGGTAGATTTACGCCGTGGTGATATCATCGTGGCTGTTGGGCAAAAACTGGTGCATGATGAAAATGATTTTGAGCAGGCGTTAGAAGCTAGTGGTAAAAGCGTACCGCTGTTAATCAGACGTGCCAGTAACACACTGTTTATTGCCTTGATACTGCCATGATACGCAGCATAATAGATAGTTAGATTGCAATCTATTATCGCTGATCTGAGTGTTTAGGTTGAATCAGGCAGATAATTCACACTTTAATGCTGTTTTTCTGTACACAATTGCTTAATCGTGGTGAGAAATCGACATTCAATCTGGCTAGACAGTTAATTCATTTAATATTTTCTGGAATAAATCTATGTTGTCAGCACAACCGAAAGCATTAGCTCGTGGCCCAGTTATGGCTGATGTAGCAGAGTTTCATCTCAGTATCGCAGAACGTGAACGTTTATGCCATCCGGCAATTGGTGGCGTAATTCTATTTCGGCGCAACTACCAATCCCGCGCGCAACTATCTAAGCTGGTTGCAGAAATCAAAGCGCTACGAACTCCTGAGCTGATAGTGGCTGTTGATCATGAAGGTGGAAGAGTACAACGCTTTATTCCAGAATTTACCCGCTTACCGGCAATGCGTACTTTGGGGCAGTGCTGGGAACAGCATGGCGCAGCAATGGCCGATAAAATGGCTGAAACAGTAGGCTGGGTACTGGCTACTGAATTACGCGCATGCGGTATAGATTTGTCATTCACACCTGTGCTAGATTTAGACTGGGGAGAATGTGCTGTTATCGGAAATCGCAGTTTTCATCAGCAGCCAGCCGTAGTCAGCGCTCTGGCAACTGCCGTGCAGCGTGGTTTGGCACGTGGCGGCATGGCTTGCTGTGGTAAGCATTTCCCCGGACACGGTGCTGCCAGTGGCGACAGCCATCTGACTTTACCTGAGGATAAACGCAGCTGGGAAGAATTATGGGCTGATGATATTCAGCCATTCAATGATTTGATTCATCATGGCATGCCGGCACTAATGCCGGCACATGTTGTATATCCGAAAATTGACCCAACCGAACCGGCCGGATTTTCCACTATTTGGCTGGAAGAAGTTCTGCGCGATAAAATGCAGTTTGATGGCGTGATTTTTTCTGATGACCTAACAATGGAAGGTGCCAGTAGCGCCGGCAATATTAAACAGCGTGCAGCGCATGCATTTGCCGCTGGTTGTGATATTGCACTGGTATGCAACAAGCCAGACTGGGTAGATAACTTACTGGACGGTTTTGTCTGGCCGAATACCAGCCGGCTGGCACAGCGCTGGCAAATGATTGCAGGCCACGGTACAGCAGCACAATACGCTGCCAGTATGCAAACGCCTGAATTTCAGGCAGCACAGCAGTTGGTAGCCAGCCTTGCTTCTGCTCAGGATACTTTTAATGGTGTACAGGTAGGGGAAGCCTGTTAATGACCATATTTCCTATTAACAAAAAAGCCATAGTCAAACTATGGCTTTTTTGCTGATTAGCTAAAAATCAGGCATTTTTGAAATCAATTACCATACGACCAGTGAATTTGCCGGCAGTCATTTCATCAAAAATATCATTGATGTCTTCCAGAGGACGCAAGGTTACTTTTGGTACCACTTTACCTTCCGCACCAAACTGGAATGCTTCACGCAAATCTTCACGTGTACCTACCAGAGAGCCAACCACCTCAATACCATCCAGCACCAAACGTGGAATATTCAGATCCATAGTATCTACCGGCAACGCTACAGCAACAATACGTCCTCCGGCGCGTACAGAAGCTACAGCAGAATTAAATGCTGATTTGGCTACCGCAGTAACAACGGCTGCATAAGCGCCGCCCACTTTTTCCTGAATGATTTCTTCTACTTTTTCTTTGGCAGGATTCAGAGTCATATCTGCACCCATTTCCCGTGCCAGCTCCAGTTGCTTATCATTTACATCAATGGCAATCACTTTAGCATTGAAGACATTTTTGGCATATTGCAAAGCCAGATTACCCAGACCACCCAAACCGTAAATTGCAATCCACTGGCCAGGCTGAATATGAGATACCTTGATAGCCTTGTAAGTAGTTACACCAGCACAGGTAATGCTGCTGGCAGCCTCAGAACTCAAACCATCCGGTACTTTAACAGCATAATCAGCAACCACAATACATTCTTCTGCCATACCACCATCTACGGTATAACCGGCATTTTTAACTTCACGGCAGAATGTCTCACGGCCACTATTACAGTATTCACAATGGCCGCAGCCTTCAAAGAACCAAGCAACACTAGCACGGTCGCCTACTTTTAAAGAAGTAACATCTTCACCTACAGCAGTAACCACCCCGATACCTTCATGTCCCAGAGTAACACCAGTAACATCACCAAAATCTGCATTCTTAACATGCAAATCAGTGTGGCAAACCCCGCAACATTCCATTTTCAGTAACGCTTCATTGGCTTTCAGCGGACGTACAGCTTTGTCCTGAATGGCAACTTTTTTATCTTTTGTTACTACGGCTGCTTTCATAATGAACCCTTTTCATCAGTAAAGATAGAAGTGTTTGGCCTGTTTATTTCTGTTATCAGACAGTCAGACCGGTACAACAAAAAATTAATCACCGGAAAGAATCAATACCAGTGTAAACATCATCCTAAATGAAAATGACAAATAATTCTTTTAACAATGTGAATATTTTCATCACGCAGGCTAATTGCCTGCTTTAGTCAGGATTGAGTGTAATTATATCTGGCAGTAATTCTGACAGATATATCAGTACAGTACCAGCAGTAAAACTTAAATAATTGTAACTCTAAACTAAGCATTTGCGTAAGACTTAATTTTTGCCAGATGCAATATATACACAAGAATTTATAATAAATTTCAATTATTCATTTCCAACTGAATTAGTATCAATGTAAAAATCAACTAATATGGCCTAGAGCCAGCATAACAGAAGACATATTAAAATTAAGAAAACAAACTAATATGCAAAATTAGCCTTTTTTAGCGTAAGAAGCTTCTATCATATTAGCTAGCAAAGTCCTAACGACATAGCTATGGGTTAAAGCATGTTATTATGCGCACGCTTAATTACTCTGAAACCGGATTACATCAGAATCATTATGAATAACCAGATTAGCCGGCGCAAACGCGCCCTTAATGGAGTGCTGCTGCTGGATAAAGACAGCGGTATGAGTAGTAATAGCGCGTTACAGCGGGCGCGATTTCTGTATGGTGCCGCCAAGGCTGGGCACACTGGCGTACTTGATCCGCTGGCTACTGGCCTATTGCCCGTATGTTTTGGCGAAGCCACCAAATTTGCCCAGTATTTACTGGATGCAGACAAAGCTTATATAGCCACTTTGCAGCTTGGAGTAGCCACCAGTACCGGCGATGCTGAGGGCGAAGTTGTGGCTACTGCTGATACCAATATTACGCTGGCGCAGGTACAGGCAGCAATCGCAGCCTTTAGCGGTGAAATTACTCAAACCCCGCCCATGTACTCTGCCATTAAACATCAGGGTAAACCACTGTATGAATATGCCCGAGCCGGTATCACCATAGAACGTAAAAGCCGGCAGGTAACTATTTACCAGATCGATATTTTGGAATTTGTCTTTCCCAGACTGGTAATAAATGTGCGTTGCAGCAAAGGAACCTATATCCGTACTCTCGCCGAAGATATGGCCAAACACATGGGCACAGTAGCGCATCTGACCGCTTTACGGCGTACTGCTACCGCCGGCTTTGCGATTGAAGAAACACATTCATTGGCTGCCATCAGTAGCATAGATGAAACAGCACGCGATAACTGGCTGTTACCGTGTGATGTACTGGTACAACATTTTCCGGCCGTAACCTTGACAGATAAGGATATTTTGCAGTTACAACACGGTGTGTCCGTGCATTGTGAGCAAAATTATGGCACAATGTGCCCCTTGCGTATTTATGCTGCCAATGGGCGCTTTATCGGGCTGGTGCAATATCAGGCTGCCAGCAGGCGTTTGAAAGTACTGCGCCTGATGAATACCGCTTCTGCTGATTAAATACGTATCTGGAGTTGGTAGTTGTTAATCACACCATGGTTAGCTTGGCCAACTTGTCTGCCGCAAGGCTTTTTTTAAGAGTGAATTACATGTTATCTGTTGAACAAAAAGCACAAATCGTTAAAGATTATCAGCGTACCGAAGGAGACACTGGTTCTTCTGAAGTACAAATCGCGTTGTTGACTTTCCGTATTAATGACCTGACTGGCCACTTCAAAGCCAACCCAAAAGATCACCACAGCCGTCGTGGTCTGTTGAAAATGGTAAGTGCCCGTCGTCGTTTGCTGGCGTATATCCGTCGCACCAAACCGGATACCTATCGCGAACTGATTGCTCGTCTGGGTCTGCGTAAATAAGCATATCTCGTTTGACCAAAAAAGCCGTCTTTTTAAAGACGGCTTTTTTATACCTTATCGTACCTTTCTACTTTGAGCAGGCAACAATGGCAATTAGCCGAGGCATGGACAGCCTTCGGAACGCCTATAACAAGCTTAAAACAACAGTATAGAATAGGTTGAGAGTGCGACAGGATACTTGACCAGAAGAAAACTAAAAGGGTTGCGATTGCGCCGAGTAATGATAAGGATGATGACGAACCAAGTATGTGACAAAATTGAAACAAAATAAATTTCAACATATTAATTTATATTTAAATTCTATTTACTATAAATTTACTTATTTACCAGCAAATAGGAGGAGCTTTGATGTTAAAGCGTTTAATTTCTTTATCAATACTGGCAGCTTTAATGTATCAGCAGTAACTGCTACCGCTGCCGACCAAAAGCATTCTAGTGTAGCTAGTATGTTGAGTAGTAAGAAACAGAATCAAAAACAAGATAGTGCAGGGTTGCTGAGTTTATCAGTAAGTCAGCTTAAACAGTTCAACCAGAAAAATAATTGCTGTACTGCAGGCCTGATTCCTAATATAAGGTTTCATCAGTGTTATGCGGCCTATACGTATTGTCTTGACCCTGATAGTGGAGGTATTTTTGACTTACCTGGCGGGGCGGCGAATCATCATTGGTAATGGATATGGACAAATCAGAATTTTCTCATGAGCAACTAGTTGAGATTAACCAGAGAGCTAATGAATTAGGTAAGGCTCTTGATCAATTTGCTCTTGATCTACGACATAAATATCATTTTTACCCTGATCTAACTGTTCATGCATGTGGAACAGCTTTAGGTAATATGATTAACATAAATATGCTTGTCTATAATCTGTGTCCTGAATTAGCACCACCTTATTTACAAGGTACTGATTATTCCGTTGTTGTTGAAAGGATCAAACAAGAAAAACAAGAGTTTGATAATGAGATAGCGCGATATGAACAGAAACAAGCTGCAAAATCTTTGTGAAATTAAATAAAGCCTCAAACGGGGCTTTTTCGTTATTTAGCTTACAGTCTATGACTTAATCGCGCTTCAGTATGTACCATAAAATTTAATAGCTCGCTTATGATACAGACAGCTTGTAATTGTTCTAGCGTCCCTGTTTCAAGCCACGTTTTATCTTCTGCCAGAAAGAGCAGGCAGCGGCATAAGTACTATAACTAATACCTTGCAAGCTATAAGACAACTCACAAATTGCCTGGTGAATATCATGGCTTAATTGTGTACTGTCTGTTTCAGGTATGGAAATGTCGACAAGGTTCAGAATTTTACTTTTGTATGAGTACATTAAAATGTTTCCTTATGTTAGTTGAATCTCACTAACCTTAGCGCCGCTAAACGCTTGGGAATAGGCAGGGTTAGCGGTAACCGCCACATAAGGAGGACGGCGAATCACAAAGGATTCTCCTACCCACTCATGACAGATTCCACCGCAATTAAAATGGTTTGCCTGTCATTGCCTGATAAAGTGTGGCAGCCATGTCCAGACTGAATGCTGTCGGATTATCAACCAGCTTTATAGCAATTTCAGCCCTGATATGGCTGTTTGCTTCATCACTCAGTCCAGATTTAGCATTTGTGACGTTGGTACATCTTTTCGTATGAGTGCCCCTGATGCTAAAGCTTTACCGATTTGACCAGAGGAATACTGGCATTGTTTTCAAAACAATGTAGGAAGCCACTGACTTCCTTCTGCCATTGCTTGCCAGTCTTGTCGTGATATATCGTGCCAACCGGAACATTTTCCCAGTCAATTGCTGCTTGTTATTCACTGGCTTGGTTAGCTTGCTTCTGTTCTTCAATCAATAATCAAGCGATTTTGTTTTGCCACTTGGTTTTGTATGGTTCTGGCTTTACGCTTTGCTTTAGCTTCATCGGCCAATGCTTTGGCTTCCTGTTTTTGGTTAAATCTTAGCTGTATCCAGCATTTTCGCGCTTACATTTTCTAAATGAAATATCAATATTAAAATCAGTATTGGTATTGATTTGTTCAACTGCTGGAGCAATTACAAATCTTTTAAGGCTACTAATTTCTTTGTATTTGTCACCAATAGCTAAAAAATTCTCTAAAGTCATTAATTTCAAATCCATACTGGCGATTGTGCAATAACACCAGACAGGGATATGGTGATAAGTAGAACAAATAGCCTTTAATCAAGGCTGAAAAATCAATATTACACACCGGCAGAAGAGAAATGCAAACAAATCTGCATTATTCTATTTCATTATACAAATCAGCATTTAGCCGCGCATTCTGAGTCTGACACCAGTCCAGATGCTCTTTATTCAAATGGAAAGCTTTAACCTGAAATTCTTTCAGACTTTCCTGTTGTTCCATTTTACGCGTATATGAGCGCACAAAACGGCGTACTTCATTGGGCGTTTCCAGAATCAGACCGGGTACGGCTTGCGGCTTGCCGGTAGCAGAATCAATCGCCACCATAGTGAAATAGCTAGAATTACTATGGCGTGTTTCCCCTGTAAGCAGATTTTCTGCTTCCACACGGATACCAATCATCATGGATGATTTGCCCACATAATTTACCCGTGCTTTAATCGATACCAGATCACCAACATAAATCGGCGTACGGAAATTAACTGTATTGATAGCCGCAGTTACGGTTACAGCGCGTGCATGCTTACAGGCACACGCATAGGCCGCTTGATCCATCAGAGCCAGAATACGCCCGCCGAAAATAGTGTTATTGGCATTGGTGTCTTCCGGATGCATCACCACTGATAACAAAACATCACTGTCAGTTGGTTTTTTATATAAAAGTTCAGACATAGATTGTTCCACATTGATATAGGTACAGCCATATCCGACTGAACCATTAAGATTGACATAAATAAAATTTATTCTAACATACAAATAGATAGTTTAATATATACCAAATAATTGTAAAAAAATATCAACATTTGAATGAAAATTATCATTTCAGCCATAAAAAGACTAAAAACACATAAATTAAATAGACATATACCAGCAGACTGTCATCGCGCTTGCGATAAGGTAAAAAATATATGTTAGAATTTGTCCATAATACAAAATGTATTTGTGGCTGCTACAGCCCCGTATAAACCTAATTTAGTAATCATTTTGCAAATTTCGCCCAGCCAGAAACCCTACCCATGTAGATGTGTAGTTACGTATACATTGTTAGGTTTTTTAGCAGGTGCGGCTTTTGTGAAATTCAGAACAGAAAGTTCAGCATGTTTAATAAACACATTAAAACATTCCAGTACGGTAATCAGACTGTTACTTTAGAAACCGGTGAAATTGCCCGTCAGGCGGCTGGTGCAGTAAAAATTTCCATGGGTGACACCGTAGTACTGGTGGCGGTTACAGCTGCTAAGGAAGTAAAACCCGGCCAGGATTTTTTCCCGCTTACTGTAGACTATCTTGAACGTACCTATGCCGCTGGTAAAATCCCGGGTGGCTTCTTCAAACGTGAAGGCAAGCAGAGCGAAAAAGAAATTCTTACCAGCCGTCTGATTGACCGTCCGATTCGTCCTTTATTTCCAGAAGGTTTCTTTAACGATATCCAGATTGTGGCTATGGTGGTATCAGTTGACCCGGAAATAGATTCAGACATTCCGGCCATGCTAGGCGCCTCAGCCGCACTATTGCTAACAGGTGTACCTTTTGCCGGCCCGATTGGTGCTGCACGCGTTGGCTATGTAAATGGCGAATATGTACTTAATCCTACTAAAGCCCAGTTGGCTCAGTCACAACTGGATTTAGTAGTGGCCGGTACTGAAAAAGCAGTACTGATGGTGGAATCTGAAGCAGATATTTTGTCTGAAGAAACCATGCTTGGCGCAGTAGTATTCGGACATGAACAAATGCAGGCCGCTATTCGTGCCATTAATGAATTTGCCGACGAAGTGAATCCGGAAGTATGGGATTGGCAGGCACCGGCTACAGATAAAAACTTGGTGGCGCAAGTGCGCGAGCTGGCTGGTGCAACCATCGATGCAGCGTTCAAAATCAAACAGAAACAGGCACGCACGGCCAAGCTGGATGAGGCATGGGCAGCGGTAGAAGCAGCCCTGATTACCGAAGAAACCGATACCTTACTCGCCAATCAGATTCGCGGTATTTTCAAAGATTTGGAAAAAGAAGTGGTTCGTGGCCAAATTCTCGAAGGTCAGCCACGTATCGATGGTCGCGATACCCGTACCGTGCGCCCGATTGATATCCAGACTGGCGTATTGCCACGTACCCATGGTTCTGCTTTATTTACTCGCGGTGAAACCCAGTCACTGGCCACTGCTACCTTGGGTACCCAGCGTGACGAGCAGATTATTGATGCCCTAAGCGGCGAATATACCGACCGCTTTATGCTGCACTATAACTTCCCGCCTTATTCAACTGGTGAAGTAGGACGCATGGGCGCACCTAAACGACGCGAAATCGGTCATGGCCGACTGGCAAAACGCGCATTACTGGCTGTTCTGCCTGATGTGGAAGATTTCAGCTACACCATGCGTGTAGTATCAGAAATCACCGAATCCAACGGTTCTTCTTCCATGGCTAGCGTGTGTGCCGGATGTTTGAGCCTGCTTAATGCTGGTGTACCTCTGAAAAGCCATGTGGCCGGTATCGCCATGGGCTTGATACTGGATGGCAATAAATTTGCCGTTTTAACCGATATTCTGGGTGATGAAGACCACCTTGGTGATATGGACTTCAAAGTAGCCGGTACCACTACCGGTGTGACTGCCCTGCAAATGGACATCAAGATTCAGGGCATTACCAAAGAAATCATGCAGATTGCTCTGGCTCAGGCCAAAGAAGCACGCTTGAAAATCCTTAGCCAGATGCAGGAAGCCGTAGAAGGCCCGCAGGAATTATCGGCTCATGCACCGCGTTTATTTAGCATGAAAATTCATCAGGATAAAATTCGCGATGTCATTGGTAAAGGTGGTGAAACCATCCGTGCATTAACCGCAGAAACCGGCACTGAAATCAATATTGCCGAAGATGGTACCATCACCATTGCGGCCAGCACCAGCGAAGCAGGTGAAGCTGCCAAACGTCGTATTGAAGAGATTACTGCCGAAGTGGAAGTAGGCAAAGTATACGAAGGTACAGTGATCAAGATTCTGGATAATAATGTTGGTGCGATTGTATCAGTAATACCCGGTAAGGATGGCCTAGTACACATTAGCCAGATTTCACACGAGCGCGTAAAAAATGTCAGCGATTATCTACAGATAGGACAACAAGTAAAAGTTAAAGCCCTAGAAATCGACGATCGCGGCCGCGTGCGTTTATCCATCAAAGCTCTGCTGGAAAAAGCACCACAAGAATACAAACCAGCTGAAAACTGATTTTCAGTATTCAATCTTTCAGGCTGCCTTGCATGCAAGGCAGCTTTTTCTTTTGTCTGGCAGATAGTGTTCACTCTCCCGCAGCAAAGCCAAAGCTACACACCTATAAACTTAATTGGCTCGAGCCGGTATTGTCAGAAAATTCAAATGCTGGCTACAGGCATTTATACACCCGAATACCCATATGTATAGGTTGATTAGCCTGCTGAAAGCAGGAAATCCAGTCTTGTTCCATGCTGTTGCCTAAAATTTAATCAGTTAAATTTAATTCATAAGTAACAATAATCTAAATTACTTATCCACAGTTTATATGCAATAACATCCCAGTAATAACATGAATAATGTGTATTTATCCCAGCACATCACGCCTGTTAATAACTGGGCTGGCGAAAGAACAGGGAAAATGCGGCATAAATCATCTTTCCTTGTGGATAAACTAAATTCTCAGTACTCATTGATACATAACACCTACAGCGGGTAGCTTTTTATCCTATTAAAATTGATGCTAAACCTGTTCTATTCACACCTAATTCATAGATAATTATAAAATCATAAAGCCAGATGTATACAGCATAAATCACACATTACTCAAAACCTTAATACTGTGCTTAATCATATCAACCAATATGATAATTATATTGGTTGATTCAGCGCTTATCAGCTATACAAGTCATGTCTACATGATTAGAATATTTATCCAGAATACCAACTTAATAACACTAGAGACTCATATGAACAGTGGCTTAAAACTAGAACAAATCAAAACCTATTTTGAACAGCATCAATTACCAGCTTTTGACAGCTCATCAATAATTTATGGCATGATTAATGCCAAAGCGTGGCAATATGCACTATTTTCCGGACTGGCAACATTATGTATTAAGCATTTGCTTATTTATTTCAATGCAGAAAAAATGATTTTGATTGGTTTATCGCTAAGTGCAGATTTAACCGAATCCATAACCATTATCCCAATGACCAAAATTTCTGCTTTAAGCTTTAAGAGAGGCATTTTCAGAGGGGAAATAACATTTACATTTGAGCAAAAGAAATATCATATTAAAGTACCCAACTTTATTGTTGCAGCAAAATGGCACAAAGGTAATCTAAAAAATATCCTGGAGCGCTATATCATCAGATATTCATGATAATAATATCTAGCGTAATTGGTTATATGGCAGCAATTATTATTTATAGTGTAGATAAATTCTAATTACCAAATGCATGCCATCATTAAATAGTGACAGTAATCAATTAACCTGCATGCAAAACTTGCTTGCCCACAGTGAAATTTATTTTCACAAGCGTGCAATTACAGAAAATAAAAAACATACATGTAGCAACCATAAGGACAGTCTATAATGCTGCTTTTTACCGCATAGAGACAGAAAAATGCAGCATATCCACATCATCGGTATCGGCGGAACATTTATGGGAGGAATTGCCGCTATTGCCAAGCAGGCCGGCTACCGTGTCACCGGTTGCGATGCCAAAATGTATCCGCCCATGAGTACCCAGCTAGCTGATTTGGGCATTGATGTGGTGGAAGGATTTGAGGCAGCACAGTTGGATAGCTATCCTGCCGATGTCTATGTAATTGGCAATGTTGCCCGCCGCGGGATGCCTGTAGTTGAGGCAATTCTCAATCGTAATCTGCCGTATACTTCCGGGCCGCAATGGCTGGCTGAAAATATACTGCAACAACACTGGGTACTGGCCGTGGCCGGTACTCATGGCAAAACCACTACGGCAAGCATGCTGGCATGGGTACTGGAAGACGCCGGCTTGGCACCCGGATTTCTGATTGGCGGCGTGCCGCAGAATTTTGCCGTATCAGCCCGCTTGCCACAAATACCCCCAGCAGCACAATTCACAGGCACAGCCGATTGCAGCCCGTTTTTTGTGATTGAGGCCGATGAATACGACACAGCTTTTTTTGATAAACGCAGTAAATTTGTACATTATCGTCCCCGTACTGCAATTCTGAACAATCTGGAATATGACCATGCGGATATTTTTCCCAATCTTGCTGCAATCCAGACTCAGTTTCACCATCTGATTCGTACCATCCCGGGTGATGGCCTGATTGTTGTCAATGAAGAGTCTGAAGCATTGGCCGAAGTCTTACAACAGGGCTGCTGGTCTGCGGTAGAAGGCTTTGGTTCCAGCAAAGACTGGCAAGTAGGCGAAGTCTCTGATACTGGCGGCTTCGATGTGCTATATCAGCAACAGAAAGTAGGCCATATTGAATGGCAACTACTGGGGCAGCATAATCGCATGAATGCGCTGGCCGTTATTGCGGCCGCCCGCCATGCCGGTGTTTCCGTACAGCAATCATGTGCGGCACTAGCTCGTTTTGAAAATGTCAAACGGCGCATGGAAATCAAAGGTATCGTCAATAATATCACTGTTTATGATGATTTTGCCCATCATCCCACAGCCATAGCCACCACCATTGCCGGTTTGCGCCAGAAAGTAGGTGATGCACGTATTCTGGCTGTACTCGAGCCACGCTCCAACACCATGAAGCTAGGTACCATGAAAGCTGCACTGCCAGCCAGTCTGGCAGAAGCCGATAAAGTGTATTGTTATGCTGGTGGTGTTGACTGGGATGTCGCTGCTGCCCTGAGTCCGTTACAGGATAAAGTAGCGGTTTTTCAGGATATGCAGTTATTGATTGCTGCCATTACTGGCGAGGCACAACAGGGCGATCATATTCTGGTAATGAGTAATGGCAGCTTTGGTGGTATTCATCAACAACTACTGACACAGCTAGAACATCGAGCAGCAGATTAATTGCAGTATGCCTGACTTCTGGCGCAAAGAATATCCAGATGCTGATTCAGGCTCTCTACAAGCCTGATTGATCTATTATTTCGATCAATCAGGCTTTTATTCCAATATTACACATTTGGTTTAAAACCATATCAGTATGCCTGTGCACAAAAACAATTAAATTGGTGCAAATAAAGTTGTCACAGCAGAATAGTAGCACCCAGTTTCAGGAAGCTTCATATACCATTGCCTTTGCCAGCTCGGTATGGTTCATTTTTCCATATATATTGAGCCAGCCCTGCGCCGCTTCATGCTGGTCACAGCTTTTGGCTATTTGTATCTGGGCTGAGTTCATCTCTGTATAGGTTAATTGTGCCAGATGATGACAATCCAGAGCCTCAGCAATCAAAGTTGAGGGTGTAGTGGCACTGACTGGTGCAGCATGAATATTTCCTAGCAGCGATAGTAAAACCATCAACCCAGATATCTTCAATAATTTCATAATCCACTCTATATTTAGATAAATCTAATTAATTATTTAATTTTTACTATAATAATTAGAAAAAAATAAATTTTCAAGAGGTAAATTTCTTAAACGTTTAATTACTATTCATTTTTTCAAAAATGAAGTATAATAAAATAAATTTACTGACGATATTTCTAATAAATTGCTGGAGTTTGTGTATGCAAACATTCAAAGACCGTCTAGCATCACTATGGCCGGGTGAGCGCCAATCCAAAATTGCCACAGATATTGATATGACTATGGCTGGATTCAGCCGTATCTGGCATGAAGGCGGTTTGCCTAAGGCGGAAACTTTAAAGCGTATTAAAGAACTAAAAGGATGCAGTATCGACTGGCTGCTAACCGGAGAAGGAGAGCCTTTTCCTGAACAGCCTGCTCAGGCCGCACATGATACGCTGGGCAATCCGGTTAATGCCGATGATTTTGTTTATGTACCGCGGTACGCGATTGAGGCTGCGGCCGGACATGGTAGTCTGGTTACCAATGAAACCCCTATGTTCACCATGGCATTTCGCAAAGACTGGATTAATTCAATGATTAGCCCGGAAGTTAGCGGCTTGTCTGTTATTTCGGTTAAAGGCGATTCAATGGAAGGTGTACTCAATGACGGGGATACCATTCTGGTACAGCAAATGAATTATATCCGTCGTGATGGTTTATATGTATTACGCATCAACGACAATTTACTGGTAAAACGTCTACAGCTTATGCCGGGTAATGTAGTCAATGTGATTTCTGCCAACGATGCCTACCCGAGTTTTGAAATCCGGCTGGATAGCGAAAGCGATGATGTGCAGATTATCGGCAAGGTCTTGTGGTTTGGCCGATACCTGTAATACCCATAGCTCTTTGTTCTGGCCTGAAAAAGCTATCAGATAAAGAAATACACCAATCCAGCATGATTAACTTAGAGGCTGGCACTTTATGCTGCATGCGTCTGCTGCAAGCCTGATTTACCAGAACAAATAAAAAACCGCCTGAATTTTAAAATTTCAGGCGGTTTTTTTTATTTATACCTACAAAACTTCAGCTTATCGCTTTAACCCTTATAGGCACTGCCATCAGCCAGTAACCATTCCGGTTCTGCACCTTTTTCAATCACATCCTGATTAACCACAACTTTTTTCACATCAGTTAAATCAGGCAAGGCATACATGGTATTCAGCAAGGCTTTTTCCACAATTGAGCGCAAGCCACGCGCTCCGGTTTTACGTGCCATGGCCAGCTTGGCAATAGCGCGCAATGCCGAGGGCTGCACCTGTAGCTCCACACCTTCCATCGCAAACAGCGCCTGAAACTGCTTGATTAATGCATTTTTCGGTTCAGTAAGAATATTAATCAAAGCATCTTCATCCAGCTCCGTCAACGTGGCAATTACCGGCAGACGACCAATCAGCTCAGGAATCAAACCGAATTTAATCAGGTCTTCCGGTTCCACCGTTTGAAACAGCTCACTTATATTGGTATTTTCATCTTTACTATGTACCGCCGCACCAAAACCAATACCACCTTTTTCAGTACGTTGGCGGATAACTTTTTCCAAACCGGCAAAGGCGCCACCACAGATAAACAGAATATTAGTGGTGTCTACATTAATAAATTCCTGATTAGGATGCTTACGGCCACCCTGAGGCGGTACGGAAGCAACAGTACCTTCTACTAGTTTCAGCAAAGCCTGTTGCACACCTTCGCCCGAAACATCACGTGTAATCGAAGGATTATCGCTCTTGCGGGAAATCTTATCGATTTCATCAATGTACACAATGCCTCTTTGCGCTTTCTGTACATCAAAATCACATTTGCCCAGTAATTTAGTAATAATTTGTTCCACATCCTCACCTACATAACCTGCTTCAGTGAGGGTAGTGGCATCAGCCATTACAAACGGTACATCCAGTTTGCGTGCTAGAGTCTGAGCCAGCAGCGTTTTGCCCGAACCAGTAGGCCCAATCAGCAGAATATTGGATTTGGACAGCTCTACCTGACCTTCTTCCTTGCCCAGACGCAAGCGTTTGTAATGATTGTATACCGCTACAGCCAGCGATTTTTTTGCTGTTTCCTGTCCGATCACATATTGATCAAGATTGGCAACAATTTCCGCCGGCGTAGGCAGTTTATCCTGACTGGTACCAGCATCTGAACCGGCAGAAGCCGACATAGCTTTTTCTTCAGAAGAACTACCCGGATTATGTAGCATGTCATTGCATGTATCCACGCATTCATCACAGATTAATGCGTTTTCACCCTCAATCAAATTTTTAACATCGTTTTCAGGTTTCCCGCAAAACGAACAATAACGAATTTCTTTACTCATAAACAGGATTTCATCAAGAAAATAGAGCTTATATATAGAGAGCCTGACCGGATACAGAGTTAACCACCATAGCCGAAATCAGCCAAAAAATAAGTATATAGTGTTATTAGCGCGATATCAAACTGAATGCTAATGTAGTTTTAGCCGTTGCAGCAATCGGTGTAACAATGAAAATCTAGTTAAAATATCGTTTATAAACAGCTTTTATTTACCTAAACAACTGATGAAAGTTTCGGTTACGATTAAAATTGTCTTATAATTGGCAATATAATCAGATTTATGTATTGAATATTTGGACGCTGAAACTTCTATTAATCACAGGCAACAGAACAATCTGTTCCTCTCTCACGTTCAGTATGAGCATCTTAATTGAGAATTAAATTACCCTGAATCAAGGGCAAAAAGGAAGTTATCATGTCACGTTTATCTTGTCTGCGTCGCTGGCAGTGGGTAAGCCTGTTAAGTAGTACCCTGTTTTTTGCAGTACCTACTTTTGCTAACGATTTGGACGTCCTCGGTAAATTTATCGAACAAAAGCAGGTGGATAGTCAGCCTGATACCCTCAGCTCATTTATCACCAATCACCCAGATGCTAATCTGGAAACCCGTGCCCAGATTGCCGGCCCTTTATTAAGCTCGCAATCCGCACTGATTATGAACAATCAAACCGGCGAAATTCTGTACCAGAAAAACATCAATCAGGTACGTTCTATTGCATCCATTTCCAAGCTGGTTTCAGCAATGGTAGTGCTGGATGCCAACCAGAATATGAATGAACTCATTACTATCACCGATGCGGAAATTGACCGGCTGAAAAACTCAACCAGCCGCCTGTCGGTTGGCACCGTAATGACCCGGCGTGAATTGTTGCATATCGGTTTAATGAGTAGTGAAAACAGAGCAATCCACGCCTTGGCACGTACCTATCCGGGGGGGATGCCCGCATTTGTAGATGCCATGAATCGCAAGGTGGCCGAACTGGGTATGACCAATGCACGCTTTTACGAGCCAACTGGGCTGGATCCGCGTAATCAGGCTACAGCACGTGATCTGGCCTTACTGGTACGCGGTGCCAGCCAGTATCCGCTTATCAGACAGTATTCCACCGATAATTCTGGTTCGGTATATACCAGTAATGGCCGTATAGAACAGTATCGCAATTCCAATGCACTGGTACGCGAAGGCGCATGGCCAATTGCCTTGCAAAAAACCGGTTATATCCGTGAAGCAGGCCGCTCCATGGTTTTACTGACCAGCGTACAGAATCAGCCGGTTACCATTGTCCTGCTGAATTCCCCCAGTTCCACAACCCGGGTTAGTGATGCCCGCGCACTGCGCTCATGGGCCATGCAGCAATCTCTGTAAGTACTGGTCTGTAATTAGCCACCCCGTTAGCATCAACGGGGTTTATATTATATAGCTGGTTAAACTAGCTACTTACTTTAATAGAAAATCTGCCGGAACGTGCTAAGATTAGTAGCTGGAAGACAAACATAATCTGGCAAATAACACAGAAGGATGCTGAATATGGCAATATTGATTACAGGCGCTTCTGCCGGTTTTGGTGCAGAAATGTGTCGAGTACTGGTTCATGCCGGCTATAAAGTAATCGGCGCAGCACGACGGCTGGATAAGCTGCACCATTTACAGGCTGAGCTGGGCGCAGCCTTTTTACCGTTACAAATGGATGTGGCCGATAAAAGCAGTGTCGATAGCGCCTTGGCTTCTTTACAGGGTACTTGGGCGGATATTGACTTACTGGTGAATAATGCCGGGCTGGCGCTGGGCATGGAGCCAGCTCAGGAGGCAAACTATGCCGATTGGGAAACCATGATTCACACCAATATCCTTGGCTTAACCTATGTAACACGGCAGATACTGCCGCGCATGATAGCCAAAAATGCCGGTTATATCATTAATCTGGGCTCCACTGCCGGCGCATGGCCGTATAAAGGTGGCAATGTATATGGCGCCACCAAAGCCTTTGTACGCCAGTTTAGCCTGAATTTACGTACCGATCTGGCCGGCACCCGTATTCGTGTCACCAATATTGCTCCCGGCCTGTGTGGTGATACTGAATTTTCCAATGTGCGCTTTCGCGGAGACGACAAACAGGCCGCAGCCGTGTATGAAAATATCAGCTATCTGCAACCGGCAGATATCGCCAATACCGTGTTATGGCTCTATCAAACCCCTGCCCATATGAATGTCAACAACATCGAAATCATGCCAGTATCACAAACCTTTGCCGGTCTGAGTGTCACCCGTGATCTGGCATAAGGCTGGCAGGCATGAGTAGCAATCTAGCATGGCAATCCAAAGCCGAAGATAAAGCACGTATCATGGCACAGTGCGCAGAACAGGGCGTTACCGTTACCCAGCTACGTGCTCAGGTACTGGATATTGTATTGAACATGGACGGCGTAATTAAAGCCTATCAGGTACTGGCACATATGCAGCAGCACAGCAGCAACACCGTTGCCCCGCCCACCGCCTATCGGGCACTGGATTTTTGGGCAGAGCAGGGCGTATTGCATAAAATACCGGCTGTTAACGGCTATATACTCTGCCGTCACGTACAGCATGAATGTGACAGCCATTGTCAGGAAGACAATATACATCACAGCGATTTTGTACTGGTGTGTAACCAGTGTGGCGCCGTAGATGAACAAAGCCTGAGCTCTGAATGGGCAGCATTGCGCCGGCGCGCGGCCGATAACGGCTTTATGCTCAATGATGAACATATCGTACTTACCGGCATCTGCCAGCAATGCCAGCAGCGTCTGTCGTAAAATATTTGATTAGTTTAAAGAATGATTCTGGATATCAGCTTTTCAATTAAGCACAATATCCAGAATTTCTCTGCAACTGATATTTAGTATCAATAAATTATTATATTGAATTACTCACCTCAATCTAAACTGCAATCTTTGCCTTAATCCACATTAAAGATGCAACAAAAATCCATTCTATATTTAGTCAAATATCTTAATATAATTAAAGTTATATGAAAAAATTGGTTATTCTATGGCAGGTTCAAATGTTTTAACCGTACCAAACAGCAATTTAATCTTATCTCTGATTTTAGTAATATCATCTAGATAAAGAATCCATAAATTTTTACGTGCTCGTGAACAGGCTGTATAGAATAGATTGCGTGTATTTTCCAGCTCTTTGTCCTCCTCATCTCTAACCTGAATGTTCTCATCAGCAGACAGGCTGGAAAAGTAATTGTTAAATTTATTTTTTTTATTTTTGCCAAAATCATTTTCCATTATTATTACTACATTGTCATATTCTTCGCCTTTGGTGCCGTGATAGGTATGGTATAACACTTGTTGCTGTTTATCATGTTCATCATTAATAAAAGCTACCCAGCTTAGCCATTGGCTTAAATCAATATCCAGAATGTCGCTGATATGTTGCTGATTAATGGCAACCACATCATCTGTTTCTTCAACTTCGGTTTCTGCATGATTAATGCTTCCATACATTTCTTCATACAGCAGAAAATTAATATAATAATCAGCAAAAGATAAGTTTGCTAAACCTGCATTATTTTGCTTTATATCCTTAGGATAATTAATCCCAAAGCAGTTTTTCAGCCAGAATTTAATTGCGTCATTTTCACTTTTATGTTTTTTCTTAGCTAATTGATTTAAGCCGGTTGAAATATTCTGAATAAATTCATTTAAAGTAGCAGGTGGTTGCTGTTTTTTAAGGATTTGCACCAGTTTACCTGCCTCAGCAAAAGTAACGCTACGTTGAGTATTGCCGAATAAATCATACAGAGTAGTGTGCGGATTATTTAAACTATTATAGGCTGTGACCAATTGATACAGGCGCAGGACTGCGGGATGCAATTTATTAAGTATACGTGAAAGCAGCATGGAATTAAGGTTATCCCATTGGATAAATTTTGCTTTTCCAATTGCGTTATAAAGTTGTTCAAATCCACTCATACTGGCCACAGAACGATTAAGCAATAGCAAACAATTGATTTGCTCATTACTCGGTAGCGATGGAACAAGATGTGCAATAAACTGATCAATTATCGCTTTATCCTTATCTCTTTCAGCAGCTCTTGCTTTAAGGCAGTAAAATTCAACTTTTCCATTTGTCCTATCTGGATCAATTGGTTTTTGCGTCAATTCATCATTTCTGATTTTATTAATCAGATTAATAATTTGTATCTGTGAGCGCCGGTTAAAATCTTTAACAATCTTTTCCAGCTTAATTTCCCCCTTACCTTCGGCCGATATTTCCCGATAAATATCCTCAATATGATTACCCACACCACTATCATAAATATTTTGTTTACTATCACCGAAATACCCTACCAGCCATCGTTCCGGATGGGCGTATTGCTGTAAATAAGCCATCAACCTGATAACAGATTCATTAGTGTCCTGATATTCATCAATAAAAATATAAGGATATTGGTCAGTGAGCAGTTTTCTGAACACATTATATTGTTTAACTAATTGCAGGCTGTATTCGAGCAATGTATCGTGGCTGAATTTCATTGAGGCCAGACGATCAGAATTAGAATTACTGTCATATTCTATCGATATTCTCTTATGCTCTTCTGGATGATTTATTTTTTCTAAGGCTTGTGTATAGCTGTTCAGCCGGCTAGTAAGCTTAAAAATTTTTTTAAAATTGCTAACATTTTTTAGAGCATTATCTAAAGCGTTTTTCAAATCATCCGGTTGAGCTAATTCAAACATTCTTGTTCTAAATTTATCTGCTTTAGCTTTTTCATTTTCTAGTTTAAAAAAATTTTCTTTGTTATCTTGTACAAACTGCCTGAATAATGGTTTATTTTTCTCAGTATTGAGATCAGCCAGATTAGCAGCATCTTTAGCTAGCTCTGTTATTTCCAACTTAGTATTTTCTATTTCCTTTTCAAGTTTGTTTTTATGTAGTTTAACCAATTCATATTGTTGATACAATTTAATTTGTTGCCATAGCATCTCATGAATGGTTGACACCTGCACAAACTGGCTTTCGCCCAGCCGGTGCCGGATTTCATCAACGGCTACATTGGTATAAGTAATACAGATGATTTTTTGATTGTGTTTGCGTAAAGTATTTAATTTATGACTTAAAATATACTTAATTGATTCAATCAGTGTGTAGGTTTTACCTGCACCTGCTCCGGCGTGAACAATAAAGCTTTTGCCACCGTCAATAGCTGTGAATATTTTCTTTAGTTGTTGCTCTTCATTGCGTATATTCTCTTGCAGACTCATTTTTTTTCTCCATAATGATTATCCAGTTGGTTTTTTAACCACTTCAATCCATGACGAATATAATTAGGTAGCCAAATACATGGTGATTCTGCGTCTGAAATTATCGTGTTATAGAGTAGTGTGCTGGCAAATTTAGCTTTGTTTCCTTTGGAGCTAAGCTTCCGCTGAATTTCATAAGAGGATTCATAATTAATTTTATTATTTTGATCATCAATAAAATATTGGGGCGGATCTGATAATACTTTTGTTAATGATTTGATAAGCATGTCATTTTTATAGTTAGTTAAAATAATTGCTTCTTCCAGACTAGTGGCATATTGCCCCTTAATTTGGTCTTTTTGAAATACAGTATATATATTATCTTTTTCTATATATTGCATATTATTTTTTAGAATATTATTTCCGAATAAATATTTTAGGGTTTCATTAGTAGTTTCTCTGTTATTTAAACACGTAATTTGTTTAAATCCCTGAGGTTCAGATATCTGACCTTGGCATGTTGGGCATTTTGAGTTTTTACATGTTTTATTTTTCTCGCAGTCATACCGCTTGATATCTATATCAGTAATTATCAAGCAAGGTATCTTTAATTGTTGCACTAAAGGCAGGTATACTTTACCATGGGCACCACCAATTATGAATATGGAAATATAATATTTCTTTAAATCTTTATCATTTTCAAGAAAATAATTTAATAACATTTCCTCAGTTGTACCTTCCACTAAAATGACTGCATCTGAAAAAAACAATTCCGATACTTTGTATTTAATGTGTTTTTTCAGAAACAGCAGATCATTAGAATCTAATTTATAATCTAATGAACTATTGTTTGAGTCTGATTTAGCATCTGATTTTTTAGAAGATTTTGAGTTGGATGGCTGAGAGCTTTCTGTTAATAATTTATCATATAACGGTATCACCTTGCTGCATCGGTTTTCTGTTGTTAAATAATTGATATTATCGAATGAATTACTGCTATGAATTTTACTGTTGACAATATGCGAAGAATGGGTAGTGATCACAATCTGGCATTTGAGTGACTGAGTTGCCAGATTTTCCAGATTTTCGTTTGCGCTCTTCTGTTTTATTGCTTTATTCACCGCTAGATCAATGCGTTTAATAAAAAATTCTTGCATTTGTGGATGCATAAAAGCTTCGGGCTCTTCAATCAGTAGCAGATTTATGCGGCTGCGATGGCTGTTCTCTTCATAGGAATTAATATAGTCAATGATTTCACCAATAATATTAACCAAATTGATATAGCCCAGACCAAACTGATCTTCCGGTATATAGCTATCGCCATCACTAAAGCTGTACTTAATCAGATTATCTAAAATATCGTCTTTAGTAACATTACCACTTAGTTTCATATCAATGTGATTTAATTGTTCAATTTCTCTTAGTATCTCACTAATCGATTTATTTTTTTGCTCTACTTTTTCCGTGATAATGTCATTAATATCTTTCAGCTCCTGATTAAACAAACCATCACTTTCTTCATCGCTGAATAAAGAGATAACAATGCGCTTGAATACACCGGTTAAAACATTTTTATTCAGATGGCGATTAGCCTTAATACAATTGATTTCCATCAGTTTATCTAAAGAAAAATTTTTTACTTCCTGATCCATTTTATTTTTATAGCTTAACTTAAATTCCGTTTGATTTTTATCATCCAGCAATTTAAGGATTTCTTCCAGCAGCGTTCTTTTATCTACTTTTTCATCATTAGGCGTTTCAGAAGTCTTGTCAGATGGTTCCTGCCGCTTTCGCTGAACCAAGGTTTTAACCGCAGCAAAAAAATTAGCCTCTTCTTTCACCTCGTAAATAGCTTTAATAATGATTGCTTCCTTATAATTATTCCCAATCAGCATAAATTGAGATAAATTATGGATATATTCATCGTCTGGATGATCTAATTTTATTTTTAACTCAAATTCTAATTTCGGCGTTTCTAAAGGCGTTTTTAAATTGGGTTGAGGGCTTTCGTCTTTATTTTGATAGGCTGCTATATAAGTATCTATTAAATTATTCAGATAACTCAAATTAAAATCACTGGATTTAATCGATAATTTATTGTTAGTAAGCATCGTTAAAGCATGAGTAATCGTTGTTTTGCCGGTATTGTTTTTGCCAATAATCAGCGTACTTGAGGGTGACACCAGTGGTGGGATATCGTGTCCTGAATTGTTATGGCATATTTCTTTAGAATTCACAAACATGACTTCATTGTCATGTTCCCCGAACTTGCGGAAATTTTTAATTGTGAAGCTTTGTAGATACATTATGATTGTTCCTGAGTAAATCCGAAAAAATTGATACTTAATTCTGCTGTAATTATTTATATAGCTGAATCATCAGCTAATCAGGTGGTATTATTTAAAAGTAGTGGTTTGGTTTGTATTATTGTCTATTCCTCCTCTTATACTGTTGCAGCAGCTAAATATTAACTTCTGTTCAACTTCATGATCATTCTAGTAATAGCCTTATATCAAAGTCAAAATATATTTATATTAGTATAAATATATTAAGTAATATTAATGTATTAGTAGAAATTAAAGTAACATTTTTTCAATAAATGCTTTACCATCACAGTAACTACCTGCATTATCACAATAAATATTGATTTATTTGCGTCTTAATCCAGTTAAGGCTATAAATAATCTTACGGCTACAGTTATGGCATAAGTTTTTTGAGTATTTAAGGAGCAATACATGAACAATATCAATGTTGGCATTGTACAAATGGTTTCAGGTACTGACGTTGCTGAAAATATCCGGTCTATGCAACGATTAGTGCGGCAGGCTGCCGCAGCAGGAGCAGAATGGGTGGTATTACCCGAATACTGGCCAATAATGGGAAAGGATGATACCGATAAAGTAGCTGTGGCAGAGACATTTGGCGATGGCGCACTGCAAACTGCTTTAAAAACACTGGCGGCTGAGTTGGGTATTGTGCTGTTTGGAGGTACCATACCTTTACAAAGTACAGACAAAACCAAAGTGCTTAATACTATGCTGGTATATGGGCGTGCCGGTGAGCTGCTAGGTTTCTATCACAAAATGCATTTGTTTGGTTACAGTGGTGCTAATGAATACTATGCTGAAGCCGATACCATACTGCGGGGAATGGATGTACCAGAGCTGAAAGTTGATAATATCGCGGTAGCACAGGGTATTTGTTACGATTTGCGTTTTCCTGAATTCTTCCGCGCCCAGCTCCCATTTGATGTGCTGGTTTTACCGGCAGCCTTTACCTATACCACTGGTAAGGCACACTGGCATACACTATTAACCGCCCGAGCAATTGAAAATCAGTGCTATGTACTGGCTTCAGCACAGGGCGGGCAGCATCAGAATGGCCGTCGTACCTATGGCCACAGCCTGATTATTAATCCGTGGGGTGAGGTTCTGGCTTCATTACCTGAAGGTGAGGGCGTGATTTGTGCTGAGCTGAATGCTGAGTTTCTGCAATCGGTACGCGCAAAGCTACCAGCACTACAACATCGTTTACTGTAATCATCGATTGTTGTTTGTCTCTGTGGGCGGTGAAATGCAGAAATACAAACGCATATTTTTAGACATAATGTCTAAATAATAGATTTTATACTCAGAAATAGGGTGCATTAGCAATCAATTCTTGTCCAAAAAAGCGATTCATGGCATGATTACTGATTAAATTTACATTATATAGTTAAATGTTGAATTTTTTTATGAATTTTGAATCAGGAAGTAAAGGGCAATTATGAGTGGCGGAACAAAGAAAAAATCGCATTCACAGTGGAGCTCGCGGATGGGATTTATGCTTGCCGCAGCAGGTTCAGCGGTAGGTTTGGGTAATATCTGGAAATTTCCTTATATGGCCGGTCAGATGGGTGGTTCTGCCTTTGTGCTTACCTATCTGATTTGTATGTTTATAATTGGGTTGCCGATTCTGGTAGCTGAATGGTTGATTGGCCGTCGCGGACAGAAAAACCCGATTCACACCATGGAAGATGTGGCTGCTGCTGAAGGACGGTCTAAATCATGGCGCTGGGTAGGCATTATTGGTGTACTTGGTTCATTCCTGATATTGTCTTTTTACAGTGTGATAGGTGGCTGGGCGACTGATTACATTTTTCTTGCCGCCAATGGTACTTTTAAAGGGCTGCATGGTGATGGCACCAGCCAGGTTTTTGAGCAGTTTCTTGGCAGTGTAAACCATTTGCTTACTTGGCATACGGTGTTTATGTTGGCTACTGGCTTAATTGTAGCCATGGGTGTAGGTGCTGGCTTGGAGCGCTCATGCAAAATCATGATGCCGGGGCTGGGTGTTTTGCTGATTGGACTGGTGATTTATGCTGGCGTTGTCAGTGGCCCGTCATTTGGCAAGGCATTTGCGTTCCTGTTTACCCCAGACTGGTCTGCCATTACTGGTAAGGCAGTATTGGCAGCATTGGGACATGCGTTTTTCAGTCTGTCTCTGGGTATGGGCATTATGATGGCCTATGGCTCTTATCTGGGCAAAGATGTTAATCTGATTTCCACTGCCCGTACCGTTGTGATTCTGGACGTAATCGTGGCCGTATTATCCGGTATGGCTATTTTTCCATTGGTATTTGCTAACGGCCTGCAACCGGCGGAAGGCCCCGGCCTGATTTTCGTTACCTTGCCGATTGCTTTTGGTAATATGGCTGGCGGTACTATCATTGGTGTACTGTTCTTTATCTTCCTTACCTTTGCTGCACTCACTTCCTCTATTTCATTACTGGAACCAACAGTAGAACTGCTGGAAGAGAAAACCCATTTAGGCCGTAAATCAGCTACATTAGCAAGCAGCGTGGTTATCTGGGCATTGGGTATTGCCTGTCTGTTGTCCTTTAATGCATGGCAGGATGTCACCATATTTGGAAAAAATATTTTTGATTTTCTGGATTACGTTACCAGTAAACTTATGCTGCCGTTAACCGGTCTGGGTACCATTATTTTTGCGGGCTGGCTGATGAAGCAGGAAACCATTCGGCAGGAACTGAATTTAAGCCCGGCAATATTTGCTGGCTGGAAGTTCTTGTGCCGGATTGTTATCCCTGTGGCGGTAATTGCTATCCTGATATACGGTTTTATGTAATTCCGATACCGTTAATATTGTAATCAAGACTTATGCCATTAACACATAGACTCCTGAACATACAGAAGCTTATGTGTTAATGGCTTTATTTATAGCGTATAAAAACCTGCATCTACACAGTAGAATAAACCAATACTTCTGTAAAAATAATAAGTTGTCAATAAATACCAATTCAAAGCAGCGAATGCTTCAATATTAAATTTGTATTGATTCGTTGGTATAGCACGTAAATTAGTTTATTAGACAGAGAAAGCCATTTCAGTTTGTTATTACACAGTCTGTTTATGCATACAAATATCCCGATGTTGATTAGCTGGTAAGATTAAATTAAAAGTAGAGTGCATTTACCGGCTACAGAGGCACATAAATCAACAAAATAAACAGCTAATACTATGCTGTATAAATGCATGCTATTATCTGGCCAATAATAAAAACCAGCGATATTGTGTTTACAGCAATCAACCCGCAGACTAAAATTTTCCCATGTACCAGATAAATAAATCATCTGTTTCAATCAGCCATTACATACTTACCCCCGCTTTACGTGCAATGGCCAGCCCTTCTTCTACATCCATATATTGCGGCGGCTGAATACAATCACGCAAAACAATTTCTCCCTGACTAAACATCACCAGCTCATTAATGGCCAGTTGCTGCCATTGCTCATTACAGGTAAGGGGCAGGGTGGCAATTACCGCCACACGATCGTACGGCGTGGTTACAGCGGAAAAATCAATGGCCACATCTTCATCAGCCAGAATGGCCTTGCCAAAAGGTGCCTGCCGGATAATATAAAAAAGCAGGGTACTGGCATGGGCTATTAACCAGTCGCCATTGGAGAGCATATAATTAAACAGCCCGTATTGGCGCAGTTCAGCAGTGATTTCTGCTACTGTATGAAATAAAACCTCGCGTGCGGGCTTGTGGCGAAAACGTTGGCGTAGCTGCTCAAGCAGATAGCAGAATGCTTGTTCAGAATCGGTAGAACCTACCGGATTAAAATATTCTCCTCTGGCTGGCGCAAAATGGCGCAGATTACCATTATGTGCGAATACCCAGTATTCTCCCCATAATTCGCGTACAAACGGGTGCGTATTCACCAGATGCACCTGCCCCTGCGTAGCCTTGCGTATATGTGCAATCACATTTTCCGACTTAATTTTATACTGCTGCACCAAATCAGCCACCGGTGAGCTGGCACAGGGCTTGTCATCCTGAAGCAGGCGTACGCCATGGCCTTCAAAAAAAGCAATACCGAAGCCATCAGCGTGATAATCTGTTAACCCACCACGCAAACGAAAACCTTCAAAAGAAAACACAATATCAGTGGGCGTATTGCAATCCATGCCTAACAACTGGCACATGGGTTATTTCTCCATAAATAAATTAATAATTTAATATTTGCTGTTTCATCAAGTAAATATTATACATCCTGATTACTGTAATCGATAACAGATGCCAATATTTGTACATAAAAAAAGCCTGTAACTGTTGTTACAGGCATAAATTCAAATTAACAGAACAGAAACTTGCTTTTATACAGCCGAAACACACAAATAATTATCAGCAGTACCTGAAAGTTTATCCTGTGGCGGTGTATTGCCATGCTGCTATTAACAAGTCCTGAACTCATAGACGCCATTGCCTGCTTGAGTAACATCGCATCAGCGTAATTAAAACCGGAGTTGAGAATTTTATTGGTATGGTTATCCGGCGGGGCATTCTTTACAGGAATTCTGGCAAGGCCTGCGGTATAATTGCCTGAATCATCAAGCAGACTATTGTCAGCAGAGCTGAGCAGGTGATTATTGATAGCCGAATCTATTTCAAACTGCGGAATAAGGGGCATATCAGCAGGTTTTCGCTTTGTAATCAGGCTTAATAAAGTTTGCCCATGCTTATCATCTTTGGTAAATATAATATTGTCTAAATCAGAATTTTTGCCCCGGTTTTTCAAATTATAGCCAAGCAGATAAATAATATTGCCTTTAATCCCGTTTTTAATCACTATTCCGTCTTTATAAGCACTGAAAGTAAGCGACTTTATCTGATCATCCTTAATATAAGACAATCCATTATGGTCTTCAATGGTGGTGATGCCGTCGCCGTTTTTAAATTGTAGTAGTCTTTATTTAATCTGACATTTAATATATTTTAAACCAATAATGGAGTGTCAGTAATGAATCAATCTACAAAAATAATTAAACCAAAATTAGGACTTTTAGAACTCTCTAAACAGTTAGGTAATGTTCAGCTGTAACTATCCCCTAAAATAGTACAGCATAAAAGTAGAAAATTTTCTTTATTAACCCACTAAGGATTTAAACATGAAAAAGATGACTGAACATCAAATCGTATCTATTTTAAAAGAAGCCGAAGCCGATATCCAGCTTATTGTTGTTAAATACGTCTACATGAAAGTCTAACATTTCTTCATAGGTAATATCTTTACCGCCTTTACCTTTTTCCAGTTTTTTTGCAGCATGGCCAGATAGCCCAGCACCATATCGCGCCGTATACTGTCAACCCACGCCTGAATGAGCTTTTGTTTATGGTTCTTAGCCACGGCCTGCATAAACTGCAAAGCGCCATTGCCGGTGATGGTATCTGCCGTGGCCACTCCTAATGCCCAGTGAGCATAGTCATGCCCTTTTTGGCCAGCGCCTGATACACTTCTCCTATGGCCGACAGCTCGCCGGTTTTGATTTGCTCGCTCCAAGCTTTTAATTGCTCTTTAGTTAATATCTGTGGTTGATTCTTACCTCTTTTATCAGTTGTTAACAATACAGACATAATCAGCAAGAATTTTTACACCTTCCCTGTCTGCTTCTTAATTAATGCGCCTTTATCCGTAACCACCCAGCTATGTAAGTGAAGTATGCCAGACATGTTGCTGGTATATTGACGAAATTCTGAATTGTATGAGAAAAATGGTTTATATTTTATATGCTATTTTTGTGCTAATGTTTCAGTTTTTGGTATGCGTATATATTTTTTATAAGTATATGTTTAGTATCAATATATTTACTTTTTTTGTTAAATAATTTAATAAAAAGCAGATTTATCAATAAATTCTATAAATAATTATAATTTCTTTTATATTTTTTTATGTTATATATAGAAGTATAAATATAAAAGATAAGGTGTGTGAGAATGGAATTACAAAAATTTTTAAGTCGTTATGTGGATAAAGCTTTTGAAGATAGTGGTTTATCTTCTTACGCTACTTTGCTGCGCCCTGCATCAAAACCTGAATTTGGCCATTATCAGATTAACGGCGCTATGGCGGCTGCAAAATCTTTAAAATTAAATCCTAGAGAGCTGGCTGAAAAAATTGTAAGTAATTTAGCTAGTTTAAAAGCAGAGGGGATTGCTGAGACTATTGAGGTATTAGGTTCTGGCTTTATTAACATTTTTTTATCAGGCAGCTTTCTTGGTCAGAGGGCATTAGAAAGTTTGGTTGATGATAGATTAGGTGTAAAAAAACAACCGAAACAAATAATACCCATTGATTATCCTTCTGCTAATTTAGCTAAGGAGATGCATGTTGGTCATTTGCGCGCTAGTATTATTGGTGATGCTTTAAACAGGGTATTGAGGTTTTTAGGGCATGATGCTTTTAGTCAAGACCATGTTGGCGACTGGGGAACGCAATTTGGTATGCTCATTACTTATATGGTTGAAACAGAAAAAGTTGGGGAAAGTGATGTTGCGCTGGTGGATCTGGAAGCATTTTATCGAAATGCAAAAAAGAGATTTGAAGAGTCAGAAGAATTTGCAGAAACAGCCAGAAGTTACGTAGTGTTATTACAAAGCGGAGATGAAAAAGTTCTTGCTTTATGGCGTCGTTTTGTCCAAGTGTCGCAAAAGCATTGTTTGGAGGTTTATAAGAAACTGGGATTACTGGTTAATGAGAGTAATTTCAAAGGTGAATCTTCATATAATAATGATTTGCAACCAACTGTTGATGAGCTTGTTGCAAAAGGCATAGCAGTAGATAGTGAGGGCGCAAAGGTTGTATTTCTGGATGAGATTAAAGATAAAGATGGCAATCCTACGCCATTTATTATTCAGAAGCGCGATGGTGGTTTTCTATATTCGACTACTGATTTAGCATGTATTCGATATCGTGTTAGACATTTAAAGGCAGATCGAATTCTGTACGTTGTTGATGTTCGCCAGAGTTTACACTTTAAAGAGCTGTTTGCAACAGTACATAAAGCAGGATTTGCTTCTGAAAATGTTAAGTTGGAGCATATTGCTTTTGGTACTATGATGGGAAAAGATGGTAAACCATTTAAAACCCGGGATGGTAATACAGTTAAATTAATTGATCTTTTAAATGAAGCTGTTGAAAGGGCTTCAGATTTGGTACGCCAGAAAAATCCGGCGTTGTCCGATGATGAAATTGCTAAGATTTCAACTGCTGTTGGTATATCTTCGATAAAGTACGCAGATTTATCTAAAAACAGAACGAGTGATTATATTTTTAACTGGGAAGGTATGTTGTCTTTCGAAGGGAATACTGCACCTTATTTACAGTATGCTTATACACGCATTCAAAGTTTGCTTAATAAAAGCGGACAATCTATTGAGCCTGATGTTGGTCATGTTATCAGGGCAATAGAGCAGGATGAGATAAATCTGTTATGCTTATTGTTGCAGTTTGAGGATGTGATTATTTCTGTGGCGAAAGAATGTATGCCTCATTATCTTGCTAATTATTTATTTCAATTAGCCTCTTCTTTCTCTAAATTTTATGAAAAATATCCGATTCTAAAAGAAAAGGATGAAATCAGAAATAGTCGTTTACAGATAGCCAGATTAACAGGAAGAACCTTAAAACAGGGAATGCATCTTTTGGGGTTAGATGTATTAGACAAAATGTAAGAAACAAAAAAGCCTGTAAACTCAGGCTTTTTATTTTTTATTTAAATGTCTATTTCAGTAGTCCATTTCACAACTTGTAATGGTATTTCTGTTCTGATATTACAGACGCCTGGTAACAATGCTAAGGTATTGACTTGAAAACTTCTATACTCTTCTAAATCCTTACACAAAACCCGCAGTAAAAAATCATTTTCTCCTGCCATTACATAACACTCTTGAATTTGTGATAATAATTTTACTTCATAAATAAATCTTTCTATGGCGGCTGAGTTTGTGTTGGCAATATCTATCTTTATTCTGACGTATACTATTAATTGTTTGTTAATGGTTTTTTTATCGAGTAATGCTACGTATTGTTTTATAAATCCGGCATCTTCTAATATTTTTATGCGACGCAGGCACGGGGATGGAGATAATCCTACTTTTTTGGCAAGTTCATTATTTTGAATATTACCCTCTCGCTGAAGTATTCTTAGTATCCTTTTATCAATGTTATCCAATTTCATTATAAATACCCCATTGTTAGTACAGCAATTACACAGAAAATTAAGTATCTTATTTAAGTAGTTTATATTTTATCGGTACCATATTGCTTAATTCCTTATGAGGATGTTCCGTGTTATTTATATCGTTAACTGCTTTTTTGTTACGCTTCTTGCATGTTACGAATTAGCAAATATATAGTTTAAATACTTTTGATCAATATACTCGGTTTACTTACTCCCGTGTTTTAATCTGTGGATACTGGCTATCTGGCCGTTTATGACAGTATAAACGTTTCTCTCATATTTGCAGCAAAAGTCTTTGACATGCATCACAACTTCAGTAATTTTTATGTTGATAAGTTTTTTCATATCTCACGATTCTCTTTTTGTTTAATGATAGAGAATTTTGAATGTTTTTGCAGAACTTTTTTAAGGAAAATTTGCAATTAAAATCTGATACTATTAATCATGGATTATTTAAAACTAAATTCCAAAATATATCTCATATAAATAATTAAAAAAATTAAATTTCAATACAAAAAGAGCATAATAGCTACGGATTCAGTATCTTTATGTTAGATAATGTGTTGAGGAGTTTTAATAATGTCAGAAAAATTCGGTGTTAATTCAGAATGCGGTAAATTGCGAAGTGTAATGGTGTGTCGTCCTAATTTAGCACATAACAGATTGACTCCATCAAATTGTCATGATCTTTTGTTTGATGATGTTATCTGGGTTGAAAAGGCTCAACGTGATCATGATAACTTTGTGAAAATTATGAGAGATCGTGGTATTCACGTTATCGATGCGAATATTGCTTTAAATGAAGTATTACAAAATAAAGAACATAGAAATTGGATCCTTGATCGTCTTTTCGTTCCTCAAAACATTGGGGTTCATATGCTGAGTGATGTGCGTGCTTGGTTAAATGAACTTCCTGCTGAAAATCTATCTGCGTTTTTATTCGGTGGTATTACTAAATCAGATTTACCATTTAAAACTAGTAGCGATCTGATGTTCAATTACATGGCTCAAGATGATTTTTTAATTTCTCCAACTCCAAATGCCCTTTTTCAACGTGATCCAAGTTGCTGGATTTATGGTGGCGTCAGTTTAAATCCGATGTATTGGCCTGCTCGCCGTCCTGAAACACTGATTATGCGCGCAATTTATAAGTTTAATCCTTATTTTGCTGGTAAAGCCAAAATCTGGTGGGGCGACACAGATGAAAATTTAGGCACATTGTCCATTGAGGGCGGTGATGTAATGCCGATAGGAAATGGGGTTGTGTTGGTGGGCATGGGCGAACGCACAAACCCTCAGATGGTATCTCAACTGGCAAATAGCATTTGTGGTAAAGAGGATGGGGCTACAAGGGTAATTGCATGTCAAATGCCAAAATCACGTGCCGCAATGCATTTGGATACTGTGTTTTCAATGCTGGATTATGATTTATTCTCAGTTTTCCCAGAAGTTGTCGATCAGATTAAATGTTATAGCTTATTTAGAAGCAGTACTGAGGAAAAAATTACTATTGAAGAGCATAAAGGCCAACATTTTGTTGATGTTGTTGCAGAGGCTATGGGTAAAGTAACTGGTGCGCAGGTTACTCGTATTCAAACTGGCGGGGACAATTTCCAGGCTCAGAGAGAGCAATGGGATGATGCTAATAATGTAATTATGTTAGATAGACGGGTTTGCATTGCTTATGACCGTGATACTTATACAAATAAGATTATGCGTGATCACGGGGTAGAGGTATTAGAGGTGGATGCTGGTGAATTAGGTCGTGGGCGTGGTGGTGGTCATTGTATGACTTGTCCAATTATTCGAGATTCAATCATTTAAGTTTAAATAAAGGAAATTTATCATGGCTTTCAATCTAAAAAATCGTAATTTACTTAGTTTAGTTCATCATACTGAACGTGAAATTAATTATCTAATTGATTTGGCTCGTGATCTTAAAAGAGCTAAATATGCTGGAACAGAACAACAATTATTAAAAGGCAAAAATATTGCTTTAATTTTTGAAAAAACTTCAACTAGAACGCGTTGTGCTTTTGAGGTTGCTGCCCATGACCAAGGAGCAAATGTGACTTATATTGGTTCAAGTGGTTCACAAATTGGTCATAAAGAAAGTATGAAAGATACTGCCCGTGTATTGGGACGTATGTATGATGGGATTGAGTATCGCGGTTACAAACAATCTGTTGTGCAAGAGCTTGCAGATTATGCGGGTGTTCCTGTGTGGAATGGTTTAACCGATGAGTTTCATCCAACGCAGATGCTTGCAGATGTATTAACAATGCTGGAATATTCTAATGGCAAACCGCTAAATGAAATCAAGTACGCGTATGTAGGTGATGCACGCAATAATATGGGAAATTCATTATTGTTAATCGGTGCGAAATTAGGTATGGATGTACGTATTTCTGGCCCAAAATCATTACTGCCTGAGCCCGAATTAGTGGCAATGTGTGAGAAATTTGCCAAAGAAAGTGGTGCGCGCATCACTGTTACTGATGATGTAAAAAAAGCGGTGAAAGACGTTGATTTTATTCATACTGATGTTTGGGTTTCGATGGGTGAACCTATCGAATCATGGGGTGAACGTGTTGATGCGTTAACTCCGTATCAGGTAAATAAGGAATTAATTGCGGCAACTGGCAATCCACGGGTTAAATTTATGCATTGTTTACCTGCATTTCATAATTCTGAAACTACGGTGGGCAGAGAGGTTGCGGAACAATATCCTCAATTTAAAAATGGTATCGAAGTTACAGAAGATATATTTGAATCTCCCATTAATATTGCATTCGAACAAGCAGAAAACAGAATGCATACTATTAAAGCAGTTATTGTATCCAGCTTAGTTTAAAATAAAACGATTGGAATCAAAATGAGAATTGTTATTGCTTTAGGTGGTAATGCGCTATTGCGACGAGGGGAGCCTTTAACGGCTGAGAATCAACGCCAAAATACTAAAATTGCATGCCAGCAAATTGCTAAAGTTTATCCGGGAAATGAATTAGTTATTGCGCATGGTAATGGCCCGCAAGTAGGATTAATTGCATTACAATCTTTGTCATATACGGATGTTCCTTCATATCCTTTAGATGTATTAGGAGCAGAGTCTATTGGAATGATTGGTTATATGATCATGCAAGAATTAGGTAATCTTCTTCCGCTAGAGACGCCATTAGCAACGTTATTATCTCAAGTAGAAGTTGATAAAAATGATCCAGCATTCATGAATCCAACCAAGCCTATCGGTCCTGTTTACACAAAAGAAGAGGCTGAAAAGCTGGCAAAAGAAAAAAATTGGAGCATTGCTCCTGATAACGATAAATATAGACGTGTCGTTCCCAGCCCAATTCCGAAACGTATTTTTGAAATTCGACCTGTAAAATGGTTATTGGAAAAAGGTACGGTGGTTATTTGTGCTGGTGGTGGTGGTATACCAACATTTTATGACGATGATGGTACCTTAAAAGGAGTGGAAGCTGTAATAGATAAAGATCTTTGTTCTGCTGTTTTAGCAAAACAAGTTGCGGCTGATATTTTTATCATTGCAACTGATGTATCTGCAGCTTTTGTTAATTGGGGTCAACCAAATCAACAGGCGATTAAGGAGGCACACCCCGATACGTTAGAGAAAATGGGCTTTGCTGCCGGTTCCATGGGGCCAAAAGTACAGGCTGCCATAAATTTTGCACGGGAAAATCCGGGAAAATCAGCAGTCATCGGATCTTTGGCTGATATTGAAGATATTGTTAAAGGTATTGCTGGTACGAGGATTAATACATCGTTTTCTGCTGAGCTAACATACTATTAACTGAAGCAAACTAGGTATCGTATTGAATAAATGCGGTACCTTTTTTTTAAGGATTCGTTATTATGCAATCTGAAAAAAGTACTCAATCCAAAGAAAAGAAAAAATCCTTATCAGCATTTAGTATTTTATTTATTATTTTGACTTTGCTATGGATTATTTCTAAATTATTATCTGGTCATTCATTTACTCCGGTCACTCTCCCTGATAGTTCAGAAGTAGTCTCTACAGTTATCTCTCCGTCACTTAGTAATCTTGTGATGGCACCATTTAAATCTTTTCAAAATTCAATTAATATCGCTGTATTTATCCTTGTATTAGGCGGGTTTATCAATGTGGCGATGAAAACAAATTCTTTAGAAGCTGGTATTTCTGCATTGGTGCAGAAATTAAAAGGAAAAGAATTGGTGCTTATCCCGCTGCTGATGTTTTTGTTTTCTATTGGTGGAACTGTATATGGAATGGCTGAAGAGACTATTGCATTTTATGTTCTTATCACTGCAACTTTGGTTGCTGCTGGTTTTGATACTATAGTAGCTGTAGCAGTCATTCTTTTGGGAGCAGGAGCTGGTGTATTAGGCTCAACAGTTAATCCTTTTGCTACTGGTGTGGCTGGTGATGCACTTAAGGGTGTTGGTTATAATCCAAATCAGGGGACTATAATCACTGTGGGAACAGTACTTTGGTTATCAACGCTCGCTTTTTGTATATGGTATGTAATGAGGTATGCCAAGAAAATTAAAAAAGATAAGGGTCTGACATTGTTGTCCCAACAAGAACAAACGGAAATGAATCTGTATTTTAATACAGAAAATACAGAACATCTTAACTTTGGGCGGCGTGAAAAAAATATTCTGATCCTATTTGCGTTTACCTTCATTGTTATGATAATTTCATTAATACCTTGGGGAGAATTTAATATAACCGTTTTTAATGATTGGACGTCATTTTTGACTGGCAGTAACTTTGGAGACTGGACCTTTGGTGATTTAGCTATGTGGTTCTTATTGATGTCAGTAGTGATTGGTATTGCGGCAAAAATGTCGGAAAAAGAAATTATTGATAATTTTATAGCGGGAGCTTGCGATATCTTATCAGTGGTTTTGATCATTGTTGTTGCTCGTTCTATATCTGTATTAATGGGAGAAACACATCTGGATCTATTTATTTTAGATAAGGCTCAAAATCTATTAACAGGTTTATCACCAATTATTTTCGTGCCTGTAGCCTATTTGATTTATTTAGGTTTGTCTTTCTTGATTCCCTCAACATCTGCTCTGGCCTTTGTTTCTATACCGATTCTAGGGCCGCTGACGGCTAAGTTAGGAATGGATCCTAATATTATGATTATGATTTTTGCAGCTGGCAGCGGCTTAGTAAATTTGATTACACCTACGTCTGGTGTGGTAATGGGCGGCTTGCAATTATCTAAAGTAAATTACAGTACTTGGTTAAAATTTATGGGTCGACCTATAGCTATTATATTGATTATGAATATAATTATTTTGACCGTATCTATGAAATTATTGATAAATTGATTTTCCAATTTACACCGGCCGTTTTTCCTCAGCTCCTTCCTCAATCTTCAGTAGATTCTAGGGAGGAGTGCTTATTATAAAATAAACAAAAAAACAAAATTTGAGAGATGGTTTCTTTCTGACTGGATTAATTTGATATGAACATTTGACTGTATCATCTTATTTAGATTAATATAGTATGTATGCACCCGTAGCTCAGTTGGATAGAGTATCTGGCTACGAACCAGAGGGTCGGGCGTTCGAATCGCTCCGGGTGCACCATTTTGGTAGATTACTTTGTAGGACTATATAACAATATAGTTTTAAAATTTTGAGTTAGATTTAAGTTCATCTCAAATTTTTGAAATTATATTTTATTAAATAATTTGTCACATGATTTTCAAAGTTGGTCACCAATTGTACTTATCTCTCTTAAAATATTAGAGCTACGGAGTAGAAAATTCTCTCTGGAATGGTAATACATTTTGAAACAATAAAATTGTGGATGTTTATTTGTTAAATTCCGCAGCGGACAATTAGGCTAACGAAGAATATAACTATTTGTAAGTTTTACTAATAAGCATATGCAGCAAAAGCTTGTTGCTATTTTTGAGTTGTTATAAATTTTCTTCTTTAATACACTTAGTTTTAAATGTTATTTGCGTTATGTGTTATCGTGCAGGCATTTTTTTGCTTAGTAAACGTTGAATATCAAAGGTATTAAAACATTTATTTGGCAACTGATTATCAAACTCCTTTCTTCTATCTGAATAAAATAGGTTTAGTGGTGATAGCAGTGGCTTAATCTGGCTTTATGCAGACATTGTTAAGTTTGCTATTTTATGTTGAATGACGCGATAATTAATTATATGGTTATTGGATAACTTAAGTAACACATAAAATAATTCCGGCGATGGTTAATGCGACTGTAGGTTAAGTTCGTTTTTATAATTTGCAGGTTGGTACCCATATTAAACTAATATTATAAATGATTAGCTATTATTTGCTGCCTAAGGTATTTGCTTACAGTTTAACTGTAGAATTTGATTTCAATGATAGTGACTTCATTACTCGGGCAATCTAACGGCAGGAAACACTGATGCTTGCCTGTTGTTAGGCAAAACGAACCCGTCTGCTCTTATACGTTTGATAGCTGCGGTTAAAATAGTTAATATCTTATTTATTGCATACTCCGCAATTGTTTTCTGCTTAGTGGCTTTGTTCTGATAATAGATATAATGTCTGGATATCCCTAAGCAACGATATATTGTCATTGCAGTATAACTATGTTGGTTTGCTTTCAGGATTTTGATTTTCGTCTCATTATTTAGTATATTTACTTTGGAATATTGTTTTCCATCCGCAATTGCTTGAGCTCTTTTTGTCATGCAAGCTGTTTATTTTCTGTGAGAATGCAGTTATCTTCAATTTTAAATGAGTCATTTTGTTTAATTGGCTTATCTATTGGTGTAAAGTGTATGATATCAAGTTATAATTCTTGACTAATTCGCGGCGCGATTTTCTCCGCTGATAAAATTTGCTTATTTACATTTTAAAATCAGCACTAAAAGTCTGTCTTATACATTTTTCTTGATTCATATTTTTCCTTTTAGGAGTTAAGTTTATCTTAGTTCCTAAAAAAGTTGTATGTTTTAATGTAATTATTTCAATATGTATATATTGGTTTAATGAATTTGATGGTAAGGGATGTAACTAGGAAGATTGTATGGTTTTGGTTTGGCGATAATCTGACTTGATTTTTTTGGCTGGTGCGGCCATATTGGCTGATTATTTTGCTGGGATGGTAATGATGACAGAAAGTAAGATGGCTAAGGCAGATCAGTTGACGCGTTTTATGTTTGATGATTGTCCGGTGCGTGGTCTGCATGTGAATTTGCAACAGGTATGGCGGCACGTGGCGCAGAATAAGGCTTATCCAAAGGCGATTCATCAGGCTTTGGGGGAGCTGACGGTAGCGGCGGTGTTGCTGGCCAGTAATCTGAAGTTTGATGGTAATCTGATTGTGCAGGTGCAAGGTAAGGGGGTGTTGAAAATGCTGGTCGCAGAAGCTACCTCAGCAGCTACTTGCCGGGCAACTGCGCGCTGGGATGAGTCTGCGGTAATTGATGAAAATATGAAGCTGGTGGATTTGCTGGGTGAGGGCGGCATGTTTGTGCTGACGTTGCAACCGGCTCAGGGTGATTCATGGCAGGGGGTGGTGGAGCTGGCTGGTGATAGTATTGCGCAGATGCTGATGAATTACATGGCGCGCTCGGAACAACTGGCGACTCATATTACGTTGGCGGCAGATGATGAGCATGCCAGTGGATTGTTGCTGCAAAGATTACCAGAACAGGATATCGAGGAAGATAGCTGGACGGAATTGTCTGCTCTGGCTGGTACGCTTACTGGGGATGAGTTGTTGCAACTGGATGCTGAGACTTTACTGTACCGGTTGTTTCATGAACATGAGGTAAGGCTGTTTGCGCCGCAGGATGTGGAATTTGCCTGTACCTGTTCCCGTGCTAAGGTGGGGGATATGCTGTTGTTACTGGGCGGACAGGAAGTAGGTGAGGCGGTAGCGGAGCAGGGCAGTATTGAGGTGAACTGTGATTTCTGTTATGCACGTTATGTGTTTGATGAGGCTGATGTGAATGCTTTGTTTGGTACTGATGTTGTGGCAGCTGCCCAGCAGGAGCTGGCGGCACGGCAGTTGAATCATTAGAAAAGATTTGAGACAGAAAGCAGCCAGCGGAATTCGCTGACTGCTTTTTTTGCAGGCAATCAATTCAAATAATAGCTTTATATTATTTTTGATAAAGGTCTGTATGCAGGTAGTGAAAATAAATTACGTCATTTTTTCCAAAGCCATACTTGATATTATTGGCATAGGTTGTGGAAGAATTAATTGTATTTATCTTATCCTGAAAAGAGGCTTTACCTGATTGTTAAAATTAACTTAGTTTTTTGATGAGGTAGAAAATAATAAGGGTACATAATAAGGGAACACCAAAAATAACCGATAATCCAGATGGATTAAATTCACCATCAGCCAATGCGATTCCAGTTATATTTAGTAAATCATCTATGAGGAATGATAATTTTTCTATGAGCTGCCAGACGGGGCGGACGAGAAATACTATTGCCTGACATATTATGTAAATAACTATGAATAATGCAATAGAATGAAAGCGACTATTTGATTTTGCAATTTGCATAATTGGTGTTTCCTCTAACGACAATTTGCCCATATGCTTGAATGTCATCTTTGACTTTAACTTTTTTTGTAGAAAGAAGCGCCCTTCTAAGCATTTGAAACTGGGAATATTGGCGAAATGTTATACAACCCCATGACTCACCCGAACCATCTGGACGTAATGGATGTAGCCTAAATCCGCCTCTTTCAACGCCATTAACAAAAAGGTGATCACTCATGGTTAAATTGCTACACAAACCAAATCATTCACTGTGGTCTGTTTCATTTCTATAATCTTTTATGAAAGTCTATACACGATTAACAAAGCTACCCTCAGGGCGCGGGACTATCCAATAAGTTCCGGGAGGAAGGGCTGCCTTATGCTTAAATGCACATTCTGCAATATTTGTTGTTGGTTTTATGCCTGAAAAGACGTCAAATGTTCCTACCCCGTAACATATTAATTTAATAGACTTACCATCTGCCGTAACGTTATTGTAATCCATATCACACTGAATCATATGCTATCCTTTTGTCATTTATAATGATTATTGCTTGATCATGTTTATCCATTTATGGGTAGTACGTGATATATATTTGTTATATATAAAAATATAACTATTTCTATCGCTATTGTTAATAATATTATATTATCGAAAATTTTAATTTAAAAATGATATATGGTGTAATTATTTCATTTTTATCTATCAGCTAATGTGAGTGCTTTGTTTGGCAGTAATGTTGTGGCAACAGCACAGCAAGACTTGGCCAATAGGAAACTGTAATATTTAGAAACTATTTGAAAAAGAAAGCAGCCAGAGGAGTTATCTGCCTGCAAACTGATTATGTTTATGTTGTTGTTTTAATGCTGCATTAATGCTTCTATTTCTGTGGTGGTTTTAGGCACAGAAGCGGTAAGGACTTCGTTGCCTGTTTCGGTAACGAGTACGTTGTCTTCTATGCGAATGCCGATGTTATGAAATGCTGCTGGTATGTCATCGGCAGCGCTGATGTACAAGCCGGGTTCGACTGTGGTTACCATGCCGGGCTGTAACAGGATGGGCTGTTCTTTTTGATCAAAGCGGCCTCCAACATCATGAACATCCAAACCAAGCCAGTGGCCGAGGCCATGCATGTAAAAACGCCGGTAGGCTTGTGTTTCGATATTCTGTTCAAGGCTGCCATGCAGGATACGCAAATCTATTAGCCCCTGAGTCAGCATGCTGATGGCTGTGGCGCTGATGGTTTGCCAGTTGGCCTGTTTGATGGTAGCGGCGATGCTGGCCTGGTTAGCGGCCAGTACGATGTCGTAAATATCTTTTTGCGCGCTATTGAAGCGGCCGCTGATGGGGAAGGTACGGCTGATGTCACCTGCATACATCTGGTATTCTGCACCGGCATCTATCATGAGTAGTTCATTGTGCTGAAGCTGGCAGTTGTTGCTGACGTAATGCAGGCAGCAGGCATTTTTACCACCGGCTACGATGCTGTTATAGGCAGGGTAGCGTGCTCCGCGCAGCATGAATTCATGCAGGATTTCGGCTTCTACCTGATATTCATACTGTCCCGGGCGGGTGGTCTGCATGGCGCGGATATGTGCTTGTGCGCTGATTTGGGCGGCTGTGCGCATTAATGCCTGTTCATGCTGATCTTTGATAAGGCGCATTGGGTCGAGTATGGTTGCCAGATTGACTAGGCTGTCTGGTGCGAGGGTGCTGCCATTGGCGCTGCGATAGTTAGCGATGCGGGCAACTTCGTACCATAATTCGATTAGTTTCGGGTCGTTTTCAGGATACAAACCCCATAGGGCAAAAAGGCGCCGATGTCCGGGCAGGGCATTTCTGAGGTAAGTCGGCCATTGGCTGATGTCGTCGGTGGCATCGAAAGCAAATATTTCCCGTGCTGCTGTGTGGCCATAGCGAAAGCCATTCCAGATTTCTTGTTTGGGGTCTTTATTGCGGCACAGCAGGGTGGCGCTGTGTTCTCGGCCATTTAGTATCAGTGCGGCGCCGGTTTCGGGAAAGCCGGTCAGGTAATGAAAATAGCTGTCCTGCCGGAAAGGATATTCTGTATCGTTGCTGCGGCGCTGTTCTGGTGCGGCAAAAAGAATGGCAATGCCATCTTCGCCGATTTGTTCCAGTACTTTTTGACGACGTTGCTGGTAAATGGTGATGTCGATATCCATGGTTAGTATTTCTCCTTGCTGCTGTTGCAGCGAGCTGTTTGTATTTGTTGAGCCAGCCAGAGTGCTAGCGCTGCGCCGGTTAGGTCGGCGATTGCATCTATTATATCGCCTTCGCGAGTGGTGAATAGTGCCTGAATGGTTTCGCTAGCTGCTGCCCAGAAGATTGCTGTTATGATGAACAGGCGCTGTGGTATGGTAATGTTGGCACTGAAGCAGGCTTTGGCCAGTAGCCAGAACTGTCCGAAAAATAAACCTAGGTGGCAGATTTTGTCGAATTGTGGAATGGGTACTGGATTGCCGCTAGATTTGAAAAACAGAAAGTAGATGCTGGCTATAAACCAGCAGATGGCTAGTAATAGCCATTTGTTTATATATGCTGATTTCATATTAAATCTGTTTCGTTTAGCCATTGCTGGCATAGGGAAGCCAGTCGGATAAATTTGTTGCCACGTTGCAGGAAGAGCTGCTGCCATTGCTGCACGGTATGTGCATCTGGTGCTTGATCAAGGCTGCATTCGTTTAACCAAAAATCGAGAACTTCGGCACATTCTCCGGCTGAAGCTGTTTGGAAAAGTTGGGTTGTGGCTTGCATGAATCTGAAGATGATGAGGGTTGTTGAGCTGTAAGTAATAAAAAACGGACTGGATTGCAGTCCGTTTGGTTTTATTCAGTTTCCAGTACGGCGGTGGTGTACACGTTCTGGACATCATCCAGATCTTCGAGTGCATCCAGAAGTCGTTGCATTTTTTCTGCTTCGGTTCCTGCCAGTACGGTTTCGTTGACTGGGCGCATGGTTACTTCGCCATCTGCGGCATGAAAACCGGCTGCTTCCAGTGCTTCTTTGACGCTGCTGTACTGATAAGGTTCGGTAATAACTTCTTTGGAGCCGTCTTCTTGAATGATAACGTCTTCGGCACCTGCTTCCAGTGCAGCTTCCATTAAGCTGTCTTCGTCTACATCCGGGCTGAAAAGCAGATAGCCCTGATGGGTAAACTGGAATGCCACGGAACCATCGGTGCCCAGATTACCGCCATGTTTGGTAAATGCGTGACGTACGTCGGCAACGGTACGGGTTTTGTTATCGGTGAGGCAGTCTACCATGACTGCTGCGCCGCCGATGCCGTAACCTTCGTAACGCAGTTCTACATATTCAACGCCTTCGAGATTGCCTGTGCCTTTGTCTATTGCACGCTGGATATTGTCTTTGGGCATATTGGCATCGGTGGCTTTATCCATGGCCAGACGCAGGCGCGGGTTGGCGTTTGGATCACCGCCTCCGAGTCTGGCGGCAATGGTAATTTCTTTAATCAGGCGGGTGAATATTTTGCCGCGTTTGGCGTCCTGACGTCCTTTACGATGCTGGATATTGGCCCACTTGCTGTGTCCTGCCATTTTGAAATCCTTGTTTTTGTGATGGTTTTATGCGTTAAAACAAAGCCAAAGCTTGGGGCTTTGGCAGGTGTGAACGCCATCAAATAATTGAAATATGGTATTAATTTTACCATATTGCTTTTTTATTGAGTAGGCTGCTATCTGGTTTGTATAAATGGTTGGATAATCTTAAGCATATTTTATGCTGTTCTTTGCCAGTGCTTTAGCCATGCGATGCAGCCAGCATGGATGATGGTGTAGGTTGCGTTAAAGTTGCCGCTGAAATAGGGGTCGGGTACGTAATCGTATTCGCTGTCTGGCAGTAAATCAGTAATTTTATAGACTTTGTCTGGGCGATTGCTGCCGAAAATCCGAGATAAATCTTGCAGATTTTTGTCGTCCATGGCGATGATATGGTCGTAGATGGCGATGTCTTCCGGCTTTACTTCGCTGCTTTGGAAGTCATTAGTATTGATGTTGTGCGCATGCAGAATGTCTTTACTGCCTTGATGCATGTCTTCACCGTTGTGCCAGCCGGAAGTACCGGCGCTGGCAATTTCAATTTGTTGACTCAGGCCTTTTTGGTCTACTAGATCGCGCAGAACATATTCGGCCATGGGTGAGCGGCAGATGTTACCCAGACAGACAAACAGGACTTTGGTGACAGACATGTTAGTGACTCCGTGGAAAAAGGGGATTGTGCCCTATCATGTTGATAGATTGGGCATAACTGGGCAGTTGCGCCTGTGTGCTGATGGGTTCGTGCAGCAGGCGGATGTTTTCAACTTGGCATTCGGCCAGTAAATCAATGAAATTTTGTACGATGCTGTCGATATTATCAGCCTGAGTAAGTGGCCAGCGGAAAATTTGTGGCTGTAGTTCAAATGCGCTGTCGGTAGCGTTGAAGCCAAACAGGATGTTTCCACCTTCCTGTGCTGCGATGACGACACCTACGCGCGGACTTTGCAGGCGTATTGTGCGGATGGCGTTGGTGGTAAATACGTCGCAGGCCATGCGTAAGCGCATGGCATTGCCTGAACGTAGGGCATCCAGGGGCGATTGCGGAGAAAGCGGGTTGATGAATAAAGTGGCACCGGCGGTAGCCAGATGGGTTTGCCAGACTTGCATCAGGGGCAGGGCGGTATCGGTCAGATTGCAGTTCAGGGCAGGCTGAATGTCTGTGCCGGCAAAACCCAGGGCGTAGAAAACCTGTACTGATTGCCCGCTTTCTACCAGCAACGGTGAATGTGGTAGCCGACTGAGGAAATCGGCGGCCACTTGTGGGTTTTGCTTGGCTGCAAACCACTGGCTGGCCTTAATGTGGGTTAAGGTGGTGTCGTTGATAAGATGGGCTGCCCAGTGAATGTTATTCCAGGCTTCAGCCCAGGGCTGGTTTTTAAAGGTTTCGGAGATGGCTGCGGCGGGTATGGTTTCGGGCAGGCGGATATTTTCTTTGGCACCACCTACTACTATTACGGGTAGAGCCAGCCATTGCACTTCGGTCTGATTTTGCGCCTGTAATACTGTTTCTATGGTGTCCCATAGGATATTGTAAATATCGCTATTGGCAGCCATAGCTAGTGCTACTGAGAGGTTGGTGTAATTATTCTGTGCCAGCATCCGGGTGGTTTCTGCTTGCAGGCTTTCCTGGGCGAGGGTGGTTTGGGCTTTTGATGTAGGTGTTACCAGACTGGCTGCATGAAGTAACAGTTCGTTTTTAACGTGGTCGGTAGGATAGGCACGTGTATCTGGCAGGCAGTGATGTGTGGTATTCATAATGTTGAGTCAATTTTAGTAGACTTGTGTAAATGTGCTATTGTAGCAAATTAGTTTTGGCGGAAATGTAGATGCTGATATCTGGCTGTATTTATTTGCTTGCTGGTGTAAGTGGGCAAGCTGGTAATTTGGGCAACAGGCTGGCTTGAAACTGGATTGTGCTGCCCTTATTTTGAATCTACAACAATTATTTTTAGGTATTTTGAGAAAGATTATGAAACAGACACACAGTTTCCAGACTGAAGTAAAACAGTTGTTACAGTTGATGATTCATTCTTTATACAGTAATAAAGAAATTTTTTTGCGTGAGCTGATTTCTAATGCAGCGGATGCCTGCGACAAGTTGCGCTTTGAATCATTAAATGACGCTTCTTTGTTAGGGGATGATGCTGAATTCAGAATTACTGTTACTGCGGATGCGGAGGCTAAAACGATTACGGTATCTGATAATGGTATTGGTATGAATGAAGCGGATGTGATTGAACATCTGGGTACGATTGCCAAATCGGGTACGAAAGCATTTCTAGAAAAGCTGACTGGTGATGATAAGAAAGATGCTAATCTGATTGGTCAGTTTGGGGTGGGTTTTTATTCTGCATTCATTGTGGCAGATAAGGTAACTGTTGAAAGCCGTAAGGCTGGTGTGGCTGAAAATGAGGCGGTACGCTGGGTAAGCGCCGGTGATGGTGAGTTTACTGTTGAGCCCATCAGCAAGACTACGCGTGGTACAGATGTGATTCTGCATCTGAAAGAAGACGAAAAGGATTTGTTGTCTGACTGGACGTTACGCCGGATTGTGACTACTTACAGTGATCATATTTCTGTGCCGATTTATATGAAAAAGGCGCCAGAATATGATGAGGAAGGTAATGTAAAAGCTTCAGATGAGCTGGAGGTGGTTAATCAGGCTCAGGCATTATGGCAACGGCCAAAAAATGAAATTACTGCTGAGCAGTATCAGACTTTTTATCGCCATGTATCGCACGATTATGATGATGCTCTGGCATGGACGCATTTTCGTGTTGAAGGCCGGCATGAATATACGGGACTGCTGTATGTGCCTAAACACGCGCCGTTTGATTTGTATGAACGTGAACCCAAGCATGGGGTACAGTTGTATGTAAAACGTGTATTCATTATGGACGATGCGAAAAAGCTGATGCCCTCCTACCTGCGTTTTATCCGCGGTGTAATTGACAGCAGTGATTTACCGCTGAATGTATCACGCGAAATTTTGCAGGAAAGCCGTGATCTTGATGCTATTCGTGCTGGTAGTGTGAAAAAGGTATTGTCTTTGCTGGAAGATTTGAAGAAGAATCAGCCGGAGAAATACACTGAATTCTGGCAGGTATTTGGCAATACGCTGAAAGAGGGTATTGCTGAGGATTATAATAATAAAGATAAAATTGCTGGCTTGTGTCGTTTTGCCTCTACGCATAATGATAGCAGCGAGCAGAATGTGACGCTGGCTGATTATATTGGTCGCATGAAAGAAGGGCAGGAAAAAATTTATTATATTACTGCCGATAGTTATGCTGCTGCCAAGAATAGCCCACATTTGGAAATTTTCTTGAAAAAAGGTGTTGAGGTATTGCTGCTGACTGACCGTGTGGATGAATGGGTGGTAAACAGTCTGCCAGAATTTGATGGTAAAGCTTTGGTGAGTGTGGCCAAGGGTTCGCTTGATTTGGGTAATCTGGCTGATGAGGAAGAAAAAGCAGCACAGGCTAAAACTGAAGAAGACAATAAAGACTTGGTTGAGTTGATTAAGACTGCTCTGGGCGATAAAGTAGATGCTGTGCGTGCAACGGCTCGTCTGACTGAAAGCCCGGCCTGTCTGGTGGTTGGTGAGCATGATATGAGCCAGCATCTGGCGCGTATGCTGGAAGCTTCTGGCGCAGCCGGCCAGATTCCGCACACTAAGCCAACGCTGGAAATTAATCCGGAACATCCGCTGATTAAGAAAATTGCAGGGGAACAGGATGCAACCCAGCGCAATGAGCTGGCTGAGCTGGTATATGATCAGGCGCTGCTGGCCGAAGGTGGCAAACTGGAAAATCCGGCTGCATTTGTAAAACGCATGAATCATTTATTACTGACGTTAAACCAGTAAAGCTGTTTGTATGGTTTATAAAGGCTGTCTCGTCTGAGGCAGCTTTTTTATTGCTGTTTGAATAGTTGTTTTATTACCTGACTGGGCTTATGGCAAAGTGGTTTAAGGTAGATAAATTCAATTATTTATTTTGCTGTAATTATAATTTCTTTCCGATATGCTTTGTTTGATAAGAAAAATTAAATACATTCAAAAACATGATTAGTGGTATGAGATTGCGTACTATCTTTATCGCTCAGATAGGTTAGTTCAACACGGGTTTATGGTTTCAGAAGCTATTTTATAAAATAAAATGTAAAGAAAGTTTTGATTAAATTATTTTAATATATTTATATTAATAAAATAGGTTAAAATAATAAATTACGTTAAAAATTTAGATTTGATTTTTTAAAATATTATTTTTTGTTAAATATAATATTAGGATTTCCTTTTTTTTAAGTTTTATATTAGAAGGTCATTTATGGATAACAGTACGGAAGAAAAATTTGATTTTGCCAATTTGGGGCTTAGTAAGGCATGGCAGTTCAGATTTAAATTTTACGAAGAAAATGGTTTGCCAAAATTTAAGTCAAGCGATCAGTATAAAGAAAAATTTAAAGCATTACCACCAGGGCAGCGGTTTACATTAGCTAGTAATATTGGCGCCTGTTTTTTTGGACCGCTGTATTTTTTATGCCTTGGTATGTGGCGTAAAGCAATAATCTTATGTCTGTTATGGTTTACTATTGCATTCGTTGTATTTGCATGCGGTGGAAGTAAAGCTATAGTAATTTGCGTTAATATGTCACTTTCAATGACAATTGCTAATCCGGCCTATTATTTACATAGAGTAAAAAAATCCAAGTCCTTTAATGTATTTGAGGGATTATTTTAATAGTTTGAGCAATATATTATTGATAACGGCTATCTATCGCGTTCTTGGGCATGCGTTATTTAGCCGTTTTATTTATTGCCTATTTTGAAAAATATAAGCGTTGCTGACGATATTCATGGAGAAATCAGGGGTTTATCCTAGCAGTTTTGTGCTGGCAGAATATGTAGTATAGGTGTAATTAGTTAATTAGATTATATAAGTTGTATAAAATAAATTGTAGTATATCTTTTATGTTGTTGATTGAATTTTTGGTTTAATGTCAGACAATCTTTGCTATTGCTAAATAAGCTGTCATTTATATTTGTTACGGTTAAATCCTGATATGGAAGTATGAAATAGCAGCTTCATGGCTGTTACTATTGAAGCTGCTATTGTATGCGATTAAGCATGGGCTTATTTATTTGCCTGTGCTTTTTTATGATATGCCTGAATAATATACATCAGAATTAAAAACGCCAGAAAAGGGATGCCAAATAGTAGGGTGGCATGGAATATTGGTGTAAACCAGGTAGTAATCATGATACTGATGATGGCGACCAGACCGGCAAGGGTGATAAATGGAAATCCTGGTACTCGGAATTTAAGGGTTTGTTGTTGTTGCCGCATGCGAATGCGAAAACACAGATGTGTCAGAAACACTGCGCCCCAGCTAAACAGGGCTCCGAACATGGACAGGGCGATCATGATGGGAAAGGCGGTTTCTGGGTTAAACACATAAACCAGCGCAGCCACGGCAATGCCGGCAGAAGACAAAGCTAGCGCATTGAGCGGTACGCCATTGTTTTTTACTTTGCCGAGTATTTGTGGTGCTTCGTTGGCACGTGACAGGCTGAACATCATGCGGGTAGCAATGTAAAGCATGCTGTTCATGGCTGAAAGTGCAGCCACGATGACAATAAAGTTAAGTATGCTGTCGGCAAAGGGGATGCCTACATTTTGCATCACGGTTACGAACGGGCTGGTACTGTTTTCTTCAATTAGTTCCTGCCAAGGTACCAGCATGACAATCAGGCTGAGGGCTAGCAGGTAGAATATCAGTAGTCGTGCCAGTGTGCCCTTGAATGCTGTTTTTACTGCCTGTTCGGGATTGGTGGCTTCGCCTGCGGCTATGGCAATCATTTCGATACCCAGATAACTGAATATGGAAATAATGACGCCGGTCCAGATACCAGAAAATCCATGTGGGGTAAAACCGCCGTTGAAAAGATTTTGCTCAATCCTGCTGATATTACCCTGTGACAGTAATACGCTTACCGCCAGCACGATGAATACCATAATGGCGAAAATCTTGATGGTGGAAAACCAGTATTCTACGGAACCGAATGCTTTGACACTATAAGCATTAATGCCAATCAGGCTACCGGAAAACAGGATAATCCATATCCATGAGTTTACTTGCGGAAACCAGAATTTCATGTATTCGGCAATGGCGGTGACTTCGGTACCTACAGCCAGTACGATACATGCCCAGTAGCTGTAACGTACCAGAAAGCCGGCCATTGGGTGCAGATAGAATTCTGCGTAGGCGCCAAAAGAACCAGAAGTAGGGTGTTGTACAGTCATTTCTGCCAGACATCCCATCAACGCCAGTGCAATCAGCCCACCTAAGGCATAGCTGATTATCACGGCAGGGCCGGCAAAACCAATGGCAAATTTACTGCCCAGAAACAGTCCTGTACCAATTGCACCGCCAATGGCAATCATACTCATCTGGCTGGCAGACAGTTTTTTGTGTAACCCCGTTTCCCGCGACTGTATTCGCTCGAAATTACCCATCTTTTTTCCTTATGATGAGAAGCACAAGCCGAGCAGAATACTTATGCCCGGCCTGTAACTGTTTGAGTTGAAAATGCAAATTAGGTTACCTGTCCGCGCGTATGAAACTGCGGTTGTGCCCATTCCTGATTAAGCAAAACCTGTTTCAGGTGCTGTACAGCATGCCAGATATCGATGTGGCTCAGGTATAGCGGGGTTACACCAAGACGGATAACTTCGGGTTCGCGGTAGTCACCTATCACGCCGCGGGCAATCAGTGCCTGCACTACGGCATAACCATGCGGATGGCGCAGGCTGACGTGGCTGCCACGGTGTGCATGTTCACGTGGGGTAATTAAGGTGAGGTCAAAGCCGGCACATTCCTGTTCGGTTAGCGCAATCAGTAAATCAGTTAGTTGCAGGGATTTGCGCCGCAGGGCGTGCATATCAGTCTGTAAAAAGATATCTACGCCACTTTCTATCAGACTCATGGAGACAATCGGCTGTGTACCGCATAAGTAGCGGCGTATATTGTCAGCAGGCGTATAGTTTACGGCCATATCGAAGGGTTTTGCATGTCCCCACCAGCCGGAAAGGGGCTGGCTGAATGCAGTCTGGTAGCGTTGATGTACCCACAACATGGCTGGTGCGCCGGGGCCACCATTCAGGTATTTATAGGTACAGCCAATGGCAAAATCGCTGTTGCTGCCATTTAAGTCAATGGGGACGGCACCAATTGAGTGACACAGATCCCAGATGAGCAATGCGCCATGGGCGTGTACCAGTTCATTGATTGCAGCCATATCATGCAGGTAGCCGGTGCGGTAGTTGATATGCGAAAGCACTACTACGGCGGTATGCTGGTTGATGCAGGTAGCCAGATCAGCAGGTGTATCGATTAAATGAAGCTGATAACCCTGATTAATCAGAGCCATAAAGCCTTCAATCATGTAAATATCGGTGGGGAAGGAATCGCGTTCGGCAATGATAACTTTACGACTATTATCATTATTCTGCTGAATGTGTACCGCAGCCGCCAGAACTTTAAATAGGTTGAGGCTGGTGGTATCGGTAACCACGGTTTCATTTTCCTGTGCCCCAATCAGCCGGCCGATTTTGTTGCCCAGCCGCACGGGTAAATCCCACCAGCCAGCCTTGTTCCAGCTATTAATTAAATCTGTACCCCATTGCTGATTAATCACAGCCTGTGCGCGCTCTGCTGCCTGTTTGGGTTTGGCGCCCAAGGAATTACCATCCAGATAAATGATGCCTTGTGGCAATTCAAACTGGTTTTTGAGTGATGCCAGAGTGTCGGAGGCATCCCATTGCTGACATTGTTCTAGAGTAATCATTTTGCGCAGGTTGAGTTTGAAAAATGAATAGTGTACAGAATAGTTGCTTGACATGGCGAATAAATTTTAAATTAATTTATCCAAAATTTTACCTTAAACTAACTTTGTGAATATATTGATATAAAATGATAACCTCAGTGTGGTGGATAGTGGTTGCCAGTTTTATTCTGCTTTAGTTATGTTGCTGCCCAATTTGCATGCCTGTGCCAGTATGCCCATAACCAGAATGATGGCTGCGAGTATGCTGGTGTAAATCACTTCATGTTTATAGGTTCCCTCAATAATCATGGTGATGATGGAGGCGATAATCAGCCCGATAACAACGTAGGTTAGCCAAGGAAAGCACCACATTTTGTATGTCAGTGTCTGCCTTTGTTTTTCCAGTTTTTTGCGCAAAAATAATTGTGAAAAGCTGATGGCCAGATAGACGTATAGGGCAATGGTGCCGGTGGCGGTCATCAGTAAATCATAAACGTTCATTCTGGCACTGGCAGTCAGGTATACGGCGAACAGGGTAAAGATACAGGAAATGAGTACGCCAATTTGCGGACTGCCGTTTTTCGCGGTATAGGCCATTATCCGGTGTGCGTCGCCACGCTTGGCCAGTGAGTACAACATGCGCGAGCAGGTATACAGTGCTGAATTAAAGCAGCTCAATACGGAGGTGAGTACGACAAAATTGACGATATGGCGTGCCTGCGGAATACCTAAAGAGGTTAATACTACGCTGTATGTACCCCATGTGGGCTCGTTCAGGTGTGGGTCATTGTAGGGAATCAGGCATACGGTGATGAAAATCGAACCGACATAAAACAGGATAATGCGCCAGACTATGGATTTGGTGGCTTTGCGGATTTCTGTTGCCGGATGGCTGGACTCTGCTGCGGCAACGGTAACGATTTCCGCACCAATATAGGCAAACATTACTCCCAGTAAGGCGGTGACAACTGAGGATACACCGTTGGGCATAAAGCCCTGATTGCTTAAATGTGACCAGCCTTTGGCATCTTCCTGTCCCCAAGGCCATAAATGCATAATGGCCAGACTGCCCACAATCAGAAACAAGACGATGGCTATCACTTTAATTAGGGCAAACCAGAATTCAAATTCACCGTAATTTTTGACATCCATCAGGTTGATGATGGCTAAGGCTATTGTTACTGCCAGCATATAGCCCCAGATGGGTATTATTGGGAACCAGTTATTAAGAATTTTACCGGCTACATACGCTTCCCAGCCCATGAGCAGTGCCCAGAAATACCAGTATAACCAGCCGATGCTGAAACCGGCCCAGCGGCCGATAGCAATATCGGCATAGGTAGAGAAAGAACCACTATCTGGATGGGCAACAGCCATTTCGCCAAGCATGCGCATAATCAGCATAACCAGTATGCCGCCGGCGCCGTAGGCAAGAATAGCGGCTGGTCCGGCATGGTAGATTACTGGTCCGGAACCGATAAATAATGCACCACCAATGACGCCAGCAATAGATATCATGGCTAAATGGCGTGTTTTAAGTCCGTTTTTGAGTGCGGATGATGTGCTCAACGTGTTCCTCCTAAGTGGTGGTGAATGCCAGACTGGTAAGCTGGAATGCGCAGATTACAGTCGGCCACGGGCTCTCCTGATTTATGTAAAGCATTCAGGGTTGGTTTACTCTTGCAGAAAAGAAAGTGGCAGCATCGTGTGTTGATGCCGCCTTAGATTCAGAAATTACTGGTCTATACCGGCCAGAAGTACGTATTTGATTTCAAGGTAGTCTTCAATGCCGTATTTGGAACCTTCGCGTCCAAGGCCAGACTGTTTAACGCCGCCAAATGGGGCTGCTTCATTCGAAAGCAGGCCGGTATTGATGGCCACCATACCATAATCCAGATTTTCGCTGACACGCACAATCCGGCCGATGTCACGGCTATAGAAATAACTGGCCAGTCCAAATTCAGTATCATTAGCCCAGTTAACCACTTCTTCTTCGGTTTCAAAGCGGAATACTGGTGCCAGCGGGCCGAAAGTTTCTTCTCGGGCGACTTTCATCTGCTGCGTGACATTTTTCAGCAGGGTAGGCTGAAAGAACAGCTCACCGTGATGGTCTGCTGTCCCGCCGGTAACGATTTCTGCTCCTTTGCCGATGGCATCAGCAATATGCTCCTTAACCTTGCTGATTGCACTGGCGTCAATCAGGGGGCCAACGGTCACACCTTGTTCCAAGCCATTGCCGACTTTTAGTTTGGCAATGGCTTGTGCCAGTTTGGTGACAAACTGGTCATATACTGCACTTTGTACGTATAAACGGTTGGCACAGACACAGGTTTGGCCAGCATTGCGGAATTTGGAAATCATTGCCCCTTCAACGGCAGCATCAATATCAGCATCGTTAAAGACAATAAAAGGTGCGTTACCACCGAGTTCCATAGAAACTTTTTTTACGGTGCTGGCACACTGGGCAATCAGTTTGCGGCCTACTTCGGTGGAACCGGTGAAACTGAATTTTTTAACTCGGTCGTCTTCGGTTAATACCTTGCCGATTTCACTTGAGCTGCCGGTAATCACATTCACTACGCCGGCTGGAATACCAGCGCGCTGTGCCAGCTCTGCGATGGCCAGTGCTGATAGGGGAGTTTGTGAAGCAGGACGAATAACAAAAGTACAGCCAGCCGCCAGAGCTGGTGCAATCTTGCGCGTAATCATTGCATTGGGGAAGTTCCACGGGGTAATCGCTGCGCATACGCCAATTGGCTGTTTGAGCACCATAATCCGCTTGTCGTTTGCCGGAGCAGGAATAGTATCGCCATAAATGCGTTTGGCTTCTTCTGCATACCATTCCAGATAGGAAGCGCCATAAGCAATTTCGCCTTTGGCCTCAGCTAGCGGCTTGCCCTGTTCTGAAGTCAGTATTATGCCCAGGTCTTCCTGATGTTGCATCATCAGTTCAAACCAGCGGCGCAGCAGATTACTGCGTTCTTTGGCTGATTTGGCCTGCCATGGTTTCAGAGCTGCATGAGCTGCGGCTACGGCACGTTCTGCTTCTGCTGCACCCATTCGGGGTACATCGGCCAGATTGTCTCCGCTCGCCGGATTAGTCACTGAAATTACTGCGCCGTTGTCGGCGTTTACCCATTGACCATTTATATAGCATTGGGTTTTTAATAGTGCAGAATCATGCAATTGCATAGGTTTTTCCCAAAATAACTAAAAAACACACACAACAGGCTGCCAGTAAACCAGTCTGTACTGGCAGCCTCAAGATACCGGATATTATTGAGCCTGACGCAGGGCTGCTTCAAGTATATCCAGTGCTTCGTCAAACACGTTGTCTTCGATAGTTAGCGGATACAGGCAGCGAATCACGTTATAGTACTGGCCGCATGTCAGAATCATCAAGCCGTTTTCCAGTGCTAGCTGTTGTACTTTTTTAGTCATCTCGGCATCTGGTTCGGTGCTGCCGGGTTTGACTAATTCAATGGCAACCATTGAACCGGGGCCGCGTACTTCAGCAATTGCTGGAATAGTTTGTTTCAGGCCGTTGAAGCGTTCTTTCAGCCGGTTACCCAGAATATTGGCGCGTTCACACAGTTGTTCTTCTTCAATAACGTCGATAACGGCATCGGCCGCAGCCAGCCCCAGCGGGCTGCCGGCATAAGTGCCACCTAGACCACCAACAACAGGAGCGTTCATGATGGCTTCCTTGCCCACTACTCCAGACAGCGGGAAACCTCCGGCCAGAGATTTGGCAATGGTCATCAAATCCGGCTGTACACCAGTCAACTCGGTAGCAAATAGTTTGCCGCTACGGGCAAAGCCTGATTGGATTTCATCAAAAATCAGTACGATTCCGTGTTCATCGGCTAGCTGGCGCAAGGCGCGCAGAAATTCGTTTGGTGTGACATTAAAGCCGCCTTCACCCTGTACCACTTCGATAATGATTGCAGCAACATCACTGGCAGCCAGATGGCATTTAAAGATATTGTGCAGACCATGTAGCGCATCTTCTACACTAACGCCATGCAGGGCATTGGGATAGGGGGCATGCACGATGTCGGCCGGAAATGGCCCGAAATCGACTTTATAGGGGGCAATCTTGCCCGTTAAGGCCATAGTCAGATTGGTTCGCCCGTGAAAAGCACCATTAAATGCAATTACGCCACGTCTTTTGGTATAGGCGCGTGCAATCTTGATGGCATTTTCAACTGCTTCAGCTCCAGAGGTCACAAACATGGTACGTTTATCACCGGCAATGGGTGCGCGGGCATTGATTTTTTCTGCTACTTTGGCATACAGCTCATACGGCACGGTATTAAAGCAGGTATGCGAAAATTTCTGCAATTGGGTAGATACTGCCTGTTGTACTTTCGGATGCAGGTGGCCGGTATTCAGAACGCCAATACCGCCGGCAAAGTCAATATAACGCTTGCCTTCAGGTGTCCAGAACTCGGCATTCTTGGCATGATCAATGTAAAAATCACACATAAAGCCGACACCACGCGGCGCAGCAGCCAGTTGACGTTGGCGGATGTTGCCTGTTTGATTCATAAATTTTCTCCAGAAAAATGTAGATCGGCCTAAGCAGGTATATCACGCATATCATCGGTATGATGGGCGTTGTAACAATATAATTAACTGGCTGAAATCATTCAGTCAAGAGGGGGTGATTACATCATTTCAGCAAGTTACGGGATTAAATTTATACTGTCAATCCAGCCAGATACTTCGTTCGCATGGATTATAAGCAAAAATGTCATATTAATGGAATTAAATGGTTTTAATGCTGTATGTATTGGCAAATTATATTAATAATAACCATTAATAATTAATTTGATTGCATAATTTATGCATATATTCTTGTGACGACAAGTTAATTTAGTGATTTTTTAAATCTTCACGCTTGTACCGGTTTGATTGTATCAAGGCAGTTAGCCATGTTAGTAGACAGGCTAAACCATTCTGGTTTAGCCTGAAAATATCCCAAATCAACATGTTTTTATGCTCAAATGGCAGATGAGTGCAGTATTTTTTAAAGCTGTTCAGGTATTTACCTTAATACGGGCTGGCTTGCCGATAAGCAGACAGAACACAAAGGATACAGATACCATCACCAGCGCAATTTCATAAACCACATGATGGCCTAAATTGGCAGAAATTACTCCTTGTAGCATGCCAGCGAGAATAATGCTGCAAGATACACAGTTATTAAACAATGTAGATGCAATACCGGTGCGCCCGGGTAGCAAATCCTGAAAATAAATCAAGCCGATACTGGCTACGATACCGATAAAAAGACCATTGAACAATTGCAGGGCAATCAGCATTCGTTCATTCTGGGTAAACAGCATACCAATATAAAATATGATGCCGCAAATAACAGCAAAGCAAATCAGATTCTTGTTGCCAAAACGCGGTACTAGCATACTGGCCACCAGCATAGCCGGAATTTCAATCGCTGCGGCAATACCCATTAAATGGCCGGGCAGGGAGGGTGAACCGGGCAGTATCTTGTCGATATACAAAGGCATGTCAATCAGATACATCATATTAGCTGTGCCCATGCTGATTGAGGCGATAAACAGCAAGATAACATTGTGATTACTGAAAATCTTTTCCTTCTGCTCCTGCTGCTTATTAACAGGTGTAGGACGTCTAATGGCTGGAAAAAACAGAAAAACAATCAGCAAGGCCACAAAGAACATGGCTGCGGCGCTCAGGTACATGATGGTAAAGCCGTAATTTACCGCCAACAAGAATGATAAAGGCGGCCCGATTACCCAGGCCAGTGATAATTGTGCCCGTAAAATGCCATTGAATACTACAACATTGCGGCCAGTCTGGTCGGTATATTCACGTGCAGAGGCGAAAATCTGCGGCATAGCTGCCGAAGTAAGTGCAGAAAAAAAGATACCAACCGTGACCAGTATCAGGTACTGGCGAGAGAAGGCAAATGTGATGCAGTTACCGATACCCATCAGGCAGCAAAATAAAATGATATTGCGCCGGATGCCTTTATTATCCGAGTACTGTGCCAGTAGAAAGCTCACTACTATTCCGGCGATAGCATTTATTGAATAAAACAATCCTACTTGATACGGATTTACTTTAACATCTTCAGCTAAGTATCGGCTGAGAGTAGGCGCCTGTAGGGCACCAGCAATACCAATAATAAATGCAGCTACCAGAAAAGAACCCAGAATAATATAAGTCTTTTGTTTTATAGCAATATTTTCTTCCACGTTTAACTTTTCTATTCTGAAAAGAAAGAGTTATATCACATCTCATGCTGATGGATGTCTAAAATTCTACCTGAACGGGCTGTTGCAGACAGTATGATAGTATAAATTATTGTTAATCTGTTAATTAATCGGATAGCTGATTTTAAATTATTATTTATCTGATACGCATGTATTGGTAGTTAGTATCTGAATAGTAGTATAAGCAATTGATGGCTGGAGATAATAGGAGCTGGTTGCTATGCACTGTATCAATCATGCATGGCTGGTATTTTATTTTGCAAGAGCAGATATGTTTATATAACTGATATACGTTTATACGCTCTTAAATAATAATATGTTTGTTCAGAAAATCCTTTAAATATGCTTGATATGCTATTCATAATGAAAAGATAATTATTAAACTGGATTAATGGTTAAAAGTACAAGATTAAACGGTTTTAAATTAACCGAATAATCTTGTGCTGACACAGAGGTTTAGACTAACTGCTGTTGATGCAGTAAATTTTCAATTTGTTCTTTTTGCCAATGATTGCTGGCGGCTAAAGTCAGGATTGCCAGTGCAGTTTCCAGATTGCATTTCCCACCATTAATCACACCAGCTGCGCGCAGCTCATGCCCTTGCGCATAAGCCGCGGAGGCACAACCCTGTAAAACCTGACTAATATTCAGAACAGGTATGGATTGCTGGCCGATTTGTCTGATTGCAGCCAGAAAACTGGCATCAGCTGGCGTATTACCATTGCCATAGCTTTGCAATACCACACCTTCGGGCGGGTTGTGAGTCAGGCTGGCGGTAATCATGTCTAAATTGGCGCCCGGAGTAAGAGTAAAGCAGTGAATTCTGGCAGACGGGTTGATGTTATGGCACATTGGTGCAGCAGTGGGTATACTGACAGGCAGACTGGTGTTAAACCAGCCGTCTGTCACCGACCATTGTGCCAGTGTGCCAAATTGCGGGTTGGCAAATGCGTCTGCCTGCTCCGTACTGATTTTGCTGCTGCCAATGGCTGGCCAGAGCTGGCCGTTGAAAGCTATCGCTGTCTGGGTAAACCCAGACAGGCTGAAAGCAGCCAGCGCTGTGCGCAGATTCAGTGGCGCATCACTATTAACCGCAGCCAGTGGCAACATGGCACCGGTAAGGATGACGGGAATACCAGGTTGTGGCCGTGCCAGTGCAATGATATTGGCACTGTAAGCCATGGTATCGGTGCCATGCAGGATAAGCAGTCCATCATAATCTGCGGCCTTACTATCTATCCAGTTAAGCCATGTTTGCCAGTTGCTCAGGGTAATGGCTGAAGAGTCGATTAATGGCTCGCTGATGAACCAGTCACACTGAAGTTGATGGCTGTATTCCTGAAAGACGGGCGCGGCCAGATTGGCGAGGCTGGCTGCGGGTGCCAGTCCGGCAGGGGTTTGCTGCATACCTATGGTACCACCGGTGTAGTAAACAGCGACATGTTTCTTGGTTGTCATATGCGTATACCGCCTCTCAGACAATAAAAGTATCAGATGCAAGCATAGCATGGATGGGTTTTGTTTAGCGCTGCTTGCGCGTACAATAGCGGTTTTTCTGTGTCTGAATGGTAATCATGATACGTACTCGTTTTGCTCCTAGTCCTACCGGTTTTCTGCATATTGGCGGTGTGCGCACAGCTTTGTTTTCATGGGCGTTTGCACGTAAACAGCAGGGTAAATTTGTGTTACGGATTGAGGACACGGATCTGGAACGCTCTACGGCCGAATCGGTGCAGGCTATTCTGGATGGTATGCACTGGGTAGGTCTGGACTACGATGAAGGTCCGTTTTACCAGACGCAACGCTTTGACCGCTATACGGAAGTTTTGCGTGAATTGCTAGCATCCGGCCATGCCTACTATGACTATACCAGCCGTGAAGAACTGGAAGCGATGCGGCAGGAAGCCGAAGCGCGCGGTGAACACTTCTGGTACGACCGTCGCTGGCGTCCGGATGAGGGTAAAATCCTGCCGCCTGTACCTGAAGGTGTGCAGCCGGTGGTGCGTTTTAAGATGCCGCTGACTGGCGAAACGGCATGGAATGATTTGGTTAAAGGGCATATTGCCATTGCCAATCAGGATTTGGATGACCTAATTATTGCACGTGCTGATGGTACGCCTACCTATAATTTCTGTGTCGTAGTAGATGATTATGATATGGGTATCACACAGGTAATCCGTGGTGATGATCATGTCAATAATACCCCAAAACAGATTAATATTCTGCGTGCCATGGGCGCTACACTGCCGCAATATGCTCATTTACCGATGATACTGAATGAAAAAGGCGCGAAAATGAGCAAGCGCCGAGATGCAGTGAGTGTGGTTGATTATGATAAACAAGGTATTTTACCGGAAGCCTTGCTGAATTATCTGGCTCGGCTGGGCTGGGGACATGGTGATGATGAATTCTTCACGATGGCACAATTTGTTGAATGGTTTGATTTAAAGGATGTCAGCCCCTCAGCCAGCCGTTTTGACCATGAGAAACTGTTGTGGCTAAATGCTCAGCATATTAAAGCCAGTGATGATATTCGTCTGGCTGAACTGATACAACCACGTCTGGCACAGTTAGGCATCGAAGTTACCGAGCAGCCGGCTTTGGCTGATGTAGTGGCATTGGTAAAGGAACGCGCTCAGGATTTGAATCAGCTGGCTGACGAATGCAGGTATTTTTATGCGAAAGCCACGCCGAGTGAGAAAGAAGTAGCCAAACACTGGGATGCAGATGCTCCGGCGCGCATGCAGCGCTTTGCTACTGAGCTAGAACAGCTACCACAGTGGGATACGGAAAGTATTCATGCGCTGTTTGCGCCATTCTGTGAAGCAGAGAATATTAAAATGGGTAAATTGGGTATGCCTTTACGTCTGGCTGTATGTGGCACAGGTAAGACTCCGTCGATTGATCAGGTGCTGGCGTTGTTGGGGCGTGAAAAGGTATTGCGCCGCCTGCGCCAGAATTGAATCTGATTTGCATTTGCACAGGCTGCCGGTATTGTGATTGTTTGTCCATGGGCAAATAATGCAGTGCCGGCAGCCTGTGTTATTTATTCTGTTGCTGCTCTGCCAGATGTTTTTTTATGTTAAATAATGCTGTTTTTTTACTGACTACTGTGTATTTATGCTGGCATAAAGTTAGTTTGCTACAGGATTAATTATGCCGGTAAGTTGTGGCTAAGCTCTGGCTGTGGCACAATCTGCGCCGGTTTTGGATGAATGTAAATGAATATAAAAGCAAATTTATCACAACGTATTGTTGTTGGTATGTCCGGTGGTGTGGATTCATCGGTCACTGCTTGGCTGCTCCGACAGGGCGGTTATGATGTGCGCGGTGTTTTCATGCAAAACTGGGAAGACGATAACGATGACGAATATTGCTCAATCAAGCAAGACTCACTCGATGCGGTAGCAGTGGCCGACTTGATTGGTATGGATATTGATATTGTCAATTTTGCCGGCCAGTACAAAGACAATGTTTTTGCGTATTTCCTGCAGGAATATCAGGCCGGGCGCACACCCAATCCAGATGTGCTATGCAATGCTGAAATTAAATTTAAGTGTTTTCTGGAACACGCACTGGCCGGTGGCGCAGATTTGATTGCTACCGGACATTATGCGCGCAAGGATGTGCGTGATGGCGTGCATTATCTGCTCAAGGGGCTGGATCAGAATAAAGACCAGAGCTATTTCCTGTATCGTCTACAACCCTATCAGTTGCAACGAGCTTTGTTTCCGCTGGGTGAACTGGAAAAATCTCAGGTACGTCTGCTGGCTGAACAGGCACAATTACCGACAGCAAAGAAAAAAGACAGTACCGGTATCTGCTTTATTGGTGAGCGGCCTTTTAGACAGTTTTTGCAGCGTTATCTACCAACCAATCCGGGTGCAATGGTAACACCGGAAGGTAAAGTGGTAGGTGAACATGAAGGCCTGATGTATTACACGCTGGGACAGCGTAAAGGTTTGGGCATCGGTGGCGATGGCGAACCGTGGTTTGTAGCCGGTAAAAATCTGCCACGTAATGAGCTTGTGGTGGTGCAGGGGCATGATCATCCATTGTTATTCAGTCACAGCCTGATTATGCATGATTTGAGTTTTACTACTCCACAGCGGCCGGCTGAAGGCCGTTATGGGGTAAAAACCCGTTACCGGATGCCAGACGCACAGGCTACTTTGCGCTATCTGGATGATGGTTGTGCCGAGCTGGTGTTTGATGAACCGCAATGGGCAGTGACGCCCGGGCAGTCTGCAGTACTGTATGCTGGCGATATTTGTCTGGGTGGTGGTATTATCAGTGATACCGATAGTCACAGTATTTATAATAATTAGTTTAGTTTCAACAGATTGTCTGGATACAGGCAGTCATCTTACTGGCAATGATGCTGAAGTTCTGGTTTGATGTTTTCTTTACAGTCGGTTTCGACTGAAATTTCCTTACTTCCTTTTAAATCAGGCGCATTGTTGCAAAGGATAAAAGATAATGGAAAAAATCTGGTTACAAAGTTATCAGGAAGGGGTGCGGGCAGAGGTGGATGTGCGTGCTTATTCGTCAATTATTGACGTGCTGCACACCAGTGTGAAGAAGTTTGGCCCGCAGCCAAGTTTTTCCAATATGGGTACAACGCTTACTTATACGCAAACTGCTACTTATGTGAATCAGTTTACTTCTTATTTGCAGAACGTACTGAAGCTGCAAAAAGGTGAACGGGTAGCAATCATGATGCCGAATGTATTGCAATATCCGATTACCGTATTTGGTGTATTGCAGGCCGGTGGCGTAGTGGTAAATGTCAATCCGCTGTATACACCAAGAGAGCTGGCACATCAGTTAATTGATTCGGGTGCTACTGCCATTATCGTGCTGGAAAACTTTGCTCATACAGTGGCCGAAGTATTGGCGCAAACAGCAGTCAAACAGGTAATTGTGGCCAGTATGGGCGATATGCTTGGCTGGCTGAAAGGCAGCGTCGTCAATTTCATGCTGCGCAAAGTAAAAAAAATGGTGAAACCTTTTCATCTGCCCCAGTCGATTACTTTTGTTCAGGCATTGGCGCTGGGGAAAAAACAGCGTTTTACCCCAGTACCGCTGGAACTGGAGGATTTGGCACTATTGCAGTATACCGGCGGCACAACTGGTGTTTCCAAGGGAGCAATGCTGACACATGGCAATATTGTGGCCAATATGCAGCAGGCATCGGAATGGATTAAGGCCAATCTGACGCCGGGCGAGGAAGTGGTGGTAACGCCATTGCCGCTGTATCATATTTTTTCACTCACTGTGAATATTATGATTTTTGCCAATACCGGCTCCAAGAATATTCTGATTACCAATCCGCGTGATATCAATGCTTTGGTTAAAGTATTGAAAAAGAATCGGGTAACGGTAATGAGCGGAGTCAATACACTGTTTAATGCCCTGATTCATAATGAGGAATTTAAAAAGATTGATTTTTCATCATGGAAATTGGTTCTGGGCGGCGGTATGGCTACTCAGAAAGTAGTGGCGCAGGAATGGAAAGCTATTACCAATGTACCGATTATCGATGCCTATGGCCTGACTGAAGCCAGCCCGGGTGTGTGTGCCAATCCGCTAAATAATCCTGAATACACAGGTACAGCAGGTTTGCCAGTATCGAATACGGATATCGAAATCCGTGATGATAATGGTAAAGTGCTGGGTATTGGTGAAGTAGGTGAATTATGGGTACAAGGACCGCAGGTGATGAAGGGCTACTGGAATCGGCCGGAAGAAACAGCTAAAGTGCTGGATAGCCGTGGCTTTGTGGCTACTGGTGATATGGCTGAAATTGATGCCAAAGGCTATGTGCGTCTAGTTGATCGCAAGAAAGATATGATTTTGGTATCGGGATTTAATGTTTATCCGAATGAAGTGGAAGAAATAGTAGCCGCTATGCCCGAAGTATTGGAAGTAGCCTGTATTGGCGTACCCAATGAGAAAAGTGGTGAGGCGATTAAATTATTTGTAGTCAAGCGCGACCCCAATCTGACGCGTGAACAGATTATTGCCTATTGTCGCCAGAATTTGACTGGCTATAAAGTGCCAAAAGACATTGAGTTCTGCACTGAATTGCCTAAATCTGCGGTAGGCAAGATTCTGCGTAAGGACTTACGCACTAACAAATAATTTTTCAGGTACAGAAAAACGGTTACTGCCATTATGCATGCAGTAACCGTTTTTGTTCTATTCGTGTGCATTCTCAGCAGACAGGATAATAGCTAGTTCTATATAGGTGATATGATAATAACTATGTTATAAAGTCTAAATAACAGATAATTTGCTAATGATTTATATAATCACTCATTAGTCAGTTCAGTTTGTAATATTTAGCTGTGATTAAATTTTATTCTTATTTTATTTATAGTTTTAGCTAATGAAAATAGGTGTTATGCAAATATATTTATAAAAAAAACAATGATTATTAATTATATTAATTAATAATTGTTATGGTCTACAGGATTTTTGATTAAATAATTTGTTGTCAATATTTAAAATAGAAATGAATCCTATGCGGGGTAGGCGAGAATTCTTAAAATCCAATAATGTTCATTTGCGTATAACTAGATTATGGATAAAAATGAAAATAAGTAATTATGCGTTTAATTTATTGACTGTTTCGCACGAATTCGGTTGCACCCATGGCATAAATAGTCAGAGCTTGATAATGAATCTAAAAATTATTGAGTCTAACAAAGCGCCAATGGCGTGCTCGAGCAATGTTACTTTATCATTTTTTCCAGTCAAAATATTAATAACATCTTCGACAGTTTTTATATTTTTGATTTTTTCTTCAATACCGTCCTTACTTATATTGCGTGTTAATTTGTCAAGAAAAGTGAGTTGTTCATCTGAATTTGCTGCAATGCCGATTACGATATAAGCCAATTTACCATTCTCACCCCAAACAATACCTTGAGGAAAGTGAAATATTTGTACTCCGGTTTTTTTAATTAAATGACGGGATACGGTTGTAGATATTATTGTGATACCATTATCCAAATAGCTTGCCGCTTGTTGTTCACATTGCTGTATCTCTTCACTATAGCCATCTTCTATTAAATCTGCGTCAACCAAAGCTTGGGCAATACTCTTTATTGCTTGTATTTTACCGGTTGCACTTTGATTTAAATGAATATCCTTTTTAGTTAATTTAAACATTTAATACCTCTGTATTTTATTAAATGTATTGATTCTGCACTAAATTTCGGCAATAGAGCGGCAAACAGGTAATGATGTGATAACTAATCTGAACAGGTAATGAATATGTGTTGTGGCAGTAATACTATACAGGTTTTTAACTGAATAAAATGCTGTAGGAGCAGCAATAGGGTAATTCTGTTCAGCATGGGCTGTTATTCAGAAAATGGCTACAAGAAGTTATGGCAATCAGGCAGGCTGGCTGGGTAAATTCATGTCCAGTACGCTTTGTTTCTGATTTTCGCGAAAATCGGCCAGTTTTTGCGCTAGCTGGGGATTGTCATTGGCCAGTAGGGAAATGGCAAACAGAGCGGCGTTGGCTGCACCAGCCTCACCAATGGCGAATGTGGCTACGGGTACCCCTTTAGGCATTTGTACAATAGACAATAATGAATCTTCACCACGCAGATATTTGCTTGGAACAGGTACACCCAGTACTGGAATGGTGGTTTTGGCGGCAACCATACCTGGCAGGTGAGCAGCGCCTCCGGCACCGGCAATGATCGCTTTCAAACCACGAGCACGTGCATTTTCGGCATATTCAAACATTAAATCCGGAGTACGATGGGCGGAAACAACGTGTATTTCATATGGAATGCAGAATTGTTGCAAAAATTGTTCTGCCTGCTGCATTACCGGATAATCGCTGTTACTGCCCATAATGATGCCGATTAGTGGAGTGTTCATGTTGTACCTTATTTACTATAACGAGTTATTTTTTTAACAGATGTCTGGCTCTGCTGGCCGCACTGCTGTTGGGGTAGCTGCTGATAATGCGCTGATAGGTGGTACGGGCAATATCCTGCTGCTGTAAATGTACCTGACATTGTGCCATCTGATACAGAGCATTGGGACTATGGCTGTTTTGCGGGAATAGGTTGGTAAAGCGTTTGCCAATATTGATAACCGATTCGCAGTTGTTTAATCGGGCATGGCTTTGCAGAAGTAACCACATGCGTTCCTGTGCCGAAGCGCTGCCATTACCACCACTATCAGCATTTTTAAGCAGCCGGATACTTTGTGCATAGAGCCCTGCATTGTATAAGCGGCGTGCTTCGCTGGTATTGTTGTTAGCGGCTGAGTCGCTGGTTACACTTACTTCGCTGGCCGGAATACGTACATTTATATAACGCGACAGGGTTGTCTGTTGCTGGCGAATATTGTTCATCTGATTTTGCAGGCCATCTATCTGGGTTTGCAGGCTGGCTAGTTGTGTCTGAATCTGGCTGAGCTGGTCAGCAGTTTGGGTAGTATCAGATGCTGATTTAGTTGAAGTGACGGTAACCGGTGTGCCAGAGGAAGACATGGTGCTACATGCGCTGATGGTGAGAATGGCTATTAGTGCCAGACTGAAATGGTGATAGTTTGAAAGTGGCATGAAGTGCTTTTCTCCTCCAGGTAATCGTTATTATTTTTTCTGAATAAGTGTCAGGCCATCGCCTAGCGGTATGGTTAATGGGCGTATGCGCTGATCGTGTATCAGACCAGCATTAAACTTACGCATGATAAGGACACTTTCAGATTCACTACCATTGGCTGCCTGAGCAACACGGCCATGCAGCAGTACATTATCTATGGCAATAATGCCCCCGGGGCGAACCAATTGCAGGCAGCGTTCAAAATAATGGGGAGTGGGTGTTTTGTCGGCATCTATCAGTGCGATGTCGTAATGATTGGCCTGATTACTGGCAATCAGTTTATCCAGTGTGATTAGCGCTGGTTGCAGGTGTAACTGTATTTTGTGGCTAACATTAGCCTGCTGCCAGTAGCGGCGGGCAATATCGGTATAAGTAACATTGATGTCACAGGCAGTAATGTGCCCGTCTTCAGGCAGCGCCAGTGCCATTGCTGTGCTACTGTAACCGGTAAATACACCGATTTCCAGATAGTTGCGTGCCTGAATTAGCTGTGCCAGCCACACTATTAATTTTGCCTGTTCCTGTGCAATGCTCATTGTGCCCTTGCGATGCTGTGCAGTTTCAGCCCGCAGTTGTACCAGCAATGGCTCTTCTACAGGATTAATCCCGGCCAGATATTGCTCCAGTGCCGGCGTACTCAGACAGGTATGTTGACTCATGACAGGCCAGACAGCGATTATTCAGTCAGATAGGTATAGCCTTTTTTTGGCAGTTTGGCTGCGGCGAAATTTGCTTCATCTTCTGGATTGAGCTGAACATCCCATAACATGGCACGATGTTTTAGCTGAATCTGAGCTTCTTCGGGGTGTTTAGCCATAAATTCATTCAGAAATTGGGTAGTGTCAGACTGATAATTGTACATATTGGTTTCTTCTTGGATATGGTATTCAGAAACGAGAGTATTATTATATACAAATTAGGTCGTATTGGTGTAGATGCTGGTTTAATTGCACTAGTTTTAGCAGCAGGGAATGATGAGAGATGAACAGATAGGTTATACTATGCCGATTTTGTCGGTCGTGTTTGCTGCGGCACACGAGTATTTTTTCATAAATTTTTGTATTATTTATGCTAACAAAGTGGTTACACAGGGTTTTGCCGCGAAAGACTGCCCGTGGCGGCAGAAAACGGGAAATACCATTGGCACAACATCATATTCAGGCAGATGAACTTAGTTTTGCTGCGGAGAAAGTAATTTCCCGCTTGCAGAAAGAAGGATATCAGGCCTATGTGGTGGGCGGGGCTGTGCGTGATTTGTTGCTTGGTGTGACACCTAAAGATTTTGATGTGGCGACTAATGCCACGCCTGAGCAGGTACGTAAGCTGTTCAGGCGTAGCCGCATTATTGGCCGGCGTTTTCCGATTGTACATGTTATGGTGGGCCCGGAAACGATTGAGGTAACAACTTTCCGGGGTGGAGTCGTCAATAGCCACAATGAGCTGGGTCGGATTATGAAAGATGCCAGTTTCGGCACCCTTGAGCAAGATGCAATGCGCCGCGATTTTACCGCCAATGCTTTGTACTATGATCCGAAACGTCAGGTTATTCTGGACTTCCATCATGGCGTTGAAGATATCCATAACCGGCGTCTGGTGATGATCGGCAATCCACTGGAACGCTATCAGGAAGACCCGGTACGAATGTTGCGTGCGGCTCGACTATCAGGCAAACTTGATTTTACTGTGGATAAACATACGTCTAAGCCGATTGCTGAATGTGCGCAGTTACTACAGCGTGAACCGCCAGCCCGGCTATTTGACGAAGTGCTGAAGATTTTATTCAGTGGCAATGCGCAAGCATGCCTGCACCAGATGGCTGTACTTGGGCTGAAAAATGTCCATCCATTGCTGGATGCACTGATGCCGGGCGGTGAAAGTAATGATAATATTGTTGCACTGGCTCTGCATAATACGGATGAACGTCTGCGGGCAGATAAATCGGTTTCGATGGGTTTTGTACTCGCTGCTGTATTATGGCCGCACATCAGAGATGCATGGCAGCGCGAACAGGCTGCTGGCATGCGTACCAATGCGGCTATGAATGCGGCAATCGCTTCGGAGCGTCAGTATGTGGACAAACGCTGGGGTGTGCCGCAGCGGTATAGTATTACTATGCGTGAAATCTGGTCTTTACAACCTCAATTTGAAATTATGCGTGGGGCACGGCCTTATCGTTTACTTGGCCAGCCGCGTTTTCGCGCCGCTTTTGATTTTATGTGTCTGCGTGCAAATCTGGGAGAAGTGCCACAAGAAGTTGTTCAATGGTGGCAGGCTTTTCAGCATGGCTCGGATACGGAACGTGAGCAGTTGATCGATACTGCCATGCAAATGGAAAAAACATCAATAAGACAAAAACGATATCGTAACAAACGAACTAAGCAATCCAAGCGGGAGGAAGCATGAATACAGTAACAGCGGTTATTGCTTTAGGGGCTAATCTGGAAAATCCGCGCCAGCAGGTTGAAGCAGCCATGGCTGCTTTAAATCAGACTAAAGGAATTCGAGTTAAGGCAATTTCACCACTTTACACTACTAAGCCGGTAGGGCTGACTAACCAGCCTGATTTTGTTAACGCGGTGGTATTGGTTCATACCTCGCTGAGTGCATCGGAGCTGTTACACACCCTGCTAAAACTGGAAGAGCAGCAGGGTCGGGTGCGCGATATCCCTAATGGACCGCGTGTAATTGATTTGGATCTGATTGATTATCATCATCAGATTTTTAATGATGCTGATTTGGTTCTGCCTCATCCGCGTGCGCATGAGCGTGCCTTTGTGATGGTTCCGCTTGCTGCCATTGCATCGTGTTATGTAATCGGTACACACGGAAGTGCCTCAACTCTGGCTGCAAAATTATTGAAGGCACAGCCGGATGCGGTGACGATTATTGCAGACGGTCAGGACTAGGGCGGAGGAAAATATGGATTATCGCTACATTGTCGTAGAAGGGTCTATAGGCAGTGGTAAATCAGCTTTAAGCCGTCGTCTGGCGCAGTATTTCGATGCCTTACTGTTATCGGAAATACCGGAAAGCAATCCATTTCTGGAAAAATTTTATTTGAATGCCACTAATCATGGCTTGGCCACCGAGATGCATTTTCTGATGCGTCGTTGTGAGGCAATCAATGTGATTTATGCTGAGGATGAGCGGCGTTCACGGATTATTGCTGATTTTCTGCTAGAAAAAGACCAGATATATGTACCGGTAATTTTGCGTGAAGGTGAACAGACTCTGTACTGGCAAATCAAACAGAAAGTGATGCCGAAATTTCCAGTACCCGATCTGGTGATTTATCTGGAAGCAGATGATGATTTACTGGACAGGCGTCTGCATCAGCGTGAGGATGGGATGATAAACCTGTTTCCTGCGGGTTATTTACAACAGATTCATGCAGAATATCGTCGTTTTTTTCATTTATACCAGCACGCGCCTTTGTTAATTGCTAATACCAATGAGCTGGATTTTCTGGGTAATGACGACCATTTTGAGCTGTTGCTCAATACCATTGCCAATATGAAAGGTAGTCGCAACTATCTGAATTTGAGCGAATAACTTTCTGATGTAGCTTCCGAAAAGGCTGTTAATATCTGCTGATTGTGGTAATTATTGTAGCCTGTATCTGTCGTAAATGTGCTATTTTAGCTAGTTACGCTGTTTAACCTAGGTAAAAATATATCAATGATATTATGCTTTTTGTCTGGTATTTAGCAGACTGATTTACAAATGAGCATGGTTGTAAACTGTATTTTTCCATTGGAAAAGTACAGTTTTTGTATATTGGCTAACTGAATAATTGGTTGTTGGACGCAAAATTCAGCAATAAATAAAACAGATAAAGTCTGGTGGTAAACGAGTGCTGCCGATTTTAGTTGCATAGCCTGATTATTTTGCTCGAATTGAATTAAATGTTAGAGATTATTTATTAGGCTAATGAAAATGCGGCTGCTGGCAAAATGTTTGTTAATCTGCTCTGGTATGGCGAGCAGCTGTGGTATTTTGCCGGTCATTAATCAGGCTGGATGCTATTTGCGTTAACTTATACACGTGTCTTTTGTCAATTTTTCGACGGCAGGCAAATAAGCAGTAGCCACCGGCAGTATTTTTCTAATGAACATAATTAACGGATTTATCTGTTTATGCATACTATTCACACTTTAAGAAAGATGAAAGCAGCTGGCGAAAAAATTGCTATGCTGACTTGTTATGATGCCAGCTTTGCTCGCCTGATGAGCGATGCAGGTGTTGATGTGCTGCTGATTGGTGATTCACTCGGCATGGCGGTACAGGGGCAGACTTCTACCATACCGGTTAGTGTAGAGGATATTTGCTACCACACGGCTGCTGTGGCGCGTGGCAATCAGCAGGCACTGATTCTGGCTGATTTGCCGTTTGGAGCCTATCAGCAAAGTAAGGAGCAGGCTTTTGCCGCCGCGGTGCGTCTGATGGTGGCTGGTGCGCACATGGTTAAACTGGAAGGTGGTGCGTGGATAGCAGAAACCACGCAGTTTTTGCAGCAACGTGGTATCCCGGTTTGTGCGCATATTGGCCTTACTCCTCAATCCGTTCATACTCTGGGCGGCTATAAAGTGCAAGGGCGTGGTGAGGCTGCGGCACAATTGCTGGCCGATGCTCAGGCGCATGCTCAGGCAGGGGCGGAGATGGTGTTGATGGAATGTGTACCCAGACAGCTGGCAGCACAGGTTACTGCTACAGTAAGCTGCCCAACCATCGGTATTGGTGCTGGAGTGGATTGTGATGGTCAGGTACTGGTAATGCACGATATGTTGGGTATTTATCCGGGTAAAACAGCTAAATTTGTCAAAAACTTTATGCAGGGACATGACACTATTCAGGCGGCAATCAGTACTTATGTAAATCAGGTAAAGGCAAAAGTTTTTCCGGGCGTAGAGCACAGTTTTACTGACTGATTGTTTTAGTTAATTTTTTGTTTTTATTTGAAAGTATCCCCGCTTTGCGCAATTTTGTCTTTACAAACGGGCAGATTGGGCAGCGGGCGGATATTTTTACAGGCTTGTTTTTTTTGCAGGAAGTATATATAAGTTAATTCGTTGACTAATAGAAATATTTAGAGAGATGCCTATGGCGCTGGCCAAGCCTTACCCTCGTGCAATGACTATTGCTGGTTCTGACTCCAGTGGTGGTGCTGGTATTCAGGCGGATTTAAAAACTTTTGCTGCACTTGGCGCATATGGCACCAGTGTCATTACCGCCATTACTGCGCAAAACACTTTTGGTGTACATCAGGTTATGGTTGTACCTCCTGATATGATTGAGGCGCAGTGTGCTGCTGTGATGTCGGATATTCGGATTGATGCGGTTAAAATCGGTATGCTCGCCGATAGTGAAAGTATTCGTAAAGTGTCAAAGACGCTACAGCAGTATCATCTGCCTTTTACTGTGTTAGATCCGGTGATGGTGGCTACGTCTGGTTCGGCATTGTCTATAGAGAATACAGTACAGACATTGAAGCAACTGCTAATGCCGTTGGCTGATATTGTTACACCTAACCTGTTTGAATTGTCTACGCTAACGCAGAAACCGATCGCCACTACGGATCAGGAAATGCTGGAACAGGGACAGATATTGCTGGATGAAGGGTGTCAGGCTGTACTGATTAAGGGTGGGCACCGCAATGATGATAAAGAAGCAACCGATTGGCTAATGGAGCTGGATTGTGAACCGGTATGTTTCAGAGGTTTACGGATTAATACTTCTCATACTCATGGTACCGGCTGCACACTTTCGGCTGCAATTGCTGCATTGCGTTCGCAGCATGAAAGTTTGGCCAATACAGTTGCAGCAGCTAAAAGCTATGTGCATGGTGCGATTGAAGTCGGCCAGCATTGGCGTCTTGGTCATGGTTATGGTCCGTTAGCCCATTTCTGGCGCATAAAACGTGATTAGTGGTTTCATCTGTATGCTAAAATTGGCTGCTTGACAGCTAATCAGGGTAAGGCAGTAATTGCCATTTTTAGGACAGGGGAGTGCTAATGCAGACATGGCATCAGGCAATTGGTGCAGAAAAACAGCAACCATATTTTCAGCATATTCTTGAGGTGGTACGCGCGGAAAGGCTAGCCGGCAAGGTAATCTATCCGCCTGCTCAGGATGTATTCAACGCATTCAAGGCAACTGAGTTTGCTCAGGTTAAGGTGGTGATTCTTGGGCAGGATCCTTATCATGGTCCGCAACAGGCACATGGCTTATCTTTTTCTGTACGGCAGGGTATTGCCATTCCACCTTCATTAGTCAATATCTATAAAGAGCTGGCGGATGATATTCCCGGCTTTCATATTCCACAGCATGGTTATTTGCAGCATTGGGCAGAACAGGGGGTATTGCTGCTGAATACTGTTTTAACTGTACGCGCCGGACAGGCGCATTCTCATGCGGAGTTGGGCTGGGAAATTTTTACCGATAAGGTAATTGCAGTATTGAATGCCGAACGTGAGCATATAGTATTTATGCTTTGGGGCAGCCATGCGCAGAAAAAAGGTGCCATGATTGATCGACATAAGCATCTGGTATTGTCTGCGCCACATCCCTCGCCATTATCTGCTTATCGCGGCTTTTTTGGCTGCAAGCACTTTTCCAAGGCCAATGCATACCTGCAAGAGCACGGAATGACGCCGATAGATTGGCAGTTATAAAGCATGCTGCCTGTTATCAGGTAAATTGGTGCTGTGGTTATCAGTTCATCAGGCAGATAATTTTTTTGCCTTGCCAGAAAGCATCATTAAAACCATGTTAAATTTGAATCCGCAACAACATGAAGCTATTCATTATCTTGATGGGCCGCTGTTGGTACTGGCTGGTGCTGGCAGTGGCAAAACACGTGTTATTACGGAGAAAATTGCCTATCTGATTACTCAGGCAAATTATCCGCCACAGCAAATTGCCGCCATTACTTTTACCAATAAAGCAGCACGTGAAATGCAAGAGCGGGTGGGACATTTATTGCGTAAACCGCAAACACGTGGTTTGACCATATGTACTTTCCATTCACTGGGCATGCGCTTTCTGCGCGAAGAAGCGGCTGCCGCCGGATATAAGAAACAGTTTTCCATTCTAGACAGTGCCGATGCCGGCAAAATTATCAGCGAATTACTGGGTAGTAGCGGCCGGGAAATGGTATTTAAAGCGCAACACCAGATTTCACTGTGGAAAAACAGTCTGCTCACGCCTGAAGCGATCATTCAGCAGGCAGAAGACCCATGGACACATCAGATCGGGCAGTTATACGCTTCCTATCAGGATACCCTAACCAGTTATCAGGCCGTGGATTTTGATGATTTAATCCGCATCCCAGTTGAGCTGTTACAAACTGAGGCAGAGATTCGCTATAAATGGCAATTACGTTTGCGTTATTTGCTGGTAGATGAATGTCAGGATACCAATACCTGCCAGTATGCCTTGATGCGTCTGCTTACTGGTGCGGAGGGTAAATTTACCGCCGTAGGTGATGATGACCAGAGTATCTATGCGTGGCGTGGCGCCAATATGGAAAACCTGCGGCTGTTACAGCAGGATTATCCGGATTTGAAAATTATTAAGCTGGAGCAGAACTACCGCTCTACAGCACGCATCTTACGGGTTGCCAATCAGGTGATTGCGCATAATCCCAAGCTGTTTGCCAAAACTTTATGGAGTGAATATGGCCTTGGCGACATGATCGATGTAATTGCCTGTAAAAATGAAAGCCATGAAGCTGATTTGGTGGTAAGCCGGATTGCCCATCAGAAGCTGGTTGGTGGTGATGCGGTGCATTACCGAGATTTTGCTATTTTGTATCGAGGTAATCATCAGGCAAGGGTATTTGAAGAAGCCTTGCGCAGCCGGCGCATCCCGTACCGGCTTTCCGGCGGACAAAGTTTTTTTGATAAGGCTGAAATCAAGGATGTGCTCGCTTATGTGCGTTTGCTGGCCAATCCCGATGATGATCCGGCATTTTTACGCGCAGTGACGACACCGCGGCGAGGAGTGGGCGAAACCACGCTGGCCAAACTGAATAATTATGCCAAAGTGGCACAATGTAGTCTGTTTGAGGCAGCACGCAGTATGGATGCCTTAGTAGAACTATCGCCAAAAAGCCGCGAACCTTTACAGCAGTTTATGGCTATGCTGGCGGATTATCAGGCACGTGCCAGTACAGAAGCCGCCGGTAGCCTGCTGCATAATCTGCTGGCTGATATCGCTTATGAGGCACATCTGCTCAATACCGAAGAAGGGCGCGCCGGAGAAATCAAATGGTGCAATGTTCGGGATTTACTTGGCTGGATAGGCAAAAAAGGCGAAGAAGACGGCAAAAATATTCTTGAAATAGCTCAGACGATTGCACTGATGACATTGCTTGAGGGCAAAGATGATGAAGATGCGGATATGGTAAGTATGTCAACACTGCATGCTTCCAAAGGGCTTGAGTATCCGCATGTGTTTCTGGTGGGCTGCGAAGAAGGCGTTTTTCCCCATGCTGATAGTGTGGAAGAAGGTAACATTGATGAAGAACGACGGCTGATGTATGTAGGTATTACCCGGGCACGGCAAACTTTAACCCTGACTCATTGTCATAAACGCAAACGTGCCGGATCATGGGAATTTCATGAACCCAGCCGTTTTATTGATGAGATGCCGGCAGAAGACATTCGTTTACTCGGACGCAAGGGCAGTGAACCTATTGTTAGCCAGTCGGAAGGCAAAAGTATTCTGGCCAGTATGATGGCGCGACTGGATAGTCTGCAATCCTGATGGTGCACTTTACGGCTGTTGCATGTGGCTTTGCTTGTTCCATGTTAAACTAGACACTGTTTGCTGCGAATGCAGTTTATTATGGAAAAATGTTATGAAAATCGCCAAAAACTCTGTTGTGATGCTGGATTATGAAATGTTTAATGCTGATAACCAGCTAATAGACAAAACTGAAGAACCGATTAGCTATTTGCATGGTGGTTATGATGGTATTTTTCCACTGGTGGAAGAACAGTTACATGACAAAGAAGTAGGCGATGTGGTGGATGTAACACTGGCACCGGATGATGCATTTGGTGAACAGGAAGAAGATTTGATTCGCATTGAACCGCTGGATGTTTTTCCGGTTGAAGTGGAAGTGGGCATGATGTTTGAAGCTGACGACCCGGAAACTGGTGAGGTAATGGTATACCGCATTACTGATGTGGCCGATGGCAAAGCAGTGGTGGATGGTAATCATCCATTGGCAGGCCAGCGCATTCGCTTCATCGCAACGGTGAAAGACATTCGCCCTGCTACTGCTGAAGAGTTGGAACATGGCCATGTGCATGGCGCGCACGACCATCATCACTAATGACTGATACAGCCACGTAGTGGCTGTATCGCACGATTAAAGGGAATATTTGCTTAGGGCTGAATATTCCCTTTATTTTTACCTGTTAACTGGCGCTGGCCAGTGTTGCGTGGGCAGTCAGAAAACGATTGTATTCTGGCTGACAGTTCACAGCGTCAGAACCAGACGGTATGATGTAACCATGCTTTAATTTTCTTATTGATAGCATCATGACTCCCGCACAAATTCTCGCCACTGCCCGCCCATATTCACTGTTTCTTAGTCGTTTACTGGATAATCATCTACTTGATCAGGACAAGCTGTATCCATGGCTGCAACGGCGTCTGACAGCAGAAGATTTTCATGATTTTGCTGACTGGGGGCAATTACAGGTTAGTGAAAATGAAGCCGAACTGGCACGGCAGTTACGCCTGTTGCGCCGTTATGTGATGGCACATATCATGGCGCGGGATTTGGCGCGTGTGAGTGATCTGGCTGAAGTTACCACCACCATTACTCATCTGGCTGATTTTGCTATCAATGTTGCCGAGCAGTATGCGCATACCTATTATGCTGGCCTGTATGGCGAACCGATTGGTTATCACAGTGCCACGCCTCAGCGCCTTAGTGTAGTGGGTATGGGCAAAATGGGTGGTTATGAACTGAATGTTTCTTCTGATATTGATTTGATTTTTATTTTTCCCGAAGCTGGTGACACCAATGGCAAACGGCAGAAAAGCAATCAGGAATTTTTTACCAAAGTTGGTCAGAAAATCATCGCTTTGTTAAATGATATTACTGGCGACGGGCAGGTTTTTCGCGTTGACATGCGTCTGCGTCCTGATGGTGATGCCGGAGCACTGGTGATTAATGAAACGGCACTGGAACAGTATCTGATTCTGCACGGGCGGGAATGGGAGCGCTATGCATGGACAAAAGCGCGCCTGATTACTGATTATCCGAATAATATAGCGGCACTGGTGCGGCCGTTTGTGTACCGCAAATATCTAGATTTTAATGCCTACGATGCTATGCGCAGCCTGCATCAGCAGATTCAGCGCGAAGTTACCCGTAAGGGCATGGCCGATAATATCAAACTTGGCGCAGGTGGCATCCGCGAAGTGGAATTTGTCGCACAGATTTTCCAGTTGATACGTGGCGGACAAGTACGCAGCCTGCAACTGAAAGGTACACAGGAAACCCTGCAAACACTGCTACAGCAAGGCATGCTGCAACAGGATAACGTGGATACCTTGCTGCAAGCCTACCATTTTCTGCGTGATACCGAGCACCGGTTACAATACTGGGATGACCAGCAAACCCAGATGCTGCCCATAGGCGCAGAACAACAGCAGATGCTGGCACAGAGTATGGGTTATGACAATTATGTCGATTATCTGGCTGCACTGAATCAGCATAGAGAGGCTGTAAACCAGATTTTTAATGCCATATTTATTGATCCGGACGATAAAGCCAGGCCACAAAACCCAGATATGGTACGCGTATGGCAGGATGAAAGCGACTGCGAAGAAAAAACAGCCTTACTGGCAACGTATGGATTTGATGCTAAAAAGGTATTGTTGCGTCTGCAACAGCTACATCATGGCAGCCAGTACCGACAGTTGTCGCCCGCAGTGCAACAGCGTTTTGATGAAATGATACCATCTGTGCTTAGTGTAGCGGCAAAATATCCCCAGCCTGACACCACATTAACCCGCTTACTGGATTTTCTCGAAGCCATAGGCCGGCGTAGTTCCTATCTGGCCTTTATGCATGAGCACCCAGAAGCGCTGGAAAAACTGGCCGGACTGATGAGCCAGAGTAGCTGGGTGGCTACCTATTTACAACAGCATCCGGTGTTGCTGGATGAACTGCTCAGCAATGAATTGATGCGCATAGATACCGACTGGGCAGCACATGCACAGGAACTGGTACGCGTACTTGATGACTGCCATGGGGATGTTGAAACACAAATGGATGTTTTGCGCCGGTTTCAGCATGCGTGGACTTTCCGTCTGGCCGTGCAGGATTTGGCAGGTTTGTGGACGGTGGAAGCATTGTCTGACCAGCTTTCTGCTCTGGCCGATTTAATCATTGAAACCGCATTGGCAAGAGTGTGGGCACAATTGCCGCGCCGGCACACCGATACTCCTCATTTTGCTGTGATTGGCTATGGCAAACTGGGTGGCAAAGAGCTAGGCTATACCTCTGATTTGGATCTGGTTTATGTATTTGCCGATGATCATCCGGATGCTATCGACATCTATACCCGTCTGGCACGCCGTTTGACTAGCTGGCTTACCGTACCTACTGGTGCCGGTATGCTCTATGATATTGACTTACGCCTGCGCCCGAACGGCGATTCAGGTTTTACTGTTACCCATATACAGGCATTTGAACGCTATCAACGCGAAAGTGCATGGATATGGGAGCATCAGGCCTTAACCCGAGCGCGCTTTATTGGCGGAGACAGTACAGTGGGTACTCGCTTTGATGCGGTGCGGGACGAAATCCTGTGCCGCCAGCGTGATATTGATGAGTTGCGCACTGAAATCATTGCCATGCGCGAAAAAATGTTTCCTACTCATCCGCCCGTAGACAGCAATGTGAAATATGCCCGTGGTGGCGTCGTGGATGTCGAATTCATCGTGCAGTATCTGATACTGGCCTACGCACATCAGTACCCGCAATTATTACAGAATTACGGCAATATCGCCCTGCTCAGCATCGCAGCCGAACTAGGACTGGTAGACAGTAGTCTGGCTGAAGGCAGCCGCGCTGCCTATCGCTATTATCGTCAGCAACAGCATAATACCCGCCTGCGTGATGCCGTCACTACCCCCATAGACGCCAATTTACTGGCGCATTATCAGGTGGTGAAGCAGCTATGGGCACAAGTATTTGCCGCTGTGCCGACTGAATGAATATTTCCGTGTATCTGCCCAAACAGTACTGGCCGACATAAAATCCTTATTCCTCAGCAGAATTACTCCATTGTGCTGCTTGAAATAAACAAAGCAGACAGCGTACAATCAAAGGCCGCACTACCTTTTCAAACTGGTCTACCGTAGTGAACCAACTGATATTTGACTTTGATGATCGCAGCTATCCCGGATTTGATAAATTTCTTGGCCATACCAATGCAGAATTGATTTACGTATTACAACAGCAGGCCGACCCATTTATTTTTGTCTGGGGGGAGGCCGGCAGCGGTAAAAGCCATTTGCTCAAAGCATGGGTGGCACAGGCACAGTCGCGCGGGTTGAAAGCTGAATATGTAGATGCCGCCAGAGAAGGCCTTGGCTACTGGCTGTTTGACCTTGACTACGTTGCCGTAGACCAGATTGAATTACTTAGTGCCACCGAGCAGCAGCAACTATTTTCTCTCTTCAACCATTTTCGTAACAGCCGTCACGGTAATTTACTCTTGAGCTCTGCCATTCCGCCTCAACAGCTCATGATTCGTGAAGATTTACGTACACGCATGGCCTTTTGTCTGGTGTATGAAATCAAACCATTAAGTGATGAAGAAAAATTTAATGCACTGGTAGGCATGGCGCATGCGCGGCAGATACCGGTGGATGCTGAAGTTATCCGTTACTTGCTTGCTCACTGGCGGCGCGATCTGGACAGCCTGCTTCTGATGCTTAACACCCTGAATGATTATTCACTGGCGCAGGGGCGGCGCATCACCTTAACATTATTGCGCCAGCTACTCAAACAACAGGAACATGCATGAATCTGGCTATTTTTGACCTTGACCACACTCTGATTAACTGTGATTCGGATAATGAATGGCCGAAGTATCTGATGCAAAAAGGACTGGTAGACCAATCATTTGTCGATATGAAAAACGATAAATTCTATCAGGATTACCTCAACGGCTGTCTGGATATTGATGAATTCCTGCAATTTCAGCTTGCACCTCTGGCACGTTTCAGCCGTGCCGAACTGGCCGAAATGCATGCCGAATACATGCGCGATTTTATCGTGCCGCATATTTCTACTATGGCAAAAATGCTGGTACAAGGACATCGTGATGCCGGTGATGAAATGTTGCTACTATCTGCCACTAATGAATTTATTATCGCTCCGATTGCAAAAACATTTGGTATTCAGAATATTATCGGCGTACAGTTAGAAACTGATGTGGCAGGTAATTACACCGGACGCTATATTGGCACGCCCAGCTTTAAAGAGGGCAAAGTTACCCGCCTGCAACAATGGCTGGCACAGCGCGGGCAGCAAATGAGCGATTTTGCCAAAGTGTATTTTTACAGTGATTCGCACAATGATCTGCCACTGCTGAAAGAAGTAACCGACCCAGTGGCTGTTAATCCTGATGAAAAACTGGCGCAATATGCGCGCCGCCATGGCTGGCCGATACTCAATTTCATGTAAAGGATGCAGCATGAGTGCAACAGAAAAAATGCAGATTGTCGATTATAACGATCGCTATCAGTCTGCTTTCCGGGATTTAAATGCAGCATGGATAGCCAAATACTTTGAAATGGAAGACAGCGATTATCAGCTACTTGATAATCCCAGACAGGCCATCGTTGAAAAAGGTGGCTACATACTGGTTGCACTGGATAATGGAAAGCCTGTAGGCGTATGCGCGCTGGTAAAACTAGATGGTGATCCCTACGATTTTGAACTGGCCAAACTGGCTGTAGCACCAGAAGCTCAGGGCAAGCACATTGGTTCACAGCTAATAGATGCCATGATAGTCAAAGCGCGAGAGCAGGGCGCGAAAAAACTGTATATAGAAAGCCATACCAGCCTGAAGCCGGCCATTCATCTGTACCAGAAAGCTGGCTTTAAAGAAATCACCGATCATCCCAGCGCATATAACAGAGTGAATATCCAGATGGAGCTAACTCTGTAATACTCGGAACATAATACATACACAGTTGTGAATCACGCCGGTATGCGGCAAAAAAGCCAGTATATCTGTCAAACGGATACACTGGCTGCTTTTTAGCCTGAAAGCATTATTGTTTTATGGTGCTCGCATGATATAGGCTGATAGCAAGTGCCTGTTGCCTGATTTCGGCCATACAGTACCATAATCCTCCTATCAGCGTATTCAAACTGCCAGAAAAACTTAGCATTTCTGCCATACTTACTGTAGCCACGCCACCTAGATTTTCTCGTTCAATTAACAATTTGCCCAATGTTTGCAGCAATTCCTGCAAAATATAATCTTCTGATTCGCAGCAGTGCAGCAACAGTGCAAGGTCTTCTGGACTAATCCGCCTGGCTTTTTCTGCTATTGATAAATCTGGATTGCGAATAATGCCTACAGCCTGAGCATTGAGCAGAAGAGTGGCAGCACCGTCTGCCAGTTGTGGTGATAATTTAGTCATAGCATATTTCCTATTTCAGTATTGTTATTGAAAATAGCTACACTATTAATAATGATTTATGCATTCGCTAAAGAAACTGTATTTGAGATAGGTATAAAATGCTGAATTGATAATTTTAAAAAGAATAAATATTGTTTCTATAGTTAAATTTATCAATGGAGCTTATTGAACAGTGAACTACTTTAAATACTCAGATTTTATGTTATGTGTTTCAAAATAAAGTTAAATAAATAAATAAATAAAGAAATAGCTTCCGTCTGGACATGAGTGTACTGGCTGCGATTTAGATATAATAGTAAACAGTCTGTTGTTGATACAGTAATAATCGGAGTAAACATATGCTAAACTATATAAATAATTATTGATTATTGGTAAATTTTTGATAATAATGTCTCATGTAAATGGTTAGTTTATTTATTTTGAAAACGGATTATGCCAGCCATAAAGGATTGAATTGATGAAAAGAATTTATTTTGATGGTTGGGATGGAAATTGAAATTACAAAGCAGGCCAATTTAATACTTGGTGGATCGTACGGCTTCTGGGTGCAAACAGGAGCTGTAATTTTATCTGCGATTGCCGCTGTTTATGTTATTTATTTAAATGGAAAAAGAGAGTGTAGACGAACTACTATTGATTTAATTATTGCTACGGAACAAGACAAAGTTTATAAGGAAAAATATGCAAGTATCAGCAAACTAATTAATAATGATGTTTGTTTGGTTAATTATGCTAGATTTATTGATATTGAACATGAGGAATTAAAAAATATACGATACGTATTGAATCGACTCGAATTTATTGCTTTAGGTATCCGTAAAAAAGCTTTTGATGAGAAAATCTATAAAGAATATTTTTGTACAAATTTGCTAAAAATCTGGAAAGCTGTTGCGCCCTTAGTAGCAGAGATTCGCAGAAGAAAAGGAATTTTCACCTATTATCAAGAAATAGAATGGCTATCGAATAAATGGGAAAATAAAAAGGTAAAAAGAATCAATTCAATTAAATAATATCTTTTAATTTAATATGAGATTTTTAATTCATCTGGTATATACTAAAATAAATTATATAGTGCAGGATGTAGATGATATTGAAAATCTAACCGCAAATTTCAGGTCAGATATATGGGATATAAAGTTCAAATTTACATTGCAAAAAATTTGTTTATAGTACCCACAGACAATATAAATTTCTATTAAGTTATCCATAATATTTTCAGAAAATCATTTCTGGAACTTTATAAATATCATTTATAATTAAATAATTATAATCAACTAAATCACCTTTATGCATACCTGCAACTATTAATACAGGAAGATTCATAACGGCAGATATTAATCTTGCCTTACTTGCTCCAGTAAAGATTTTAAGTTTTGCATATTATAGTTATTCCCACAATAGTAGTGGGCAGATTATCACAACTAAAAGTAATCTTTTGAACACATACCGCTAAAAGAAATAATATAAATAAGAACATTATTTTTTCATAATTGTTAGGCATCCTTGTAAATACCGAATTATTTATATTGGTGGTTGTATATATAAATCTGTGATTTATATTAATTGTTTATGAATTAAGTTTGAGCAGGCTAATTTCTGTTGTATTCAGTTTTGTTATAGCACCAGTATGGCACGAAAATCGTTGATATTGGTGCGAGTAGGGGTGGTTAGTAGTAGTTGTTGTGTTGCGGCAAAGAAGTCATAAGCACGGTGCTGCTGGAGCAGAGTAGTGGCGCATAGTCCGGCCTGCTGTGCTTTGAGCAGGCTGTCTGGGGTGAACCATGCGCCGGCGTTGTCTTCGCTGCCATCAATGCCGTCGGTATCTGCGGCCAGTGCATAGATGTTATCGGCACCATTCAGGGCAATGGCCAGTGCCAGCAGAAATTCGCTGTTACGGCCGCCGCGTCCTTGTTGTTGGTTCAGGGTAACGGTGGTTTCTCCGCCGCTGAGAATTAATAATGGTTTGGTGTTTTGGCGCAGATTACGCTGAAACAGGGCAATGCCGGCCATAACCTGAGCAACTTCCCGTGCTTCGCCACCGATACGGTCACCCAGATAAAGTACATCAATATCTTGATTTTGTGCCCAGTGTTGCGCGGCACTCAGAGCCTGATGTGGGGTAATGATGATATGTGCGCTACTGTTAGGAAGATTTTTGGGTGTTTCTGCTTCGGCTGTATGTAAATAAGCAGCCACACTGGCGGGTAGGTCGATCTGATACTGGTTTACGATACTTTCTATGTCGGCCAGTGTGGTTGGATCAGCTACTGCGGCGCCGGAACCGATGGTGCTGATATCGTCGCCGACTACATCGGATATGGCCAGTGTGGTGATGTGTGCTGGCGCAGCAGCTTCTGCCAACCGGCCACCCTTTATGCGCGATAGATGTTTGCGCAGGGTATTCATGGCTTCTATGGGGACGCCGTGGCTGAGTAGCTGGCGGTTGATATATTGTTTGTCGGCCAGTGTGATACCCGCTACCGGCAGGGTGGTCAGGGCTGAGGCTCCGCCTGATACCAGATAATATACCTGATCATCTGCATTTAACCCGCTTACCGCATTGAGTAAGGCCTGAGCGGCTGCCTGTCCGGCAGAATCCGGCAGGGGGTGGCTGGCTTCCAGTACTTTGATATGCTTAGTTGGTATGCTATGTCCGTAACGGGTAACAACCACGCCAGATAGAGGCGGATAATCCTGTGGCCAGATTCTTTCCCATTCAGCGGCCATGGCCGCTGCTGCTTTGCCTGCTCCCACGACAACTATCCGTCCACGGGGTTTTTGTGCCGGCAGCCATGCGCTCATTTTATTAATCGGGCTGGCTTCTTTGACGGTGTAATGAAACAGTTGCTGTAAAAAGCTGATGGCGTTGGCTTGGTTGAGCATGCAGTTTCCTCTAGGGCTGTTTGGCTGAATTTTAGTGGTTTTGGTCGGTTGCAAATTTCATGGCCAGAAAGTCGATAAAGCTGCGTACTTTGGCGCTGAGAAATTCGCGGTTCATATAAGCGGCATACAGAGTATGGCTTTGGGGATAGGCGAAGTGGTCAATAGCATGTAAACGCTGGTGTTCGATATCTTCTTTTATCATCCACTCGGGCAGGTAGGCCAGTCCCATATGGTTGAGTGCCATCTGGTGTAATAGTAGGGCGCTGTTGCTGGTGCAGGCAGGGATAAGAGGTAAATCAAGATGGACATACTGTGGTAACAGGCCGTAGTGCTGTTTCAGATCGGCCATAGTGTGCGGTATGCCGTGCTGGTGCAGATATTGCGGGCTGGCTACCCATAAAAAATCAATTTTGGTAATGGGTTTGACAATCAGGTTTGGTTCGGGATGATTGGTAACGCGCAGAGCTAGATCGATTCCTTCGGCCACTAAATCCGTACGCCGGCTGTCGAGGTAGATGGATAAACTTACATTTGGATATTGTTGTCGGTATTCGGCCAGCAGTTCGCTAAAATGACGTGAGGCGCACCAGTTGGGGGCGGTAATTTTAAGCAAACCCTGTGGTTTGACTGTACCAGCCTGAGCAATGTGTTTGGCTTCGGTAAGCGTATCAAGTGCTCCTACACAGCGGTGATAGTATTCCTGTCCGGCTTCGGTAAGGCTGATGCGGCGGCTGGTGCGGTTGAGCAGTTTGGCCTGTATGCTTTTTTCCAGATGATGTAGGTGCTTGCTGGCCATTGCAGTGGAAATATCCATAAATTCAGCCGCTTTGGTAAAGCTGCCTAATTCTACTACATTACGGAAGACCCACATGCTTTGTAATGTGTCCATTTATGTTTCTTTACAGGAAATAATTATTCTATAAAAATGATATCGTTTCTCAATGGTAAATTCAATACACTACTGTTCGTTTTCTTTATTTATGAACAAAGAGAAGGAATTACCATGATTAATACACATAAAATTTATGCTGAGGGTAATGATTATACTTTGGGTTTGTTGCGTCTGGTCACGGCTTTTTTATATATCCAGCATGCTACAGCGAAATTCTGGCAATGGCCGGTATCCATGACAGATGGTCATGGCGCAGTGCCGCTATTTTCGATGATGGGAATTGCGGGTGTGCTGGAGCTAGTTGGTGGGATTTTGTTGTTGATTGGTTTGTTTGTACGGCCTACGGCTTTTATTTTATGCGGGCAGATGGCCGTGGCTTATTTATTTGTTCATACTCCGTCTGCTGGTATGCATACTTTGCTTATGCCACAATTAAATAAGGGAGAGATGGCAGTATTGTACTGCTTTATTTTTCTGTATCTGTCTGTTGCAGGTGGTGGCCGTATGGCACTGGATAATCGATGTAAAATTTATCATTAAACTTACGAGATCTGTTTTTTAATCCTCTGAATATATATTTTAATCAATGTAACTAGTATAAATTTCTATTTATTACCTAAGCCTTCGTAGAAATAATCAAGGATATATCGATTAAAACTACTAGAGTTGGTAAATTCTGCATAAATATCAGATTTAAAAGTTATAAACTGTTGGAGAGCTGTGTGTAAATCAAGATTTTCATCTTCAAAATTTATTATTCCACATTTATGAATTTGTTTTGATAACATTCTAGGTAATCCATATTCTTCTAGTTCAAGCACACAGGATGGTAAGAAGGCTTTGGATAATTTAGCTATGAAAGGAGTGAGATCTATTTGCCATTCTGGATAGCAAAGTTTTTGTTGAATTACATTTATATCATTTAATAAGGCTGGTAATGTGTAAGATAGCTTACGCTCTAAATCAAAAAAAGTATCTATATCAATTTCGAACTTTTTTAATTCATTTAAAAGATCTTGAATAGAGTAATCCCAGTTTTTATTTAATATCTGAAGGAAATTTATAATAAAATAATAAAGTGATCCTGTTTTTACTTTATTAGAAGTGATTATTTTTGGTATTTGAATTATAGACAAAACATCTTTTAACGCATGATACCAAGTACTAGGTTGAAATTCATTAATTTTTGAAAGATTTGATATAAATTTTTCGTTCTCACTTAATTTATTAACTATTTTAGTTAATAACTCTATATCACTTGATATAAGTTTTCCTTCATTTAATATTTGGTTAAAGAACTCTCTGCCTAGTATTTCAGACATTTTCTCTTTATATTTACTGATCTTCAATAGTTGTTCATCTTTTAACTCATGATAGTATTTTTGTGTATCTAAATCTGCTAGTAATTTATCAGAAAAATTTAATTCCAAAGACATTTCTTGGGTTTGAGGAACTTGATCTAGAATGTAAATTTTTCCAATAAAATGCTTGAACATTCTTCCTCCTCGACCAATTATGTTACAATAAGTGAAATTATTAAGATTATTTATTCCATTTTTGCTTTTCCAAATAATTACATTTTCTGCTGAAGTATTAACACCTTCAATAATTGATGATGTGGAAATAATAGTTTGCAATCCATTTTCATCATGTTCAAATAAATTGATCTGAATTTGACTGAGACAGCGATGTAGATTGCCAGTATGTATACCTATTCCATGTCTAACTAAAGCAGATAGATCCATATCATTGGTATAATTTGTTTTTAGCCAGTCTGAAAAATCTGATAGTAGTTTATTTTCTCTTATACTTATATTTTTTTTTAATATTTCAGCAACCTTATGAACTTCTGTATATGTTCCTGCATAAATTAAAGTTTTTTTCTCCTGATTTTTTAATATCTTTAATAAACAATCATTTTTTTTATCTGGATTATTCTTGATTTTCTCATCTTTATATAAATTATGTTTTTCAAGAAATACTGTATTAAAGTTTAATGGTAATATTACCATATTTTTGGTAAAAAAATTATCTTCTATTGTATTTATGTTGGGAGCGAGATAATATTTTTGAGAGGCTTTTTCGCCTAATTTTAGCATTGCCTTAAGTAAGGCAGGTGATCTTTCTTTGTCATATTTTTCACTTGCTTTATAAAACTCATCAATGACAAGTAAATCAATTTTTTCAATCTTTTGATAGTAAAAAATTGCTCTTTCCTGAGGGAAAATTAAAATATTTTTTTGTCCGAGTTCAACTTCAGTAGTTGTAATTATTTTATATTCTTTAGAAAATTTTTTTGTTAATCTACGTCTAACTTCATCAGTTAGGGCTATAGTCGGAACAATAATTAATACATTGGTTGGTCTTTTAATAGCGATATATGCATCAATTATCAGGCTTTTACCAAAACTTGTGGGTGCACTTATGGCTAAATTGTCACCATTTAACAGATGTTTTAATACCAAAGATTGTTCACGATGAAGTGTAGTAGGAGTCTCATTTCCAAGATCAACTTGAAATGAGTTATAAACTATTTTGTCTTGCCATGCAGCAGTCTCATAATCAAGGTAGGGATATAATCCTAACTCTCTAATGAAATGATTAACGAGTTCATTATAGGGCTTGTTTTCGCGTTTTAATTTATCTAGTAAGCGAATTAATTGGTTTCTGGCATCAATATCTTTTTTTTGCAAGAGCAATTCATTGATGATGGCGCATGTGTCAAATGTATCATCCATTATTTTGTCCCTTGAAATAATTTGCATCTTGATAAAATTTTTCCACTATTTCATCTTTGTTTGGAACAGGAAAAAGAATCAGGTGAAACTTTATTGATGAATATTTGGTAATTTTTGTTGATAATAAGTGGATTTGCTTTGTAAAATATGATTTTGCACGCGAGAGATGAAACTGGCGTATTTTTTCCCTATAGTCATCATCCATTTCCTGATTTTGAGCAGTTATAGCACATTCGTGTAATAGTAATATGGGAATATTAAGTTTTGGTTTAATATTGTCCATAGAGTTACTATCGGATAATGTTTGTTTTATTTTTTGAAATAGAGTAGTGTCTTCAATCAATGATTCTAGATCATTAATATTGGTAATAATGCTGTTTTCTTTTCGTAGTTTATCGCTACTCAAGGAGTTTTCAACTGATTTGACAATTTCATTGAGTCTGGCATCATTTATATCTTTATAAAATTTTGCTTCTCCAAACCATAGTGAGAAATCATTGTCATTCTCAACTACAATGTGAACACTATCTGCTCCTTTAACATTATCCCGATTGTTTTGTTTATAAAAAATTTTGGGTACTATAGATAATGCATTGTAATGATTTGCCATTATTCCATAAAGTAAAATCTCCGCTAGTTCACTGCCCCTACCTATATCATTTTGATTATCTGTTAAACGAAGATTTTGAGCTGCTTTACGTAAAATTGAACGACTCTTGCCAATCAGCTTGGTACGTTCGTGTTCGGAAAGTGCCGTGAGTGCTATGTGATCCCAAATATAATCCTGAAATTTTGCTAGTCTCCAGTTCTTATCTTCGTAATCATTTAGTAGACTTAGAATTGACTTATTATGTACAGGGGCGAGTTGGTCTTGGTTAAATAATTTGATATAAATATCATCAATTAAAATCTCAAAATCCATTATATTTTTACCTAAAGATAAGTTATTTCTCTATTTGGTAATACGTTTTATCAAAATATTTATGGGTCAAATATTTTCAGTTTAAATTTTAACTACTAATTCATTTCTTGTAAATAAATATATATATTTATTCATTAAATGGATTATTGTTAAATAATTTTAATTTTTATCATTGTGATGTAATTTAATCAAAACGGTGGGTATAGCGGATTTCACCACCTGCTGAATCTGTACCTACATGTATGATGCTTTGCAGGGCGCGGCTGATCTGGTAGGTAATGCTGACTGTTTGTGTAGCGCTTTCAATACCATACAGATAGCTGACATACAGGTTGTTGGACAGATGCTTGCCGATGGTAATGGCCTGTTCTGCCGGATTCATTTCACCAGTCTGGCTGTTGCGGGTTTGCTGGCTGGTGAGGCCGATTTCGTCGAGCAGGCCGAGTTTGTCGTTTAGGCCACCGGCCAGCCAGGCGCTGGCGGCGGCAGCAATGGCTGCTTCGTCGCCGGCACTGCCGCTGCTGGGGCGGTTCAGTATCAGCCATGACAGTTTGTCTTTTTCGCTCATGGGTTCGTTGGCTATGAGGTTAATGCGCGGGCTGTCGAGGCGACCCAGTGCTTCAACGCCGGCTCCTACCTGTGAATAACGGCGTTTGGCACGGATTTTCAGGTTGGGATTATCCATCGGGCCGACAAAGGAAATGGTGCTGCCATGCTGAATAACTAAATACTGTCCGTAAGCTTTATACTGGCCGCGAACTACGTTTACGGTACCAACAATCTGAATGGCGCTGCCGGGGTTGGCGGTGGCGGTAAGCTGGCCGCCAAGCAGGACATCAATGCCTTCGCCGCTGAAGCGGAAGGCGTTATTCATGTCTAAATCAAGGTTAAGGCGGATTGGGGTAGTACGCTGCTGCTCGGCCGTTTTTTCACGACCAAGTATAACAACGTCGTCGTCCAGTTGCGGCATACCGGATTTCTGCATGCCAAAGACACCTTTGTCTACTTTGAGTTTACCACTTAAGACAATGCCATGGGCAATGGTGTAAAGTAGCTGAGCGTCACCGCTTAGGGTGAGGCGGCGGTTTATCTGATCGAAGATGTTGTAGTGGTCAAGGTGGACGGTAACGTTAATATCAGGCGTGAGTTTGGTCATGTCTACAACGCCGTTGAGTTTGATGGTGCCATCGCGGCGGGCAAAGCTGAGGCTGTCAATCAGCCAGCGCCGTCCCTGAAAATGGCTTCTGAGGCTGCCGTTTTCGAGGATGGTACCGTTGGCCTGATCACGGTAATAAAGGTTGTCGCCGATGAGGTTGCCATTGAGCAGGGGTTCATTGAGGTGGCCGCTGATGGTGGCATCTGCATGCATATTGCCTTTAAGCTGCATGCCGATGGGCAGCAGGTTACGGGTGGTGCTAAGGTCGGGGCTGTCGATTTTAATGTGTCCGCTGATGGGCGCGGTGCTGATTTTGCCATTGTTAGGGGTAATAACCAGTATGGCATCGGTAGTGCCATAACGGGTAAGGCCGTTCAGGTGGTTATTGATATGGCCGTTCTGAAACTGTGTATCCAATCGTACATTTTGTAAACCAAGTTTTTGCTGGTGCTGAGGCAGGGTGATGTCGCCGCCCTGTTGATAGAGTTTCAGATAACCTTGCATGTTGCGGCTATAGCTGAAGTTCCAGTCGCCACCTATTACTAGATTCTGTTCGACGGGTAATTCAATGACGTTGTGCAGTTCGCGCAAGGCCAGATTGCTGGCAGTTCCCCGGGTAGTCAGGCCTTTGTTTTTGTCCCAGTTGAGGTTGCTCAGATTAAGGTTGCCACCCAGTGCTGCCCAATGTGCATTCTGCATGTTCACGCGCTGGGTTCCGGCTTCTAGCTGGATGGGGCTGAGCAGTTTCAGGTTGAGGGCACCACTGATATCCAGAGCATTGACTCGTCCACGCCACTGATATTTTTTATCCAAACCGCCATGAGCATTGATGTTCAGATGATAGGGTTTACCATCCAGAGACAGGTTGCTGCTGCCCTGTATCTGGTGCTGGCTGCCACGGCCATTGATTTTGATGTCGGTATTGTTGATTACGGTGGGTTTGCTGCCATCACCGCCCGCAATGCTGATGTGGTCGGCAAGCATGTTTACCAGCAGGGGCTGATTGATATCTGGAGAACCAGCGATTTTGAAATCCAGTTGATTGATGTTGAGTAGTTGGCCGATTTGCAGGTTGCGCGCTGCACCGTTTAAGCTGGCAGTGATTTTTTTCGGTTCGCCGGCAATAAAGCCTTTGGTGTTGAGCAGGCCTTTTAGGCCAAATCCGAATAGCCCCAGATTTTGTGCGTTGATATCGAGATTAAGCCTGTCGCCGGCTTTGCCGAAGCTGCCATTGGTGACAATCCGGTTCTGGCCAGCACTAAGGTTGATGTTGGCCTGTTCCAGATGCTGATTGCGATAACGGATGATGGCTTTGCCTGATAGCGCAGCACCGGAGAGTATGCTGTTATGCAATAGCATGTCTGCTTGAATGGTTGGTTGTTGTGCCAGTTGACCACTAGCGCTGATGTGGCCGTTAATGTTACCAGCAGGAAAGCTGGAGTTAATTTTAGCAGGATTGAAGCTGTTGCTGTTGATGGTAAGTTGCAAAGCTTTATTCTGATACAGTGCCAGACTGCCTTTGGCATTGAAGTTGCCGCCACCATTTGGTTTAAGGTTGAGTTTGTCGAGTATCAGGGTTTGCTGATGTTTCTGTTCATCGGTAATAATCTGGATGGCACCGTCGCTATTGCCTTTTTCACTGGCCAGCAGCCATTGAGTGGTTAAGCCATTAAAGCTGCCGAAAACGCGAATATGGCCATTGAGTGAACCAGACAGTGGTGTGGTGAGCGCATCACTGGCGTAGATACGTAACAGTTCACTGTTGATGTCGAGCTGTCTAGCTGCGCTGTCTATACTGCCACGGGTAATGATTTGCCCCTGTTGCAGCAGGCGTGTAGTCAAGGCAGGTAATATGATTTTGCCATTGTCATCTATGTTGATGTCACCGTCGATGCTGCGAATGGGTAGCCCAGTGGCTTTGGTGCCATTATAGGCGCGGGGTTGTTCATTGCCGAATTTGATGTGGCCGGTAAGATGGTTTTTGCTGTTATTGGCAGACGCCAGATCCAGATTGAGATTAAGGTCGGCAAAGGGCAGGCTGCTGCTGAAAGCTGCCGGATTAATGTGGCGGCTTTGTAGGTTGATGCTGACGATTTTGTGATTTAGTTGCAGGGCATAGGGTTTGAGGATGGCATGGGTACGAAAGTGGATATTGCCGCCATCCAGACGGGCAAAGAGGTCGGGCTGTTGCAGGCTGCCTTTGATGAGAGCTGCACTTTCAACTGCGGTTTTGTCGAGGGTACCGTTACCGTTAAACTGTCCACTTAGGGCAAATGGTGTCTGGGTAGCGATAGCTACTGTGCCCTGAATGTTTTGCCAGGGGGTATTCAGCTCATTGAGGACAAGCTGGTGTTTGCGGTGATCATAAACGTAGCTGGCCTGACTGGCGAGTATAATCGGCGTTTGATTTTTGCCAAGGGTAAAGCCGCCAAGCTGGAGTTTATCAATATTAATCTGTAGTGGCAGGCTGATGCTGTTGGGCAAGGTGGAAACAGGTTTGTGCTTGGATTGGGGTACGCTGTGGTTGATATAGTTGATTTTACCTATGTCCAGTAGCTGTATGTGGAAGCGTCGTTGCCATAGTTCGCGGTTGTTCCAGTTGAACTGAATTTTAGCAATGGATAAGTCAAAATCGCGATGGTTGACGCGAATGTCGGTGCTGGCAAAACCACGCCAGATGGTGCCTGTCAGCTTGTCTGTACTGATATGCACGCCAAACCATTTTGGGATGGTGTGGACGCTGAAACGCAGCCCTGATTCGGTACCGATTAGCCAATACAATATGGCTATGATAATGATGAGTAAACCAAGCAGAGAATACAGGCTGGTTTTCAGCCAGTTTTTCCAGCGTGGTTTGCGTGGCGGTACGGGTGCAGTAGTGGTGGCTGATGGTTTGCCTGAATTGAGTGTGGTTTCAGCCATTAGAATTTGGTTCCCAAACTGATAGACCAGCGCCATTTTTTATCATGATGGCCATAGGCAATGTCAAATGCAAATGGGGCAACAGGGCTAAACCAGCGTACGCCGAAGCCGCTACCATGACGCCATTGCATGTCACTGAAGTTTTTTGAGACAGAACCGGCATCGTGAAATAGTGCCAGTGCAAAATCTTTATATACCGGAATCTGGTATTCAACACTGGCTACAGCCAGTGTACGGTTGGGTAAAACCGAGTTTTGTGAGCTGTTGATACCGATGCTGTCCATTTCATAGCCACGTACGCTATTGGCACCACCGGCGCGAAACATCAGGATGGAGGGGACATTGACGGTATCGCCCGTATGTACATAGCCAATCTGGCTGCGTAATACCCAAGTGCCGTATTTTTTGTTTTCTGGCGTAAAATAGTAGCCAGCGCTGGCTGTTACCCGCTGCATGGATGCTGAAGCGAGCAGTTTGCCTAGGGTAGTACCAACTTTTCCTTCCAGATAATAGCCATTGGCTGGGCGCAGCTGGGTTTCGATATTCTGCCGTTTCCACGAGGCAGTTAGCATGGTGGCATAGCTGTGTCCGAGGTCGGAGCCGTCTTCAATTTTGCTGCTTTCGGTGACGTATTCAATACCAACACGAGAGTCAGTTCCGTCACGATCGCGTACTTTCCAGATGCCGCTGGATAAGGCGCGGCTTTGAAGATGTTGTACGGTAGAATAGGTATAGTTGAGATTGCTGGTCCAGTAATGACCACGATTGTTACGTGGTTGGCTCAGGCCGATGCCGAAAGTGGTTTCATAGCGATCGGTATCGAGCAGAGTAGAACCAACAAAACCCTTATCAAAAACATTATAATGGTCATAGCCACCGCGGAAACCCGGGCCGTTTTTGGTATCGTAGCGTAAACCAAAGGTGAGTTTCTGGCGTTGCATTTCGCTTACTTTTACCACTATCGGAACATGGTCGTTTTGCATATGGTCAAAGTCTGCGCTGACTACCGCATTGCCATAATGACTATCCTGTTCCAACGCCTGTTGATAGTCGAGTAATTTGTCCAGATCATAGGGTGAGCCCGGGCTGAAGCTGGCCATGCCGGTAACGATGGAAACAGGATAGCGCTCATTGCCGCTAACCTGAATATTACCAAAATAGATAGGCTGTTTGCTGTCTACCGTGAGCGACAGCTCTGCTTGATTTCTTTGCGGGTCAATGGTGGCTCGGCTGGCACTGATGGTTGCCAGCGGATATTTTTTGCGTACTATGGCGGTAAGTACAGATGATTTACTTGCCGACCAGTTACTCTGGGTAAATGGGTCACCTACAGGCAATACCCAGTTATCAATGGCACTTTTGTAGTAGTTGGTCAGATTGTCATCAGCAGTAACATTGCCGGTAAGGGAAACATCCACATTGTTGATGTGAGTGCGGGGACCATTGTCGATATGGATAATGTAACCATTGGGCTGTTTCTCCACATTGACTCTGGCATTGAAATAGCCTTCAGTTTCAAGCATGGTTTGTGTCTGTTCGGGTGCTTCTTCAGCCAGAAAACTGACCTGTTCGTCATCCAGATCTTCAATTAGCTGTTGAGTAATCAGTGGCAAATGGTCATTAATCAGTTTGTGCAGGGTTGCATTATCTATATCAATGATGACAGGAACCCGCGGCGTTTTAGGTGGCTGGGGTTTTCTTTCTTCACGATGCTCCCGACCATGCAGCAGTCTGTGCAGCAATCCGGTTTTGGGTGGTGGAATATCGTCATCTACATCATCACTATCCACTGGCAGGCTGGCTGCCCATACCAGTGAGGTAAGGGAAGACAGTAACATGCTCAATAGCAACCAGTGCAAGCGTTTCTGCGTGAAGTATGCCAAGATTGATCCTGAATGGTTATAAAGTTGTTACATTTAAAAGGATAAAATTTATGTCAGGTGGGTGTAGTAAAGTTATTTTGTTATTGTAGCGCGAAAATAGTTGCTAAACCTATATCTGAAACGGTGCTATTTGCAGATTAGAGTAAAATATATCTGTAAATTAGTATTAAAAGGTTTGATATAGTTAATGGTTATCAGAGTCATGCCAGTTTGGACGCTGGCCTAACTATTTTGTAGAATGCTGGTTTTGTGGTGGTCTGGGCACTGATGTCCATGAGCCACAACCTTACTGAGGATTGATTGTGACCAAGATTATTCGTGTAGGCAATATTGAAGTAGCCAATCATTTGCCGTTGGTGCTGTTTGGTGGCCTGAATGTATTGGAAAATCTGGATTTGACTTTGCGTACCTGTGCACATTATGTAGAGGTAACACATAAACTGGGTATTCCGCTGGTGTTTAAAGCATCATTTGATAAGGCCAACCGTTCTTCAATTCACTCATATCGTGGTGTGGGTCTGGAAGAGGGGATGAAGATTTTTACGGCGGTGAAGCAGGAATTTGATGTGCCGGTAATTACTGATGTTCATGAGCCTTTTCAGGCTGCGCCGGTGGCCGAAGTGGTTGATGTGTTGCAGTTACCTGCATTTTTAGCTCGACAGACTGATTTGGTGGTGGCGCTGGCACAAACTGGTAAAGTAATTAATATTAAGAAACCGCAATTTTTAAGTCCGCACCAGATGAAAAATATTGTTGAAAAGTTCTATGAAGCCGGCAATAAACAACTTATTCTGTGTGAACGCGGTAGTAACTTTGGTTACGATAATCTGGTGGTGGATATGCTGGGCTTTGGCGTAATGAAAAAAGTTTGTGCTGATTTGCCGATTATTTTTGATGTAACCCATGCCTTGCAGCAACGTCAGGCAGATGCAGCCGCTTCAGGCGGGCGTCGCAGTCAGGTATTGGATTTGGCTTTGGCCGGTATGGCTACCCGACTGGCCGGTTTGTTTCTTGAAGCGCATCCAGACCCAGATAAAGCCTGCTGTGATGGCCCCAGTGCTTTGCCATTGGCGATGCTCGAACCATTTCTGGCACAGGTTAAGGCAGTGGATGATTTGGTGAAAACCATGCCAGTACTGGATATTAACTGAATATATACTGACACTAAAAAAGCAGGATTTTAAAACCCTGCTTTTTTATCTGTCTGGCTGAAAATCAGTCAGACAAGGATTTATTGCTCAACTGAACCGGAATTTTGATACAGAGTAAAGAGAGGTACACCCTCATCACGGATTTTTTTACCGCCGGGTAAATCGGTAAATTCGATAATAGCGGCGGCTTCCACCACTTCTGCACCCAGCTTGCGAATCAGCTTTACGCCTGCAGTCATGGTACCGCCAGTTGCTACCAGATCATCCACCAGCAGTACGCGGGTACCGGATTTTACCGCATCAGTATGCATTTCAATGGTAGCATGGCCATACTCAAGTTGATAACTTTCTGCAATGGTAGTAAAAGGCAGCTTGCCTTTTTTACGGATGGGTACAAAACCTACATTTAGCTGATACGCCAGCGCAGCACCGATAATAAAACCACGTGCATCCAGACCGGCAACAACATCGATTTTCTGCCCCATATAACGGTAAACCATTAGATCCACCAGCAAACGAAAGTACTGTGGACTTTGCAATACCGGAGTAATGTCGTGAAATAAAATGCCTTCCTGTGGCCAGTTCGGAATTTTGCGAATTTTTGCAGCCATTGCGTCAATACCTATGACTTCTGGGTGAGTCTGCATTATAAATCCTTTAAAAATAAAGACTATATGCGAAAGTTATAAACGCAGGACGAGCGAAGTTATTTGCATATAGTGTATGCGAAAGGTGCGCATAATAGCACTATTCCCATTTTTCTACAGCCCATTATGAAGCAGAAAATGATGGCTTTTGGTACAATTACCATCATAATTTACACAAATCAACAGGTTGATAACATGGTTAGCACGCCTGATCAAGTTCTTCCCACCAATTCCTGCTCACCCTGTGTCTGGTTAGACGATTATATTGCCTCTTTATCGCCGGCTATGGGAACAATGCTGAGGCATGCACAGGTTTTGGTCAACAGTAGCTATCCGCAGGACGCGGTTACTTTTTGTGGCGAAAACCTGTATACCAATCTGATGATTGCCGCCAAAACAGTAGCGGATATGGATTTAATGGCTGATGCTGTAGCCGCTACCATGCTGAGCTGTTTGCCCAACTACGTAACCGATTGGAAAAACATTGTACAAGAACAATGTGGTGACAGCGTAATGCAGTTGGTAGCTGGTTTGTATCAGGTACAGAAGCTTACCTACTTTGTCAGCATCAGCCCGCTGGCTACTCAGGAGGAGCGCCAGCAGCAGGCAGAAGCAATGCGCCAGATGCTACTGGCAATGGTGTCTGATATCCGGGTGGTATTAATCAAGCTGGCAATGCGTGCTCAGACCATGAATTATCTGAGCAAGGTTACCGATGAGGCATTGAAAAAAACGGTTGCCAAGGAAACCATGACAGTATTTGCACCTCTGGCCAATCGTCTGGGTGTATGGCAGCTGAAATGGCAGCTTGAAGATTTAAGCTTTCGCTACCAGAATCCGGATGAATACAAAAGAATTGCGCGCCTGCTGGATGAAAAACGGACAGAGCGGCTGAATTATATTGAGCATTTTGTCGAGACTCTCAAACAGCAGTTAAGCCGATTGAATATGCACTTTGAAGTAGCAGGACGACCAAAGCATATTTATTCCATTTACCGCAAAATGGTAAAAAAGAAGCTGAATTTTGATGGCCTGTACGATATCCGTGCTGTGCGCATTCTGGTGGACAATGTGGCAGACTGTTATGCCACGCTGGGGATTGTGCACAGCTTATGGCAGCCTATTCCGGGCGAATTTGATGATTATATTGCCCATCCCAAACCCAATGATTATCAGAGTCTACATACTGTAGTAGTGGGGCCGGAAGACAAAGGAGTGGAAATCCAGATTCGCACCTTTGATATGCATCGTTATGCAGAATTTGGAGTGGCAGCGCACTGGCGCTATAAAGAAGGCGGCAAAGGCAATGAAGCATACGAGCACAAAATTGCCTGGCTACGCCAATTACTTGATTGGCGAGAAAATATTGCCGAAAGCTGTACTGATAGCGAAGATTTATCGCGTGCTTTTCAGACAGAACTTTTCAACGACACCATTTATGTTTTATCGCCGCATGGCAAAGTATTTTCTTTACCAGCAGGTGCAACGCCGATTGATTTTGCCTATGCTTTACACACCGATATCGGTAATCGCTGCCGTGGTGCCAAGGTAGACGGGCAGATTGTGCCCTTATCCACGCCACTGGAAAATGGTCAGCGCGTAGAAATCATTACCGCACGGGAAGGCAAACCATCAGTTAACTGGCTACATGATGGCTGGGTGAAAAGCAATAAAGCCATCAGCAAGATTCGTGCTTATATTCGTCAGCAGAATGGAGAATCAGTACGCGAGTCTGGTCGTACCGCGCTGGAAAAACAGCTGGTGAAAATGCAGGTACAGCCGAATACGCACAAACTGGCTGAGGCACTTGGGTTTAATAATGTAGACGACTTATATTTAGCCATGGGGCATGGGGAAGTTACCGGCCGCATGATTCAGAAAGCAGTGGATACCTTGCTGGAAAAACCAGAGGTTCCTGTAACAGAAAACCATTTAGTCAAACGCAGCAAAATTAAAAATAATTTTGGCGGTGTACTGGTAGATGGTGAATCTGGTCTGCTCACCACGCTGGCTAAGTGTTGTAAACCAGCGTTTGGAGACAACATTATCGGCTTTGTAACGCGTGAACGTGGTATCTCCATCCACCGCAGCAACTGTTCCTCTTTTCAGTATCTGGCGCATATCTCACCAGACAAAGTATTACCTGCTTCTTGGGCTGAAGAATCAGCCAATCAGGTTTTTGCTATTGATATCGAAATCCGTGCTCAAGATCGCAGTGGCCTGTTACGCGATATTTCTGAAACACTGGCACGCAATCGCCTTAATGTTACCGCCGTGCAAACTTTATCGCGTGACCTCGAAGCGCAGTTGCGCTTTACAGTGGAATTACATCAGGTAAATGATTTACCGCGGGTACTGAGTCAACTGAGCGATGTAAAAGGCGTATTAGCTGTGACGCGATTATAGGATATGCTTTTGTATGTTAGGCAGAGCATCAATTTGTCTGAAAGAAAAGCCATAAAAAAGCCATTCACTAAAAACGATACATTCATGGCAGCATACCTGAGAATGCACTGAAACATGTTTACCTATTTATTCAGAGTTTATGTGGCTGGAAAATATTTATCTGCCAGAGCATACAGAATGGCTGTAGTTGCACCGTGCAGAGTGCCAGCATAATTTTGGACAAAAGTGGCGCAGAAAAGCATGAATTAATTTTCTAAAGAGTACTGCATCAGTGTTTGCACTAGTAATATCATAGTTATAGTGATTTAACTGCTTCAGAGTAGCTGCATTATCAGGTATCCCTAGTTTTTAAACTGAGCGATATAATGTAGTTTGGTTTTTGCATTATATCAGGCACCAATACCAGCCTCATACAGCTTTTTCTATGGGAAAGCCGCGCCCAGATCGCTTTTGCGTTGTGGCGCGATATCGGGAGTGACCAATAGCTTGAGTTGGAGTGATATCCGGATAGCGCTGTAAGATATTCAGACATAATTGTTTAATGGCTTCAATCTGACTTGCCCGATAGGGAGAAGTAAAAATATTATTGTTATTGGTGGCTAGATTAACAACTTCTATACCAATTGAAGTGTTATCAGATTATTACGTCTCTGCCAGCTACTTATACCTGTATGCCGTATAAAGCCTGTTTCCATCTCCAGATTAAAAATACGAATTCGAGATGGGTATATTGAATAATTTAATTGCTTTTATTGAACAGAAGTATTAAATTTATAATTTTTAACAATCTGAAACAAGTAAGGAAAATAACTGAAGAATAGATAATAAAATATAACACTTAAACACAAAGTGTAATTTTCTACGTCAGTCTAGTACTAAGGCTAGGATGTTTATAATACAGTGCTGAAGTTCAATCTCAATCAAATTATTTAAATAATATGTTATAAAATCGTATAAGGATATTTTTTATGGCAAAAAAGAAAGTATTACTACTATATATACTGTATCTAGTATCTACAATAATTCTTTTATTTGGATTAGGTTATATAAAAAATTGGGACAATAAAAATATTATCGTTGGTCTAATATTTTTCTTTTGTTATGTATTGAGTTCAAGATTTAAGTACACATTGCTTATTTTATTGACTTCTTTTTCCATACTATCTTTTTATTTTCCTACTGGTATTATTTATGGGAAACCAACTGAAGCGATATTGGGATCATTACTACAAACTAATAAGCTAGAAGCTATAGGCTATCTAATGGTTATTAAATATAAAATCCTTATATCGATTTTGTTTATATGTATTCAAATTCTTATATATCTAACTGCTAAAAATGGCAAATATAAATTTAATTATTTTTATTCTTATATTTTTATTCTTATATGTAATAAGCCTCTTTGGTATTTCAATAAATCATTCCCGATTAAATGAAGATGCTTTTTTAAAAAATTTAATAACTTCATTAAAAATCATTCATAGACAAAAAGTAGAACAGCGAATGAGCTTGGGTGATAGTAGTAATATCATAATAGAGAGTATTATAGATAATAACGATGATACTGAGGTCAGAGTAGTTATTATTGGTGAAGCAGTACGTAAAGATTATATGTCTGTATATGGTTATCCACATAGCACGACACCTTTTCTTAATTCTGCAAAAGGTATTTTTATTGACGGGCTGGTGTCAGCAGGTCCTAACACTCAATTGTCCTTGACTAGAACTTTATTCAAAGCAGATCCAAGTGAGAATATAATTCACTGGGGTATTAATATTGTTTCACTAGCTAATAAAGCTGGATATAAAACGTATTGGATCAGTAATCAGGGAGCAAATGGATGGGGTGATGATGTTTTTTTTAATTTATCAAAATTAGCTACTCAAAATAAATTTTTGAAAACTGGTGACTTTGAATCAGGCAATAATGATGATGAAGAAATGCTTCCTATTTTTAAAAATATAATAAACAGCAATGCAGATAATAAAGTAATTTTTATTCACATGATGGGTTCTCATGAACCTGTATGTTCTAGAATAGGAAATTACAAGCCAAACTTTAAAATATATAATGAAGCAGGGTGCTATGTGGCAACTATTGAAAAACTAGACTTATTTATAAAGAAAATCACAGAAATATTGAAAGAAAAAAAATATAAATTAATGTATTTTTCTGATCATGGATTATCTGTTGAAAAAACAACAATATTTCACGATAATGATTTATATGAAGAGTATCAGGTGCCATTATTTTATTTAGATTCAGAATCAAAAGAACAAATACATATTAAGAAAAAATTAAGTGGATTGAATTTATTAGATATATATTCTACATTTATTAATATAAAAACTAATGTAACTGATCATAAATACAGTTTTCAATTAGCTTCTGAATTGGCCGATAATACTGATCCTATTATTTACTGGGAGAAGTATAAACATCTTTCAACGATTCAAAAAAGGCAACCACCAGTAATAGATATTGAAACTAATATTACAAAAGAAATATTAGAATTAAAGAATAATTATACCTTTTCTGATCAGTGCATTAGTTATGTTGATTATGTAAAGATAGCATTTCCAGCAAACCCACAAATATATAAAATTGTTGGTTGGGCTGCTTCTACAAAAGAAAAAGAACCAGTAAATGGTATAGTAGGTTCTTTTATTGTAAGTGATAGTAAGGTTATGTTTGTTGAAGGGGATATAGAATCAAGGAGTGGAGTTCGCGAGCACTTTAATATGCCTAAAGATGCAAATAGTAACTACGGAATAGTCAGCTTTTTAGATAAAAAGTATATAAATGATAATAAAGAAAATATTTATATTGGTTATAAGGATAAATCTGATCATTATTATATTTGTAGCAAGCCATATAACTAATTATAAATAATATCAATGTTATAAACCCACTTTTGTGGGTTTTTTTATTGATAATTTATTTGCATTTAAACTAAAGAAATCTATTGATAATAAATATAATAAAAAGTTAGAGAAATTCTGATTGTAAAAACTAAAATCTTTAATATTATTTGATATTGTTATTATTTTTCTAATTAAAATGGTGTACCATATTTATTAAGTAAATATAAATTTATATTTAAGTGTTAAATATGTTGTCAACTTTATAAAATTAATTCAACTTTTTCTATAAATAATAAAAAATAAGCTTATTTATTTTCGATAAATATTTTTATCTACATTATGCTAAATATAGAAAAATAAAATAAAATTAAATTATGTCTAAAATAAGCATTTAACTAAATTTGTATTGCATTTAAAACTGCTGTTAAATTAATTTCAACTACTGGCTCTTTGTATAATTTTTAAGACCGCTAGAACGTATCAGTGTGTTGGCCAATATCAGATTGTAAATACCTCATATTTATTACAAACCTGATGTAGAAAATTAGGCTGCTTGTTTTAGTGTTTTATACTCAATTGGCGTCATATTATTTAGTGCTTCATGAGGTCTTTCGGTGTTATAAACTGTTAGCCATTCTTCGGTTACCTTCCTTGCCTGTTCCAGATTATTAAAAAGATATAAATCCAGTACCTCTGTATGGTATGAATGGTTAAATCGTTCAATAAAACCATTTTGATATAGACTGCCGGGGTCAATGTACTCTATAGTTATACCATGTGATTTTGCCCAGTTAGTAAACGTGTTTCCGGTGAATTAGGATCCATTATCTACTCGTATTTCTAGTGGAAAACCATGATATTCGGCCAGTTTATCCAGATAACTGGTAATCCTGCCAGCCGGTAAACTGACCGCAATATCAATGCCTAACGCCTCACGATTAAAGTCATCTATCACATTGAAAGTTCTAAAACGCCGTTGATTGCGACTGCTGTCACTCATAAAATCCATTGACCAGCATTCACCTGGCCTATTCGGTATTGATAGCCTTTCTGGGCTTCGTGGAGGAATGCATTGTTTACGCTTTACCCTGAGATTAAGCTTTAATTCACAATACACCCGATACACACGTTTATGATTCCATTTATAGCCGAGCTTTCTGATGCGATTAAAACATTTAGGAAAGCCCCAGCGTAAATGCTTATCGGTAATAGCACTGAGTACCGACATAATCACTGAATCATCCGGTAATTTAGGTTGATAATAGTAAGCTCAGCGACTTAAGCCAACAATAGCGCAGCTCATGGCAATAGTAACAGAATGATTTTCTTGCAGTTGTACAGCCCAAGCTTTACGTGCTTGAGTAAGCACTATAGCTTTTTTATGATTTCTTCCTGAAGCTGAGATTTTAAACTGAGCTCAGCAAACATCTGCTTAAGCTTACGGTTTTCAGCTTCCAGTTTCTTTAAATGTTTAATATCAGAGATTTCCATACCACCATATTTTTCCCGCCATTTATAAAAAGTCGAATTGCCGATGCCATATTTACGACAAAGTTCTTTGACAGAAATACCAGCCTCAGCTTCTTTTAAAATAGATACGATTTGATGTTCAGTCATCTTTTTCATGTTTAAATCCTCTGTGGGTTAATGAAGAGAATTTTCTACTTTTTCGCTGTACTATTTTAGGGGGTAGTTACAATCTGGCTTACTTAGTAAACAGCTTTATCATTAGCTGAAGGTAAAAAAAGCAATTTTATGGTTTTGGCAACAAAAAGAATAAATAAACTTATACAGCAACAAAGCAAAAAGAAGAGTATCCATATATAAACAGCTGTAAGCATTGATTCCGGATTGAAACCAATATCGAGTGAAACAAATAAATATCCACAGCCATAAAAAAATAAGAAAAATACAAGTACGGATAATGTCAATTGAATAAACAATGCTTTAAAAGAAGGTGAATTGTTATCGTTAGAACGTGAAAAGATGGATTTAAGGGTTTTATAGTTGACAATAATTAAATATACAAAAAAGGTTATTAGCCCGCATATTGCCAAAAAAGCACACGAACCAGCCTGTTCACAATTATCAAAGTAATACCAGCCAACAGTACCTAATATAAATACAAAATAACTCGCCAGTAGGATTACTAATTCTTTAAATAGCTTTCTAGTACGTAATTGGTTAACAAATTTTTCAAACATTTATTATTCTCTGTAAAATTAAGTATAATCTATTATATTTATATACATATCTTAATGTAAAGCTGCATAAATTTTTTCAGCCAGTGCCTGACTAATGCCTTCAGTCTGGCTCAAATCATGCACACTGGCGGCAACCACACCCCGTAAGCCGCCAAAACGGGTCAATAATGCCTGTCGGCGTTTGCTGCCAATGCCTGGTATATCATTCAGTGACGAAGTCACTCTGGCTTTAGCTCGTTTCTGGCGATGACCGGTAATTGCAAAGCGGTGTGATTCATCACGTACTGTTTGCAGTAAATGTAGAGCCGGATTGTGTGGTTCTACCCGAATATTGCGCTGCTGATGCGGAATGATTAGCTCTTCCAAACCGGCTTTGCGTTCCGGGCCTTTGGCAATGCCGACTATTGGAATATGAATACCTAGTTCCTGCCATACATCCAGTGCCATATGCACCTGTCCTTTACCGCCGTCAATCAGTACCAGATCCGGCCATGTGCCAATACTTTCATCATTATCAGCCAGACGGCCATAGCGACGGGTTAATACTTCACGCATAGCGGCATAATCGTCACCAGCTTTTGCTGTTGTAATATTGTAGCGGCGGTATTTAGCCGGCTGCATGGCTTCGTCTTCATATACCACGCAAGAAGCAATGGTGGCTTCACCCTGGGTGTGGCTGATATCAAAACACTCAATACGGTTCAGACTTTCAGCATCCATATCCAGCAGTTGTGCCAGAGCTTCAATACGGTGTTGCTGACTGTGCTGTTGCAAACGATATTGTTCAAGGGCCATCTTTGCATTGCGTTCTGCCATCTGTAACCAGATTCGCCGTTCCCCGACAGTATTATGCACAAACTGTATCTGCCGGCTATTTTCAGCATTCAGAGCATTACACAGAGTTTTGGGTAACTGAAAATTGCTGATAATAATGTCTGGTTTGCTTTTACCCAGATAATGTTGGGCAACAAACGCTTCTCCATAATGATTGAGTTTTTCAGCGACACGATAACGCGTATCTGGAAAAAAATTTTTATCACCAACATGGCGGCCGCCACGAATGCTTACCCAGTGAATACACACAATATCGTTTTCTTCAGTTAAAGCCAGAATATCAATATCGCTGTGGCGTGCATGTTTGCTGTCTATAAACTGCTGCGATTGCATCAGCCCTAAAGCCTGAATCTGGTCGCGAATCTGTGCAGCGGTTTCAAAATCCAATTGTTCTGCTGCCTGCTTCATTTTTGCATGCAATGAAGCCGTTAATTCACTGGTTTTGCCCTGTAGAAAGCTTACTGCGGCTTTGACATTGTTCTGATAATCTTCAACACTAATATGACCAACACAAGGGCCGGAGCAGCGCTTAATCTGATACAGCAGACAGGCACGGTCGCGGTGTTCAAATACACTGTCTTCACAAGTACGTAGTCTGAACACTTTCTGTAGCGTTTGAATACTATTGCGTACCGCATAGCCATTGGGATAAGGACCAAAATACTGATTGGGTTTTTTCAAAGTGCCACGGTAATAGGCCATTTGTGGAAAGCGGTGGCCGCTGAGCATCAGATAAGGATAACTTTTATCATCCCGAAACAGAATATTGTATTTCGGTGAGAGTGCCTTGATAAGATTGTTTTCCAGTATCAGTGCTTCTGTTTCCGAATGAGTTGCCGTGATTTCAATTCGTGCCACTTGTTTGACCATCAATTGAATTCTGGGCGATAAATCGGTTTTCTGAAAATAACTGCTAACCCGGCGTTTCAGATTCACCGCCTTGCCTACATATAGCACCTTGTCATTAGCGTCCAGCATGCGATATACACCCGGCACTAAAGGCAGATTTTTGAGAAACAAGGCTAAATCAAATTTATTATTGCCCGTGGAGTTGGATAAGATAGCGGGAGTATCGGTCATGGTAGTGGTTTATTAGGTTAACAACTGTACAGCCATAAAAAAATCCATAAGCTGCATACACAACTTATGGATGATAAGTGAAATAGTCAAGAGTAAAGATTTAGTTACAGTGAAGGCGTACGTCTTCATCATAACGCTGAATCAGTGCATCGCGATTATTTGTACGCAGACTGTCAGCCATCTTTCGGTTTAGCTGTGCTGTTTTACAAGCAGCCTCACGATTTTTCTTGTTTTGAGCCTCAATTTTTTTATTCTGCTCGTCTCTCAGCTTATTCTGCTCTTCAATCTTGCGATTAAGCTGTGCCTGTTGTTCAGCCAGTGAGTCGGAACTGGCCTGAGCATTGGGCTGTGGTGTAGCCAGTGGAGTGGAAACCTGTGTACGAACATTGAAACGCTGGGTTTTGGCCGGAGTGAGTTGAATAGGTGCATCTGAATATTCAGTCACACCTCGCTTATCACGCCAGGTGTATACATCCGTCGCACCTGCCATTATCGTGCTGCCTGTCAGTACCATTGCTAGTGAAATTTTCAGTATTTTGTGACGCATATTTACTTTTCCTTCGCGTTTGAAAATATATGTTTTAACCATTATACGATAAAAAAAACTTCTGTTTGCCAATTGGCAAGATTGTGTAAAAGCATATTTTGCCAGTGTGTCGTAATTTTGTTAAAATTGCTCGCCAATTTCTCCATCTAATTTCTCCTCGTTCTCGAAAAAAGAAGCTCTAAAATGCGTATAGTCGAAAAAGCCTACACTTTTGACGACGTGCTACTCGTACCTGCTCACTCTGAAGTACTGCCGCGCGACGTTATCCTGAAAACCCCGCTTACCCGCCATATTTATTTGAATTTACCGCTGATTTCTGCTGCGATGGATACAGTTACCGAAGCCAAACTGGCTATTTCCATGGCACAGGAGGGAGGCATTGGTATTATTCATAAAAACATGAGTGTTGAACGCCAAGCACATGCTGTTGCCAATGTTAAACGCTATGAAAGTGGCGTGGTCAAAGACCCAGTAACCATTACTCCAGATACACTGATTGGTGATTTGATTGGCCCCGGACGCAAATACAAGGTATCCAGTTTGCCAGTACTGGAAAATGGCAAGGTAGTTGGTCTGGTAACCAACCGCGATTTACGCTTTGAACGCAATCTGCAACAAAAAGTAGCCAGTATCATGACACCGCGTGAACGTCTGGTAACAGTAAGTGAAACCACCAGCATCAATGACGCTCGTGAACTGATGCATACACATAAAATTGAGCGGGTACTGGTGGTGAATGCTGAATGGGAACTGAAAGGTTTGATTACCGTCAAGGATATTCTGAAAAATACCGCATTTCCCAATGCCAATAAAGACAGCGAAGGCCGATTGCGCGTTGGTGCTGCGGTGGGTGTTGGACAGGATACAGACGAGCGCGTGGCAGCCCTGGTGCAAGCCGGTGTGGATGTACTGGTAGTGGATACAGCGCATGGACACAGCCAGGGTGTGATTGAGCGTGTTCGCTGGGTGAAAAAGCATTACCCGGATGTAGACGTAATTGGCGGTAATATTGCTACAGCAGCAGCAGCACGTGATCTGGTAGCTGCGGGTGCTGATGCCGTTAAAGTGGGTATCGGCCCGGGTTCCATTTGCACTACACGTATTGTCGCCGGGGTGGGTGTACCGCAATTAACAGCGATTCATAATGTGGCTACGGCACTGGCAGGCACCGGCGTGCCGCTGATTGCTGATGGTGGTATTCGCTTTTCCGGTGATCTGGCCAAAGCACTGGCTGCTGGTGCTTCAGCAGTGATGCTAGGTGGCATGTTTGCCGGTACGGAAGAAGCACCTGGCGAAATTGAGCTGTATCAGGGGCGTTCCTATAAATCCTATCGCGGAATGGGTTCAATGGGAGCCATGAGCCAAGGCTCATCCGACCGCTATTTTCAGGATAATGTGGCCAGCGCCGATAAATATGTGCCAGAAGGCATTGAAGGCCGTGTACCTTACAAAGGGCCGATTAACCAGATTATTCACCAGTTAGTGGGTGGGTTGCGTTCCAGCATGGGTTATCTTGGCTGTAAAACCATTCAGGATATGCATAGCAAAGCTGAATTTGTGGAAATTACCGCTGCGGGTATGAGCGAATCGCATGTACACGATGTGCAGATTACCAAAGAAGCACCAAATTACCATGTTCGCTAAATTATTATTGTAAAATATGATGTTAATGCACTGGGCAGTCTGTCGGCTACCCAGCGCATTAATAAAAAATTTTCTTTTTTTATTATTCAGACCAACATTGCCAAAACGAAAAGAATTAGCTAGAATGCATTGCTTACATGGCAGTGTCCGATAACCTATCCCTGCCATTATCAAGCACGTAGCTCACGTCATTTTGCGTGAGATGGCGTGTTTTTTTTTGCCCATGACTGGTAACAGGAAGCACAATTATTTACCCATAAAAAAACAGACTAGTGTCACAACAATAGTCTACTAAAATCTACAGGAATCAATCATGACTACAAACGCAATTCTGGTGTTGGCTGACGGTTCCGTATTTCATGGTGTCAGCATTGGTGCGGCTGGGCAGGCAGTTGGTGAAGTAGTCTTCAATACCAGCATGACTGGCTATCAGGAAATTCTTACCGACCCATCTTATACCCAGCAGATGGTTACCCTCACTTATCCGCATATCGGTAATACCGGCGTAAACAGCGAAGATACAGAAAGTAAGCAAATTTATGCTGCTGGTTTGATTATCCGGGATTTACCTTTATTACACAGCAATTTCCGCGCAGAAGAAAGTCTGGCTCAATACTTGCAGCGTCATCATACCGTAGCAATTGCCGACATAGATACACGCCGTCTTACCCGCTTACTGCGAGATAAAGGAGCACAAGCCGGTTGTATTCTAACCGGTGCAGATGCCAGCGAGAAGCAGGCACTGATACTGGCAAAAGCTTTTGGCAGCATGGCAGGTAAGGATCTGGCACAGAAAGTAAGCTGTAGAGCAAAGTATGAATTTACACAGGGTGAATGGCAACTCGGGCAGGGCTATGTTCAGCCACCAGCAGCTCAATACCATGTTGTAGCCTATGATTTTGGAGTAAAAACCAATATCCTGCGCATGCTCAGCGAGCGCGGCTGTCGCTTGACAGTTGTCCCCGCTACCACGCCGGCTACAGAAATATTGGCAATGAATCCGGATGGCGTATTCCTGTCTAACGGCCCCGGCGACCCAGAACCCTGTGATTATGCCATCGCTGCCGTACAGGAAATTCTGGCACATAAACTGCCACTGTTTGGTATCTGTTTGGGACACCAGCTACTTGGCTTAGCGCTGGGTGCACAAACTCGTAAAATGCCTTTTGGTCATCATGGTGCCAACCATCCGGTACAGGACATAGAGACTGGCAGAGTAGTGATTACTAGTCAGAATCATGGCTTTGAAGTAGATGCAGATACCTTACCGCAAAATGTGCGTATTACCCATAAATCACTGTTTGATGGTTCATTACAAGGCATCAGCCTGACCACACAACCGGCCTTTTCATTTCAGGGACACCCTGAAGCCAGCCCAGGCCCGCATGATGTATCCTATCTGTTTGACCGATTTATCGAACATATGCAGGTAGCACGCAAAGACTAGATAGACACTTTTCACCAACCAAACCATTGAAAAGAGTAAAAATGTACAGGAAACATCATGTTTGGTATTACTAATCTGGGAACCTATATCATTGGTGCCATTGCCATCGTTTTATTGCCCGGACCCAATTCCATGTACTGTCTGGCAATGGCGGGAAAATATGGTGCCAGAGCGGCTTATTGTGCCGTAGCCGGCATATTTTTAGGTGACAGCATATTGATGTTACTCTCATCTACTGGTGCAACATCAATTATTAAAACCATTCCTGTATTGTTTTTAATGCTGAAACTGGCTGGAGGAGTATATTTATGTTACCTGGGCTGGCAGTTATTCCGTTCAGCAGTCAGACAATGGAACAGGCATCAACAGACAGCAGAAGCTTTCAGGCAATCACTGCGTGAACCCGATACAGCTGATAAGCCACCTTCAGCACGCCATTTATTTCAGCACGCACTACTGTTAAGCCTATTAAATCCCAAAGCCATACTGTTCTTTCTGGCGTTTTTTGTCCAGTTTGTAGACCCGCATTATGCATATCCAGCATTCAGCTTTCTGTTGCTGGCTATTATTTTGCAAATTTGCAGCCTAACCTATCTAAGTGTACTGATATTCAGTGGTTTATCGCTGGTAAAGTGGTTTCGTCATTATCAGCGGCTGGCTGCCGGTGCAGTAGCCACAGTCGGGCTGATGTTTATAGCGTTTGCACTGAAATTATGGACGGCAAGTATCGACTGAATATTTAACTACAGTACAGAACTGCTGCCGAGCTACTAAACTAAATAAATAATCATTAAAAAGGTATCAATATGCCTAAGCGCACAGACTTAAAATCCATTCTTATTCTTGGTGCCGGCCCTATCGTGATTGGTCAGGCATGTGAATTTGACTATTCCGGTGCTCAGGCATGCAAAGCATTGCGTGAAGAGGGCTACAAAGTCATTCTGGTTAACTCCAATCCGGCCACCATCATGACCGATCCAGACATGGCCGACGTTACCTATATTGAGCCGATTATGTGGCAAACGGTAGCGAAAATTATAGAAAAAGAACGCCCGGATGCAATTTTACCAACCATGGGCGGGCAGACCGCACTCAACTGCGCTCTGGATTTGGCTCATAACGGAATCCTCAAAAAATATCAGGTTGAGCTCATAGGAGCATCGGAAGACGCCATAGACAAAGCAGAAGACCGTGGCCGCTTTAAAGAAGCCATGAACAAAATCGGCCTGCACACCCCCAAATCCTTTATCTGTCACAGCATGGATCAGGCACTGGAAGCACAGACACAGGTAGGCTTTCCGGCATTGATTCGTCCCTCTTTTACCATGGGCGGCAGTGGTGGTGGTATTGCCTACAATAAAGATGAATTCATCACCATCTGTGAACGCGGTTTCGATGCTTCGCCTACCCATGAACTACTGGTAGAACAGTCAGTACTGGGCTGGAAAGAATATGAAATGGAAGTAGTGCGTGACCGCGCCGACAACTGCATCATCATCTGCTCAATTGAAAACTTCGATCCGTGCGGCGTACATACTGGTGACTCCATTACCGTAGCACCGGCACAAACACTCACCGATAAAGAATACCAGTTAATGCGCGATGCATCGCTGGCTGTATTACGCGAAATCGGCGTCGATACCGGTGGATCCAATGTACAGTTTGCAATCAATCCGCAAAACGGTGAAATGATCGTCATTGAAATGAATCCGCGTGTCAGCCGCTCTTCTGCACTGGCTTCCAAGGCCACCGGATTTCCGATTGCCAAAATTGCCGCCAAACTGGCGGTAGGCTATACCCTTAACGAATTGCAGAACGACATTACCGGTGGCCGTACACCGGCTTCCTTCGAACCATCAATAGATTATGTCGTCACCAAAGTACCGCGGTTTGCCTTCGAGAAATTTCCCTCCGCGGATGACCGCCTTACTACACAAATGAAGTCAGTTGGTGAAGTCATGGCCATCGGACGCACATTTCAGGAATCTATCCATAAAGCACTGCGCGGGCTGGAAATAGGATTAAGTGGCTTTGATAGCCGCAGCAGCAATCGTGCAGCTATTCAGCGCGAACTGGCCAACCCCGGGCCAGAGCGCATCCTGTATGTGGCCGATGCCTTTCGTGCCGGATTCACACTCACCGAAATCCAGCAAATTTGTGCCATTGACCCATGGTTTCTGGCACAGATTGCCGATCTGGTGGCAGAAGAACAGCAGCTCATCAGTCGCAAACTGAATGAAATAGACTATACCTACATGCGCAGACTGAAACGTAAAGGCTTTGCCGATAAACGGCTGGCACAGCTACTGCGCAGTGATGAAACCAGCGTGCGCCAGCATCGCCATACCCTCAGGCTGCATCCGGTATACAAACGAGTCGATACCTGTGCGGCTGAATTTGCCACCGACACCGCCTATCTTTACTCCACTTATGAAGAAGAGTGTGAGGCAGAACCCAGCCAGCGCAAAAAAATCATGATTCTTGGCGGTGGACCCAATCGTATCGGGCAGGGAATCGAATTTGATTATTGCTGCGTACATGCCGCTTTAGCCTTACGCGAATCCGGTTTCGAAACCATCATGGTTAACTGCAATCCAGAAACCGTATCCACAGACTACGATACTTCCGACCGCCTCTATTTCGAGCCACTCACACTAGAAGACGTACTGGAAATCTGCCATACCGAAAAACCAGACGGACTGATTGTGCATTATGGTGGCCAGACACCATTAAAACTGGCAAATGAACTGGTAGCCAATGGAATAAAAATCATCGGTACATCAGCCGATGCTATCGATGCAGCAGAAGACCGCGAACGTTTCCAGCAGATTCTGCATAAATTAGGCCTGCGCCAGCCAGAAAACCGCACAGCACGTACCGAGACCGAAGCCCTGCAACTGGCTGAAGAAGTAGGCTATCCGCTCGTAGTACGTCCATCTTACGTACTGGGTGGCCGTGCCATGCAAGTAGTGCATTCTGCTGCCGAATTACAAACCTATATGCGCGAAGCCGTACAAGTATCCAACGACAGCCCCGTATTACTGGATTATTTCCTCAGCCACGCCATCGAAGTAGACGTGGATTGTGTATGTGACGGTCAGCAGGTGGTCATTGGCGGTATCATGCAGCACGTAGAACAGGCTGGCGTACATAGCGGCGATTCCGCCTGCTCAATACCACCTTATTCACTCACAACAGCTATTCAAAACGAAATTCGCCGCCAGACAGCGGCTATGGCCAGAGAATTACAAGTCGTTGGCCTGATGAACGTACAGTTTGCCGTACAGGACGACATAGTCTATGTACTAGAAGTCAATCCACGTGCTTCACGTACCGTTCCATTTGTTTCCAAGGCTACCAGCGTACCACTGGCCAAAATCGGCGCACGAGTAATGGCAGGTATATCACTGCAACAGCAGAACTACACTCAGGAAGTCATTCCCGAATTTTTTGCCGTAAAAGAGGCCGTTTTCCCATTTATCAAATTTCCCGGTGTCGATACCATACTTGGGCCAGAAATGCGTTCAACCGGAGAAGTAATGGGCGTAGGGGAAACCTTTGCCGAAGCCTATCTCAAAGCCCAGCTTGGTGCCGGAGAGCGAATGCCGGCGATTGGCAAAGTCTTTCTGGCTGTACGCGATGAAGACAAACCACAAGTAATACAGGTTGCCACCAACTTCCAATCACTTGGTTATGGCTTATGTGCCACACGCGGTACAGCCGCATTTCTGGCACAGCACGGCATCAACGTACAAATAGTCAATAAAGTAACCGAAGGCCGTCCCCATATCGTTGATATAATCAAGAATGGCGAAATTGCACTAGTAGTTAACACAGTAAGTAGTGATGTGCAGTCAATTAAAGACAGCCATTCCATCCGTCGCAGTGCCCTGAATATGCGCGTACCACTGTATACCACCATCGCTGGGGCTTTGGCCATGAGCGAAGGCGTAAGCCAGTTGTCTCATACCGATGTATACAGCATTCAGAGCTTGCATCAGCGTATAGAGTCAGTAACAGCTTAAGATTAAATTATTTAGATAGCGTAGGCTACTAACAGCATACATCGCAGTTAGTAGCCTCTTACCAATCAAAACAGCTAAATATACCATCAACCATATTCAAAATTATTTCTAAAATATAAATAATTGAATAATATAAAGGTAAATCACAAAAAATGATACTGGCAATTGATGTTTACTATATAGAAAACCAAGCAAAAACAGTAGGGATTTTATTTCAACATTGGACTGATACAAAATCAGATATCAATACCATAATTACCGATTATCGAAATAATATTGCACCTTATCAGTCTGGCCAGTTTTATCAGCGAGAATTACCTTGCATAATGTCACTATTAGATAAAATCGACCTATCCACCATCTCAGCCATCCTCATAGACGGATATGTACATTTAGCTGAAAATAAAATCGGCTTGGGTGGACATCTTTATCATGCTTTAAATAAAACCATACCCATCATAGGTATAGCCAAAAAACCATTTACCGGAAATAGCCAGTATTTAATCGAAATTATTCGTGGTCAAAGTAAACAGCCACTGTATATTACCGCAATCGGCATACCATTAGAAAATGCGGCTGCAAACATCAAACTAATGGCTGGAAAATATCGCATGCCAGATTTACTGAGCTTCTTAGATCAGCAGACAAAACTATTTAAATCCGAAAAAACGAATAAATAATAAAATCACATACACAATTAAAATTATAAAGCTTCAACTTAAAAAATAGATATTTACCTAAAACAGGATAAAAACTCAAATACACCCAATGCATACAAAAAAGCCTGCAAAACTAATTGCAGGCTTCGGGTAACTCCGGTAATTAACTACCCCAGTATGCCGTTATCACATTTTGCTGCTGTGACAATCCCACTTGTTCAGGAACCGGCAAAATGCCAGCATTATTACATCCCATATTAGCCATTGCTGTAATCAAATGTTGCACCTGCTTCGCAGCCAGCACATCATCAACATTTCCTGAATTGTGCAAGCCTGCACCCCTGCTATCAAATAAATAATCCATCCCACTTAAATGAAGCAGATTACCAGTGTCTACCGAATGATTATCAGCATAACGCGCAAAATTCATACTAAATAAATCACCTACATCGAGACTATCAGTCCGAATCCTATCAGTATGATTCATAACCGAAAATTTATCAGTTTTTGCAGAGGATTTAATCTTATCCAGCCCAAGCTCCGCCGCCGTCATCGTTTTATCGGCAAATTCAAAAACCTGAATTTGGTGCGTTTTACCACCAAAGAAGTTTTTCACCACAATAGAATCCGTATCCCGATATCCACAGATAACCAGATCACAGCCTTCTTTGCGATAAATAACCTCACTAGCCAGCACGTCCGTGAATCTGATGGTATTCACATCCTTGTTGCAGGGATTGCATTCCAGAATAGTATCTTGGCCATGTCCTTTACTGAAAACATAAATGTCATTACCAGTACCACCTTCCAGATAATCATTTCCTATACCACCGACAAGGATATCATCGCCTATACCGCCATATAAGCGGTCATCACCGCTACCACCATCTAGATAATCATTACCTGAGCCGCCAACCAGCTTATCACTACCAGCAGCGCCAAACAGCTTATCATTACCCTTACCGCCCTTCAGATAAGTATCTTCAGAACCATAAGCATATAATTCATCATCACCGTTCGTGCCGATTTGAGTAAGCGTACGGATATCCACAACATCCAATTGACTGCCATCAGAAAACTTAATCAAGTCAATCTGATTAACACCAGAATCACGGAAGAAATTAATAATTTTCAGCGAATCATCCGAACGCTTCGAAACAATATAAAGATCCTGTCCCTTGCGCGAAAAAGTAAAATCCTTTTTTTCCCAATTATTAAAGAGCACAGTATTAACATCTTTACCTGTGGGATTGAATTCAAGCAACTGATCGTGGCCAAAACCTTTATCAAACACAAACAAGTCCGAACCTATACCACCTTCAAGGTAATCATCGCCCGTGCCGCCAATAATAGTATCATCGCCATCACCGCCATAAAGAATATCATTGCCGGCACCGCCAATTAGCACATCATTGCCGGCACCACCATCCAGCTTGTCATCACCATCACCACCATCCAGAAAGTCATCCCCGCCATGACCCTTAAGTACATCATTACCGCCCAGACCAATTAAAGAATCATCAGATTCATAGCCAATCAGAATATCATTACCTTCCGTTGGCTTTAACAATAACGCCTTGATTGCCTCAACATCAAGCTGCGAGCCATCAGCAAATTCCACCACATCAATCTGGTCGCCGCCGTGGCCATCGCCATTAAAGAAATTGACTACCGTAATCTGATCAGTAGTACCCTTGATTTTCAATAACAGATGATTACCATCGCGGGCAAAAAGCACCTCATCCTGCACAATACCATCGGTAAAACGAATCTTATCAACCTTATTCATCCCGGTATCATGATTGCGAATAATATCCTGGCCAAAACCACGCGCAAACTCATAAATATCCGATCCGGCGCCACCGTCCAGCTCATCATTGCCGATACCACCAATAAGCACATCATCCCCAGCACCACCGTACAGAATATCGCGGCCGCCACCAAGCAGATTAGTGCCAATCAGAATATCATTGCCATCACTGCCTGACTGCACACTCAACTTATCCTGTACCGTTTTACCCAGCAGCTCACACCACTGATCAAATACATCATGCGCTTTAGCGTAATCAGCATACTCATTGAAAAGCTTCACCCCATCCGGCCAGAAACCTGTATAGTGATAAGCCAGAAATTCTCCCAGATCCACAAACGCCTTTTCCGGATTGTGCTGGAAAACCTGATTAAAAGTAGCAGCAATCCCCGAAAAATCCAGCGAAACTTCATCATTTTCCAGCTTAAAGGTAAGCTTTTCCATATATGGCTTCAGCCGCGTTTGGAATAACAAACTCTCATACAGACTATTGCGAATCCCGTTATAAGTCTTATCAATCGTATCCAGAAGCTGCTGCCGCTGCTTGGGCGTACCCGCATAAAATAATCTTGAAGTTTCACCAGTAAACGCATTCAGCACATTCAGCTTATCGCTGTAAGTCTTAAACTTCTTCTCCCATTCCGGATCAACAACAGTAAGCTTACTTTCTTCTGATGGCCTGATAGCAGAACCGCCAGAGCTGGCAGAACCAGTATTAACCCATTCTATGCCTAAGGTATAGTCAGCATTTCCATCAAACTGCGGATCAGTTTTAGCCCATTCCATCAGCAGCTTGTCCAGTAACGCCAGCTGCTCCGCGCGCGTTTCAGCCTGCGCATAAGATTGCAACACCGCAGCCAGATTTTTAGACAGCGCCGCTGCATCACGTAAATCGCGTACCCGCCCCGTACCTTTCAAATTGGGCGCCTGCTTCTGCTCCTCAGTTAGTTTTACTTCCTCAGCATACTCACTGAAAACCGGCTTATGCTCAAAATTCACATCACCCATAACCCGGGTGTGCCCGTCAGTGGTTTCATAGCTGCCGATTTGAGCCAGCGTATTGCCATTTTTCAAATTGGTATTGCTGTTTTTATTTTCCAGATTCAACGCCTTTACGCCTACCTGTTCCAGCGTAAACAGCTCATTGCTCTGGCAGATACCATCCTGATTCAAATCACGCCACACGCGCAACTGATCAAAGTGCGCATCCTGCGCATCCACCCGGCCATCGCCATTACTGTCAAACTCGCGTAATGCCGCATAGCCATTAGCTGCCTTGCTGCCATCTGCCAGCAACGTACTGTCACCAAACAGCTCCGTACCATCATTAATAATCCCATCGCCATTACGGTCTACTGCCAGCAGCCCGTCGTCAGCCTTTACCCAGCCAGTAGCCGTGCGGATACCATCACCATCATGGTCAAATAGCGCCCCACTTAATTTTCTCGAGCCTACGGTTTCAATCCCATCGCCATCCAAGTCCAGCACTATCGGGTCATAAACATAATATTTACCATCGCGGTTTAAATCGCTCCATTCTTTCTGATCCTCACAAATCCATTTGCCAAAATTAAATGGATCATAACTTATTTTTTTAATTCCAACAGCCAAATTAGCCCCAGCCCTTACAGCATCAAATGGATTGAGTGAAGTTATTGGATTATATAAATTATGCCATTCCAGTGCCGAACCTGGCCAATCTTTGGGAGACAGGCCATCTGGGTCAAAGCGAGTAAAGCCCTGTGCATCCGATTTTAAAATACCATTTAATGAAACTCTGCCAGATTCGGCTATATTGTTTAGTAAGGCGTCAGCCATATCATTAGAATATTTATTATATTTATTGTTATCATAACTCCTTCCTCTAGAGCGCAAGATCACACCAGTGGCTGCGCGCAAACCTTGATCCATAGCGGTGCCGATAACACCTCCTGCTTTTCCTTTACTATTGGTGCCAATCGCCACATTCAGCCACAGCTTTAACCCATTAGCGTCTGGATTGCCTGCCGGAATGGTTGATTTTAAATAATTATAGGCTTTGGAATAATCTGCATTTTCGCCATGAGCAAGCCTATTTCTGATATCTGCTAACATTGATTGCAATTCTGCTCTTTGATCATCAGTTAAATCGTAGGAATCCTTTTCCAGCATATAGTCTTGTAAAGGTAAATATCCTTGAAAACCTTCGCCTTTATTATTAAAACAGCTCATATATACTCCTTTCTACTCAATTACCTTGCTGTGTTGATGAATATAATCCAGAATACGATTATTGTTTTCAATAAAGCCTTGGACAATTTCCGGATGATCCAGCAGGCTTTCATTATGTTTATAAATATCAATTAAAGCATCGGTAAAATACCATTGATTTGGCAATGGTTTATGCTTACCATGCAGATATCTTGAGGAATAGACGGTATAAGCAACGCTGAATTCTTTATCCACTACAGAATAAATATCAATCTGATGAGGGTAAGAATCGCTTTCATCGTTTGCATCAAATGGCCAGAAGTCAATTTTTAAATCTTGCTGATTTGTTTCAGACTGATCAGCAAACATGGTTAGCTTTCCGGCAATACCAACACGATATAGCGCCTGATTATTTCGTTTTTCTTTTACTGAATATCGATAACTTTGTTGCTTTAACCAGAAATTTCCATATTCCAGTTTTTTAGTTCTTATTTTCGGATACAGCGGTGCTATACTTAAGCCAGCTACTGGTTTAGAAAAATCAGGGCATTGATGAAGTGCTTCTTCGTCATTGGGAAAGCCGGAGAAAGTGGGTAAAGGAAATATAATTGATGCTCCTATTTGCTCCACTTTTCCATCAATAATTTCATTTTTGATACTAAAGCCAAACTGACAGCGTGGCAGAGTAATCGCCAGTTTTTTGTTTGAAACTTTGGAAGGAATCAAAACCGTAATTTCAGTGGTATCTTTCATTGCTAATTTATCCTGTAATTGCTTGTTTTTTTCTTCTTCACTGCGCCCATCAATACAGCCCGCTAAGCACAGAATCAAAATACACAGCCAACGTTTCATATTTCAACCTTTTTATTAAGCTGATTTTAAAAGCATCAGAACTTAGTTACTCTTTATTTTATGACTTTAATTAACTAAAGTTAACTATAATATACCAATAAATCCTAATAATATCAAGTTTATAATTTATTTATTTGTATAAATAAATCAATAAATTATAGAGATAAAAACTTATTGTTGGCTGTTTCAATATGATGGTTATTTTCTAGATAGATGTGCCTAAAATTTGTAATATTATTTTTTATCAATTACGAGATTATTATTAAAGAATGTTAGTTATATTTACCTCTTAGTCTATTACCTTACTGTGTTGATGAATATAATCCAGAATACGGTTATTGTTTTCAATAAAGCCTTGGACAATTTCCGGATGGTCCAGTAAGCTTTCATTATGTTTATAGATATCAATCAAGGCATCAGCAAAATACCACTGATTAGGCAATGGCTTATGCTTGCCATGTAGATATTTTGAGGAATATACGGTATATCCTAAGCCAAACTCCTTATCCAGTACGGAATGAATATCAATCTGGTGAGGAAAGGGACTGTTTACATTGTTTGAATCATATGGCCAGAATTCAATGCTTATATCTTGCTGATTTTTATCAGACTGATCAGAAAATATAGCTAATTCTCCGCCAACACCAAGATGATATAACGTCTGGTTATTTTTTTGTTCTTTTGCTGCATATTGATAGCTTTGTTGTTTGAACCAGTAATTGCCATATTCCAGTTCAGTTTTGTTTGGCTTAGGAAATAAGGGTCGAATGCCTATACCAGAAATTGGCTTGGAAAAGTCAGGGCATTGATGTAGTGCTTCTTCATCATTGGGAAAACCGGAGAAAGTAGGTAGCTGATACATAATGCTAACCGCTTTCTCTTCAACTAATCCATCAACAACTTTATTTTTCAAGTTAGGTCCAAAAAAGCAGCGTGGCAGAGTAATCGCCAGTTTTTTGTTTGAAACCTTGGAAGGAATCAAAACCGTAATTTCAGTGGTATCTGTCATAGCTAATTTATCCTGTAATTGCTTGTTTTTTTCTTCTTCACTGCGCTCATCAATACAGCCAGCTAAGCACAAAATCAAAATACACAGCCATCGTTTCATATAGCTACCTCTACTAATTGAGTTTGAGCAAATTAAATTGCCTAAGTAATTTAATAGCACAAACTAACGTTGTTTAACATAAATATAGTGTTAATTATCAAATCTGGCAAGTATAAGATGTTTTGATTTATATAACTAAACTGATAAAAAACAACAGAAAGCAATCGTTTAAAATTTTATAACTGGCAATTGCTGTCTAATGGCTATTTTACAAATAAATATGCCTAAAACTAGCAATATTATGGCAATTAAATCTAATGTCATTATTAAAGCAGTTAATAAGCTTTGCTGGTTAATTAACGACTTTACTGTGTTGGTGAATATAATCCAGAATACGATTATTGTTTTCAATAAAGCCTTGGACAATCTCCGGATGATCGAGCAGACTTTGATTGCGTTTGTAGGTATCAATCAAGGCATCGGCAAAATACCACTGATTTGGTAATGGTTTATGCTTGCCATGCAGATATCTTGAGGAATACACAGTATAAGCAACGCTGAATTCTTTATCCAGCACTGAGTAAATATCTATCTGGTGAGGAAAGGGGCTGTCTGCATTATTCGAATCATATGGCCAGAAAAAAATGCTTATATCCTCCTGATTTTTATCAGATTGATCGGCAAATATAACCCGTCTGCCACCAGAAATGTATAAATTTTGATTATTTCTTTGCTCTTTCAATGCAAATTGATAACTTTGTTGCTTTAACCAGAAATTTCCATATTCCAGTTTTTTAGCTCTTATTTTAGGAAACAATGGCGCTATACTTAAACCAGCTACTGGTCTAGAATAATCAGGGCATTGATGAAGTGCTTCTTCGTCATTGGGAAAGCCTGAGAAAGTAGGTAAGGCAAATATAATGCCGACGGCTATTTCTTCTACTTTTCCATCAATAACTTTATTTTTTAAGTTTAGATCAAAAAAACAGCGTGGCAGAGTAATCGCCAGCTTTTTGTTTGAAACCTTGGAAGGAATCAAAACCGTAATTTCAGTGGTATCTTTCATTGCTAATTTATCCTGTAATTGCTTGTTTTTTTCTTCTTCACTGCGCCCATCAATACAGCCCGCTAAGCACAGAATCAAAATACACAGCCAACGTTTCATATTTCAACCTTTTTATTAAGCTGATTTTAAAAGCATCAGAACTTAGTTACTCTTTATTTTATGACTTTAATTAACTAAAGTTAACTATAATATACCAATAAATCCTAATAATATCAAGTTTATAATTTATTTATTTGTATAAATAAATCAATAAATTATAGAGATAAAAACTTATTGTTAGTTATTTCGATATGATGGTTATTTTCTAGATAAATATGCCCAAAATTTGTAATATTATTTTTATTAATTACAAATCATTATTAAAGAATGTTAGTTACTTTTACCTCTTAGTCTATTACCTTACTGTGTTGATGAATATAATCCAGAATACGGTTATTGTTTTCAATAAAGCCTTGGATAATTTCCGGATGATCCAGTAAGCTTTCATTATGTTTATAGATATCAATTAAGGCATCAGCAAAATACCACTGATTTGGTAATGGTTTATGTTTGCCGTGTAGATATCTTGAGGAATATACGGTATACCCTAAGCTAAATTCCTTATCCAGTACGGAATGAATATCAGTTTGGTGAGGGTAAGAATCGCTTTCATCCTTTGCATTAAAAGGCCAGAATTCAATGCTGATATCTTGCTGATTTTTATCAGATTGATTGGCAAATATAGCTAGTTTTCCCGCAATGCCAGCACGGTACAGTGCTTGATTATTTCGTTCTTCTTTTACTGAAAATCGGTAATATTGCTGTTTTAACCAGTAATTACTATATTCCAATTTGCTTTCGCTTGTTTTAGGAAATAACGGTCGTATACCGATACCGGAGATTGGCTTGGAAAAATCAGGGCACTGATAAAGTGCTTCTTCATCATTGGGAAAACCGGAGAAAGTAGGTAGCTGATACATAATGCTAACCGCTTTCTCTTCAACTTTTCCATCAACAATTTTATTTTTCAAGTTAGGCCCAAAAAAGCAGCGTGGCAAAGTAATCGCTAGTTTTTTGTTTGAAACCTTGGAAGGAATCAAAACCGTAATTTCAGTGGTATCTTTCATTGCCAATTTATCCTGTAATTGCTTGTTTTTTTCTTCTTCACTGCGCCCATCAATACAGCCAGCTAAGCACAGAATCAAAATACACAACCAACGTTTCATCTTGCTACCTTTGCTAATTGAATTTAAGCCGTTTAAATAGCCTCATGTTCTTTAATGACATAAATTAACATTATTTAATCGTAATATAGCGTTAATTAGTAACCACCGCAAGTGTATGATGTGTTGATTTATATAAATAAATTGATAAATATCAATAGAAGGTAATGGTTTAAAATAGATTATTGGCTGTCGCAATTTAATAGCTATTTTTGGGATAATTCTGTTCAGAATTGGCAATATTATTCTAATTAACGACAATGTTATTTTAAATACAGATGATAAGCGTTGCGGGTTAATTAACTACCTTACTGTGTTGATGAATATAATCCAGAATACGGTTATTATTTTCAATAAAGCCTTGGACAATTTCCAGATGATCCAGCAGGCTTTCATTATGTTTATAGATATCAATCAAGGCATCAGCAAAATACCACTGATTTGGTAATGGTTTATGTTTGCCGTGTAGATATCTTGAGGAATACACGGTATACCCTAAGCCAAACTCCTTATCCAATACAGAATGAATATCAATCTGGTGAGGGTAGGAGTCACTTGCATCTTTTGCATCAAATGGCCAGAATTCAATGCTGATATCTTGCTGATTTTTATCGGACTGATTAGCAAACGTGGTTAACTTTCCAGCAATACCAACACGATATAGTGTCTGATTGTTTCGTTGTTCTTTTAAAGCATATTGATAGCTTTGTTGTTTAAACCAGTAATTGCCATATTCCAGTTCAGTTTTGTTTGGCTTAGGAAACAACGGTCGTATACCTATACCGGAAATTGGCTTGGAAAAATCAGGACATTGATGCAGTGCTGCTTTATCATTAGGAAAGTTGGAAAAAGTAGGTAGCTGATACATAATGCTAACTGCTTTCTCTTCAACTATTCCATCAACAACTTTATTTTTCAAGTTAGGCCCAAAAAAGCAGCGTGGCAGAGTAATCGCCAGTTTTTTGTTTGAAACTTTGGAAGGAATCAAAACCGTAATTTCAGTGGTATCTTTCATTGCCAATTTATCCTGTAATTGCTTGTTTTTTTCCTCTTCACTGGGTACATCAATACAGCCAGCTAAGCACAGAATCAAAATACACAGGCAACGTTTCATATTTCAACCTTTATTAAGCTGATTTTAAAAGCATCAGAACTTAGTTACTCTTTATTTTATGACTTTAATTAACTAAAGTTAACTATAATATACCAATAAATCCTAATAATATCAAATTTATAATTTATAATTTATAATTTATAATTTATAATTTATTGATTTATATGAATAAATTAATAAATTATAGAGATAAAAACTTATTGTTAGCTGTTTCGATATGATGGTTATTTTCTAGATAGATGTGCCCAAAATTTGTAATGTTATTTTTTATCAATTACGAGATTATTATTAAAGAATATTAGTTATTTTTACCTCTTAGTTAATTACCTTACTGTGTTGATGAATATAGTCCAGAATACGATTATTATTTTCGATAAAGCCTTGGACAATTTCCGGATGATCCAGCAGGCTTTCATTATGTTTATAGATATCAATTAAAGCATCGGCAAAATAGCCTTAAGCAGTTAGTTTATGCTTCTCATGCAAAAATCTTATACTATAAATAGTATAAGCACTACTAAACTATCTACCTGAGGTTGAATGAAGTCATTTTGATAAGGAACAAAGCAATCTGCGTTGAAATATATAGGCGTATACAATAGTCTATATATAAAAAAGATGCCGGTTTGAATCAGGCTAATGCTATTATCAGAAAAATATAAATAGTATGTTTAATCTGAACAAGCATGATTAAAGGAAGATGATGACCAAGAGAAAAGAAATTTTAGACTGGTGTGCTCAGCAGCTTAATATAGTTCAGTTTCGTGATTTTAGCCCGAATGGGTTGCAGGTAGAGGGCAGGGATGAGGTTAATAGTATTGTTTGTGCGGTAACGGCCAGTCAGGCTGCTATTGATTTTGCTGTGGCGCAGCAGGCTGATATGTTGCTGGTACATCATGGTATGTTCTGGAAAAATGAAGCCGCAGCGATTACAGGCTGGAAAAAACGCCGTATCCAGACATTATTAGCTAATGACATTAATCTTGTTGGCTATCATCTGCCACTGGATGCGCATCAACAATGGGGCAATAATGTGCAGTTGGCATTACGCTTAGGCTGGCAGGTAGACGGTTGTGGTGGTGAACAGAATTTGGTGCAGTATGGTTCATTGGCACAGCCGCTTACTGCGGCTGAGTTAGCATGGCAACTGGAGCTCAGCCTTGGCCGGGTGCCGGTGCTTTTATGTGCAGACCAGCAGCAGCCTGTGCGTCGGATAGCTTGGTGTACCGGCGGTGGTCAGGGCTTTTTTCAGTATGCGATTGATATGGACGTGGATGCGTTTATTACGGGTGAGGTATCTGAACCTCAATATCATCTGGCCCAAGAATGCGGGGTAGCGTTTATTGCTGCGGGGCATCATGCTACGGAGCGCTATGGTATACAGGCACTTGCTTTTGCTGTGGCTGAGCAGTTTGGCATTAAGCAACAGTTTTTTGATGAACTCAATCCCGCTTAAGCCGTCACTGTATGGATATTTATAACAATTATCAGGAAAAATTTTTAATAAACATAAGTTTAAGCTATTTTTCTGGTAAAAATAGAGTCATTTGTCTATAATTAGATAATTTAGACACTACACTGTATTGATATTATACAGTAATCTTGGGAAATTGATTATGATGACATTATATGCGGGTATGACTTGCCCGTTTAGTCAGCGTTGCAGCTTTGTTCTGTATGAAAAGGGCATGGATTTTGAAATCAAGGATGTAGACGTTTTCAACAAGCCGGAAGACTTGGCTATAATGAATCCATATAATCAGGTGCCTGTACTGGTTGAACGCGATCTGATTCTGTATGAATCCAATATTATTAACGAGTATATTGATGAACGTTTTCCTCATCCGCAGCTGATGCCGGCTGACCCAATTATGCGTGGTCGTGGCCGTCTGGTATTGTATCGCCTAGAAAAGGAATTGTTCAGTCATGTACTGGTGCTGGAAAATCCAGAATCCAGTAATAAGGATATGAATAAAGCCCGCGAAGCGATTACCCAAGGCTTAACCATGCTGGCACCGGCATTCAGCAAAAATAAATATATCATTGGTGATGATTTCTCTATGATTGATGTGGCTCTGGCTCCGCTCTTATGGCGTCTGGATCACTATGATATTAAGCTGCCGAAATCAACTGCACCTTTGCTAAAATATGCTGAGCGTATTTTCCAGCGAGAGGCGTTTATTGATGCATTAACGCCAGCAGAAAAGGCAATGCGCCGTTAAACAATCTTGATAAAGGGGAGAAGGCAATGAGCAAGCTAAGTACCAAACCGTATATTTTGCGTGCATTATATCAATGGGCGCTGGACTGTGGTTATACGCCTCACATTGTTGCGTGGGTAAACGATAAAACCTGCGTACCCCGTCAGTATGTACGTGATAATGAGATTGTACTCAATATCGGAGCGGCTGCCGCGCACAATCTGAATATTGATAATGAGTGGGTTAATTTTGCTGCCCGTTTTAACGGTGTATCTCATGATATCTGGATTCCGGTTGGCCATGTCATCACTCTTTTTGCCCGTGAAACCGGCGAGGGTATGGGTTTTGAGGTGGAACCGCTTACCGATGATGATGCACCGATAACTGAGGCCGAGGAAGTAGCAAAACCTGAGAATGCAGCAGAGACTAAACCGGCGGAAGATAGTGGTAAATCCGGCGGCAAAAAGGGGCTGAAAATTGTCAAATAGCTGATTGTTCTCAGGTAAGTATTATTCCTGATACGCCAAGAAATCATATTGGAGTAAAAAGGGCTGAAATCCGCTGATTTTAGCCCTTTTCTTATATCTGATTTGAGATTTATAACTAATAGCTGTTTACTGGGTTTCTGTAAAGTGCGTTGCAAGTGATTATGGTTGTATGGCTGATGGATATACTGTTTAAGCTAAATTTTATTCATAAGATTAATTATGGGATGTGTTTTTGATAACTAAGTATAAATTTTATCTATATGTATTTTAATGTAAAATTAAAATAAAAGAGTTAATGTTTATACAGGCATATATTTTATGCTGGTGTATATGTATATCAGAAAAATCTATACTAATAAGCTATTTTTAATTGTATTTATGCTAAAAATAGTGCTTCATTCTGAATAACGATATAAGTTAAAATAATGCTGTTAAGTAATTAATCATTAAACTAATATTTATTAATTTTACATTTGCTGGAGTTTGAATAGATGAACCAAACTATTGATTCTGCAACAGCCGGTAATGAATTAAGCGTGCAGCTAGCACACAAGGAACAAAAATTTAAAAGGGTAAAATTCTACTTTAATGTTATTTTTGCCTTGTGTTTTTTGGTATTTGCCTTAGGTTTGCTGTGGATGAACGTAATGGCAATTGCCAGTTCATTTATCACAGCTATGATGTTTGGCATGGCCTATCTGGGGGTGATTATGATATTTGAAGAAGATATCAATGAAATTAGAATCAAGCTGCAAGAGGCAACAGAAAAAACAGCATCTGTTTCTCTCTGATTGGCCTTTGTAGCTAGAGAAGGCAGCTTTTGTACAAAGCTGCTTTTGTAGATTGATGTATCAATTCTGCTGTGGCTGGTTAAGGGTAATCTGATTCGCTATTTGTTTTGGTACCCATTTTTTTTGTGGCAGCCTGTTGCAAGTGCTGTTTGCTACAATACAAATAAACCAGCATGCTGCTACAGCCAATCAGGCACCACAGCATGTCTTGCTGTGTGTCCCACACATCGCCCTGTGTTCCAAGAAAAGTAACTGCTTGCTGATTGCTGATTTCGGCTACCAGCCATTCAAACAGCTCATAGATGGCACTAATGGCCATACAGATACAGCCGCTTAAAAAAACTACCCAGCCGCGACGGCGCACAATCTGTAAGCCCCAGAGTAATTCGCAGGCGATGATGGCTGGTGAGAAGCCCTGAAAAAAATGCCCGAGTTTGTCGTAATTATTGCGTGACCAGTCAAATACACCGCGCAGGTAATTAAAAACTGGTTCCTCTGCATAAGTGTAATGTCCGCCAACAAGCAGAATGACTGTGTGAATTAGTACTACCCAGTACATCAGGTTACTGAAGTGAAAACGTGTATATGTGTACGCAAGTATTACGACACCCGCTAATGCTGGAAAAACTTCCAGACACCAGGTTGGATAGTCATGTGGGCGATAGGCAGACCAAAATAATACTATTATAAAGATCATCAATTGCAGAATATGAGTTTTCATGGGATACCTCTGCTGCAAGTGTTCGGCAGCACTGTCTGCTTGATATGGATAAAAGGAAAACAATCTCTGCTGGTTTAATAAACAGTATCAATAAAAATAATGTGTAATCGGTTTTTGTATTAATATCTGTATCTTAATCTGAATAAATTTTTCAGGCAAATTAGGCTGGATGGCTGGAAAAGTTTTTTTTGATTTTGCTATAACTAAGATATATCTGTATTTGTAGCTGTATGTGTGGTTGTGTGAGGCTATCGTTGCAGGTTCTAAAGTGTAATTTTGCGGCTTTTTTTGCGGATATATTGGCTATTTGTTTAAAGTTAATTTATAAGACTTTGTTTTTTATGTTAAATAAAAACTATGGGCTATATAGAATCATTTGATTATATTTATGATGTGAACTTGTGTACTATACATGTATTACTTAATTCAACCTGTTACATTCAAGGAGATACTTCATGGTTGCCAACGTTAATACTGAAATCAAACCATTCAATACCACTGCTTTTCATGATGGTAAATTTGTAGACATCAGCGATGCTGACGTTAAAGGTAAATGGTCTGTATTCTTTTTCTATCCAGCCGACTTCACTTTTGTTTGTCCTACTGAATTAGGTGATCTGGCTGACCACTATGAAGAATTGCAAAAGCTGGGTGTGGAAGTATACTCTGTATCTACAGATACACATTTCACTCATAAAGCTTGGCACGATGCTTCAGACACCATTGCTAAAATCAAATATTTTATGCTGGGTGACCGCAATGCCACTCTGGCTACCAATTTTGGCGTACTGCGTGAAGGTCAGGGTTCTGCTGATCGTGCTACTTTTCTGGTTGACCCGCAAGGTATTATCCAGAGTGTAGAAGTAACTGCTGAAGGTATCGGCCGTGAAGCTGCTGATCTGGTACGTAAAGTTAAAGCCGCACAATATGTGGCTTCTCATCCGGGTGAAGTTTGCCCAGCCAAATGGAAAGAAGGCGACAAAACTCTGGCTCCTTCTCTTGAGCTGGTTGGCAAAATCTAATAACACTTAAACACACACATCAATCATTCTGCTGTTAAATAGCAGCTATTCAGCCCGAATACCGGCTGCGGTATCCGGGCTTTTTAGTAAAACAAAAATATAGGCTATCAAAAAGACAATATCGATTGTTAATTTTAATGTAATGGAGCTGTAATATGTTAGACGACACCCTGAAAAGCCAATTAAAAGCTTATTTGGAATATGTAATCCAGCCGGTTGAAATCATTGCTACGCTTAACGATAGTGCAGGTGCTCGCGACATGTTGGCACTGTTACAGGAAGTGGAAGCGCTAAGTGATAAAGTTAGCCTGCGGACTGATGGCCAGTCTGAGCGTAAACCTTCTTTTGAAATTACCAATCCCGGTATGCATACCGGTCTGGTTTTTGCCGGTAATCCGATGGGGCATGAATTCAGCTCACTGGTGCTGGCTTTACTACAGGCGGGTGGCCATCCCTCCAAGGAAGCAGAATCTTTGCAGCAACAGATAAAGAATCTGCAAGGTAGTTATTATTTTGAAACCTATTATTCTATTACCTGCCATAATTGTCCTGATGTAATTCAGGCACTAAATCTGATGAGCATTCTTAATCCCAATATCAGCCATACTGCTATCGATGGGGCATTGTTTCAGGAAGAAATTGAAGCAAAAGAGATTATGGGTGTACCGGCAGTTTTCCTGAATGGTAAACCTTTTGGTCAGGGGCGGATGGAGCTGGCCGAAATTGTGGCCAAGCTGGACAGCAATGCAGCTAATGATGCAGTTGAGGCACTGAATGCAAAAGAGCCTTTTGATGTACTGATTGTAGGTGGGGGGCCGGCTGGAGCTGCGGCAGCCGTATATGCAGCGCGTAAAGGGATTCGTACCGGAATTATAGCTGAACGCTTTGGCGGTCAGGTACTGGATACAATGGATATTGAAAACTACGTTTCAGTTTTGCGTACAGATGGCCCGCGTTTTGCTCGCGATCTGGAAAGCCATGTGCGCAGTTATGATGTAGATATTATGAATCTGCAAAAGGTAAGCGTGCTGATTCCTGCTACCAGCACAGGTGGGTTGATTGAGGTACATACTGAAAGCGGCGCTGTGCTTAAATCACGCACTGTGATTCTATCTACCGGCGCGCGCTGGCGTTCCATGAATGTGCCTGGTGAACAGGAATATCGTACTAAAGGGGTGACTTATTGCCCGCATTGTGATGGCCCTTTATTCAAAGGTAAAGATGTGGCTGTGATTGGCGGGGGAAATTCTGGGGTAGAAGCTGCTATTGATCTGGCTGGCTTGGTTAAAAGTGTTACCTTGTTGGAATTTTCCGATAAACTGCGCGCGGATGAAGTATTGCAGCACAAGCTGAACAGTTTGCCTAATGTAAAGGTTATTCGCAATGCTCAAACTACTGAAGTTACTGGTGCTAATGGCAAGGTTAGCGGTCTGAACTATCTGGATAGGTCAACTGATGCTCAGCAGCATCTGGCGCTGGAAGGTATATTTGTGCAGATTGGCCTGTTACCTAATACCGGCTTTTTGCAGGGTACGGTTGAGTTAACTGAACCAATGCATGAAATTGTGATTGATGCGTCTGGTAAAACCAATGTGCCGGGCGTATTTGCCGCTGGTGACTGTACCAATGTGCCATACAAGCAGATTATTATTGCCGCTGGTGAAGGTGCTAAAGCAGCATTAAGTGCTTTTGATTATCTGATTCGTACCAACGCACCTCAATAATCCTGTTTCAGTAGCAAGCCCCACAAAGCTTTTGGCTTTGTGGGGCTTTTCATTTCAAGGATTTCTGGCTGCATTGCTTTAGCGTGATTGTTGTCTGTATATATCTATTTATCTGCTTAGAAGCTAAAGCCAGCTTTCCAGAAAGTAATCTTAGTTAATCATATAAATAAAAACAGGGCAAAGCTGTTTGCAGTTTTGCCCTGTCAGGAGACATAGCAGTGGCTGTATCACACAGTCACTGCTATGAATGTGGTTATAACCAAGTGTATTTATAGCCCAGTGTGCCTTTGAAACCTTTGCGTTTAGCACTGCCAAAGTTTTTCTCATAACGCACATCACTATAGAAATGACTTTGACGGGTTATCGGTAGCTGGATACCAACACCCACTTCACCCCAGGTTTTGGCATATTCTTCTTTCAGTGTATCGCGGCCGATATCAACAGATTTCGGATTGACAAAGTCATGCCAGATATTGGCAATGCCATAGAAAGATGAAGGTGGTAAATTATCAGTTGTAACACCATTGTAGCCAAAACGCATACCCACACGGCCGCGCAGGGCAGATGGATTATGCTGGTCGACGTGGCGAATTCCGTCATTGAAATTATCCAGAGACAGATACTGGTATACCAATTGAGCCTGTGGTTCGACAAACCAGTTATTTCCATAGACAGTGAAAGATTTACCGGCCTCGGCAGATAATGCTGCGCCCCAGCCGTTCTGATGTACAGATTCATTGGAACGAGCATTGTATTTGTTGCGCAGATAGCTTACCTGACCAACCAAATCAATATAGCCGCCATTATTGCCATAGAATGTGCCATAACCGCCAACACTTACTGCATCAGTACGGCCTTTACCGGTGTAATGGTCGTCAACAACATAGCCATTCTCGGCACGATACTGATCGCGGAAATCATTTTCATTATGCCCATAGGATACATAGGCACCTATATGCCGGCGGGTTCCGGTTTTATTGTTTTCATCCAGAATAAAATCGTGACCAATCTGGAGTACGGATTGATTACCAACTGTATCCAGACGTCGTTTGCCATTCTTATCCAGATGTTTCACCAGAATTCTACCCCATGTCTGCTGCTGGTTATCGGCAAGGGCAGTATTGTTGGTGCCAGTAATGTTGTAGGTCTGATTTTCACCGCGCCGCTCATGTAATGTGCCGATGGTGGTAAAGCCCAGCTCCATATTTACTGTAGGCATTTGTACGTAGCCAGATACCGGCTCCGCATAAATCGGTATTTCTTTAGGTGGAGTAGGTTGGATAGGTTCAGCCGGATCTTGAGTTGTTAATGACCATACATAAATAGTTTGGCCTGATTCGTTTGTTGTTTCCACGAGCTGAGCTTGCTTAGCACCATCAGATATATCCGCTGTACCCACGAATTTATGCTTAGGCTCGTTTGAACTTACATTAATAACCTGAGTTGTATTTTTTTTCTCAGAGGATTGTGCATTTCCAATAATTTCATTACGTTCATCGTGCCCCATTGCATGCACCCGTGTAGTGCCTGATTCCGTTACCTTCTCAATAAAGATGGTATCTGCATAAGAAGTACCGTCATTATTCCAATAGGTATTAACATAAATGTCACCGTTAGTACCTTTATACTCTTTTATGTTGATTGTATGGTATTGATTTTTATCTCCTGCATTAGCTTCAGCAATGCGTGGAAATATAATAGAACCCGTGTTAGTCAGCTGTGATAATGAGGAGCTTCCGGTAATTATCCATTTGCCCTGATTATCCAGATTTATTTTTCCATTTGCATTGGAATTGTTGGTAGTACCAGTGAAAATTCCAGTATTTGTTGCAGTAATCGTACCTGAATTAGTATTGATAAGATCACCATTGAAAGTAGCCTCATTGTTTAACTTAATTGTACCAGTACCTGTATTGCTAACATTACTACTAAGTGTTGCACCAGTATTATTGATTATCTGTATAAGAGAATTTTTAGAGCCTGAGTTGGTAATATTGCCGGTAGCAGTACCTTTATTAGTCAGTTCAATCGTACCAGCTTTAGTATTGCTTATTGTACTGTCAAGCGTTGCACCAGCATTATTAGTTACATTTATTTGAGACTCTTTAGAATCACTGTCATTAATAATATTGCCGGTGCTTTTACCGCTATTATTTAAAGCAATTGTACCAGCACCTGTATTTTTAATAGTACTGGTACTTGTACCTTTATTGTCTAAGGTAATTGTACCAGCACCTGTATTTTTAATAGTACTGGTACTTGTACCTTTATTGTCTAAGGTAATTGTACCAGCACCTGTATTTTTAATAGTACTGGTACTTGTACCTTTATTGTCTAAGGTAATTGTACCAGCACCTGTATTTTTAATAGTACTGGTACTTGTACCTTTATTGTCTAAGGTAATTGTACCAGCACCTGTATTTTTAATAGTACTGGTACTTGTACCTTTATTGTCTAAGGTAATTGTACCAGCACCTGTATTACTAATTTTACCATTAAGTGTTGCCCCATTATTGTTGGTTACACTTATAAGAGAACCTAGCAGGCCTGAATTGGTAATATCGCCGGTAGTTATACCTTTATTAGTCAGTTCAATCTTACCAGCTTTTGTATTGCTTATCGTACTGTCAAGCGTTGTACCAGCATTATTGGTTATCTTTATGTAAGACTGGTCAGACTCACTAGCATTAATAATATCGCCGGTGCTTTTACCGCTATTATTTAAAGTAATTGTACCAGCGCCTGTATTATTAATATTGCTTCCAAGTATTGCATTAGCTTCATTGGTTATTTCTATACTAGAATTTTTATAACCTGAGTTGGTAATATCGCGGGTAGTTATACCATGATTAGTCAATTTAATCGTACCAGCTCTTTTATTGCTTATCGTACTTTCAAGCATTTTATCTACATTATTGATTACTTCTATTCTAGAAGAGGCTGAATCACTATTATTAATAATATCGCCGGTGCTTGAGCCTTTATTGTTTAAAGTAATTTTACCAGCACCCGTATTATTAATATTGCTTCCAAGTATTGCATCAGCTTCATTGGTTATTTCTATAAGAGAATTGTCATAACCTGAGTTGGTAATATTGCCGGTGCTTGCACCTTTATTGTCTAAAGTAATTTTACCATCACCTGTATTTTTAATATTGCTTCCAAGTATTGCATCAGCTTCATTGGTTATTTCTATACTAGAATTTTTATAACCTGAGTTGGTAATATCGCGGGTAGTTGTACCTTTATTAGTCAGTTCAATCTTACCAGCTTTTGTATTGCTTATCGCACTGCCAAGCGTTGTACCAGCATTATTGGTTATCTTTATGTAAGACTGGTCAGACTCACTAGCATTAATAATATCGCCGGTGCTTTTACCGCTATTGTTTAAGGTGATTTTACCATCACCAGTATTTTCAATTTTACTGCTACTTGTACCGCTATTGTTTAGGGTAATTGCACCAGCACCTGAGTTGGTAATAGCGCCGGTAGTTTCACCGTTATTGTTTAGGGTAATTGCACCAGCACCCGTATT
>NZ_MEIR01000081.1 GCF_002777825.1 Snodgrassella alvi | reverse complement strand
GTCTTATCCTTAAATACAAAGTTTTCTATGGCATTTTTATCAGTCCAATTAAAAAAGTCTCTTATTTCAATTGAATCTCCTTCGTTATAGCCATAAATAATTAAACTATTACCATTCTTACGGAACTTAACTTCATCAAAATTCACATCCAGAAACTGAATCGTATCTGCATTGCCGTCAACATCATAAATAAAATCCTGACCATGACCTTTGGCAAATACATAGGTATCATTTCCTTCTCCGCCGTAAAGTCTGTCATCTCCTGTGCCACCAATTAATATGTCATCTCCACCATAACCCCATAACGTATCATTACCAGCACCGCTATCCAGTACATCATTTGCATTACTGCTAGTGCTTGCGGTAAGAGTATCATTGCCATCTCCTCCATGCATAATGGCCTTACCGACTGAAATATTAATACTGTCATTTCCTGCGGTACCGTATAGCTCCATACCTTCTGTGCGCAGTTGCTCCAGGGTGACTGTCTTATCCTTAAATACAAAGTTTTCTATGGCATTTTTATCAGTCCAATTAAAAAAGTCTCTTATTTCAATTGAATCTCCTTCGTTATAGCCATAAATAATTAAACTATTACCATTCTTACGGAACTTAACTTCATCAAAATTCACATCCAGAAATTGAATCGTATCTGATTTACCATCACTATCACAAACATAATCCTGACCATGACCCTTGGCAAATACATAGATATCATTTCCTTTTCCACCGTAAAGTCTGTCATTTCCTGTACCACCGATCAATATGTCATCTCCACCATAAGCATACAACGTATCATTGCCAGCACCGCTATCCAGTACATCATTTGCATTACTGCTAGTGCTTGCGGTAAGAGTATCATTGCCATCTCCTCCATGCATAATGGCCTTACCGACTGAAATATTAATACTGTCATTTCCTGCGGTACCGTATAGCTCCATACCTTCTGTGCGCAGTTGCTCCAGGGTGACTGTCTTATCCTTAAATACAAAGTTTTCTATGGCATTTTTATCAGTCCAATTAAAAAAGTCTCTTATTTCAATTGAATCTCCTTCGTTATAGCCATAAATAATTAAACTATTACCATTCTTACGGAACTTAACTTCATCAAAATTCACATCCAGAAACTGAATCGTATCTGCATTGCCGTCAACATCATAAATAAAATCCTGACCATGACCTTTGGCAAATACATAGGTATCATTTCCTTCTCCGCCGTAAAGTCTGTCATCTCCTGTGCCACCAATTAATATGTCATCTCCACCATAACCCCATAACGTATCATTACCAGCACCGCTATCCAGTACATCATTTGCATTACTGCTAGTGCTTGCGGTAAGAGTATCATTGCCATCTCCTCCATGCATAATGGCCTTACCGACTGAAATATTAATACTGTCATTTCCTGCGGTACCGTATAGCTCCATACCTTCTGTGCGCAGTTGCTCCAGGGTGACTGTCTTATCCTTAAATACAAAGTTTTCTATGGCATTTTTATCAGTCCAATTAAAAAAGTCTCTTATTTCAATTGAATCTCCTTCGTTATAGCCATAAATAATTAAACTATTACCATTCTTACGGAACTTAACTTCATCAAAATTCACATCCAGAAACTGAATCGTATCTGCATTGCCGTCAACATCATAAATAAAATCCTGACCATGACCTTTGGCAAATACATAGGTATCATTTCCTTCTCCGCCGTAAAGTCTGTCATCTCCTTCTTTACCAATTAAAATGTCATCCTGATTAGTACCAGTCAAATTATCATTGTTCATACTACCCTCTACCAGATTAATATTATTATTTTGCTCAGCTGATAAAATTTCTTCATAGATATCTATTTCTTTAAAAGTATTCAAGGTATCACCTCTTTGTTAAATATTAAATCAAAATAATTGTTTTAATTTACTACTATAATTTGATATTTATACATTAAAAACTATACGTTAAATAAATCTTTTGATTTTACCTCCAGTTTAACTTATATTAATATTTTTTAAATATTCACTAACTTTAAATTTACTAAATTCAGAAATGCATTTAATAAACATAATCTTAAAATTGAAAACTATTAATTATATATCTTATTTAAGCTTAAAAATATATTTTTAAGACTATACTTAAAATGAATAATTATATTAATATTTTATTTACATCTCTCGCAAAAACAGTTATATAAAATAATTTAACATATTACGAGGATTTAAACAAATTCCTAACTTCAAAAACTTCTATTATTCTTTATTTGGAAAATTTAAAATACTAATAATATAATTTAAATATTATTTTATACTGTATTTTTTTCTATATTTATGTTAATTTATATGTAGGTATTTAAACAGTGATGTTGAAATCTATGTCATTACCACCAGAATCTTCTATACCTGCTAAAATTGAGAAACCTAGTATTGCAGTTTCCGCTCTGGTTCTTTTAGCCCATTTTCATGGCATGGCCGTCAATCCTGCAGATATTATGCATAGGTACGCGGAACAGAATGATTTAAAAATTGAACAATGGCTGCTTGCAGCCAAAGATCTGGGCTTGAAAGCCAAACTAGTCAAGCACGATATCAAGCGTTTGCCTCTGCTAGCCTTACCTGCACTGGTATGGCGTGAAGATGGCCAGCATTTTATTTTAGCCAGAATAGATGATGATCGTTACCTGATTCAGGATATTGAAGCGGGCAAGCCAGTTATTCTAACTAAAGAAGAGTTTGCGCAACGCTATTCTGGACAGCTTATTCTGGTTGCTTCAAGAGCATCGATTCTGGGGCAACTGGCTAAATTCGACTTTACCTGGTTTATTCCGGCGGTAATTAAATACCGACGTATTTTTCTGGAAGTATTGGTCGTATCTGTCTTTATTCAGTTATTTGCGCTTGTTACACCTATGTTTTTTCAGGTGGTAATGGACAAAGTTCTGGTACATCGCGGCTTTTCAACTCTTGATGTGATTACTATTGCCTTACTGGTGATTATTGTCTTTGATGTGGTTTTAGGTGGATTACGCACTTATGTTTTTGCCCATACCACTTCACGCATTGATGTCGAACTGGGTGCACGATTATTTCGTCATCTGTTAAGCCTGCCTCTGGCTTATTTCGAGCACCGGCGAGTGGGCGATACGGTTGCCCGGGTACGTGAGCTGGAACAAATCCGTAACTTTCTCACCGGACAGGCATTGACTTCGGTACTGGATCTCTGTTTTTCTTTTATCTTTCTGCTGGTGATGTGGTTTTACAGCGGTTGGCTTACGTTAGTAGTTATTATTTCTCTGCCTTGTTATGCCATCTGGTCTGCGACCATCAGCCCTATTTTACGCTCGCGGCTGAATGATAAATTTGCCAGAAATGCTGATAATCAGTCATTTCTGGTTGAATCGGTAACGGCAATCGGTACGATTAAGGCTATGGCGGTTGAGCCTCAAATGACCAGACGCTGGGATCAGCAATTGGCTGCTTATGTTAGCTCCGGTTTCCGCGTTGCCCGTCTGGCTACTATTGGTCAACAAGGTGTGCAGCTAATTCAGAAACTGGTGACAGTTGTTACTTTATGGCTGGGTGCTCATCTGGTGATTAAAGGTGAGCTGACAGTGGGACAGTTAATCGCATTTAATATGCTTGCAGGCCAAGTTGCGGCACCTGTTATCCGCTTGGCACAGCTGTGGCAGGATTTCCAGCAGGTGGGCATTTCTGTTTCCCGCCTTGGCGATATTTTAAATACCCCGACAGAAAATCCTACTTCGCGCGTGGCATTGCCGAATATTAAAGGCCAGATTGAATTTGAAAAAATCTCTTTCCGATATCGTCCAGATGGTGCAGAAATTCTGCGTGACTTAAATTTGCAGATTAAGCCAGGTGAAATTCTGGGTATTGTCGGACGTTCCGGTTCTGGCAAATCTACTTTAACCAAGCTAGTACAGCGCTTATACACGCCAGAGCGTGGACGGGTATTGGTAGATGGTAATGATCTGGCACTGGCTGATCCAGCATGGTTGCGCCGTCAGGTGGGTGTAGTACTTCAGGAAAATGTACTGCTTAATCAGAGTATCCGCGCCAATATAGCTCTTGCCGACCCGGGGATGCCTCTGGAAAAAATAATGTATGCCGCCAAAATGGCTGGTGCCCATGATTTTATTATGGAACTGCCAGAAGGCTATGACACTATAGTTGGTGAGCAGGGTGCAGGGCTGTCTGGTGGGCAGAGGCAGCGTGTCGCCATTGCTCGGGCTTTGGTAGGAAATCCGCGGATTCTAATTTTGGATGAAGCAACGAGTGCACTGGATTATGAATCCGAACGAGCCATTATGCAAAATATGCAGGCCATTTGCAAAGGTCGCACTGTTTTGATTATTGCACACCGCCTATCTACTGTTCGTATGGCCAATCGCATTATTGCTATGGATAAAGGCTGCATAGTGGAAGAAGGCACTCATCAGGAGTTGCTCGCTAAACCGGATGGTTACTATCGCTACTTATATCAGCTCCAGAATAGCTAAATTGAAACCAGAATAAGAAAATAGATTATGGGTATTCGCTTTCAAGCTTTTAAAGAGTTCCTGCACCGCTATATTACAGTGTGGAAAAATGTTTGGTCTGTCCGTTTTCAGCTCGACCCACCTAAACGCGATGAAGATGAGCGCGCTTTTTTACCGGCACATCTGGAATTAACGGAAACACCTCTTTCCGCTGCACCCAAATGGACTGCACGCCTGATTATATTGTTTGCTGTTATTGCGCTTTTATGGGCATTAATTGGCAAGCTGGATATTGTTGCTGTTGCCATGGGTAAAACCACTCCCGGTGGGCGCAGTAAGATAATCCAACCACTGGAAACTTCAGTAGTCGACAAAATTGCAGTCAAAAATGGTGACCACGTAAGGAGTGGTCAGATACTGGTTCAGTTAAGTGGTATCGGTTCCGATAGTGACTATGCGCAGTCGGAAAAATCCCTACAGGCTGCACGTTTAAATAAATTGCGTCTGGAAGCAGTTATCCGTGCAGTGGACACACATCAACCCCCTCAGCTGGATCGGGAATTGGCCGCGCAATGGCATCTTAATCCCGAGCAGATTATAGAAGCACAATCGCTGGCATTACATCAGTTTCAAACATGGTTTACTCAGGATGCCCAGTTACAGACAGTATTGCGCGAACATCAAGCACAGCTTCAGGGAACTCAATCGCAGGTGAACAAACTTGAACAAACCACGGCTATTGAGCAGAGCCGTACAGCAGATTACAAAGATTTACTGTCACAGAACTTTGTTTCCAAACACGCTTATTATGAACAGCAAAGCAAGTATATTCAGAATAAAAATGATTTAGCTAGCCAGCGCAGCCAGCTTCGGCAGATTCAGGAAAGTATACGCGAAGCTGAGCAGAATCGTCAGTTACAAACTAATACGCTCAAGCGCGATACGCTTGATCAGCTGCGACAGGCAAATGAACAAATTCAGCAACTTACTGAAGCGACAGACAAAGCATTGCAGCGCAAGCAGTTAATGACTTTAAAGTCGCCAGTTGATGGTACGGTACAACAGCTTGCTACCCATACTGTGGGCGGAGTGGTCACGGCAGCTCAACAGATTATGGTAATCGTACCTGATCAGGATCAGATGGAAATTGAGGCATTGGTGCCAAATAAAGACATCGGTTTTATTAAGGCTGGCCAAGATGCTGTTATCAAAGTTGAATCTTTCCCTTATACCCGTTATGGTTATTTAACCGGTAAAGTAAAACATGTCAGCTTTGACGCGATTGAAGATGAAAAATTGGGACTGGTTTTTGCTGCAACCATTGTTATGGACAGAAATTATCTAATGGTAGATGGTAAAAAGGTTAATTTAACAGCGGGTATGAATGTAACCGCTGAGATTAAAACCGGTAAGCGTCGCGTTATCACTTATTTGTTAAGCCCGCTACAAACTAAAGTTGATGAAAGTATGCGAGAACGTTGATGCAAAAATATATTCGTATTAGTACTTGGCAAGCTATCTCTATTCTCATTGGCTGCGGTATTATCTCTACAACTGCACAGGCATTCGATTTGTTTGATGCCTGGCAGGCTGCAATAAGTTATTCAGCAGAATATGCAGCAGCTCAAAATGAACGAGATACTCATAAAGAGCAATTGGTACAAACACGAGCAGCGTTACTACCACAGGTAAATACTAATTATATTTATCAGAAACAGCCCTCCTCCCTGTCCAGTACTACCCAGACGCACGGCTGGAATGTACAGGCAAGTCAGGCGCTGTTTGATAAAGCTAAATGGGCACAATACCAGCAAGGTAAAATTACCGCTAACATGGCCGACTGGCAGCTGGAAAATGTGAAGGAAGATCTGCTGCTTAAAGTAGCCAATGCTTATTTTCAGGTATTGCTGATTGAAGACAAGCTTGTTTCAATTGAAAAAGAAAAAGAAGCCTATGCAATGCAGATCAGGCAAGCACTAGCCTTATTTAACAAGGGCGCAGCTACTATTGTAGATACAAATGAAGCACAAGCAGGCTATGAAGCTGCCCGGGCAAAAAAAGTCAGTGCGATGACAGATCTGCTGGTAGCACAAAATAATCTGGCAAACATTACGGGACTGAACCCAAAGAAAATTAAGCGTTTAAAAAATACTGATTTTGGCGATTTACTAGGTAAATCAAGTAAAGCATACTGGATAAATCTGGCGCAAAAAAATAATCCTGAATGGCAGCAGCAAAAGCTGGCATTGGAAAATGCCAAGCAGGCTTATATTGCGGCTAAAGCAGAGAACTGGCCAAAACTAACGCTTAATGGCGGCTATCAGGACAACCATCAGATTCAGCAGTTTTATGGTATGGATCACGGCACTCGCAGTAAAGGCGGTATCGTAACAATTCAGCTCTCAGCTCCCTTATTCAGTGGTGGCTTGATTCACAGCAAAATTAAAGAAGCTGCGGCCAGAGAACAGCAAAATAAATTTTTATTAATAGCTACTGAACGTAAAATTGAACTGAATATTACTCAGGCGTATCAAACTACATTAGGCAATCTGTATCAGATTCAGGCGCAGCAACAATTATTAAAAGCCAATACGGTAAAATTACAAGCTACTCAATTAGGTCGTAAAGTAGGTGTACGCAGTAATCTGGACGAATTACAGGCATTACAGGCCAAAGCCGATGCCGAACAGAAATTGGCAGAAGCACAATATGGCTATATCACTACTTATATTCAGCTATTACAAAATGCTGGCATTTTGACTGAAGCAGATGTACAGAAAAAATTGCATAAATTACTTTATTAGCCATTTATGTTTATATTGACTGTATGTATTCATTTGAAAGTATTACTAAAATAATTATGTATGGCATTATCTGTTTTGCGTTTGCCTGTTAGTAAGCTAGAGGGTGCTTTATTTAATTCAATTTATAATCTATTCCATGTTTTGTCTAACTTCTACAGCAGCAAACAAATATAAATAACGGTAAATCAATTAGCTTTATTAATATGATAAAAATTTGTGCTCAAACAATAATAACAATATTTGTATTAACGCATTAATATTGCCAGAAATACCTACCTGCTCTTTAAAAATATTCATATGCCTTTTTATATATGTTTTATCCAAATTACAAATTTGGTGTATGCCTCTATATGAAACAATTTAAAGATAATATTTGATGGAGAATAATTTAATTAACTGAATTTTATTCCATCTACGATAAAGTTTAATTCCAGGAACCTAGTTGCTGATCATTTATATAGCCGTTTACCTGACGGGTTAACTCATTGCAGGCAGTAATTTTTTCAATGAAAAATAAAGCAAAAGCTCAAAATTAGCTAATACTATTATCAATTTTGATATTTTTTTACAAAACGATGAGTATGAATCTGATTAGCCGATTCAGTAATGGCATCAATGGTGATGATATCAAATTGTTTTATAACCCTACGCAACACTTTTATATGTGATACAAATTCGCTAAAGCAAAGCTTTTATCATCTACCGTTTGCTAATATTTTATTGAAAAGTATTTAGGAATTAATTTATCTATATCTAAATTTGAATTTAATAAAACCATTTAGAGCATGTAACAGGATATTACCGCTTTTCTTGCCGTCTAATCAGGTATACAGCCAGACATAAAAATAACAGTGTAGGCAGAAATGCGGCAATCAGGGTTGGTACCCCATATAACTGACTGGTAAATCCAAACAACCGCCCTGAGAAATGGAATAACAGTCCTAAACAAATTCCATAAAAAAGTTTCAAGCCCATATTTCCGCCACGGTTATGCTGTGGTGTAAAAGCCAGTGCTACCAGTGCCATAACGATACAGGCCAATGGATAGGCAATTTTACGCCACCATGCCAGTTCGTAGCGGGTAGTCTGTTGGTGATTATTTTTCAAATGCTTGATATAAGTCGACAGTGCCAGAATAGACATCTGTTCAGGCGCCACCAGCAATATATTAAGCAACTGATGATTGATGGACATATGCCAATCCAGATTTTCCAGATGATTTACTGTTATCTGATGCTCTTGCAAAACAGACTGGTCTACCTGATGTAGATACCACTTCGACTTTTTACCTTGCTGCACATGAGAATCAACCTTGGCGCTGGATGCATGCAAAGTTTCCGTTAAATGGAACTGTTCATCATGCCGATATATGCTGATGTTTTTTAAGCTGCCGTCAGGTAACATTTCAGCGACATTCACAATATCATGTCCCTGTTTTAACCAGATACCGCTATCTCCGGCACTAATGCTGTTTTGACGGGCATGCAACTGATACTGTTCTGCATAAGGGCCAGTTTTAGGTACAACATATTCACCCAGTAACGCAGCAATAATGGCAAACAGCAAACCAAACTGCAACATCATGCCAATAATGCTGGCCAAGCTGATACCAGAAGTTCTGATTACAGTAAATTCACTGTCGCTGGCCATCTGATTCAGACATACCAGTGCACCTACCAGCACAGCCAGAGGCATAAGCTCATAAGCATGTGTGGGAATCAGTAATAAAACGTAATATAACATTTTATTGGCAGTATAACGTCCATCACCAACGTGGCTGATTTCACCCATAATGTCAAAGAAGCTGTATAAGCTTACCAGCGCCAGCAATGCATACAAAGTGTAAATGGACAGTTGGCTAATTACATAGCGATTAAGCAAACGCATCAGGAGCGGCCTCCGAGTAATGATGTAAATGCTGTTTTAAATGGCGCAGATGGACGATTGCGCCAACTCAATAAGAATAAAAACACCAGAAACATCAAAAGATGCATAGGCAATATGCCAAGCCAAAGCGGAATACGACCATTTTCTACCAAATCCCGTAAAAAGGTTAGTCCATTCTGGTAAATTAAAAATACACCAATCGCAATCAGGATATTATAAGTATGACCGGTGCGCGGATTAAAATACGATAAAGGCAAGGCCAGCAAAGCCAGTACGATTACGCTGATCGGTAATGATAAACGCCACATCAATTCTGCCTTGTAAGTGGCTTTATCGCTGGCAAATAGTGCAGCAGTAGGAATAGTGTGCCGGTTTTGTTTTGGATCGATAACCATTGTATTGACGCTGATGACCAGAGTCATTTTGTCAAATGAAGCTCTTTGATAGTCTGCCTGTCCGGGCTGGCCATAGTAGTGGAAACCATCTTCCAGAGTCAGAATACGTTTTTCTCCATCCTGTTTGAACTCGCCGCGTTTGGCAAAAATCGTACTGTCTTTGCCATCTTTTTCCTTTTCTCGTACAAACAGATTGCTGGCACGGCCGCTGTCAGGGTCAAATGATTCAATAAAATAAACCCGTGGGTGGTTTTTGCCTATTTCGCGGAATACCCCCGGCTCCAGTAATGACATTTCCTGTTTCTGTTTCAGCAATTCTGCAAATTCACGGCTACGCCACTCTGCCCATGGCTGAATCAGCATTGATACTACTGCTACTAGAACTGCAAACGGAAGAGCAAATTTCATTAAGGGAAAAATCCAGTTTCTTAATGATAAGCCACTGGACAGCCAGATAACCATTTCGCTATCACGCCAGTAACGGGTAAGTACCGTAATAATGCTGATATAAGCAGTTAAAATCAGTAATACAGGTGTCAGGCCAATTGTCCAGAACCCAATTAATGCGGTTACCGCATCAATAGCCACGCGGCCGCTGGCAGCTCTGCCCAGCAGGTTAATTGCTTGCGTAGCCACCAGTACTATCAGCAAAATCACGAAAATGCCAACGGCAGCCCATGATAATTCTTTAATAAATTGGCGTTGATAAATCATAAAATAATAAACACATGTGCAACTGCCAGTATTTTAGTGACAGCCTGCGTTACAATAGGGGCATCCAAAATCAGCTAACGCATGATTCGTCCAGAATATATACAACGCCCTTATAATGGGAGAGGAAAAGATGGAATTTAGCATAAAAACCGAACAATTGCAGCCGCAAAACAATAGTTCTTTACTTATTGTCTGTACTGCAAACAGTAAACACAACAATCCTGTAGCTGGTACTTTATTGTCGCAATTACAGCAGCAACAGAAAGATTTTATTGCTACACATACAGTTGAGCTGAACCATGTACAGGCTTTGGCTGTAGTATGCATAGAAAAAGAAGACTATGCCAGCCTGCAAAAGTTGGCTGCTACTGCTGCCAGCTGGGCCAAAGAGCAAACCCAGATTAATGTAGATTTGAGTTTATTGTCTGAAGTCTTGGCACAACAATGGGTACAGGCATTTACGATTGCGGTGGGCGAAGCTGTTTATCATTTTGATACATTTAAAAAAGATTCTAAACCAGTAGCACTTAAACATATCAATTACCACACTATTTACCCAGTAAATGAATACCTGAGCAAGGGTGAAGCTGTTGTTTATGGTATGAATATCTGTAAAGATCTGGGTAATGCACCTGGTAATTTATGCACCCCAGCCTATCTGGCCTCTTCTGCTGCCAAAATTGCTGCTGATGTGGGTGCCAGTGCACGAATTATGGCCACAGCCGATATTCAGGAAATGGGTATGAATGCTTTGCTGGCAGTGGCACAGGGCAGTTCCGCCGGTGCTTATCTTATTGAACTGCAATATCACGGCGCGCCGAATACTGAAGATAAACCGGTGGTTCTGGTAGGCAAAGGTATCACTTTTGATTCCGGCGGTATTTCCCTTAAACCGGGTGCTGCGATGGATGAAATGAAATTTGATATGTGTGGTGGTGCTGCTGTTATTGGTACTTTTGCAGCTGCTGCCAAGCTTAAACTGCCGCTGAATCTTGTAGCTGTCGTTCCTACCTGTGAAAATATGCCTTCCGGTAATGCAGTCAAACCGGGTGATATTATTAAGGCCATGAATGGTTTGAATATTGAGGTTTTGAATACCGATGCAGAAGGCAGGCTGATTTTGTGTGATGCTCTTACCTATGCTGAACGTTTCCAGCCCAAAGCAGTAATTGATGTGGCCACATTAACTGGTGCGTGTATCATTGCGCTGGGGCATGTTGCGCAAGGCGTACTGGGCAACAATCAGTCAGTTATTGATCAAATATTACAGGCAGCAGCCAGTATTAATGATAAAGCCTGGCAATTGCCTTTATTCAACGAGTACAAAGAACAGCTAAAATCCAATTTTGCTGATTTGCAGAATATAGGCGGACGTGCTGCCGGAACGATTACTGCTGCGGTATTTTTATCTTGTTTTACCGAAGCCTATCCATGGGTACATCTGGATATTGCTGGCACAGCCTGGCATTCAGGCAACAATAAAGGGGCTACAGGCCGCCCTGTTCCGCTGCTGCTTGAATATCTGATTCAGCAATCCTGAATTTGAGATGATATGGCCACTACTACTTTTTATACTCATATCACTGATCCAGTCTCTTTTACTTGCCGACTGACTCAAAAAGTATATAAAAGTGGAGCAAGCGTTCTGATCTGGTTAGAAGATGAAAGCAGTATGAGTCGGTTTGATCAAGCTCTATGGTCTTTTCAGGCCACTAGTTTCATCCCACATGAAATCTGGTCACCGCAACAACCGCAGCTGATTGCTGGGCAATTGGTATTATTGGCTTATGGCACAGATTTACCGACAATACAGAAAGATTGGGTGGTTATTAATCTGGCGGATGTTTATTGGTGTGATGCTCCGCAGATACCAGAGCGAGTATTGGAGCTGGTGAGTACTGATCTGGATGAAATAGCGGCTGCACGACAGCGTTTTCGTACGTATCGGGATGCTGGCTTTATTATTGAGCACCATGATATGCGTACACAAAAGTAATGCTATCAGGCATTAAAAAGCGGGTTACCGAGTAACCCGCTTTTTTTGTACATTCTTTTAATTCAGTAGTTTAGCAACAATGTGCGCTAAAGGTGTATCGACTACTGGCTCTGGAAGCAGATTTTGCAAAGTACGGCTATCCAGAATACCAAATTCTGGTCGTCTGGCTGCTGACCGATAATCAGCGGTGCCAATCCGCTCAACTTTGACCTGTTTGTAACGCTCATCAATTTCAGCAGCTTCAGCAAAAATACGCTGGGCAAAATCTGCCCAGCTCATTTGCTGGCTACCAGCAAAATGCATTAATCCGCGCGCAGGATTAGTTAATGCAGCAAGGCGGATAATAGCTTCAGCCAAATCTCCTGCATAGGTGGGGCAGCCAATCTGATCGTCTACCACGCGAATAGTAGATGTTTCTAATCCTTTTTGCAGCATGATTTTGACAAAATTGTGTCCATGTTCACTGTATACCCATGAGGTACGAATAACAGCGGTATCTACGTGTGCGTTTAAAGCCAGTAATTCCCCTGCCAGCTTACTGTGTCCGTATACATTCAGTGGATTGGGTGCCATATTTTCTGTCAGAATCACATGATGATGGCCATCAAATACCTGCTCAGTAGACAGATGAATCAGGCGTGCTCCAATTGCCCGGGCAGCCTGAGCCAGATTTAATGTTCCTGTTGCATTCACTGCAAAAGCCTTGGCTATATCGGTTTCTGCGGCATCAACTTTGGTGTAACCTGCTGCATTTATAATCACATCCGGTTCAAAAGTTTTTACCATATTGAGCACATTATGTGCGTCGGTAATATTCAGTGTCTGCGAGTCACTGGCAATCAATTCCCAACTTTCCGGCAATCTGTCTCTTAAGCAACTACCTACCTGACCTTTTGAACCCGTTAATAAAATACGCATGGCGAAGCCTTTGTTTTAAAATACCAATAGAATAACGATAATGATGCTAAAAATATGATATTACATAAATGAAGCGCTCAAACAATGAGTCTTATTGTTACACAACGATAGTTTATTTTCAGCACTGTTTTATATAAAGTAAAGATTGTTTGAATAAACAGCCCAATTACAAACGTTATCCCACCGTTCCTGTTAACCACGCCGTACTTTGTTGATGACGCAATGACCAGCGACAATCCTGATCCAAAACTTCTACAGCGACTGTCTGCCATTCAGAATGGATTAAAGCCTGTGGATTTTCCGCTAACTCAATAGCATTGCGTGCTGCTGCTCCGAGAATTTTCGGAGCCTGATAATAAATTATTTCATCTACGGCACCAGCAGCAAGTAAAGCAGAATTCAGGATGGAGCCCGCTTCAACCAGTATCAGACCAATATCACGTTGAACCAAAGCAGGCCATAATTTTTGCAAATCAATCTGGCCATGCTGATTGGTTGGCACTGTAAGAATGGAAACATGTGGATAAGGGTCAAAAACCGCTTTTTTAACACTGTCACTAACTGTAGTAACAATCAAGGTAGGGCTATTCACATCATGAATCACCTGATAAGCTGGAGTGATACGCAGCTTACTATCCATAATGATACGCAGTGGCTGTCGCAATGCAGAAAAGCGCCGCACATTTAACTGTGGATTATCTGCCAGTATAGTATTGATACCCGTTAATACTGCACAGCTTTCAGCACGTAATGTCTGCACGTCATTACGTGCAGCTTCACCGGTTATCCATTTGCTCAAACCATTACTCAATGCCGTCTTGCTGTCGAGACTCGCAGCGATTTTCAGCCTAATATAAGGTCTGTGCCTTTCCAGCCTAGATAAGAAACCCGGATTCAGTTCACGTGCCTGCCGTGTATACAAACCACAGTTAACTTGTATACCGGCCTGTTGCAACATGCTTAATCCATTACCTTTGACCAATGGGTTGGGGTCACTCATGGCCACAACCACGCGCTTGATATGAGCATCAATCAGAGCCTGAGCACACGGGCCAGTACGGCCGGTATGGCTGCAAGGTTCCAAAGTGACATAGGCAGTAGCATCCTGTGCCAATTGCCCAGCCTGCCGTAATGCATGTACTTCGGCATGTGCTTGCCCTGCCCGCACGTGGAATCCCTCTCCAACAATTTGCTCACCACGTGTAATCACGCAGCCTACACGCGGATTTGGGCTGGTAGAAAACCGCCCTTGCCAGGCTAGCTCAAGGGCGGTTTGCATGAATTTTTTATCAAGCTCAGAAAAGCTCATTTTTAACTGTTCTGTACATTAATGGTTTTCAACGTAGCAGCAAGCGCAGCATCACTGGCACTGTCACTGCTGGCACAAACTGAATAAAGATTATTACTTCCAATAAGAGCAACACAACTTTCATTTAGTAAAGAGCCATTTTGCTGATGACTGAAACGGTAGTTCATTCGATTTTCGGTAGCAATACCTACTTTAGTGTTGCTGATGTCTGCATTGTTTTTCAGGCTATCAGCCAGATTTTTGAAATATTCATCTGCCTTGATTTTTATCGAACCCAAATTGTTAACGGCCAAGGTAATATTACTGTCATCATCATGCTGCAACAAAGTAAGGTTATTTACCTGTGCCTGATCTATCCAATCCTGTGCGCTATCCATCACATCAACAAAACCTCCATCTACCACGATACTGAGCTTGCCATCCTTACTGGTTAGCGTCTGTGTAGATGTAGCGGCTGCAGCGGATACATCACTGCTTGCGGCCTGAGTATCACTGGCATCCATCGTCACAGAAGTGTCTTTTTGCGTACACGCAGTTAAACTTAGCAAAGCGATTAGTCCAAACAACCATAAACGAGATTTCAACATGATATATTCAAGCTTTCATGACAAGGCACAAGGATTACAAAGTATAACAAGAATTAGCAGCTAATGCAGCGAACAGAACCAAAATAGCTTGACAGAATAAATACCTTTAATCTACCTTTTGTAATGCTGCAATCAGTTGCGTAAACTCCGAAACATCGTGAAAGCTCTTATACACAGATGCAAAGCGCACATAAGCAACCTCATCTAGTTTAGCCAGTAAATTAAGAACCATATCCCCAATCATATGACTGGGAACTTCTTTGACCCCCATGTGGTAAAGATTAGTCTCAATCTCGGCTACAGCATTTTCAATACTTTCCCGATCCATTGGCCGCTTATGCAATGCTCTGCTGATACTGGTATACAGCTTGGCTGGATCAAAAAGCACTTTTTCCCCAGTACGCTTGATAATCAGCGGCATTCGCATTTCCACCACTTCCAGCGTACTAAACCGACTGTCACAGGCAAAACAACGACGGCGACGACGAATACTGTTATTACATTCACTCAAACGCGTATCAATCACCTGTGTATTATGATGCTGGCAAAAGGGACATTTCATACAAATGCAAATTAATATTGATTGAATTAAATAGCTATTGTGGCAGGCACTACTACTGCTGGCAAGCTCATTTATTTTTATGTCAAAACAATATAATCAATTATTGCTGACTTATCCACCTGTACACATAATCCAGCGCAAAACTTTAGGTAAAATATGGGGATAACTATGATATATTACTGATTTCTATAATATATTTTTTACTGATTAAAAAATAGGCAATTCACAACAAATTAATAATATTTCAAGTGTCACATAGCTGTCATATGAATGGCAACACAAACAAAAATCAAAATTAATTAATAAAATCAAGTAATAAAATTAAAGAACAATCCAGGACACTAACAAATTCATCACTACCACCGATTAATTCAGTCGGATTAAAAATCATGATTTATTAATTATTTATATGTTGATTAATAAAGATACGCATTGAGAGAATTGGCACAGTTTACTGAAAAAACATGCAGAATGATGATACCAAATCAAATATCAGTAAAACGTACCATTCACACCATTGGCAATATTTCAGATACCAGTCTAGACTTTTGTAATAAATATCTACTCAGTTAAATATTTACGCATCAGTAAACAGTTAACCGTAACCTTATTATTGAGAGGTAAGGCACATTCACCCAGCGAAGCATAGCCATTGATTTCATAAAATTTTACCGAATTCAGCGACGCATACAGTTTCAGCATACCCAAACCAGCACGACTGGCAACACTTTCAGCACGCTGCAAGAGTGCTGTTCCCAACCCCTGATTATGAACAAACGGATGGATATATAAGGCATCCAGTTGAGCTTCACCCAAATCCATCTGAAAGAAACCCTGAATATGACCCTTATAATCAACAACCCACAAAGCTTTATTTGCATCTGCCATCGTATGCAAATAGCTCTCAATATTCAATAATGACAACCACGCTTTTAACACCGTTTCATCATATTTGCGCGCGCAAGTATATTGCACCGCATAGCGATGAGCATTATAAATATCTTCACAGTCCTCCGGCCGCGCCGGACGCAAATAAGTAATAATACTCATATAATCTTCAACCAATGCAGCAATACATGAATTAACCAAAATTGAGTACAGATTTTATATCACTCATACATAATTAAGCAAAACAACATCTTTCATTCAATACAGGCTAGTGCTAGCATATACGGATACATCACATAAGGATATAATATAACATCATGAATATAAAAACCATTTATCTTGCCGGTGGGTGTTTTTGGGGCATGGAAGGCTATTTTAAACGTTTAAATGGCGTGCTTGCCACCCAGGCCGGCTATGCCAACGGCCATACCGATAATCCAAGTTATGAAGAAGTATGTAAACAAAACACCGGTCACGCGGAAACCATAAAAGTCGAATACGATGCAGATGTTTTACCTTTAACCGACATACTGCGCCATTTTTTCCGTATCGTAGACCCCACTAGTCTGAATCGTCAGGCACATGATATTGGTACTCAATACCGCAGTGGTATTTACTATACTGATACTGCTGACAAAGATGTGATTCAGGCAGCAATCAAAGCCGAACAAGGCCGTTATCAAGCACCTATCGTAGTAGAAAATCTGCCTCTGCAGCAATTTTTTCCGGCTGAAGAATATCATCAGGACTACTTGGATAAAAATCCCCAGGGCTATTGCCATATTGATCTGCAAAAAGCCCGTGAACCCTTGCCGGAGCTTCCCAGAACTACAACTTCCACTCAAACTTATGATGCCAAAACCTTTCATAAGCCGGATGCTGCAACTTTACAGCAGCAGCTGGGAGAAGAAGCTTATCAAATCACACAGAACGCAGGCACCGAGCGCCCATATAGCCATCCGTACGATGAGCTGTTTGTTCCCGGTATTTATGTCGATATTGTCAGCGGCGAACCACTTTTTAGCTCGCGGGACAAATTTAATTCCGGCTGTGGCTGGCCAGCATTCAGCCAGCCGATACAGCCCGAAGTAGTTAGCGAACATCAGGATAACAGTCTTGGTATGCAGCGAACTGAAGTACGCAGCCATCAGGCAGACTCACATTTGGGGCATGTATTCACGGATGGCCCGCAGGAGCGTGGCGGCTTACGTTATTGCATCAACGGAGCCAGCCTGCGATTTATCCCTTATGATGAAATGGATGCGGCAGGTTATGCTGCATACAAGGATATGGTCAAATAATCCAGTCTTTAATTTCGGGCAGTATGTTAGATACCGCCCGAAATTAAAGCTCATGCAAAATACCTAAATTGCAATAAGTCACAAATAACTATTGCATATATAGGTAAAAATTAAATTTACACTAAAATTCAGCCCCTGATGCAGACATCAGTTAGTGATAAAAAATCACCTTAAAGCTTTCAAACAGGTATCATGTAAACTAACCAAATCATAACCTGTCAGGAACACCCCGTTATGCCCTGGAATTTTCCGATATTGCTCACATGGTTGCGTATCCTCATCATTCCTATATTTACCTTATTGTTTTACTTGCCTGCAAACTGGATTAGCGATCGCCAAATTATTAACTGGCTGGCAGCAAGCTTTTTTGCCGCAGCCGCAATAACTGACTGGTTTGATGGCTATCTGGCGCGCCGTTGGGGACAGACATCCAATTTTGGCGCCTTTCTCGACCCGGTTGCAGACAAACTAATGGTAGCTGTAGCACTGATATTACTGGTAGCCACTGGCCGCACTTATGCCATATTTGCCATGATTATTATTGGTCGTGAAATCACTATTTCTGCTTTGCGGGAATGGATGGCTCAGCTAGGTAAACGCAACAGTGTTGCCGTGGCTAAACTGGGCAAATTCAAAACCGCAGCACAGATGGGTGCTATTTTTCTTTTATTACTGACATCACCACCACTGGCTGAACCCAATCTGCTCTGGAAACTGGGAAATATTCTTATGCTTATTGCCTGTATTCTGACTATCTGGTCAATGCTGTATTATTTGAAGATGGCTACCAAAGAATTTAAATCCTAAAAAATCATAGTGAAAGCAAAAAACACCTCATTAAACCAGCCAAGAGCCTTGACACAAATTTTTTCATCGATATAATGTTGCTTCTTCATTCAGCACGAATGAGAAACGCGGGAATAGCTCAGTTGGTAGAGCGCAACCTTGCCAAGGTTGAGGTCGCGAGTTCGAGACTCGTTTCCCGCTCCAAAAAACATGCTCACATGTATAAAGTGAATCTGCGGGAATAGCTCAGTTGGTAGAGCGCAACCTTGCCAAGGTTGAGGTCGCGAGTTCGAGACTCGTTTCCCGCTCCAAAAAACATGCTCACATGTATAAAGTGAATCTGCGGGAATAGCTCAGTTGGTAGAGCGCAACCTTGCCAAGGTTGAGGTCGCGAGTTCGAGACTCGTTTCCCGCTCCAGATTTTAATTTAGTAGTTGCTCTACCCGATTGAGTAAATATTTAAGGCGGGATGGCAGAGTGGTCATGCAGCGGACTGCAAATCCGTGTACGCCGGTTCGATTCCGACTCCCGCCTCCAGATACTATGTAAATAGCCTTTATGGCGGGGTGGCAGAGTGACTATGCCACAGTGTGCAAAGCTGTGTAGGCCGGTTTAAATCCGCGCCCCCGCCTCCAACATAAATTTAATGCACAGCGTGTATTAATATTTATTACTACCCTGCCCGGGTGGTGAAATTGGTAGACACAACGGACTTAAAATCCGTCGGCTCTTAAAACGGCCGTGCCGGTTCGATTCCGGCTCCGGGCACCATAAAAACAGAAAAATACCATATCATATGTGATATGGTATTTTTGTTTTGTGATGACTATATTTCTCAAATATTAATTAACACTCTCAAATCAGTAAAATGAATCATTAATTAAAATTTATTAAGTACAAAAAGTTATAACTGAAAAAGCAATACTGCATATTAAGTAAATTAATTTTATTGACACATATTAAGTATCACCCAAATTTAAACTTCATACCTGTCTTGTAATCAAAAAACTCATATTTGGAACAACTATATTGTTTGCTTAATTATCGAACAAATGTACTGATTAAACGTGAGAATCATGAGAACATTAGTTTGAAAATTAAGGGAAAAAATAATACAGATTTAATCTGTAGCATTATAAACCCATGGCCTGACGAATCAGCCTGTTCTTGATCATCCACGAACAATCAACCAAATTCAGTCCCTGATTACGCAGCCAGCCTATGCCGGGTAAATCATCATTGGCAAACAACCTGAACAGTCCATCACATCCCTGTTGCATCATACGTACTGCCAGCAATCTGGAACGCTGATACTGCTTGAGCAATGACCAGCTACCTATATCACTGGATTGTGCCAGAAGATTACTAAGGCACTGCACATCGGCAAAACCCAGATTAACACCCTGTCCAGCTAGCGGATGAACAGTGTGCGCGGCATCGCCAATCAAGGCAACACGTTGACTGATAACTGTCTTTGGCTGACGTTTTATCATAAAATAAACCCTTATAAAATGGCGGTTTGCGACCGTTTTCCATTCCGCAAATACCCATAAATAGCCATAAAAAAGCTATTACAAATCAAATGCTGATTTTTTTCTGCGGAATAGCTTTATTTATCTATCATTGTAAATATTCTTATTCTGGCTTGGAATATTCTACCATTCCAAGCCATTTCTTTAGTTTTCACTTACGAATAACGTTTACTAGCGCACTATGCCGCCTTGCGCAGTCGTTATACTTCCCTACTACCCCAACTGCCCACGGCAGAATATCTGCGCCTGTAGCGCCGTTTAACGGGCTTAATGCAGGGCATGGCTCTGTAAGGTTGGCTGGAATACTAGCGACTGCTGATTGCTTCGTTGATGATGCGCACCCCTGAAGCATCCAGACACACGTTAGTATAGACAGGAACTTTAATAATCTTTGTAACTTGTGCTTGTCGTTCATCTTGCTTTACCCCATTTTCTGCTTTCTGTTTCTCGTATTCTTGGCTGGCTTTATTGATGGACGCCTGCTGCTTGGCTAAAGCCTCTTGATACTGCCGTTGGACTTCTTCCGTGCCCTTGCTATAACCTTTCTGGTACTGCTTGCTGCCATAGCTAAGTACAGCAAATAACACCATCAAGGCAAGCAAAGCCCAAGCACCCACTGCTGGGTAATTAATATTCCTCATCGCTACACCTCAAAATGCGGATAATCTTTAGTCTTCGCCCAATCCCCGCCCCAGTTTATTTTTACGCCCAATTCTGCTGCGGCTTGTTTCATGGCTTCGGCGATTACCCGGAATTTCTTTAAATCATTCCAATCTACCGGATACGGCACTAAATCCACCGCCTTGCCTGTGGTGTGCTTGCTCGCAAACGGATTATTTAACCAGGTTACTTTGCTTAAGCTTGGCTGGGCGTATTTAGCTGGCACGCCTTTGATAGAACATTGCTGTGCTGTTCGTCCCTTGCCATAATTAATGCAGCACTGCTCACGGCTGCGCAAACCCTCAGTTACCATAAAATCCTGCTTGGTAATTTCAATGGCACGCTTAACTACCTTAACCAGACTAGCATCTACTCCTTGCAGATTTCCTAATGAACGTTGGCTTAGTTTGTACATATTAAAAACCTTTCATGCATAAAAAACCAGCCGATGGGTCATCAGCCGGCATGGTATAAATTCATATAATTCAATCCATTACAATCAAAAAAACCGCAAAAACAGGGTGCAGCCGGCACCCTATGGGCCACCTATTTCTGCCGGTCGTCTGTATCTCCAATCATCTTCTCTGCCCTGTTACAAACGGCATTGATCAGCTTTTGCGCCATCTTTGGTGCGGTTGCCTTAAACGCATCCAGTAGAGACGTGGAAGCCATACCAGCAAATACACCAGCACCTGCAAATAGCCATGGGTGGTTCTGCGTGAAGAAATATTCCGTTAATGCTGCCGCAAAAACCATGCCTATAACGATGAATGTAACGGTTAGCACTGTCCCATAGCGTTTGTAATCAGACACCACCAGCGCGCCCAGAAAGCCACCGGCGAGGGCAAAGCAATTGGCTAGTGTGAAAGCTTCGTTCATCATTCACCGCCTTTTTTATCTTCTACCCGTTTGGTGTGTTTGATTAGATTCCTGCCGGCAAGGGCGCAGATAATGGCAATAATGGGATAGGTGGTCATGCCTGTAGACAAAGGTGGGTATGCTGCGATAAATGCTCCGGATATAACCACCCAGATTAATGCCGACCAAATCAGGAAACAGCCCGATAAGATATTGCTGCGGCTGGAATGAAAAAAGGCAGCAAATAGCTGCCCTGCTGCCACAAATACCAAGATGGCCACGAACATCTTAGGATGAAGATGTAGGAATTTTTCGTATAAATCCTCTTTAATCATATCTTCACCGTGCAATGCAAATACTAGCGCAAATCCCAGCATAGCAAACCCGCTTAGCACTTCAATTATTCGTGTGCCGGTACCAAATAACCAATCTTGAAATTTGTCCGGTAAAAAGCGTAAATCAAGCAACCAGTGTAACCATTTAAATGCTTTAAGCATGATGTATTTACTCCATAAAAAATGCCCTCTTCAGAGGGCTTAACTAAATTCAGGATTACGCCTTATAAACTCATCATGATTGATCAGGTTCGCGTCATAGGTTTCCAATTTGGCCGAAACTACCCAAAATACATTAGAATCGTTAACCGCTTCATAAGGTTGCTCAGGGTTTATAAACCTAGCCTTAACCATTTTTTTATGTTCCTCAAACGCTAGTGGTGTAAGAAAAAAACCCCATCCAGATTGTCTGCCGACTATCTCGTGTACAAAATAACGAAAATCAGCCATGTCTGTCCATTTGATTTTCCATGTCGCTTGCACCTCTGTTGGTGAGTTATTGGAAATTCGGCGTTGTCTAGCTCTGCCACTGCTTAAGGTTGTGCGCACAAACGGCGATTTAAGCGAATAGCTGTAATCTACATCTGGCACTGGCAGTCTGGCAGGCCATTTCCGTATCATTGCCATATTCAACCTTTCTTTTATTGCTCCGGCCTGAAAACAAAACCGAAACGGTGATTTTTCATCATGCCACAATGCCACAACCGCCCTGGCGCCATACCTAACTGATACTCTGTGCCGTATCTTTCACGCTGATATCTGACGCATAAAATGCCATTTCTGGTATAAGCAAGGATGACGTCAGCAATATCGGTTTGAGAGATAACGCGCGTATCTAGTGATAATCGTGGATGCTCCAATTTGCCCAGTGCGATGGTTGTAAATTGGGCAGCAATGCTGTCAAAGAAATACAGATAAGTTGCAGCATTCTGGTTATAGGCAATAACGGGCTGCATGTTAATATCAAACGCAAAAGCTATTTCTGTTACGTTTAACGGAGCCAAAACGTCGTGGCTAATAATATTATTGTAGACGCGTATCTGCCCCTCACGGGTATAACGACATTTCCACAAATGGGAATCAAGTCCGGTGCTGTTGTCCTGAAAATCAGCACCGCCCAGTTCATAATCAAAAAAAACCGATTGTCTAATGGGGGTATAGAATGATGCAGTAATCGGTTCGTTAGATAGCTGATTATCAGGAAGCATTAAACCTCCCCCATGATAAAGTTACCCGGAAAATGAATGCCTGCGAGCTGGTTTTTCGGATTGGTTCAGAAAACCCCACCTGCCATGAGGGAAACTTTCGGGAACCAGTTGAGAATACTCGGAAATCCGTATCGTTAGCATTATCTAACCCAAATTCAATATCCGCTGTACATTGGTGGCTGCCACTTACATAAGGCTGTATGCTTACTTTACTACAATAAACACCTCTAACGTCACTATTAATGTCGCCAAGTTCGCTTTTCCCTAGCTTTGCGTCGTTGAATTGAAGCCATTGATTCATTGGTGAATCAAGGGAGCCAGCAAGGGCGGAACCCATCGAAACCGAACCAGGACGGGTAATTGTGTTTAAAACCATAAGGGTGACATTGTTTTTATCAACCACGTTTACAGTACTATTAACATCCTCCAGACTAAGGTAACAACGCACTTCGCAAGTCACATCCAGATATTCATCGCTTAGCAAGGTGATGGTTGACTGTTTGCCGTCCGCATCAGTAATGAGGGCGCGATTCCAGCACTTGCCCGAATTATTTAAAATAGCAACCTCAGCCAAGGTTGTTTTATTAAATGTACCGGCCGCAAAGCGGAAACGTCTACGCATCCAGTAATACAGAACACCATCCTTGTTGTATACCCCGTAAAAACCTGCATCATGGCTACCTTTATATGCATGTTGCGCACCAAGCCCGTTTTGAGTTGCGTATGGCTTTGACCCATCAGTCCCTACCGCGCACCCTTTAAACCAATACCCAGTTGCCATGAAGTCCAAACCCTGATCTAGAACAAGATTAGGCATCCAGCCTGTTTTCTGTACTAGTTCATCAGTACCCGATTTGCGCACTTCAAATTGAAACAGCCCGCCGAAGCGAGCTTTAGCATTAATATTCATTGCTATATATCCTTAATGGTAATTACATCTAAATTTACACCCATAGTAATATTTTCAACAGGCATCCTATCTTGAACCAGTAGCGTTCTAACTGATATTGAATCTAGGTTTACAGATGTGGTAAAGTTTTCCGTATTTGCCGATATCTGTGTCAACAGTTCCTTGATGCCAATCTGCTTAAGCGAAGCAGACGCATTTATGTTTTCCGGTTCATCGCTGTATTTGCTGAGGTTGTCGCGAATGACAATACTATCTAGCGTCGCGCCAGTATTAATATTTTCGCCGAGTGCACAGTTGGGCATGGTTTTGTTAGCAATACTGAAAAGACTGGCACCAGCCTCAAAAGTAGTGATGTCTACATAAGGGTAAGGCTTTGAGCTCAGATAATTCTTGTCGCCAAAAGGATATATAGCGCCATCGTAATCATAGTAGCTAAGTTGATACTCATGCGCGGTGATGGTGCAAATCCCATCTTCCTCCGGCTCTATGTTATCGATTACTGCATCATAGCCAATCTGCTTGGATTCACAGAACACTGCCCGAGGTGGCTCAATTGCGGCATCATTGAGAATAACTTCCTCAAATTCCGGCAGCCACGGGGTACTGAATCCCCCACTAATCTGCTGAACAGGCAAAATGCCAGACGCCCTGCCATCTTGCCACCTAATTAAAATCTTTGGGTTACTGTATTGCCAGTCTAGTAGCTCTGATACCTGAATGTGAGCATTGTTATCAATGCGCCTAATATCTGTTATCAGGCAGCTTATGGTTTTATGTCCGGGGATATCGTCCGTTAGTATAATTCTGTCGCCATAGTTGTAACAAAGCGCATCCATCTCAGTTTTGCAACTAAAAGACAAACGCTGATAGCGATATTTCATTAGCCGGCGCATACCAATCCGGTATGCCTGGTCTTCATTAACCACTCCCTCCAGCTTGTACGATTCTACCTTTTGGGGATTGGGTACATCATCAAGCCGGCATAGCACTGTTTCTTCCGACCATGTGCGGCTATTAATATAAGTTACGTCTATACCATCATAGTCATCTGCGCATGGTGCAGTAAAACTGGTCTGTAAAGGCTCTGTCATTTCCTGAGGGGTAATCATACCGACCCAGTTTTTTTCACCCTCGTAACCTACACTTACCACTCCATCAGAAAGGAATGGATAGGCAAAACCTGCAGTGCAGATTTTTTGCAGCATACCCAGTACAGATTGGGTTTTATCAACCTGACAATCAAAATACTGCTTATTTGGTGTCCATAAATTATCCTCCATTTCATCTATAGTTGCCGCGTCATAATCAATCAAGCCAATACTATCCAGAACGTGCTTAAGTGCTCCGGAAATACTGCGACTTTTGCCATTGTTGTATTTGCGCGTGGCTACAATATTGACCCGCCGGTCTGATTGCGCGGCCAGCTTGCCACCGGTGGTAACTGTTATGCCTATCGTGGTGACATCAGGATATGAATTTGGCCGTTTAAGCAGTCGGCCGCGTAAAGCCTGCCAATACATACTGTCATGTGCGCCATCATCGTTTTGTATATTACGGCGACGGGCGCGTACTTCGATTAAGCCCGGTTCTGGAAAGTTATACCTTAGCGTATAACCCAACCCATTTACGTTTTTTTCATACCATTTACCCTCGATATGAGTCCAATTTGTTTGATTGACATAACGGTACTCCACTGCCCATAGTACAGATTGACGCTCTTTTCGTCCCTCATCATCCCAATCACAAATTCCCGATGGAAAAGCAAAATTAAGCTCAATAGCATCCACTTTTTCGTTTTCAGGGCATGCCAGAAAGGGTCCGAGCCAACGCTCTTTATCGTTGATATTATCAGCAATAAAATCCATAACTGTACGAGGGATAAAGCCCGTCCAGTTTTTATCTACAACACCATCAATCATCCTATCAAGAGTTACGGTTAAGCCATTGACTTCACTTATCCGGTATTCACAGCCACGATGAGAGATACTAAGTCTTTGCTGCCGCTCTCCCAAACCATGGAATGGCGTATTATCCGCATATGAGAGTGTAATTTGCGGCGTGATTGGGGTAATTATTTGGGTGTCCGGATCAGTTTTGCTATCTTGATAACTTGCTATTAATAAATCAAAACCACTTTTGCCGATATATAACGTGACAGGCATACCCACATAGGCATTTAATTCTTTCAAAGAATCGCCGGTAATTAAACTATAGCCATTCTGGTTTTGCACAGAAAAATCCGCAGGCATTTTTATACTTACGTTCTTACCCGCCACCCATGTATCTTTAAAATCAGCCTTGTCAGCACGGGTTGAGATATCGAAGAATACAGTATAGCCAGATGCGGTTGCCGTGGTCGCGCTAACCGTATTGCCGTCAGGAGCAGTTACAGCCATATCCAAGCCGGCTCCGGAGCTGGTGCCGCCTACTTCGGTTGAGCTCCACCAATTTTCACTGCGAAAATCACTAGATACATCTGCGCCCGGAGGATAAACTGTATATTCAACATCGCCGCCTAGCGCAGCTATTGGTGTATTCCCGATACGAATATCGTTTTTCGTGAATTCAAACTCCCCCACACCAAGGCTTAAAAATAAATGCGCTCGATAAGTTTCTGGCTTACCAGGCACAAAGCGATTAACTGGCTGAACCACATAGTCAGGATAAATCCGCTGCCGGCCAAACACTTCACGGATAGGGTCACCCAGTTTGGCCGAGTTTGCTTTAGCAGGATTTAATTCTAACCCGTCGCCATTAGTGTTAGTGTTAGCCGCTCCTTGTGAAGACATAGTAAGAATCATATACACCGAATACAGGGCTACTGCTGCCACCACTGCATAGTAGGCGTATACCCATGCTGATACAGCCGTACCAATAGCATATGGCTTAGGGTAAATTCTTACATCATCCCGAGCATCAATAATGGTGTTGCGCCATTTGTCCGGCGCAATCTCGACACAGTTTACCTCGATAACGATAGGGTGCTCTCTATCCAGATCAAAACCGTCCACATTGAAAAAAAACCAGTCGGCTAAACTGGTTTTTTGGTGCTGGTGGGTTTCTATTGGCTCTCCATTAAGCCGACTAGGATAAATTCTAATCATCGCCAGTACTCCACCCTGTAAAACCGCCTTGCAAAGCGCTGCAACGGCAAAAAGGTCACATTCGTCCGGGGATTGCATTCTGCAACATGTAACAGGCCGTTTAACTCAACCACAACCGCCACATGATCAACCACGCTGCCAGAATAACAAGCCACTCCCGCCCCTGCTTGTGGCTGACATTTCTCCAGCCGTTCAAACATCAGCCGAGCGTTAACGTCTAACCCGCCGTTGTCTTTAGTCACACCAGCAAAATCAGGCCATACCGGCAGGTTTAAATCCCGCCTCACCTCATTGATTAAGCCAAAACAATCGAGGGCAGGAAAATCCCGCCCGCCTTTTGTCCAGATAACTGCTCTGTAACGATCTGCATTAAAACTCATGTTATATACCTCAGCCCTGGGAAATCAGCCAATGTGTAACGATAGCGCGGCCACGCCGTATCAAGAACATTCAAATAGCCGGCGGTTATTTGCACCTGTTCAGCCGTCCAGAATCCACTTTTAACGGCTAATGTGAACGGCTTGGCTGCTGGCGCGGTTAAATCAGTTGAAACATAAGTGCGATAGGTAATGGTGGCGTTTTCCAGCGCATTTAGGCTGGCGCGGATTTGTGATGACACAACGCCCTCAATATTGCCGATGACAAGTTTTAAATCCTGCGTACCGTCCTTATTACGCGCTGGCAATGCCAAATCTATTGCGGCTGCCACGAAGTCCACCGTCTGACCATTTTCAAGCGTACAGCAAATATCATCCCAACCCTTAACCAGATAATACGAAGTCGTGCCAACATCAATCTGCACCGTTCCGTAAATAATTTCGCTACCCGAGCTAGCGTAAAGCCGATTTAATATCGTCATGATAGTTTCCTGCTAGTTGTCCAGCCGCCTTTTAATGCCTTGCTTACATCACCCTGTCCAGTAGCAAGATGTCTTGCAACCTGCTGATAACCCATTTGCGCACCTCGTTTTGCTGCATTTTCTATTGCCTGCATAGTGGCGTTGTCGGGATTACCATTTACCGTAATGGTTTGATGTACGCCACCCATTGCTATGGCGGGATTGGCGGTCATATTACTAATAACACTACGCCCAACGGCACCACCATCGGCATAGCCCCTGCTGTTTCCTCCGGCAAGGACGCGTAAACGCTCAATACCAGCCACCCCCCCCATATTGCGCACATCAGTTTGATTCAAGACAAACTCACCTTTATGCACTATGCCGGCTGGCTCATACTTACCGCCATCTCCGGTATAGCCTCCACTGGAAAACCCAGCAGACACCGCCGCAATACTGGATACAATGTTTGCAGTTTCTGCCGCTACTGTTGCCATAGCCGCTAAATTTGACGGGAATGGTGCGGCAGATGCCTGAGCAATAGCATTTTGTATAGCGATAACTGAACTAGCGATGGCGAAAGCCTTTTGTGTAGCAAGCATAAGCCGATATGCTGTTGAATGTTTGCCAACTGACTCCTCCAGCATGGAAGACATGCTGCCAACTATCTGCTCTCCATAACCAAGTTGCGCAGTTAGACTTTGCTGCTGATAAGTTTCATTCAGGCTGGCCAAGTCTTCCTGTTTCTTGCGTTCAATTTCTACTATCTTGTCAGCATTACCTTGAGCTAGCTCAATTTGCACATCATAAAAATTAGTAATGCTTTCCTGATAGTTTTCATACTGCTCTTTCAGGTCATCAAAGGGTGTTTCTTGCTTGCCCCATTTTTTAGCCTCCTTAAAGCTGCGATTAATCCCGATGTCGTCAACCATGGATTTATAGCGATGAGCGGACAGATTTCCCATTCCAAGTTCACGCTGTAACATCTTTAACTGCCGTACGGCCTGATCAACCTCATTAATTCCAAGGGACGCCTGCACATCGCTTTTTTCGTGAGCTTTAGAGGCTTTGAGTAACTCATCTTTTTGCAATTGGGTTAGGTCTTTGTTTAACTCTATTTCTTTCCGTTCAGCCCCCGCTCTTTCATGTATTAACTGAATGGCATCTTTGGTAAAATCCCATGCTGATTCAAGCTTACGCCGCTGCGCTTCCTCATAGGCTGCGACATCGCGGTTATAATCTTGCTTGGCCAATTCCAGATATTTCTGCCGCGTATCAGTATCAAAACCTGCTTCATCGATTTTTTCGAGCCGCTCCTGATATTCTGCATCAAGCTTTTCCCGATTGGTATAAAACTGCTTGACTATATCTAGGCGTTTTTTGGCTATCTCTTCATACTCGCGCAAATAATCTTTAACGTAATCTGCGCTACCATCATCAGCCTGATTGTTATAAGCCGCCATGCGTTTAATTACTGATGGGGCATAAGATCGTCCTATTGGACCTATCTTACCTTGACTAACATTGCCCTCACCGGAATGGTAAGCAGTAATAGCTTTGGCTAAATCACCTTTAAAGAACTTTAATAAATAGTTCAAGTATTTAGCAGCACCCTCTGCTGATGATACTGGGTCACGAACGTTAACACCAAAGCGACGTGCGGCATCAGGCATAAATTGGAATAGCCCGCGCGCTCCACTGGGGGATAATGCGTTAACATTACCACGCGATTCCTGCATGGATATAGCAGCCAATACCCCCGCAGGCAAACCGTACTGCCGTTCTTTCAGCGCATAGTTGTATCGTTTTGCCTGTGCTCTCACAGTATCATTCATTAACGACTGGTTACGTTTACCCTTTTCATTGGCTTTTTTAACTGCTTCGGCGCGGTCTTTTTGCATTCGCCCAATATCTAATGCTATCTGATCCGCTTTGTTTGCGGCGATTTTGTCATCTTTAATCGAACGATAATATTTCTCCAGTTCACGCGCTTGTTTTATCTGATCATCAATGCGTTCTACCTGCGTCTTGTTGGCTTTGATGATACTGTCAGCTTGCTTATCCATTTCTGCTCGCTCAGCCACTGCCTCTGCTTGCTGCTGGCGTGCTTTCTGTTCTAACTGCGCTGCCGTTACCTGCTTAATTAACTCCTCGCGCTGCCGGTAAAATTCCTCTAATGCCGCTTGCCCGCTACGACCAAATAAAGGATCAGTCAGTTTCAGATGTTCCATATTGGCAATTTTAAGATTGACATCGCGCAGTTTTACTTCTGCCGGAGTATCTGCGCCGATACCTTTCATTGCCTCCCAAGCCATTTCTGCGGCTTTTTTGACTGTTAGCCAGCCCTTTGCCATCATGTTGGCACTAGCCCACGTTCTCCTGCCCGCATCCTCTACGCCTTTGGCTAGTTTATTCTGTATCAGAATAACCGCATCACCTTTTCTGCCTACCTCAACCAGTGCCTTAGCCTGTTCATAAACTGCTACAGTCATGGTGTCATAGTTTTGCGACAGTTCGACAACCGCTTTTACTGGGTCTTCCTTAATTCTGGCAAACTGTTTAACCAAATCTTCAACTTTTTGTCCAGTCATCTCACTATTGTAAGCAATGACCGTGGCAACCATCTCAAATGTTTCACTAACTGCCGCACCACTACTAGCCAAACTCATTAATGCTTCTCGTGCTTCACTATACGCCCCCGTACTATCGCCGATTCTTGAAGCCATCATCTGCATTTGTCCGGCAGTTACGGAAGATGCGCCACCCGCTAGAATTACCGCCTTGCGAAAAGCGTCAGATTCTTTGCTGCCTTGAATAAAAGCCGCCCCAACAGCAGTAACCGCAGCAGCTGCACCGCCCAGAGCCACAGTAGTAGGCGTAATGAAGCTCGCCAGCCCTTTAAACATCAGTCCAAAGCTGCCGAAGCTATCGCGTAACTGACCGCCCTGCTGAATAGCGATAAGAAAAGGGCTTTGCCCACCGGCTAACTGAGTGACTATATCCGTAAATTGCGCCGGAGCCATGCGCAACGCATTTTGGTACTGGCCAATACTAATTGTATTTACCTTTACCTTATTATTAAGCGCATCCAGTTTCTGTAATAACGGATCAAATCGCTTGATATCCAAACCGCGTTGATTGGCTAATAACTCATAATATTCACGCGTGGCACGACTGCCAGCAGCTTCAGCAGCAATAGTACGCTGGATAGCATTTTCCAATGCCTTTGCGGCGCGCTCTTGTTTTTTCGAAGCAAATTCGGCTGCTGCACCAGCTTTATTAGCATTCTCACCAAATTTCACATAACTCTCAGCGGCTATACGGCCGGCTTGCTGCGTGGTTTTCCCAACCCGCTCCGCAGTACCACCAAGACTACCAATTGACCGCTTCGCTGATTCCACTGCCGCAGTTAAACCACTGATATCCCCGCTGATGCGTATGTTCGTTTTGTTTTCAGCCATGTTTTACATCCTTATACATCTCATCCAATGCCGCTGATTCCATCACTGCAATATCCGCCAGCAGGGATTTATATCGCTTCTTCTTAATCCGATGCATTTTGAATAACGCGTATACCGCGCTGTAATCCAGTCCAGTTGCGCCGCCTGCTGCCACACGCCATTGTGTCGACAATTTCGTAAACAGCTTAACCACCTCAAAATTCTCCGGCCAGATTAAGACTTCTTCGTTAAAATCAGACGGTTTAAATCCAAAAGCGGCCAGCTCAGCTTCAGATGCCGACTTCGCATACAATGCGCGGGCGGCGGCTTTTAGTTTCCCACGCGGTTATTGGTCAGCTCCCTCATATAGGTATCTAAAAGCGCATTCGCTGCACCAAAATAATTGTCGGTAAGTTCTTTTAAGTTATCCGGCGTAAATGTTTCATCTAAATCCCATCCTGTTACCAAGTCTTTGACAATTTCGTAAGGACTAAGATTTTTCTCGACTGCATCGTCAAAAAACTTTGCCGCCTCGGGCTGGCTCATGGCTTTGTAAGTAATTTTTACCTGCCCTTTTTCCTGCTCGCCCGGCACATGGATATCAACAACACAAGTAAAAGTTGGATTTGGGGTTAGTGTTAGTTTCATAGTTTACCTCAATAAAAAGCCCGCATCATAGCGGGCTGGATTGTGTAAAAATAGAATTAATAACGCATTGGGAGGGCTTGCAGCGACAAATTAGCGTTAATCTGCATTACATTGCCCTTATTGACTTTTGGCGTCTCGTTTAGAGACACCGCCGCGTTATACGCAATAGTTGAGCCGCTGCACAATTCCAAAAATACTGCATAATTCCCGCGATTATCCTTAGCCTCTTTAAGCGCTTTGTAACCATCAAGCGTAGGGTCATCGGCAATGCCAAGATCAATTGATTGCGCAGATGTGATGGTAGGCAACTTCCGCTCAAAATTATCTTCCAGAAACTGGAAAGTAGCATACTGCTGCTCACCACCAGAAGTATTAAACTCCAGCACCTGTGTAATCTGCACTCTCTCAAGAATCTTGCGTGCGCTACCCTTGCCGCCGCCAACTGGAAAATCCTCAACCTTACTTGTGTTAATACCCTCTAGCTCAAACGTATCTTTAGTTACTTTACCAACACGGACAATGCGCATAGTGATGCCGCTCCAGCCACTTACAAGCTCAATATAATCTCCAGTAGCCAAAGTATGATTGGCTGCCGTTGCAACCGCCGGATTAGCATTGCTTATACTGGTAATACTAATCGGAGTATCGCGGCCTTTTTCAATATAAAGTTTAGAACCATCAGGCAATTGTGCTGCCATATTGCACCTCTTAATAAATAAAAAACGGCCACAAGGCCGTATAACAAATTAACCGGTTTATTTCAGGTAATCACCGTAAAATCCATGTGACTGCCATAAACCGACATCTCATAATCATATGTATCTATAGGCGCATCAATGGCACTAACTACCGGTAAGCGCAGTAGTGCCTCTTGAATTGCCCGAATATACTCATTTGCAGCTATATACGTTTCTGCCCAAGCAGCTACTTGCAAACGTCGTTCAAAACCGCCCGAAGTCTGATAGTCCATAAACAGATACCCTGCCCCGCCTACCCACTGCAAGACAATAAATGGTGCTTGCGCTGCATCATTTGCAAAACCCCAGTAAACAGGGATATTAGGCAAAGCAGCATTAATCGCCATTATTAGCTGTTTTTCCATTTGCCGCGTCCTGTAATGCTTTAGTTATTAAAGCCCTAGTTTGCAATCTCTTTTTATCAAAAGCTGGGCGTAAAAAAGGGTGCGCAATCACTTTGGGGCCACCGTACTCTATCGCTCTGCCCAATTCTTGCCAGTATGCATAAGGTACACTCTGCCCCGGTACACCATACGAAGTGTTTTTACGGAATGAAATATCATATTCCACACGCTCACCCTCAATACTCTTATCCTTGGCAAAAGCGATATAGATACTTTTTTTCAAGTCACCAGGGTTAAACTCGTACGGCGTACCATCCCAAACCATTTTACCTGTATCCCTGTCCAAGCGGCCGGAGCGAAAAATATGCGGCTTTTTACTAACTCCAGCCAGCTTAATCGCCTCATCCCTGATTAGAACTGCCCCCTCATACACCGCCCGCCTTAGATTCTTTTGCACTCTGTCAGAAATACCGTCTAATTGGTTATTCAATTCAGATAAATCAACATCTAATTTAAGCATATAACCTCCATTAAAAAAGCCAGCACTAGGCTGGCTTGAATTTGTTACATAATCAAATAATAACAATTCTTTATTCTTCCTCCCCCGTATCACAAAACTTCTTAGGTTTGCTGAAATGCAGCTCATAAAATGCACTTTCTCCACCAGAACCTGCGCTAGTTTCGTATGATAAATAAACCTTTCTAAATCTATCTAAGCTTAGCTCGTAACCTACGATTTTACCGCTCGCCATTCTGTCGGCTTGACAGATTTTCTTATATTTTATATTTGCTTTTTCAAATGACTTTTGTGGCGGCAATACACAGTTTTGTGTATCATAGGCAAAGCACTCATTATCAATATAAACACTCTCAACCCCAAATTTAGGATTATCGTATGCTAAATACCGCACATTCCAAGCCATTTCTGACCAATTTTTTTTCAATACTAGCGGTTTAACCCCATTAACATTAATTCTTACCATTGCCTTGCGAAAATAAACCGTTCCGTTATCCTCTGTCTCGTCGCTATCAACCCCATCAGTTTCCCAAATGAAATTCTCATTATCTGCGTATGTATCCCAATCAATATAGCCTTTACCACTTGCCCCAACAGGGACTTGCATAAACATCTTGACAAACTCGCCGAGTTCATATGATTGCAGCGATTCCGCTTCTTTTGGATAAACCGGATAAGCATTACTTATTAAAGGCAGCATTAAGAATAAACAGATAAAAAACTTTCTCATATTTCATCCTTTAGGTTGTCAGGTAACAGTTTCACAAATCAAATCCGTGTACTCACGTGAATTTACGTCATGCATTACTGCCTTGATATTATAAATTACATTATTAACAATGACACGCATAGCATTGTTTAATTTAGTGTTGTGCCGAACTCTAATGCTTACCCTGACAATACCAGTTACCTTGTCTGCCTTAATGGTTTCAATCCCTGATTTATTACGTACATCCGCCCATAATTTCCCAAACTCAGCCCAATCATGAATTACCGCACCATTCGCATCCTTGTTGCTAACTGGTTGCAAAATGGTTATGCGCGTTCTTAACAGCCCTGCACGCATATCACACCACCAGCGGCATACGAAACGGTTCCAGCAGTGCCAATACCGCAGATGGCAGGTGCTGGCCGTTTGGCAATTCACTTGAGCCCCCGTTTCTGTCAGCGTCCCAGTGACCAATCAGCAACAAAGCCGCTTGTTTAATAGCTATATTGGATAAATCAACATCGGGCTGGTTCAGGTATTGCTTAATAAAGGCCTCGGCAGCGTTAATATACTGCTCAAGAATAGCATCACTCTCACTATCATCGTAACGCAAGTGTTGTTTTATTTCATTTAAAGCCACAATACTCATTTTATCCAGTCCTTGGAGCACAATTTAAAATTGGCGTGGTCAAAATTACCGCAATGGTCATTTAAAACAGCCCACAATGAACCACTCTTTGTAACAAACTGCCCTTTTAAATAAGCCACTTCCTTGTTAAAAACCCCAGCATACGCTGCTTTGAAAGCTATTTCTGATTCAGCGGGCATGTTTTTCGCAGTTTTGCCAGCAAAAGGGTCTTCCTTGGCGTCGCGTTTAGCTAAGGCGCTTAATGAGAAGTTTTGCTGCTGTAAATAAGGCGTATCACCCCCCTCAACAGGACACAAACCAATACGCTGGCGCGCCTCGTTGGGAGTCATGAGCGCTGAACTTACCCCCTCTTTTAACATCCCCATTAAGGTTGTACTATTCATCCTTATTAAAGAATCAAGGTCAAATTCAATGCTAACCTTTTTGTCTGTTACAACCTCTTGTGTAAGCAGATTTTCTATTGCCTCAATCAGGGTCTGCAAACAACCTGAATAGTAGATTTCATTCAAATCTTCTACCTTCATGTTATTAGGCAAAGAGGCCAGCCCAATAAGGAAAGGCGGCATTTTAAAAGCACTGCATACTATTTCAGCAGAAAGACGCAATTGCTCAATAAGTTGAGAATCCGCAGCAGACATTGTTACGGTCTGATATTTCATATCATCGCCAAGAACAGCTGTACCGCCTTGATTTTGCCCACCATAAGCTGAATTCCATCGCTCCCTAATCAACTTTGCCGTCTCTTCACTGATTGACCCCGGCGTTGTTAATATTCCAGATGGGCGCGACTGATTCTTAAAAAATGTTCTGCTGTTTGCCTGTATAGCAAGCCCGTTATCTACTGACACCTTGCATGCCACGACGGGTGATAAACCTACTAGCGGGTGGTAAAAGCAATTCCAGCGGTCGTGTATAACCTCACTCGCCGGCAAAATAATGGAGCTGTCGCCTATCATGCTTAACCTGTCGTTAGCTATTTGATAATAAACCTCTCCATTATCTGCAACCAAGGGCTGCACTCTGTCGGGATGTAATACATGCAGATTTTTTACCTTTCCGTATATATCCCGCTCTTTATACACATAGGTATTACCCTTAAACAGCTTTGATTGCACCCATCGCTCAAAAAATTGTTGTAGCGTCTGGTAGTGATTAGGCTTCAAGATAAAGTCATATCCTTTTAATTCCTGTGTCTGCCATACACCATCGCTAATTATCTTAGTGAGCAAAGGTAATTTGCTAATATCCTGTGATATTTTCGAAATACACGCAAAAACCGCAAAAAAGCTATTTACATCTTCCGGGTCCATTCTCATTCCAAATTGCCATGTACCCCGAGCAGATTCACATATTGACTGCCAACCACCACCAGCTTTAGGTGAGGATTTCTTTCTAAACAATCGTTTTAGCCAGCTCATTTTCCCACCATGACGTTTCTATGTGGTTATTTGGATTTCTTGGCACCTGCGCCTTTACTTTTTCGAGCAGCATCAGCAGCAGCATCAGCAGCAGCATCAGCATCAGCATCAGCAGCAGCAGCACAAACCGCAACGCCAAGCTTAATTAAAATTAAAGCGCATTCTGTTTTGACATCTTTAACCTCGCCTACCGCTGCATCATGCATAGCTTTTAAGTATTTAATTTCCATATAAACTCCAAGAAAAAGGCGACCGAAGTCGCCTTTGTTTTTTAAACGCTAGTATAGTCAAGAAACGCAGCAGCAATTGGTCGACGTTTTGCCCATGTAATAAATTTCTCTACACGAACAGCAAATTTATTTTCCTGCCACAAATTATGCGTTTTATCACCGTCAATGAGCGTCGCCTGATCACTATAGGACACATCAACGCCACCATCTTGAGCAACCAATATTTCTGACATTTTAATCAAGATGATTTTATTGCCAGCAATTTGACTGGTAACAACAGGGATGCCCAGCAGATTGCGCGCACCGTTGAGACTCATACCGGGAAAGTAAGTATTCCCTAGTGCATCACGCAAAATCGCAATCTGCATAGCTCTTGTTTCCGACATTATCAGGTAACTACCATCCGCGGATAAGTTCTTTTCAATAAACGTTTGCAGTAATCCAAGGATATCTTTTTCATAATCCGAGGCAGATTTGCCGGTTGGAATTTGGGTAGTGACACCAAATAACATACCCGCAGGCGCATTATCAGTTTGCGTGCCATTACTTAAAAAGGTGTCATCAATAAGCGCGGCGGTGGCTTTTAGCAAATCATCTAGTACTAACTTATCAATAGCAGGATCGGCGCGCCGTATTAACTCTTGTGTATAGACGGTGATAGCGGCAAGTTTATGCTCTTTTATCTCAATTGATTCGAAAGTAGGATTGGTTAGAGGTTTTTTCTTACCCTCACCCACCCAAGAAGCCGAACCGCCTGTTGCTTGCCCATTGATTTTTACATTAAACGGTACTGAACGGTAACCTTTCAATTTATCAAAAATAGTTTCATTGCGTAGCAACTCAATAAACTCACCGTGAAACGTATCTCGCTCAACAAGCGGTGCGGCAAAACCACCATCTGTGGTTGTACCTAATGTTGCTTTTTCTATGTATTTAATTACATCCTCACTAAACCCTAGATTTTTAGCAGCTGCTGCCGGTGAAATATAGTTGCCCTTTTTAGCCTCCAGTGCAGCAATCATTTTAGCGCGCGCAAATTGTGCGAATCCAATACCTTTAGGTAGATTAGACTTAACCGTTACATTATTACCCGCGGTTGATTGCACTCCCTCCGCTACAGTATCCCCTTTAGCCGGCGTAGTTGTTTCAGCTACCAGATTTGCTGTAGCGTGATTTTTCTCCAGTCTCGCCAGATTACGCTCTAATACCTTAATTTCATCCTCAGCCTTGGTAATAACAGCCTCCTGCTCCTCGGATGGTGTGAGCCCTTTCTCTACAGCCTCGCCTACAGTTTTGGCTATCAAATCCCGATTTTCTTTAATTTTAGCCTTGACCGCATTAATTTGTTCTTCAATAGTCATAATTAAACCTCTCGTTATCGAATTTAAAGTTTTACGATTAAGTGTTTATTTGTCGGAGCAAGGCTCACGACTAGGTGTTTTTTCGTCGCAACGCCGACGGGAGATTCTGGTGACGATTTAGCAGGGATAAGCGCGACCTGCTCCTTGGCGGTTTGCGTTGGTTGATTCGGCACGCCAGAATTCTTGGAAACGGAATCCGCATTAATTACAGCGTCCGATTTATTGGCTGGCTGTTTCTGAGATTCCGTAGTAGTAGTAGTAAAAAGCTGCTTTACTGTAGTGATGGTTGCTTCTGCATTGGCAGGAATAGTAACGGCTGATAACTCATACCAATCCCATACTGTGTAATGAATGCCGTATGAGTTCTCTATAAATGAATATTCAATAGCACGGAAGCCGATTGACAAACCCTTAACCAGTTTGTTTTTAATAGACAGCCATGCCGTATCCAGCCTATCCTTTAGAGAACCCTCCTCTTTAATACTTGCGAGCTGAATAACCACTTCAATACCCGCATCTGTTACCTTTGCCTCTATCACATCACCAATTGGCTGTGTATGGTCATGCTGCCACAAGAATGGGATAGGCAAAGTAAACTTAGCTCCTCTTGGGTCGACAACATCCTCAGCCCTATCCGTATTTGGCGTTGTGGCAATCCCTGTAATTATTCTTTTATCATCATTAAAAGACTTAACTTCAAGGTAGCCATATGCTTTAGTGTGATTCATAACAGCTAATCCTTATCAAAAAACTGCCTAAGCGGTTGTAATAACAAACACCTAAACGGCTATACAATAAAAATACTTTTCGCGTAATCCGGCTGAATTTTCTGCTTTTCAATCACCCCAACAGCCATTACGGTGGCGATAATTAAATCCATCCTGCCTGTCGCTTTTTCCTTGGATAATTTACGGTTACCAGCATCATCCGAAACAGCCACCGCATTACCGGCGCACCAATTAAGTACTGGATGCCCTGGATGTACAATCTCATGATTAAGGAGCATAGTTTCAAACTTCTCAATCGCAGGGGTCATATCTTTAAACCCCTGCCCAAAAGCCACCATCTCCGGCAGCGTTACACCTGAATCATTAGCACTCTGTACAAAGTCAACAATGCGCCAGCGGTCATAAGCCACACACTGCACATCGAAAAAATCACATAAAGCCGAAAGCTTTTGCGCAACCATGAGCTTACTCACTGCCGCACCCGGAGTAGTCTCAAGAAAACCTAGTGTTTTCCATTGCGAATATGGCACACCGTCTTTCTTTTCTTTGTCCGCAATATTTTCGTCAGGTACCCAAGCAAACGGCACTATCTGCCATGGCTCACCCTCCTCAATTGGCTCTACAACAAAAACCAACCCTGTCAAATCGGTTGTACTTGATAAATCCAACCCTCCCCAAGCACGCCGCCCGCGCATTGTGCGCCAATCAAAATCTAGTTTTTGTTCTTTCCATACATCTATACTAATCCACGGATTTAGCGCACCGACCCATTCGCAAAAATTTAAACGCCTTACAATTGATTCCTTACTTGGCATTCCACGCGCACCTATGATCTGCCCGCGCAGGTATTTCATTCCGGGTAGGTCTGATTCTTGCAAGGAGGGGTTGGACTTACACCAGCAAGATTCATCCTCAAGTGGGTCGTCTCCCTCATCCAATGAGCAAATGTAGGAAAAGAAGCTATCATCAATAATTTCACCTGATGCCACTTTTACACCATACTCGTGGTATTCCCAGCAAGGAGAATGCTTATCTGCTCCACTATTAGTAATAGCTAGGATTAGTGGGTTCTTGCGGCTCTTCGTCCCCGCTTTTAGCATTTCAAAAACAATATTAGTCTTATGCTCGTGCAATTCATCAATCAATCCAATATGCGGGCGTGGCCCAGACTGCCCATCATCAGAACTGATTGGCCGAAAAAATGAATTTTTCTTTAAATATGCCAGATTCCATTCTTTCCCCTTACCCCCGCTCGTTGATATGCGTTTAGCCAATTCTGGAGACTGCTCAACCATTGCAACGGCATCACGAAATAAAATCATTGCCTGATCTTTTTTGGTTGCTGCTGCATATATTTCTGCACGAGGTTCGTCATCAACAATCATCCCTGCCAATCCAATGCCAGCAGCCAGGGGGGATTTACCAGAACCTTTGCCAGTCTCTATATATGCTTGATTAAAACGCCTCGCTCCGTCTGTGGTTTTCCAACCAAAGAGGCTGCCGATAATAAAACACTGCCAAGGCAAAGGAATAAACGGCTTACCCTCGTAATCCCCACCATTAAGCTTTAACACCTTGCAGAAAAAGCGTATATACTTTTCCGCTTGCTCAGAATCAAAAACAAGGCCACGTTTGTGGCCTTGTTCTAAATCATCCAAATGTCGCTTACAGGCATTTCTAATATCTGGACCCGCAATCAATTTTCCAGATACAACATTTTGCGCATATTGAGTGGCACTATCCAAAGAATTCTTGCATCGGGTCTTCTTTGTTTTCCTCTCCATCATTGGTTACCTGAATTTTTGACCTTGCCGCCGGAGTCAATCCAAACTCAACAAGATAGGATTTAAATTGCGCATCAGCCGCACGTAGCTGATTAACAGCAGGATTATTCTTAATTAGCGTATTACCATTTGCATCAACGGTTTTATATGTCCGTCCGTCTTTTTTTATCAGCTCGCGCGCCGCCAAAATATCAGCATAGCAATCACACAAACGTTCTAAAGCAAGCACATCGGCCATTGTCAGAACGCCCATTTCATCCAAAATGACAACCAACCTATCCCACGCATACCGCGCCTTAGCTGATAGATGTTTCGGGCAATCCGTATCAAATTTTGCCGGTTTTGGCTCCTTTTTATTAATAGCTCTTTTGCCTGGGTTGCCCTTAACAAGCTTGAGTGCCGTAGGTATTGGTCGTCTACCGCCCATTTTTTAGGCTCCTAAAAAAAATATCCATTTCGCGGTTGCGCAAACAGAGGGAAGCCGGCGGTCAAGACAAGATTGGCATAATCCCGATTTCACCCCCCCCATCTTATAGACTGCTTTTGAGCAACCTTAAGAATCGGGTAGGTATCATCAAAAGATGATGCCCATCTAATCTATATATCGCTATTTACTGGATACCCATCCAATCCGATTACCGGCCTGCGCTTCCCTGTTCGCTCCTCATGCTGCTTAGTACTGTCATGGTGCAGCTTACATAATGACTGCCAGTTACTCCTTGACCAAAATAACCTCTGATCGCCATTGTGTGGCTTAATATGATCCACTACTGTCGCTGGCGTAATTCTGCCTTGCGCATTACAGTAGACGCATAAAGGGTGCTCCTTGAGCCATCTAGCACGCTCCTTGCGCCATTTATGCCCATAACCACGCTGCGCACTAGTCTTGCCCTCTCGCCATTCTTTTGCCATGTTAATTAATCCCTTTGCTTGATTAGTTAGAACTTATAAATCATATAATCTTTATATGTACGCCCTTTGCCGATAGCTGCGGTTACTGAAACATAATCAAAACCCATAAACCGTTCATCTTTTTGCTCAGTCATATAATCTAAATATTCTATAATTTCGCTGTGCTTATTCGAAAATAGAATAAATGGCGGCCTAATAAGTGTCATTAATTTTATAAAACTAATAAACCTGAATTCTTCTGCTTTACGATAAGCCTTTTGTTCTGAAAATAAGTAAGGCGGGTCAAGGACAAGTAGCGTATTTTTATTATTTACATGTTCTGGCAGTAACGCATCAAACGATTTAGAAACAACCTCAACCCCATCTAAATAGCCGGTAGCCAATGAGTAATCGCTTTTTCTCACCCTATTGTAAAGGACGGATTCTTTATAAATCTGATCCAGATTCTCCAAAATATCACCTGAAAACAAAAGCCATGTCTGCAAAGAGCCTAGGTCTATATAACCTTTAAAGCTCCTGATTTGCTCAATAACTAAGGACTGCGTGTGTTTATCCAATTTACTTTTTATAGGAACATCTTTTACAGTAACTGCTAACTGCTGCCTTAGCCTATTAATGTCTTCAATATGAGCCAGCCTATCAGCGTAATTATCGAAGTCATTATATATAACCCTCGCGCACGGCTTTAACTGCTTTGCAGTGTGAGCCAAAAGCCCACTACCACCAAATACATCTACTATCGTCCAGCCTTCACCTTGTCCTTCAATGCTTTCATTTAACACTTTTGTGAACTGCTTTAAAAAATTCCTTTTTTGCCCAACAAATGGCAGCGGAGCCTTATTAAATTTCATAACGAGTACCTATTTAGGCACTCGCGGTGCTCAATATTATTTAACTAATACTAAATTTATTTAAAAATTTACATCTGCAACATTTAACTACTAAGCCATGACATTCAACAGCTTCGGCCAACTTCTTATTACAAGATTGGCACCGTAATTCATGATACATAACCTACCTTTTACATTGGTGATATAATTCACCCGCCTCGCGAGGTGGCGGCTTTCCAATGCAGGTCACGTCTGCGGAGGGACATAGCTGGTGCGCTAACGCCAGCTATGTCGCCGTCTTTTCTTAAATTCAAATGCCCAATAAAAAACCAGCCATATAGGCTGGCTGTGAATAATGCGATATAAAAAACCCGCCTGAGGTTGGCGGGGGAATATTTAACTATAAGGAATTATATTTAATTGCCTTTCTTCAGGGCGCAAAAAAACTGCCAACAAGAGAAAGGCAAATTAACGGTGCTTTTACAAGGGAAGCATACCTATACTGTATATTAGCATTATATATAAGATACCCACTTTTATCAAGTGGTTACTTAAAATATTTATTAAAATTTTGGTCATGCTGTAAATAATCCCAAAAAACTATCAACGCCCTTTCAACATCTCTATACCACGTACTACTGTTTTTCCGTGTGCGCTGATTTTTTTGAACAACTTCCCTCCCAGAACGTTTAAAATACGGGCTTATATAAGCATACTGAATTCTTAGAATAGCAAATGCTTCCCTGTTGGTATTAGCTATTTTAAATAAAGCTCTTTTGACCATATCAAACACTTCTGGCGGATAGCGCAATATAAAAGTTGTTTTGTTTTTATCAATACCGCTTCTGTACTTCCATTCAATGCTTCTGCAATGCCCTTGCCTTACAACATCCCGCATCGCCCGCTCATACGCTTTTAAAACGTCTTCAGCGGCATCTATGCTACATTTTGATAACATAAGTCCCTCCTATCAGTGAACTTAACATCATTTTCAGCTCCCCATGCTGTTATATACTCAATCAGACTAGCCATGCGCTTAACCCCCATCTGCGCCGTCGATTCCCTTAGGTTAATAACCTCACCCTCTAGCCCTATCGCCATTTCTGCCTGTCCGCCAGTTGCTATCCGATGACCACTTACAAAAATCATCTTCCACTGCTCAATACTCAGTTTTTTACCGTTGAATGTTTTTTGTTTAGCTATGTCGCCAAGCATGGCATGTAATTTGGCATTCTGTTCGTCTGAACGTGTAACACCTCGCACTTCAATTAAAATTGCATCATGAGCATTTAACAATTCACCTATGTAGTCCCATGCAATTTTCATCACATCGCGTTTATTATTTTTATTGATTTTTCTTTTAAATCGCTCAGTCATAACAATGCCCTCCTTTTTTCTTTGTATAGCCTCTCTAACTGGCGTAAATCGTCTTTAGTGTAGTGGCGTGGCGCGTTATCAGACTCCAGTGCTTCTACAGCCTCCAATCCAATACGCTCAATTAACCCGCAGCGATAGTTGACATGGTTGCCACTTAAATAATTGTTGCAACGCTTACACTGGCCATGGCAGTTATCTTCATTAAAGCGTAGATTAGGTGCTGAACCTACCGAACGATAATGCCCTGCATCGTAACCATTAGGCGTATCAGGCAAGGGATTACCGCAACTAATGCAAGGCTGGTGTTTGTCTCTTAATCTGATAAAAGCATTAAATGCCGCCTGTGCACGCTTCGTAAGCTGCGGTATCGTTTCTAATGCGTGCTTACGGGCTTTTATAACCGCCCTTTCCTGCCGTTTTGCTGCCGCCTGTGCTTTTTTATTGTCAGCCTCGCGCTTTTGCTTATTCAAGGCTATAGCGCAAGCTGAGCTGCAAACAATCTGTAATGCCCGGTGCTTTTCAAACTCTGCGCCACACCAGCGACATTTACGTTTGGGTGGTTTTCGTAGCTGCTTCATTTTCACCATCTCCGCAATGTCCGTAACTCGTTTTCAATCGTATCTGGCTCAATTTCAAAACCAGCAAATCGGCATACCGCTTCAAAATCTCGACTTGTGAAATAATCCATCTCTTGACGTACCGCCCATTCGAGATTTTTGGCTTTTGTGTTGGCTATTCTTTCGCGTGCCTCTCTTAGTGCATAAATAATAACCGTCGACCATAAACGTTGACATGCTTTTGCTTGTTCTTTACTAGCTACCGGATCAATGTACATTTCAGTCTCAATCTCATTCATTTGTTTATTTTCACCTTTCCATCTGCATAAGTTCTTGGCAGCGTTTTTTGTGTTCTGCATCTTTTCTAGCTATCCACTCTTCCCGCTTCTTTCTCAGCTCATCCTCTATTGGCTCAAATTTGCCTTTTGAGCATTCCCCGCAATAAGGGAAATATCTCCATATCTCATCAAACCGACACCAGCCCCAGCCGCCTTTCCTTGTCATCTCATCGGCAACATATTCGCCTTTATTATTTTTTCGTTTCAGCATCCAATGACGACAAGCGACGCAACAAGCTACACAAGTGTTCATCTCTTTCCCTTTCCAGATTTTCTAAAGATTTAGCCCCAATGAAAATGATAGGAATTGGGAAAATCCACATCAGCAAAATAATTAAAAATGAAGCTAAATATTCGAATGCGATATAGAAGTTTTTTGCCGCAGCTCTAATATTTTTTGCCGCATCTCTAATGTCGTTTAACATGACCTTAGGCGTATAAAACAACCACGTGTGCGCCGCCTCTTTGATATATTTAATTTTCATTTTTTACCTCTGCGCTTCTCAACATCCCGAATGAATGCCCTTATAGCCTTTTTATTTTTATTTTTCTTCATCCCGTGCCAAATAATAGGAATTATCAAAAATGGGCAAAACAGCATAAACACCAAGAGAACAGGAGCAAATACGCCGTTATCTTCTATAAATTCTTTAAAGGTTATGCTCCTATCCCCAATAGGCGTAAATATTGCTTTTAGCGTGTCCGCCCATAGATATACCCACGCAAAGAAAGCTATTTTTAAGTTATTCATCAGTAACCCTTTTCTTTTTTTCCTCAACATCCTTTATTTCCAAATAAAGAATCGATAAAAGTGTATACGGGATAATTACAAAATATACCAAAAGAATAAACCAGCCCAAAAAATCAAGGGTATTCATAGATAAGGCGGTTGAAAATATTGGTGTTATCGTCGATATCCATAAAATCACGAACTCCCAGAAAACAAATCTGGGCATTATTATTTTTTCTCCCCACTTCTTTAAAACAAGCTTCAATTTATCCACGATACGACCCCCAGTTAAAACCAAGAATTAAGCCGCCACCCTCTTTTAGCCTGTCGACGATGCGTTCACCCAATGCGTCTTTAAGCTGGTTTATATTCAGATTGCTAATGACAATCGTCGGTTTCATGTTCTGATAGCGGGCATTAAAAACATCGAATAACGCACGGCTTTCTGCATCAGTACCAGACTGAATGCCAACCTCATCAACAATCAGCAGGTCATAATTTCCAAAGGCTGTAATGATTTCTGTTTCAGTGTATTCAGCGTTGTAGCTCTTCGATTCTCTAACCAGCCTGTTAATTTCTGAAACGCTGGTAAAACGCGCTGTACCACCATAGTGTTTAATGACGCATAAAGCCATCGCGCTGGCGATGTGAGATTTTCCTGTACCAGTATTGCCCAGCATTGTCATACAGCGCCCAGAGTGCCCCTGAGGGCTGCTAAATTCAATCAAAAAAGCCTTGGCGTCGTTAATTACATCCTGTTGCTCTTTGCAACTCACCTGATAGTTTTTTAGCGTTTTGCCAAGAAAGCGTTTTGGAATGCCTGAATTGCCGATTAGATCGTCAATCAGTTTGCTTTTACGTTCGGCAGCTTCTCGTAACTGCGCCGCTTTTTCGTCTGCAATGCGTTGTTGTTCGCGTTCACGTTCGCACTCTGGGCATTTGGTAACGCGACCAGATTGATATTTCGTTTGCTGGTATTCGCCATGTGTGCTGCATGTGGCTGTGCTTTGTCCGGCAACCACAAATTGCGGGTGGATGGCAAACATGCTGCCTACCGATGTCAATCCGCTTACCATGACAATCTTCCCCCCTCTGTGTGAAGAGGCACGTCTTTAACGCTAGGCTTGTGTGGCTGAGGCTGATTACGGTCTTCCAGCAACCATTTAGCTTCAAACCCACGCCAGCCTTTTTCTGCACACAGTCGAATTACTCCCTCAAGCGTCCACCCAGCTTTGTTTGCCTCCCGCTCAATTCTGCCTAGGGCTGTCATGGTGAGCGGTGCCTTTTGCGATTTCCGTATGGCAATAAAATCCTTGGCAACCTGTTCATCAACTCCCTTGTCTGTGAGCAAGGCTAAACCCTCAGCCCATACCCCCAATTTTTTTTCGCCGGTGGTCTGTTTTTCTTCACAGGGAGGTTTTGCAGTGCCTGTATATATATTTTCTGTATTCTTATGCAGTAATCTATTGTTGTAATCTAATGCTCCTTTATACGAATCCCCCATTTGTGCCCCCGCGAATCCCTCATTTGTAGCTTCGCGAATACCTGATTTGTCGATTCCCGAATCCCCTTTTTGCGTTTCGGGAATCTCCGATTTGTCGTTTGGTGATTCGTCATTCGGCGATTCGGTATTTTCTGTTTCGCTATTCGCCAAATGCTTGCAAACAAGCTCGTCATAAGCAGCAAAATCAATCCTAAAATAAAGCCGGTGTTCTAGCCTTTTATGTGTCTCATGCAGAACTCCATGCTCTTTTAATTTCTTCCGAGCCGTTTCCTGCTCTTTTGCACTTAATCCGGTTTCATCTTCAATCTGTGCAGCAGTTTTATATATTCCAAGCTCGTGCTCAGTCTTATCTGACCAATACACAAACTGCCCGAATAATATGGCTGCGTTTACACTGCCTAGCAGCTTCGCTAGTCGCGGGTGATAGGCTATTGGCCTACCTAGCAGTTTTAATGTCTCTGATGGGCTCATATTGCACCTCTAACCTATGCTAACCAGTTCGTTTTAGTTGTCATCGTATGTCTCAATTTTTATTTATAAGTAATCTGATCTATTTTTTTGACTTTAACCGCTTCATGTAAGCTCTTAATCGCCATACCAATATCGAAACTAACTTTTTTCCCGCGTGTCCCTTGTAAGGCAGCATTAATCCATGGTTGAGAAACGCCGATTTTTTGTGCCATTTCTTTTTGTGTCAGTCCACTAGCGTAGATTTCTTTAAGAAGTTTTTGCCAATCCATAATGAATACCAATATTACTATTGAACTTATTTAATCACATTTATAATTAACAATCAAATTATATTATAACATTTGTAATTTATTAAGTAGGTAATAAGTAGGTATACAAATTTGTAGCGATAATCACATATGTGATAAATTCATTACTTTAAATAGGAAAGTGAAGTATGACCACATTCGCCGAGCGCGTAGCTAAACTTCGAGAGGAGAAAAAACTGTCGCAAGAGGAGCTGGGGAAAATAGCAGGCATCAAACAAAGCACAATAGCCCATATAGAAAAGGGTAGAAATAAAAGTACAAGAAAAATCATAGAGCTTGCTGAGGCACTTGACACCACGCCCAATTATTTGATAAATGGCGTGATTGATTTAAGTGTAGCGCCGGCGTCGTCAGAAATAGGCAGTTACACTGAAAAAGATGTGGACAATCCTGATATAGGAGCGTATGTGAAAATTCCATATTACGATATAAGTTTATCTGCGGGTATTGGCAATGCGACTTGGATAGTTCGCGATAACCCAGAAAGATTACTTTTTAGAGAAAGTTGGCTCCAAAGTCGTAGGCTTAATGAAGCCACCCTCAAAGCTATGTATGTACGAGGGGAGTCAATGGAACCTCTTTTATATAATATGGATACAATCCTACTTGATATCAGTGATGTAGATGTTGTTGATGGCTGTATATATGCGATAATTTTTAAGGGCAAGCTATATATAAAAGAGTTACGCAATACAGAAAATGGCATAGATATTATTAGTTACCATCCAGATTATGAACCCATGCACGTAACACAAGAAACATATGATCAATTTCAAGTCCTAGGCAAAATGGTCTGGCGAGGTGGTTAAGAAGCAACTTATATACCGCTAAATATAGCGGTTTTTTTTACACTTAATCATTACAAATGTAATTTTAATAGCCTTATTAATCAACTGTTTATTACTTTTACACTTAAATAATTACAAAAATGATTGCACAATCTTAATCACAATTGTAATATGCACCCATCGAAGTTAAACAACTTCACCGCACCGGCTCAGGGCAGCGGGATATAAAAGCCCGAGGCAAGTTAAGGAGCTTGCTGGCAAGCCGTTAAGCCCTCGCGGGCGGCCAGAACAAAACCAGTAAGCCGGTAACGCTTACAGACAGACAAGTCTAAAAATCCAAAGAACTTTATGAAAGGAGAGCGACTTCAAACACCAACTTTGACGTATATCTGAATGTACAAATACTTAGATATACAAACACGCTAATGAGTTTAAAAATCGCAGCCCATTCTAACGAGTGGGCTTTAGTTTTTGAGCTTTATTACATATTTTATTGAAAGGAATTAACTATGATTAAACTTACTAAAGCAAAGAAGATTGAAACAAAAGCATCTGAAATTAAATACCCTGTGGCTAGAAAATCAAAACACAACGGGGAGGTTGTTCTTTTTTACGGGGAGAAAAGCGGTGTAGTGGTTGAGGCTGGCGACCCGCACAAATCACGCAACTCTGTGGGAACTATATCGGAGAATTGGACTTCCTGCATGGATGAAAACACGTGGGAACCTGTAGACGCTCACATTTACGGATAACTTATCAATTCAAATGCATTCGATGAGTGCATTTCCGTGGATGAGTAGACAACGCCAGCTAATCGCTGGCTTTTTAATGGAGCTTGAAATGACAGGACGAAAATTATATACAGTATGGTACCGCAATGATTTTTATATTCAGATTGGTATTGATTGGGATTTCCCTGGTATTAAAGATCGGATTATTAGTATTGTTGATACTTTTTTTGCTGGCTATCCACATGACGGGACTATTTCTGAGTGGGTTTTCGAGCATTTTTTGCAAATGTTTGCGGCAGACTTTTCATACGAAATGCTCCAGATGGATTTGGACGATATTATTTCATGGCTGTTTAGAAGACACAAGCTACGTTTAGATGGTAAAGAGGGAATTACGCTTTGCAAATTTAAAACCCCTAAACAGCCTAAGTATTTTGATTTTAAAATAAAAAAGATAGACGACTGCAAGGATTCATTTTGCCCAGATAACCGTATTAACAAAGATATATATGGACGCTGATTCTATAGAATTCTCTTATACATAATCTGCCAGCTAAATAGCTGGCTATTTTATTGGAGTGGAATAATGAGCACAGCTATACAGCAATCCAGGCCTGACCTTTCTAGGCTCAATGCTGAAAGCTTAGCTAAAAAGCAGGCTGAGCATGAAGAATTTAGCAACTACACGCCAAAAAAACAAGCTCGACTTAAACTACGGAAATTTCTTAAAGAATTTCAAGATGCGAGCATCATAGATAAAGATTATAGCTTTGACCCAGTAGACGCTAAAACCTTGGATACATTTGCCGATTTTTTAACACGCAAGTTGAAATATATTAAAAACCCGCAGCAATTATCGAATACTGGGATTTTCGATGCGCTTTTGGACTACGGGGATTTTAAAACGGACGAACGTGAGCAGCTACTCTTGGGCGGGTTGATTAAAGAAGCTAATACTAGACGGGATAGGGATTATCAATACACTAAAGCGGCCAAGCTTTTGGCCAGTGCGTTATATGCCGACCCACCGGATTACTCAAAAGTTAATGCTAAAGCTGCGGAACGTGAAAAGAAAAAGGAAGAAGCCAAAAAAGCAAAAATAATGAGCCAGCGGGCAGCTAGAACATACTTAAATGTCCCCTACCCTGAAAGATGGATAGCAAAACAGCATGGAGCCAGATGGGATAAAGATGTAAAAAAATGGTATTTACCCGAGGGTGTAGAAATGCATGAGGATTTAAAACAGTATGCCTGTGATGAATGATTGGGTTTTGATTTAGTGATGCCAGCCTAGTGCTGGCTATTTTAATGGAGCTTTAAAAAAATGGAAGAACATAACCTTGTAACTGATGTTAGTAATCTCATCAATGCTATTCATGCAAAAAAATTGGTAGCAAACACTGCGGAAACTGAGTTAGGGAAACGCTTAGAAAATGCAATTATTAATTATGGATATTCTCAAAAAAAGAAAACTATTTCATCTAATGAAGATGTGCAAATAAATAAATACTTTGGAGGTTGATATGAGTATTACGACATTTGTGCTTGGCGACAGTGGTACGGGGAAATCCACTTCATTGCGTAATTTAGACCCTAAAACATCATTTTTAATTCAGATCAGGCAAAAGCCGTTGCCATTCAAATCTAAAGAATGGTGCCAAAGGGAAAAGCGGGAAGATGATACATGGACTGATGGTAATATCTTTGTTAGCGACAATTCAGACAAAATTGTACGCATCTTACGCAGGCTGCCTGATCACGTTAAAACAATCATTATCGATGATTTTCAGTATTTGATGAGTAATGAATTTATGCGCAGCGTAACGGATGAACTTCAAGGCAATGCAGTATTTCATAAATACAACTGTCTGGCAAAGAATGCATACGAAGTTATAGACGCCGCAACTAGCTGCCCTACTGACAAGCGTATTTACATCATGGCGCACACTCAAACTGATGAAATGGGCAGAACCAGCATCAAAACCATTGGCAAGCTACTGGATGAAAAAATTGTGCTTGAGGGCATGGTAACAATCGTTCTGCGCACGCAGGTAATTAATGGCAACTATTTATTTAGCACACACAACAATGGCAATGACACGGTAAAAACGCCTATAGATATGTTTGAACAAGATTTGATAGAAAATGATTTAAATAAAGTTGATACAGTTATTTGTGATTATTACGGTATAGAGAAAGGAAGTAATAATGTTTGAACTTAATAACCAAACCGCCCAATATGCAAAAGATGCCGACGCACTAGGTGGATTTATTAATGAAGCCGGGAAATACATTGGCCATTTTGAAAGCGTTATCTGGCACGTTAAAGACGGAGTCAATGGCAGATCAGAGGGTTTATTTTTTAATTTCATCTCTGATTCAAAGCAAAAAGCGCGCTTTTATATCAATACTAGTTATCGTAACGGCGAAAAAAATCAAAGTGGGCAGAGCTTGGTTTATGCGATTTTGGCCTGTCTAAGGGAAAAAAGTGCGGGCGAGCCTGTTAATTGTGCGGTAAAGCAATATGATAAAGAAACTGGGCAGGTTGTTGATGTTATTAAACCTTGCTTTACAGCGTTACAGAATAAGCCAATTGGGCTGGTAGTACAGATGGTGCAGGAGGATGGTGACAATAATCCAAAGCCCATGATTTTAGCGCCATTTGAAGCAAAAACAGAGTTTACCGCCTCGGAGATTCTGAATCGCTCAACAGAGAAAGTTATGCTGGAAAAAATGGTTGCTCACATCGCCAGTAAACCACTATATGATAAGCGTACATTTAAGCCTAATTCCCCAGTCTCTACGCCAGCACCGCCACAACGGCAGCACACGCAACCTATGACCGCTCCTGATGATATTGAAGACGATATCCCATTTTAATAATTAATTATAAGCCGCCTAGTACGGCTTTTTATTTTGGAGATAATTATGAGTAATATTAAACTGTATCAATGTGCGGATGATGTTGTTAGATTACTTAATGCAATGGATAATGATGCAGACATTTCACCTGATACCATCGCAATGGTTATAGAAGATTTTCAAAGTAAAGCACTGGATGTCGGTGGATATGTTTTGAATCTTTCATCTCAAAGGGAAATGATCTCCAACCATATAAAAGATATGCAGGCAAAGTTGAAATGGTTTGATAATAAAATTGAAAACATAACAAAATACATTGAAATTCAAATGAGACGCTCGGACATCAAGCGGATTAATTCTTTCGATGGAACTTTCTCAATGAGTTTTCGGAAAAACCCGCCAAAAGTTGAAGTTTTTGATGAAAGTCTTATCCCTGATGAGTATTTCCGTATAAAGACGGTTAAAGAGGTAGATAAAAATGCTTTAAAAGAAGTACTTAAATCTGGCATTGATGTGCAGGGCGTTGAATTAATTCAAACTGAGACTTTGAAAATTAAATGAATTTACCCCAAATGCAGAAAATGAAACGTATTTATCATGATGGATGGGATGGCAATGATTAATGTTTTTCCATAGGAGGCAATAATGCTAAATAACAATTATGGAGCAGGTATATAGCTGTTAAATGTGAGAAATATGAACGTGAAGCCGCCTAGTGCGGCTTTTTATTGGAGCTGAAAAAAATGAACAAAATAGATTTAGATGTATTTTCAGACGAAAAATTTGTAGAGCTTATACTAGACAAGCATGCTACCGGAGAGACAATATCTAACCTTGAAGCCACTAGACTAGTCCGGTCTTTCAGTGTAGAACATGAGGTTATAGAATCTTCCGACACCTTCTTTACGTGCTGCGATATAGTTAAACTCCAAGACAGGTTTTTCAGTATTGAGTATGAAGAAGATGCCTCACGCTGGCACTCAGCGGGAATCACTGAGGTATTTGAGTTTTACGAAGTGAAGCCTGTAGAAGAAGTGGTAACAGTAGTGCGGTATGCACCTATAGATGAGAATTAAAATATCAATAACACATAAACCAGCACCTAGCTGGTTTTATTTTTGGAGCTGAAAATGAGTAATCAAAATATTGAAGTGTGCTTCAGAATTAAACCTTTTTCTGATACCAAATGTTATGAAGATTTGGAAGAGTGTTTAACTAATTGCGAAGCTTTATATGCTGGGGTGGTTATCGAAGTTTGTGAGTTAATTCGGGCATATAAAACTTTCCCCCTTTCGGTTGATGAAATTTTATCGGATGCAGATATGCTTATGACGGAAGAAATCTCTGCCGGTGAATGGGGGGAATTTACGGAATATAGTGATATCCCCGCTGAAGAAAAAGAGAAACTCCAAGCATATTTAAACTCGCTAGCAGAAAAATATGTTAGCCCTAAGTGCGGGCGTTGCGGTGATCAAATTAAATTAATAAAGCTAACCCAAGCGGATGTTGATTGTTTTAATAAAACAGGTCGACTTAGCGAGAATTTAAAAGCGCAGATACCTACTAATAGTTAAATAGCCAGCGACTGCTGGCTATTTATTTGGGAGCTTGAAATGAGTAAATTTATAGAAGTAACAGAGCAAGATGATACAGGCATTGTAATTAATGTTGATTGCATACAGCTATTATGGGAAAGCGATGATGGACATGCTCGTATGCTTATTTCAGTTTGTACTGGTGCGGAGGCTCACACATTTAAAGAGTCTTATGAAGAGTTAAAAACTAAATTAGGTGCTATATGATAGCTTGGCATAACGCACTGGATTAATATCAATGAGCTGCCATTCCCTTAACAAGGAGGTGAAATGGATAATTTTCTTAATTGGTATAGTTTTGAAAAAGATGGACCACCTAGAAAAGACTGTCTATGCCTTATCTATATCGAAGGCACCACGCACACCAGATATCGAACTAAGCATTGGACAAGGTTAGATATAGATTATTATTATCTAGAAAGAGCAGAATGGGAGTGGTGGGATCGTGGTGAGCGTGAGGAGGATAGATCCGCTATTACGATTACCCATTATATCCCAATATCTGAAATCCCTATGCCTAAATAGCCAAGCCCGCCAAGTAAAATAAACTCAGTGAAGTTGGGGCTTCACTGAGTGTACCGAGGTAGACAGAATTATTACCTGTCTTCTGTAAAAGTCAAGAAAAAAATCACTTGCATTTTTACTAACAAAACAGTAATGAGTGTACAGTAATTATATATTCTTGTCTATTCTATCCCGTTTAAAAGCTAACAAATTTAGAAAATGAAGCCAGCTAAATGCTGGCGTTTTTATTGGAGCTTTAAAATGACTGCACCTGTACTAGACCCATGCTGTGGCAGTCGCATGATGTGGTTTGATAAGCAAGATGAGCGCTGTCTATTTGGTGACAAAAGACAGGAATCTACTACTTTATGCGATGGCCGTGCATTGGAAATTAAACCAGATATCCTGCTGGATTTTACTGATTTGCCATTCGAAGATAATGAATTTCATCTTGTTGTTTTTTGACCCGCCGCATTTGAACAAAGCCGGTTCTAAATCGTGGCTGGCTAAGAAGTATGGAATACTAGGACAAGACTGGCGAGATGACTTACGGAAAGGTTTTGCTGAATGTTTCCGAGTTTTAAAACCAAACGGCACTTTAATCTTTAAATGGAATGAAACCCAAATCAAGGTTAAGGATATTTTAGCCCTCACACCGCATAAACCATTGTTTGGCCATGTGACTAAAAGACATGGAGGCACGCACTGGTTTACTTTTATAAAAGATTAATTTGCCAGCTATTAGCTGGCTTTTTAATGGAGCTTGAAATGACAGGACGAAAATTATATACAGTATGGTACCGCAATGATTTTTATATTCAGATTGGTATTGATTGGGATTATCCGGGAATTAAAGATCAAATTGTTGCTGTGATAAAAGATAGTCCTATATTTTACTACAAAAGAGATTGTCCTTTTGAGACTTATTTGGAAATTTTTTTAAAATCAATAACGCATGAACTTTCTTCTTGTAGAATCAACGACAAAAGCTTAGACCATATACTTGTAGATATATGTTATGAGACTGGATTACGATTTGATGGAGAAAATGGGATTACGCTTTGTAAATTTGAAGTTCCTCAATGGCCTCATGTTTATGATTTTAAAATTACAAATGTTGAAGAATGCAATAATTTTCAAGTTATAAACATGGAACCACATTTATATGATCATCTGCATCCAGACTATATAGATTCATATTATTAATAAGACGCCAGCTATTAGCTGGCGTTTTTAATAGAAAGGAAGAGGTAGTTATGTACGCAGTTTTTGGTAAATCTATAAAAAAAGAAGAGCAAAGAAAAGGCGATATTGCCAACAAGCTCAGCCCATCAGATAGGTATTATTCCAATAATAATGCGTATCAGATTTCACCTGATTACTCTAGCCTAGAGCGCTGCTATGAGTTTATAGAGCTTGCAAAAAAAACGCATGACGTAAGATGCATATACATCGCACAGGCGGAGAAAGTTACTGTAAATGGAAGAAGTCCTAAAATTAGCAAGAAAACTGGGAAACCTTTATTCCGATTTGTGAAATTGATTGCAATTTAGTATTGGTGAAACCATGATTAAACTACAGATAACTGCATTTATTGCAGTTTTTTTTATGACTGCTTCCATGATGATATTACCTGTACCTACTGAAACAGAGCAGCTACAGATGCAGCGCGAATACGCCGCTAAACAAATGCAACAAAAAGAGCAATTAGCAGATTTAGAAGTTAAACGGATAGCTGATGCGTATACGCGGATGAGTGATGCAGAACGCTTGCGCGGTGATGCTGAGGCTTTGTATTGAGAGGCAATAAAAATGTATATGTATATGACTAAATTTACAGAGGCTGTATCAACCCTTCCCAGCTGGGCTGTTTTGAAGCTTAATGACAAGAATGCGGCAATCCTCGCCCCATTTGAACTTGGCTATGGGGCACGGCTTTTTTGTATATTCACAGTAGAGACGAATTATCTTTTAAGTTGACGGACGATGCTCGAACTGCCATGTACGTCGCTGATAGAGAATTAGACCTAACAGAAGAATTAATACAGGAATTAAATAATACGCACGGCATTAAATACGCGCAAGTTGTAGACAGCGGCGAAATCATAGCAGAGCACAGGGATTTAAATCTATTGCACAAAGCGATTGAGGACGCAGCAAAGTTGGCGCTCGCTATGGTATTTAGGTGCCCTAATTAGGAGGTGTTAAGATGACTAATAATGAAGAATTAACATTAAAAGAAGACTCTTGGGAGATTGAACGCCGCGATGACGGTCGAATTCTGCTTTTTTCTCCATACGAGATTGTGGGTGGTGAAAACTTTTGTCTTTTTCTTACTGTTAATGATGAGGAATTCAATTTAACGGATGACAATTACGTCGCAATGACCTTGTCGCAAAATGGATGGAATATACCAGAAAAAGTAATTGATGAGTTAAAGAGTTGGGCGTCTGCCCATTGTAACTATGCCCGAATAACTTCCAGTGGGGAAATTATAGCATCAAGTAGCAATAGATGGGCGTTGTTAATAGCGGTTAACGAAGCAAGACTGTTGGCAACTTCGATGAGGGTTAAATATTACATTCGGCGCCGGAAAGATTAGGGTATACAAATGAATAATGTAATTTACAAGCCTGTAAACGCAGGTTTCATGTTGTTGTCTTTCGCACAATCCTAAAGAAAGAAAAAAGTAACAATCCAAAAAAATACATCAGGGTAAATGCAAATCTGTCAAAAAAGTTATCGCAGAAAAAACATTGGACGGATGGGAAGCAGCTCACGCGTGGAGTAATCAGTTTTTGGTGTAGGTGTGTTCTGACCCGCCCAGCGCGCAGGTGGCGGGATTAATAACAGCGCGCAGCACATAGTTAGCCCTCCTTTACTTTCGTATGTGCCGACTGACCGCCGTAAGCGGTCGTGACAGATAACACAAACAATGCCGCCTAGTGCGGCTTTAGTTTTTGAGCTTAATAACAGATGGAGGTAATACGCATGGATAACCAGGAACAAACGGCGCAACACTTAAAATTTTTGATTGCCTATTCATTTTGGTATGAAAAATTTATGTATAAGTTTTTCGGTCGACTAGATAAGTTGGCTGCGTTTATTTTGATGCTCGTGGCTATTTGCACGGTAGCCGGATTGTGTAGCGCAATAATATCCGGCTTCATAATTACTATCGTTGTGTTTTTTCAATTAACCATCAAAGCCGGCGTCAAATCTCAATCAGCAAAAGCGCTATATCGTGAGTATGAAGCACTATATTCGCATTTTGATGATTATGATATTGAGGTGGTTAAGGGTAATTTTTTAGAACTTGAGCAAAAGGATAACGAGGAAGTAGACGCCTTAGCTTATCCAGCTCGGCTAGCCGCCTTAGAGATGTTAGGGATGACACCAGCAAACGGTTATACAGAAGTATCAAGAAACCTAAGCGTATACGAAAAGTTAATCCTATTTTTTATAGGGGTAAAGATAGAGTATGCATTTTCTGAAAAGCCTAAGACACAAATCATATCCGAATCATTGAAACTGGTTAAGGATAACAATGCAAATTGAATATATATAGTAGAATTGGGTTGTTTGTTGGAAGTGCAGTTCTGGCATATGCACGATGGCAGTCGATGCCTAACCACCTGCTACCCTGCCCGAGTTTAAAAATCGATAGAGAGATGAAAAGATGCTTTTAGAATGTTTTGATGAATCAAGCTTATCGTTAATTGCAGAAGCTGTTAGTAATGAGGAGTTCAAATCAGCTTTAAAAATGATTGATGAATATGAAGCGTTTCTGCAAGGGCAAGAGGATTTGGCTGCACAAATGGCAGAAGATGTGGGTGGAGTTCTGCCTCCTCAGGCGTTCGAATTTTTTAAGCAACACACGGAGGAGCAAACGCGGATCGGTGCAAGGTTGGAAGAATTAAGACAATCAATACCGCAAAATTAATTTAGTTCAAATGCCCGCCAACCAGCGGGCTTTAGTTTATCTATTACAAACAATTCAAATTGAAAGGAGTTAATCATGATTTCAAAGGCTGAAACGCTACTTCCTGAAGATATGTATCCCGTAGCGCGAAGAAATAAACATAAGGGTTTTATCGTTATTTTTACTGGTGCGCGTAAAGGGACGGTTGTTTCTTGTGATGAAAAAAACCCTTGCCCTACAGGTTACCAAGCAGATGATTGGATTCCGTGTTATGAGAATGATGAGTGGATCCCTTTAACGTTGACAATTTACGGATAACTTATCAATTCAAATGCATTCGATGAGTGCATTTCCGTGGATGAGTAGACAACGCCAGCTAATCGCTGGCTTTTATTTTGATTATCAGGACAGATAACATGAAAACTAAATTGATTATAGCTGCTACAGCGGCTTTTTTTATTGCTGGTTGTGAAATGACAGAAGCCGAGAGAGCCGAAACACGTAAACAGATTGATAAAGAAGCCGCCCGTCATATAGGAGAAACATCTATAACTTTAAGAGATGGACGCAAAATCACCTGCCTTACTTACAGGGATGGTTACGCCGGAGGCCTATCCTGCGACTGGCATAACACACCGCAACCTAAATAACCCTAAGCAAACGTAACAACACACACACCGGCAATTAGCCGGTTTTTATATGAGCAAGATTATGTCTGAAACATCACCCTATGCAGAATTTTTGACACCAGCAGAGGTAATCGTATTAACGGGGTATAAAGCCAAAAGCAAGCAAGTTGAACATTTAAGAAAACAGGGTATTCCTTTTCGTTTAAATGGAAGAAATGAGCCGATAGTATTGCGCCAAGCCCTATTAGGGAATAAAAAGCAGCATTCAAGCAGTACTCAAGTTAAAACACGCTGGCAATCACCTATGCTAAGCAACTCGGCATAATCTTATTATTGGGGGCTATATGGGTCGTAAAGCAACAGTTAATTTAAATCTACCAACAGGCATGCGTGCACGTAAACGCAAAACGCGCAACGGCATAGTGACATGGTATTACTTCGATACTGGTGGCAAACCGCGTAAAGAAATACCGCTAGGCAATGATTATGTGAAAGCCTGTCAAAAATGGTCGGAGTTGTCACTACAGAAGCTTGATAAGGCTCACCAAATCACTTTTGTGCAGGCATTACAACGATATATGTTGGAAGTAGTCCCTAAAAAAGCACCTAAATCACAGAAAGATAATCACTACCAAGCAAAAAATCTAAATTTGTTTTTTGGTGGTGCCAATCCGGTACTTCTAGAAGATATTGATGCAGTCCATATACGGGAATATTTTAAATGGCGTAACAATGCACCAGTCTCAGCCAACAGGGAAATGGCTTTATTTAGCCATGTATGGACATATTGCCGCCCTGCTCATTGGGGGTATACATCAAAAGAATCACCATCAAAAGATATCAAACGAAATAAAGAACAGCCAAGGGATGTATATGTTGAAGATTATATCTATAGCATCCTGTATAAATATGGTGGCCAAGATTTGCGTGATGCGATGGAGATAGCGATGATGCTTGGGCAGCGTCCTTGTGACACAGTTAAAATTCATACCGACCATATCCAAAAAGGCATACTCAGTATCAAGCAAAACAAAACAAGTCACGCCCTTAGATTCGTTGTTACAGCCAGATTGCAGAATATTATTACGCGTCGCGCTCCTCATGGCGGTTTTTTATTTCTAAACAAACGTAAAAGAAAAATGACTATAAGCAACCTAGAGTACCGCTTTGATGTTGCCCGCAGTTTAGCTATTCAAAACCACCCAGAACATGCCGTGGAGTTGGCGCAGATTCAATTCAGAGATTTACGCGCTAAATCTGCGACAGATAAATCGCTTGTATCTAGCGAAGAGGAAGCGAGTAAATTAATGGGTCACGCCAGTGTAAGCATGACTAAAAAAGTATATATTAGGCGCACTCGTCCCTTAACGCCTTTTGAGCATAGCAACGGTGAAATTGCGGAATAGGTTTAAAGATTGCGGAATAGGCTTATTTTATCTTATTTGTTTATTTATTTGAAATAATATATTACGCGACCATTAATAAAAATTGTTTCTGACGTTTTATCAGATCAAATGTGAATACTTGTGTAGTCAGCGTTAGCTCGCCCAGTGTGTAATGGCCAGCCTGAGTAACCTGCCATGCAAAATCTTCCCCGGCCAGCATAGTCAGCTTTTCTGCATCAGCAGTTGACCAGACAATAGAAATCTGTTGTTGTGGTAAAGGCAGATAAGCGAGGATATCGCCACCACGGAACCATTGATAGGCACAACCATGATGTGGCTTTGCCGTGCTGAAATTAGCCACTACCCCCTGCTGTCGGTAAGGAGATGCGCTCACTTCGATGCCAACCTGTTCACGCAGCCATGAATTAGCACCATCCGCACCTACCAGTAACTGACTACGATAAGATTTGCCATTTTCAAGTGTTATCTGTGCTGACCAGACATCGGTTTTAACTGACTGTGGCCGACTTTCTGCTATCGTTACGCCATTTTCTGCCAGTGCCAGCCATATTTTTGCCAGCAGATAACGGTTTTCCAACATATAATTTAAACAGGGTACATTCACACTGGTGGCATCAAAGCTGATATGTCCATGATTATCACCATACACTTGCATACGGTTTACTGTCTGTACCCGCTCTGCTGGCCAGACACCTAACTTATTTAAAAACTGCTGGTTAGCTGGACTAACAGCATAGATACGGGCATCCCAAGAATGAGAGAGACTGCTTAAATTAGTTTGGGGCGGCTTTTTTTCCAGCAACAGCACTTTTTTGCCCTGCTGGAGCAAGGCCAGAGCCAGAGTGGCGCCAACTAGTCCGCCCCCCAGAATAATGACATCAAAATCATACTGCTGTTTATTACCCATATTACTATCCATATTGATAAAACAGTGTCATTTAACCAGATAACTGGAATGCTGGTTCAAGCCGAAAACTAGCCGTCTGGTAAATTGATGTCTTAATGCAGGTATTGCGCCCAAGATGCCCATACCCAGACTTTGCCCATATTTCAGCCCGCTATGGGCATGATCAAAGAGCTGTACCAGAATGTGGGTAAAACCGACAACTGCATGAGCATCATATGCACGTGCCTGCGCATACTTTCTGGCTAAAGCAGTATTATCCAACTCAGCCGAACCAGCATTACCCAATATCTCACTGAGCGTTTCCGCATCGCGTACCCCTAGATTCAACCCCTGAGCTGCAACCGGATGCATGGTTTGAGCTGCATTGCCGATACAGATTACCCGTTGACTGTACACCTGATTAAGCTGACGCAATTTCAGCGGAAAAGTCGCCGGCGTACCCATCTGACACAACTGACCAAACCGGCTTCCTATTACAGCTTGTAATTGTTGATTAAATACATGCACATCCTGCTGCCGGCGCTGTTGTGCTTCCTCGGGAGTACAAGTCCATACCAGGCGAAAATCATCACCATAAGGCAATAATGCGAAAGGGCCATTTCGGGTAAAACGTTCATAGGCAACAGCCTGATTACCAGATTCAAATTTCAGGGTATTTACCAGTGCCTGCTGTTGGTAATCATAGCTGCGTACCCGAATATCCGGCAAGCTGGCCGCCAGATTACCGCCCTCGGCCATAATCAGCCATTGCGCCGTCAGAATATGCTGTTGTTGCTGGTATACACATCGTACTGAAGCCCAATGTGCGGTACTTTGTACTTGTTCTACAGTAGTCTGCCATTGCACAGGGATATGATATTTTTGCAATGCCTTTTCACAGGCATGTAATAGCCGAGCATAATCAATTGTGGCACCAAGATACGGCAAATTAATATCCTGCGCTGTCAGCAATACACGACCAAAATGTTGTTGCCGCGATACATGCACCTGCTGAATAAAAGTAAAGGTTTCATCAGGCAGATCCACACCAGCCCGGCGGAAAACCTGAATACTGTGATACGACAAGGCCAGCGTGCGCTGGTCAGTTAAGTGGCTGTCGGCAGCACGCGCTTCCAGCAGTAATACAGGCTTACCCTGCTGCTGTAACATCAGAGCGGCGAGCATACCAACGGGACCAGCACCGATAATAATAAACGGATAATGTGACAATGGCTGCATGATTCACCCCCTTTACAAACAGATAAGCTGATTCTAACGTAATTCATCAGTAGAGCAACGGAAATCTGTTTAAAAAGCAATAAGAGCACTAAGCAATCAGAAGAATATATAAAGCTAATCCAAATTGGAATGACCACGCACATTCAAACAACAAAATTAAGGAGTGGTTGTCTGTTAAATTCGATTAGAGGCAAATAGCCTAACGATGAGACTATCCTGCTAACACCATTGTAATCAAAGGCATTAAGTCATAGTGATATAAGCAATCATTGACACAAATACACTTAACATCATCATTAATCAGTTAATTTAAATACAAATATAAAATTGCAAATTAGTATTTCCTAAAGATTTTATAGCTTAAATAATTACTTTGTTGTTTTCTAATCAAACAGAAATTTATAATTGCAGTGGCATTACTATTTATCCAAATAGTCTATCTGCTAGTTCAGTAAATAGTTTATTTCCTGTCAATCCAACTATAAATTGATATATTAAAAATAAAATATTATTTACCCTGCAAGAAGTTTATATAATATAACTTTATATATCTTATATTTACTTTTGAATACCTCTACATAAGACAAATTTTCTTTCATCCTCATTCACTAATACCTTAGCGAATGATTATGAAGTTGAACTAGCCTCTTACCTCGGATGCGTATTGCGGCTGTTTTAATTAATGGGCTGATTTTTCATCTTGGTATGATTCTGGACATACTTTTCTTTGGGCTTTTAGCCAAAATATTGCACAGTATCCTAGCCGGAAAAATATATTCAATACTGGCCACTTTAGTTCCGTTATTAATGTATTTTATTGATCAGAGCATTTATGATGAGTACAAAAGGCTAATCCTTTGGAAAAAAACTGCTAAGAATAAAGGTTATCAGGATAGAAGATAGTATCCCGGCTTTATTGGGACTATTTTACTCCGTACAATAGTCCCTTCTGTTGCATTAATCACAGTAGGTCTATCGCTAAATCTGATCTTTTATCAAGATATTGTAATTGCATTAGTTAAACCTAATATCATAACTTTATTTTTTTATGTTATTTCGCACCGCAACCTATCGGCGCACTTTAGAAGACTATCTGGCTAAAACCATTGTAATTAAAATTTAGCCCTGGGCTTATAAAAATTAACTACATGTATACTATGGGTGCTCGTGCACTATGGTGCGCAATTTGAGTTGCCGATTATAATCTTGCAAACCCTAATGGTTAGCAATAAAGGCGCCAATTGGATTTGATAGATACGATGAATGAAGCCGGTAATGATAAAATCAGCGATGAAACTGTAGCCAGTGTAGAACGCAGCGCCTGCCCTACCTGCGGTTCTTGCTCAGGCATGTTTACCGCCAATTCAATGAACTGTCTGACTGAAGCACTGGGCTTATCTTTACCCGGTAATGGTTCTTTAATGGCTACCCATGCATTACGTAAAGAACTGTTTCTCGAAGCAGGCCGGCGTATTGTTGAATTAACCAAACGCTATTATGAGCAGGATGATAGCAGTGTTCTTCCTCGCAGCATTGCCACCAAGGCAGCGTTCAATAATGCCATGAGCCAGGATATTGCTATGGGCGGTTCTACCAATACAGTATTGCGCCTGCTCGCCGCAGCTACTGAAGCTGGGTTAATTTCAAAATGGCTGATATTAACCAGTTAAGCCGGCATGTACGCTGTCTGTGTAAAGTTGCACCGGCTACGCAGAAATATCATATGGAAGATGGGCAGTATCCATGCAGAATTGGGAAAGTGCGATAAATTAATTTATTATAGAATTTAGTAACAGACTAACAGTTAACTTAAAAGCAAAATATACAAAATCTGAGATAGGTTCAATGATGGTAAACACACAACAACATTCAGACTCAAACAATAATCAATCCAAGTTGTTTTATGACTGAATCCCGTGGATCAGTTGCAGCTGAATTGGCTTCCCCGTGGAGGAGAATTGCAGCCTACTTAATTAATAATGCAATATATTATTCTATTATTTTTATAGGTCTGCGCATTTATAACGCAACATTTGATTTTGAATCTGAGGCCTTAGGACAAAATATTGTGCAACCTTTTGAGTTATGGTTTCTTTCTGACTATCGGTCTACAGAACCGGTCTCATCTCTTTTAGGATTGCTGTTTGTTTCTGAAGAAACACATGATCTATCAAGTATATTTTTATATATTATTTTACCAGTAGCCATTTTGGCGCTTTGGCAAACTATACAGATGAGTATCACAGGGCAATCTATTGGTAAACGCCTCATGGGTATTAAAGTTATTGGTATTTACGGTCAAAATCCGGGATTTGTTGGTACTGTCTTACTTCGCGAAATTATTTTTAAGATAATTTCATTTATTATTGTTATTTTGCTATTTTTCTTTGTCAATCCTTTCAGATTACCCAGATTAGTGGATGATATATTATTTAATTTTCCACTTCTGGCTATTTTTTGCCTGATTATGCTTTTTCTAAAAAATATTAATTACCGTACTCTTCAGGATTATTTAGCCAAGACAATAGTCATAAAAGCTAAAAAATAGCCATGTAGATAATACATATTAGCACATACTATTTCGAAAAAAATAAATTTTGGCGTACACTGCAAATTATCTGGTTACAACCATTGTAATTAAAGTTTAGCTCTGAGTTTACAAATATCAACTGTCTGCGTACCATGCTGACAGTTGTTTTACATTTACAGATAAAAAAACATTACAAGGGAATGATCATGCCACAATACCGTTCACAAACTTCTACACACGGGCGCAATATGGCTGGCGCGCGTGCACTATGGCGCGCAACTGGTGTTGCCGATGAGGATTTTGGCAAACCTATTATTGCCATTGCCAATTCATTCACCCAATTTGTTCCCGGCCATGTGCATTTACATAATATTGGTCAGTTGGTAGCACAAGAAATTGAGCGTTCCGGAGGGATTGCCAAAGAATTTAATACTATTGCTGTAGATGATGGCATTGCTATGGGTCATGAGGGAATGCTGTACAGCCTACCTTCTCGTGATTTGATTGCTGATAGTGTTGAATATATGGTTAATGCCCACTGTGCTGACGCGCTAGTGTGTATATCCAACTGTGACAAAATTACACCAGGAATGCTGATGGCGTCGATGCGCCTGAACATTCCAACCATATTTGTATCCGGTGGGCCAATGGAAGCCGGCAAAATCATCGCTACGACTAATGGACAGCAACAAATACGCAAGCTGGATTTGATTGATGCCATGATTGAAGCCGGCAACGATAACATCAGCGATGAAACTGTAGCCAGTGTAGAACGCAGCGCCTGCCCTACCTGCGGTTCTTGCTCAGGCATGTTTACTGCCAATTCAATGAACTGTCTGACTGAAGCACTGGGCTTATCTTTACCCGGTAATGGTTCTTTACTGGCCACCCATGCTTTACGTAAAGAGCTGTTTCTCGAAGCAGGCCGGCGTATTGTTGAATTAGCCAGACGCTATTATGAGCAGGATGATAGCAGTGTTCTTCCTCGCAGCATTGCCACCGAGGCAGCGTTCAATAATGCCATGAGCCTGGATATTGCTATGGGCGGTTCTACCAATACAGTATTGCACCTGCTTGCCGCTGCGACCGAAGCTGGGGTTAATTTCAAAATGGCCGATATTGACCAGTTAAGCCGACATGTACCCTGTCTGTGTAAAGTTGCACCAGCTACGCAGAAATATCATATGGAAGATGTACATCGTGCCGGCGGAGTAATGGCCATTCTGTCCCAGCTCAATCGTGCCGGCCTGCTGGATACCAGCGTGCATACTGTCCACATGCCCACGCTGGCAGATGCGATTGCACACTGGGACGTAAGCAATCCAGCCAATACAGAGGCAAAACAACGTTATCAGGCTGCGCCGGGTGGTATACGTTCAACCGAAGCTTTCTCGCAAAACTGTATGTGGCCATCGCTTGATCTGGATCGCGCAAATGGCTGTATCCGTGATAAAGAACACGCCTACTCACAGGATGGCGGTCTGGCAGTTTTGTTTGGCAATCTGGCTGAACGTGGCTGTGTGGTGAAAACCGCTGGTGTAGACGACAGTATTCTTAAATTTAGCGGTCGTGCCCGCGTATTTGAAAGTCAGGATGAGGCGGTTGAAGCCATTCTGGGCAATCAAATTGTGGCTGGTGATGTGGTTATTATCCGTTATGAAGGTCCTAAAGGCGGCCCCGGCATGCAGGAAATGCTCTATCCAACCAGCTATCTGAAATCCAAAGGATTAGGTAAAGCCTGTGCCCTGCTCACCGATGGCCGTTTTTCCGGTGGCACATCTGGCTTGTCGATTGGCCACGCTTCGCCAGAAGCGGCGGAAGGCGGCAATATTGGTCTGGTGCATGAAGGAGATATAATTGAAATCGATATTCCTGCACGCCGGATTCATCTGGCTGTATCCGATGCTGAACTACAACAACGCCGTACAGAAATGGAAAGCCGTGGCGCCCGTGCATGGAAACCTGTGAAACGCCAGCGCCATGTTTCCGTTGCTTTACGCGCCTATGCCGCGATGACTACCAGCGCAGATACCGGTGCAGTACGTGATGTAACACAAGTAGAACGACAGGATTAATTGCTTCTGAAAAGCCACCCGTTTTGCTGCGGAAAAAAATTACCGGTTAGCAGAACGGGTTTATTTTTGCGGTAAACAAACTTGTTAAATAATCTCCAGTCATTTATCCGCCATCAATTGAGGTAAAGCCGGCCAGAATAGCGATATGCGATTAAACATGCTATGGTAGCAATATTGCATTATGTCTTTTAACTGTTTCACCATGTCTACTACTGCTTTTCCTTTTCCAGTTAGTGCAGGCACTCTTGCCAAACTGGCCAAGCTCAATATCAGTAATATCTGGGATTTAGCTCTGCACTTGCCTTTACGCTATGAGGATGAAACTCATATCACACCAATTGCTGATGCTCAGACAGGTGTACCAGTACAGATTGAAGCAACGGTAATCCATCAGCAAATACAATTTCGTCCACGCAAACAGTTAGTAGTACAAGTCAAAGATGTGTCCGGCCATGTTTTGTATCTGCGTTTTCTACATTTTTATCCTAGTCAGCAAAAACAACTGGCAGAAGGCAATGTGATTCGTACGCTAGGTGAAATCAGACATGGTTTTTTTGGTGATGAAATGGTACATCCCAAAATTCGTACTGATATCGACAAAGGATTAGCCGAAAGTCTGACACCAATCTACCCTACAGTTAATGGACTGAATCAACCCACTTTACACCGCCTGATTCAAGCTGCGCTCAAGCATCTGCCAGCCGACGATACCTTGCCAGCCGAACTATTACAACAATTGCAGTTACCGCCCTTTCTGGAAAGTCTGACTTTTCTGCATTCTCCTCCACCCGAGTACACGGCGCGAGATTTACATGATGGCACTTTACCCGCATGGCAGCGACTGAAATTCGATGAATTGCTGGCACAGCAATTATCAATGCGGCTGGCACGCCAGCAACGTTTGAATGGTCATGCTACAGCTTTATGTGGTGACGGGCATATCAGCCAACCTTTACAGGCTAATCTGGGTTTCGCCTTAACCACGGCACAACAGCGTGCCATTGCTGAAATTACTAAAGATTTGGCACAAAGTCATCCGATGCACCGTTTATTGCAGGGAGACGTGGGCAGTGGCAAAACCATTGTTTGTGCACTTGCTGCCGCAGCAGCAATGGAAGCAGGTTTTCAGGTAGCGGTAATGGCGCCCACAGAAATTCTGGCTGAACAGCATTACCTGAAATTTCAGCAATGGTTTGCGCCATTGGGAATCAGGATTGCCTGGCTTTCCGGCAGTGTGCGCAAAAAAGCCCGTGAAGAGGCCAAAAATGAACTGGCAAACGGTACGGTTCAACTGGCCGTTGGCACGCATGCGCTGTTTCAGAATGATGTGGCCTTTCATAATCTGGGGTTGGTTATTGTTGATGAACAACACCGCTTTGGCGTAGCCCAGCGTCTGGCCTTAAAGAATAAAGGAGATGATGTACATCAGTTAATGATGTCTGCCACACCGATACCGCGCACACTGGCAATGAGTTTTTTTGCTGATCTGGATGTTTCGGTGATTGATGAATTGCCGCCCGGACGCACGCCGGTAGTAACTCGTTTGGTGAACAGTGCGCGCCGGCATGACGTGGAAAAACTGGTGAAGCATACTTGCGCTCAGGGGCGGCAGGTATACTGGGTATGCCCATTAATTGAGGAGTCAGAAGTATTACAACTACAAACAGCTGTGGATACTGCTGCCCAATTACAGGCCGCCTTGCCGGAACTGACCATAGGCCTGATACATGGCCGTCTGAAACCTGCGGAAAAAGCGGCTGTGATGGCTGCATTTGTCGAAGGTAGTACGCAGGTATTAGTAGCAACTACCGTGATTGAGGTAGGGGTGGATGTGCCCAATGCCAGCCTGATGGTTATCGAACATGCGGAGCGTATGGGACTGGCGCAATTACATCAGCTGCGCGGACGCGTGGGACGTGGAGCAGCAGCCAGTCGCTGTGTATTGCTGTTTAGTGAGCCGCTGGGCGATTTGGCTAAAGCGCGCCTGAAAGTAATTTACGAAAATACTGATGGTTTTGAGATTGCCAGACAAGATTTAAATATCCGTGGCCCGGGAGAATTTCTGGGGGCGCGCCAAAGCGGTGTGCCCATGCTGCGTTTTGCCAATCTGGAAGAAGATTTACCATTATTGGAAAAAGCACGTGATCTGGCACCGATACTGATTAGCCAGCAACCAGAAGTAGTCAATAAGCATTTACAACGGTGGCTGTCTCAACGTGCCGCTTATCTGGGTGTATAAGTTGACTCCCTCTGTATCTGTTATATAATTCAAACTTATCCAGTTAGCATACTAATAAGTAAGGTTGTTGAAACAAATAGCCGCCAGATAAATACATCACTGCGACAGATTGTAAACAAAATAAAAACCTGCTTGGAAAAATCAAGCAGGTTTTCAGAATCTGGCACGCCCACGGGGAATCGAACCCCGGTTACCGCCGTGAAAGGGCGATGTCCTAACCGCTAGACGATGGGCGCGTTGTCTTGATGGTGCACCCGGAGCGATTCGAACGCCCGACCCTCTGGTTCGTAGCCAGATACTCTATCCAACTGAGCTACGGGTGCATTGCTTTCGAACTCGTTTAAGAGTCACCGAAAATCAAGAAGCGCGATAATACGCAATAATCTGACATTTGGCAAGCAGAAAACTACTATAAAAACAAAATAAATACATATCAATATGATTTATAATATAATTTAATAAACAAGCCTGGCAAAAATCTACAACATACCAATACCGGATACTTCACGCGCCAGTTTTGCTGCGGTGTTATCCGTCATGCCGCCGACAAAATCCAGCACTTTCATATAGGCCAGATACAAACTATCTTTTCTGCTTAGCTTCTGATGCTCTAATAATGACAAGGCTAGCTCCTGCCGTTTGCTTAATTTATCGGTTTTAATAAAGGCATGCACAGCCGGTATCAGCAAACCCAGTATCGAACCAATACAGGGAAAAGTGGCGATTTCTGTAATCAGCTTGCTCTGATGGTGAAATATGCGCGTCCGTGCCAGCTCCTTAGCTGCATTCAACGCTTCATTTACATCGGGACTGGCCAGTGCAAGTAAATCTTTGCCGCGAAATGAGCCATTCAATAAATCACCGTGGTGTTTGATAAAAGTATGTGCAATATCATCTACTGCGCGACCAATGGCAATCCCACGCAAACGGGCACAACGTTCCTGACTGGCATAAGAGTGCCATTCATATTCTTTATTGGTTAGTCTGGATAAGATTTGCTCTACTTCATCAACTTGTAACAAGCCCAGCTCAACTGCGTCTTCCAGATCCAATAAAGCGTAGCAAATATCATCAGCAGCTTCCATCAAATACGATAATGGATGTCGTACCCAGTGATTTTCACCCGACAGTGGCAGGCCAAGCTGCTGGGCAACGCACCGAATAAAAGGCAATTCTGTCTGATAGATATTAAATTTACACCGCCCCTGCTCAGCCGAACTTGTCCAAGGATATTTCAGCAGGGCACCGATAACTGCTGCGGTGAGACGCATACCGCCAGCGTTCTGATACATTTCCAGACTGGCTACCAGACGCAGACTATGTGCATTTCCTTCATAGGTTTCAATATCATTGCGCTCAGTATTGCTCAATTCCTGCAAATAATGAGCATGCTGCGGATCACGAAACCATTCTCGCAGTGCATCTTCACCGGTATGTCCAAACGGCGGATTACCAAAATCATGCGCCAGACAGGCTACCTGTACTATCGCACCAATATCGGCAGCATGACTGCCCGGTGGTAGGAAATTACCGGCAGCCAGCATAACACCGACACGATTGCCCAAGCTACGCCCGACACTGGCCACCTCAACACTATGAGTGAGACGGTTGTGCGTGTGGTCATGCAAGGCAAACGGATGCACCTGCGTTTTACGTGCCAGACGACGAAAACCGCTGGAAAACACCACACGATCATAATCTATGTGAAAATCAGTACGTAAAGCCTCCGCGCCTTCTTCACTGGAAGCGGTCACGGTAGGCACGATACAGCCATTATCCGGTTTAAAACGTTGGACACTTAATAATTGTGTCCAGTTCATACAGTATGGCGAAGTTGTTTTCATATTCAGACAGGTTGACAGGCTGAAAGCACCATGAATCTTTTATTGGTCGATATCATCAGTTGTTATCACTCAGCTCTGTTTCAACTCATATACTCCTTCATTATTATGCTGGCTCAATGATAACATGCTGTAACCTATACCGTAATCAAAAACGGTTTTTCCATTCCCGCAAACAAGTAAATACTGCCAGTGGCTCAGTGGACTGCTGCTCAGGCAATCCTTTCTGCACTACTGAAGCGATAACTTGTGGCTGGCTGGTACGCAAAAAAGGGTTGATATCACGTTCATGCGCCAGACTGACCGGTAATGTGGGTAATGTTACTGACTGCAATAATGCCTGCCTGATTGCCGGATTATCCGGTTCTACAGCCTGAGCAAATTTTAAATTAGCTGCCGTATATTCATGTGCCGGATAAAATAAGGTATCTGGTGGCAAGCTGTTTAAGCGCTGCAAGCTGGCAAACATTTGTGCCATAGTTCCGGTAAATACCCGCCCGCAACCGGCGCTAAACAGGGTATCACCACAAAATACCCGCTGCTGACCAGCAGAATCAGCCAATATATAAGCCAGATGATCAGCAGTATGACCGGGGATATGCCATACAGCTACCCGTTGTCCAAAAGCTTCAAATTCACTGCCTTCATTTACTGCTCTGTTCACCTCAGACCACTCACCCCAACCGATAACCTCACACTGTGGATAGTGTTGCTTTAACGCTGCTACCCCACCAGTATGGTCATGGTGTGCATGGGTAAGCCAGATAGCATTCAGGTTTAACGCCTGTGCAGCCAGATAATGCTTCACCACGGCCGCTTCACCCGGGTCTACCACTATTGCCTGATTTTTCTGTCGCAATAGCCAAATATAATTATCTGACAGAGCTGGTAATGGTACGATATGCATCACAGCTTACTCCTGTTTTAGCAATACAATAGCCAGTACTGCAAGGCAATCAGCGTTTTACCGTCATGAATCTGGTTATTGACCAATGCCGTACGCACTTCATCCCGGCTTAACAATACTGGTTCAAGAATCTCATCCTCATCTGCGGCCAGTGCACTATTGGGCTGCACATTTTCCGCCAGATAAAGATACATTTTTTCATCACCGAAACCGGGCACAGTATAGAAAGTATGAATAAGTTTAACCTCTGCTGCGGTATAAGGAGTCTCTTCCGCCAGCTCCCGCATGGCAGCATCAGCCGGATCTTCATTTTTGCCATCCAGCTTGCCCGCCGGAATTTCCAGTAAGGCCTCTCTCACTGGATAGCGCCATTGTCTTACCAGTACTACTTGCTGCTCTGCGGTCACGGCCAATACTGCTGCGGCACCGGGATGCTGTACCACCACCCGCTGTGCCTGATTTCCATTGGGCAAGCTGACAGTATCTTCTAAAACATTTAAAAACGAACCACGATAAACTTCTTTGCTGGTGATTTTAGTTTCGGTTAAATTCATATTAATACTTTTTACAGTGACTAAAACCCTAGCGTAGTCATTTCAGTTACTCATGGCAATAAGGATATAGCCTTAGCGTAAAATAAATCATCCTATACCCATATTTTTACTGGATTCATTATGTATTTATCTTTATTCGCCATTGCCAGCGGCGCTGCGCTGGGTGCCATTTTGCGCTGGCTGCTGAGTATCAGCCTGAATCCTCTTTATTCTGGCTTGCCATATGGTACATTAATAGCCAACTGGACAGGAGCCTATCTGATTGGCCTGTCCAGCGGCCTGTTTATGTACTTTGTGAATATTGCACCCGAATGGCGCTTGTTTGTGATTACCGGTTTTCTTGGCGGACTGACTACTTTTTCAACTTTTTCACTCGAATCTGTGCAATTACTCCAGTCACAACGCTATGCTCTTGCCATAGCCCATATGCTGCTGCATACAGGCGGTTCCTTGCTACTTACTATACTCGGTTTACTGAGCTTACACTTGTGGCTGAAAATCGCCTGAAATAGCATCATGTGTTTATCAGCCATCCACAGGCTGCGCTGGTGTTTCCAGAATGAGCTGGTATAGCGCCGCATCCAGCCAGTGACCAAACTTGAAACCAATCTGCGGCAATGTACCCACATGTTTGAAGCCAAGCTGCTCATGCAGGGCTATGCTGCCACTATTGGCTGCATCAATTACGCCCATTAATACATGTATATCTGCCTTTTGTGCACGAGCAATCAGCTCCTGCATCAGCTTGCGTGCCAGCCCCTGCCGCCGGCAGTCATTGCGTACATACACACTGTGTTCTACAGTGTATTTATTAGCCGGATAATCCCGGAATGCACCCCATGAGGCAAAGGCCAGCAGTTCTCCCTGACCGTTCACTGCACCAATTACCGGCCAGTTGCGCGCACGCTTGGCTGCAAACCAGCCTTCCATGAATGACAGTGAGCGCGGTTCATAATCATACAGGGCAGTAGAACCAGCAATAGTATCGTTAAAAAGCGCCAGAATGGCTGCCGCGTGTTCTTTTTCCGTACAATCTACCAGTTTCACCGTATCATTCCTGTCTATATTCATTATCTTTCTCCCATATAAAAAAACTACCTGTAAACACAGGTAGTCAGCACAAAATCAGACCAAACCTTTTTTGGCCAGATAGCCTTCATAATCACCCAGATAATACTCAAAACCGCCTTCACCATCCAGCTCAAGAATCTGTGTAGCCAGACTGGAAACAAACTGGCGATCATGAGATACAAACACCAACGTACCCGGGAATTTTTCCAGCGCCATGTTTAACGCTTCAATGCTTTCCATATCCATGTGGTTAGTGGGTTCATCCATCACCAACACATTCGGTTCCTGCAAAATCAGCTTGCCATACAGCATACGGCCTTTTTCACCACCCGACAGTACCTGCACCTGCTTGCCCACTTCATTGCTGCCAAAAAGCAAACGCCCCAAAGTACCGCGAATTACCTGCTCATCATCGCCCTCTTTACCCCACTGGCGCATCCACTCTGTCAAGGTCATCGGTACATCAAAATCATTTTCGTGGTCTTGCGGATAATAGCCTACCTGTGCTTTTTCCGCCCATCTAACTGTACCGGTATCTGCCTTGATACCTTCGTTACACGCTTCATCGTATGCACCGGCCAGTAATTTTAGCAGTGTAGATTTACCGGCACCATTCGGGCCGATAATGGCCAGTCGCTCACCAGCATCCAGCATCAGATTCAGCTTTTTAAACAGTTGCCGGTCAAAACGTTTGGATAAATCTTGTACCTCCAACGCTTGTCGGTGTAATTTTTTCTTGTCATCAAAGTTAAAGCGAATAAATGGACTCTGACGGCTGGATGGCTTCACTTCTACCATATCCGCCTTGATTTTGTCTGCCAGCTTGGCACGACTGGTTGCCTGACGTGCCTTGGATTTATTGGCAGAAAAACGTGCCACAAATTCCTGTAACTCCTGCAATTTCTCTTTGGCTTTGGCATTATCTTTCAGAGTACGTTCACGTGCCTGAGTTGAAGCCAGCATATAATCGTCATAATTCCCCGGATACAGCGTAATGCCGCCATAATCCACATCCGCCATATAAGTGCATACTTCATTCAGGAAGTGGCGGTCGTGTGAAATAATAATCATGGTAGATTCATAGCTATTCAATACCCCCTCCAGCCAGCGAATGGTATTGATATCCAGATTATTGGTAGGTTCATCCAGCAACAGCACATCCGGTTTGGAAAACAGTGCCTGTGCCAGCAGCACACGCAGTTTAAAGCCGGGCGCCACTTCACTCATGCTAGCATTATGTAAATGCTCATCAATACCCACACCGGCAAGCAATTCGGCGGCGCGTGCCTCAGCCGTATAACCGTCATACTCGGCAAACTTAGCTTCCAGATCAGCCGCGCGCATATAATCATCTTCAGTGGCATCTGGATTGGCATAGATGGCATCACGCTCTGTCATGGCTGCCCACATTTCCGTATGCCCCATCAACACCACGTCCAGCACCCGCATATCTTCATATGCAAACTGATCCTGGCGCAGCTTACCCAGCCGCAGCCCCTGATCGATGGCAACTTCACCGCTACTAGGTTCCAGATCGCCACCCAGAATTTTCATAAAAGTTGATTTACCTGAACCGTTGGCACCAATCAAACCATAACGATGGCCGCCACCGAACTTCACCGACACATTTTCAAACAATGGCTTAGCGCCAAACTGCATCGTAATATTATTGGTACTGATCACAGGAATGTTTCCTTTAAAATCCTGACAAAATAGTCTAATTTTAGCACAGGCATATGCCAAAATTCGGCAATCACTGTACTGACGTTTACAATATAGTCATTTAAAATGTAAAAAACACTTTTTATCTACTACAAATTCATAGTGATATGGCCAGATTAAGCCCTAAACTAATAGCCCTATTATTGCTCTGTGGTGCCATTGCTGGTGTGACCGGCATGGTGCTTATCGGCTTATTGCATCTTATTCAGCAGATAGTTTACGGAATTTCTCGCATTGATGGCATCACTTTTCGCAACATAGTCGAACAAACCAGCACCACACATCGACTACTGGCTTTGAGTAGCTGTGGCGTGGTTGCCGGCACAGGCTGGTTTTTACTACACCGTTATGCCTCCAAACTGATTGATATCAAACAGGCAATCGGTAACAGCGGCACACCCATACCATTAAGCACCACCTTGATGCATGGCCTGCTCCAGATACTTACCGTAGGTATGGGTTCCCCCCTCGGACGTGAAACGGCACCGCGTGAGATCAGTTCAGCACTTGCTGATTATATTAGCCGTCACTTATCTATCAGCACTGAAGAGCGCAAAATTCTGCTGGCCTGTAGTGCGGCTGCCGGTCTGGCCGCGGTTTTTGATGTACCACTGGCTGGTGCCATGTTTGCACTGGAAACACTACTATTTAGTTTTCAGCGTAATCATGTTATCGCTGCTTTAATCTGCTGTACGACTGCTGCCTGGGTCGCCCGTATGGGATTGGGTAGCACGCCAGCCTATCAGCTATCAGTCTTTACTTTGAACAGCCCACTGTTAATTTGGGCACTGCTGCTCGGCCCGGTAATTGTTGCCAGCTCATGGTTGTTACAACGCCAGCTAGCCTACTGTAAACCAGCTGCCCGCAGTAATCCGAAACTGATTTTTATCAGTATGGCTGCTTTTATATTAATTGGTGTCATGGCCATGTGGTTGCCAGAAATACTGGGTAATGGCAAAGCCGGTAACGAACTGTTATTTAATGCCAGCATTGGCTGGCATTACGCTCTGGCGCTGCTAATCGGCAAATGGCTGGCACTGCTGCTGGCAACCCGTGGTGGTGCTTATGGTGGATTTATTACCCCCTCAATGATGCTCGGCGGCCTCATCGCATTACTGGCAGCCACAGCCTGGAACAACGTACTACCATCAGTGCCCATTGTTGCCGCAGTGGTGACTGGCGCCACTGTTTTTCTGGCCATACAGCAAAAAATGCCCATCACTGCCATATTGTTTGTACTGGAAATAACCAATATTACACCAGACTTTATCATGCCTGTGAGCCTGTGTCTGCTTACCGCACTGCCCTGCCAGCAGCTCTTAAACAAACAGTAAACCAAAAAAGGATTTGCTATCTGCCTAAACCGGACAGGTTTCGGCTTCTGCTAGCCAGTCGTGTATACGCAAATATTCTGCCAACCGGGCTTCAGCAGAACCCGCTATTGGTTCGTACTGGTATTCAAAGCGGGCTAAAGGCGGCATTGACATCAGAATCGACTCAGTGCGTCCGCCGGCATGCAAACCAAACTGTGTACCGCGGTCACACAACAGATTAAATTCAATATAGCGTCCCCGCCGGTACAACTGAAACTGTCGCTCCCGCTCTCCATAACTCACATTTTTACGTCGTGCCACAATAGGCAGATATGCCTGTAAATAAGCTGCACTTACCGCCCGAACAAAAGCAAAACACTGTGCAAAATCCCAGCGGTTTAAATCATCAAAAAACAAACCGCCCACACCTCGTTGCTCCTGCCGATGCGGCAAATAAAAATAACGGTCGCACCACTCTTTAAATTCAGTATAAACCATTGCACCAAATGGCAAACACGCTTCACGCGCCACCTGATGCCAATGCACTACATCTTCCGTAAATGGATAACATGGCGTCAGATCAAAGCCTCCACCAAACCACCAAACCGGCTTGGCCTGTTCAGGATAGGCCACAAACAGACGCACGTTGGCATGGCTGGTAGGGATATATGGATTACGTGGATGTACCACCAGTGATACCCCCATGGCTTCATACGGAGCACCAGCCAGATGCTGGCGTTGCTGCGTTGCTGAAACTGGCATTTTTTTACCCGTTACATGGGAAAAATTTACGCCAGCCTGCTCAAACACAGCACCATCTTTCAGCACCATACTGCATCCCTTACCCAGGCCACCAGACCATTCATCTGCCACAAACCTCACAGCACCATCTTCCTGAGCCAGAGCATCAGTTAAACCTGCCTGTAAATTTTTAAGAAAATTTAAAACTTGATTAAACGAATCACAACTCATGAAAAAACCGTGAACTAAAATTAATTAATATATGTATAATATCAATTAATTCTTATTAAAAAAGAATTCACAAAACCAGATTTTTTTAAAATCAAAAAGATTGTGTAAAGAAAGTATTTTACTGCACATTTATCATCAGCAAGAGGTTAATTACAACATCAATACCTGATAAATGTGTTCCAGACAGTGCAAACAGCACCCCTTTAACTCACACAATATACTAAACAAGGAAACCAGAATGAAACTTTATCTTTATGACCATTGCCCCTACTGTGTACGTGCGCGGATGATATTCGGTAAAAAAATCGTACCGGTAGAAAATATTTATCTGCTCAACGATGATGAAGACACCCCCAATAAGCTGATCGGCAAAAAAATGGTACCAATTCTGGTGAAAGACGATGGCAGCGCCATGGGTGAAAGTCTGGATATTGTGCACTACATCGACCAGCTTGCCGGTGGGACTTTATTAAACAGCACAGTCCGCCCCGAAATTGAAGGCTGGATAAAAATTGCAGATACTTACCGCAATTTCCTTACTCTGCCGCGTTGCATCAGCATTAATCTGCCTGAATTTGCTACTCAAAGCGCCATAGATTATTTTGTTAACAAAAAAACAGCTATCTACGGCGATTTTCAACAACATCTGCTTAACAGCCAAACCTATATTGAGCGTCTGAATTCCGATTTGATTGCTCTTTCCCCACTGATTCTCAGTGATCGCGGTATTAATGGTACTTTCAGTATGGAAGATATCCTATTATTTCCATTACTGCGCAATCTGACTATGGTTAAAGGTGTTGAATGGACAGCACCAGTACTCGACTACATAAACAGCATTAGCCGCATTACCCAAATTCCCTTGTTTAATGACCGTACCATCTAATGTCTCATTATCTGCAAATGGCAGCCAGTATACTGTACCGACTGCCATTTTCTATAACCATAAAATTCAATTAGAAATATCGATACAAAATGATTATTGCCCTCATTCTGGTATTGAGAATTACACACTACTACAATACATTAAATATGTATAAAATATTAACTTAATATTTAAATTTACTGTTTATATAAAAATTACCCAAGATAACTAAATGATTATAAAGTAAACTGTTTATTCATTTTCCCATTAATAAATAATTAATTTTAGAGGAAATACATTATGTCTAAAACCAAAACCGTTTCAGAAGTGCTGATTGATGTACTGACACAAGCAGGAGTAAGCAACTGTTATGGCATCATCGGTGATACCCTGAATTTTGTTGGCAAAGCCATCGAAAAGAGTAGCATTAACTGGGTGCATACCCGTCATGAAGAAGCTGCTGCATTTGCTGCCGGTGCTGAGGCCATGATTACCAATAAACTTACTGCATGTGCCGGTTCGTGCGGACCAGGCAGCCTACATCTGATTAACGGGCTGTACGAATCCAATCGCAACAATGCTCCAGTAATTGTAATTGCCAGCCAATTGGCCGCCTCATCAATAGGTACTGGCTTTCCTCAGGAAGTAGATTTCCTCAAAGTTTATCAGGACACCAGCGTATTCTGTCAGATGGTTAACCAGCCACAGGAAGCGCAGCGCATCTTCACTCAGGCAGCTCAGGCTGCAATTAATAAGCGTGGCGTAGCCGTTGTTATCCTGCCCAGCGACATCAGCAAAATGGAAGTAGTAGAACAACCAATAAAAATCTGGCATCCCCAGCCAATTACCCGCCCGAATGATAATGAAATCGAAGAACTAGTCAAAGCCATCAATCAGGGTAATAAAATCACCATTTATGCCGGTTATGGTAGTAAAGATGCGCATGACGAAGTAATTGCCTTGGCTGAAAAACTTAAGGCTCCTGTTGTACACACATCCCGCGCCAAGGACAGTATTGCCTGGGAAAATCCCTATCAGATAGGCATGACCGGCATGTTTGGTACTAAAGCCGGTTATGAAGCAGTCAAAAACTGCGATACTCTGTTATTACTTGGGTGCAGTTTTGCATGGACAGAATACTATCCTGAAAATGCCAATATAATTCAGATTGACCACGAGGCTACCCAATTAGGTTTGCGTCATCCAATCAGTCTGGGGCTGGTGGGCGATGTTAAAACCACCCTGCAAACCATTTTACCTAAAATTCAGCCACGTAACGACAGCAGTTTTCTGGATCACCATACCGCTTTATTTACCAAAATCATGACTAAGTATAAAGCCAATGCCACGCCAGACGACAAACATCCAATTCATCCACAACAACTAATTGAACTGATAGATAAACATGCCGACGACGATGCCCTGATTACCGCTGACGTGGGTACACCCATGTTGTGGGGTGCACGTTACCTTACCATGAATGGTAAACGACGTTTTCTTACCAGTCTTAAACATGGCACCATGTCAAATGGTATGCCTCAGGCTTATGGATTTCAGAAAGCCTTCCCGCACCGGCAGGTAATTTCTTTATCTGGTGATGGCGGTTTGGCCATGCTGATGGGCGACCTGCTTACCGCCAAACAGGAGAATCTGCCGATTAAAATAGTTGTTTTCAACAATAGTTCCCTTAATTTTGTTGAACAGGAACAAAAAGGCGAAGGACTGGTAGAAGTATTTGTTGACCTGAAAAACGGCGATTTTAAAACCATTGCCGAAGGCTGTGGCTTCAGTGCCCAGAGTGTCAGCAAATCTTCCGAACTGGAAGCAGCAGTACAAACCTTTCTGGCACACAAAGGACCGGCTCTGCTAGATGTGGTAATCAGTGACAAAGAACTGATTATGCCACCAGCAATCAGCTATGAAAATGTGAAAAACATGGTTTGGTATAGCTCCAAAGCCATATTTGAGGGCAAAGGCAAAGATGTTATCGACATGATAAAGAATAATATCTGAACTTACTGAACACAGGCTCACCGCTCAGATTCAAGCATAGCAGTGAGCCTTATTTATGGCTGCAAGTCTGAAAATGTCACTACATAACACCCATATCAATACCAGCTTCTCTGGCGCACATACTTAATTCGGCCGCCGCTTACACTGGTATTTATCAATATAAAGAAATGAAAGAATATTAATTTCAAATAGGCTGGCATTGATATACTGGGATTCTAAATACCAAATTAAGCCATATTCAAATTAGCATTTGCTATCACTGAAAATATCATTAAAAGATTGATTGTCCATAACCTTACCAAGTTTATGTTTAAGCATGGCAGACATATTAGAAAATAAACAATCTCCCATGCTGATCCTTTTAACACCCAATTCTTGGAGCTTTTCAAAATTAGGTAGATCAGGCATAGCCATAACATTAATAGGTAACCGAGATTTATCTACAAGAAATTTAATATCTGATTCATGCGACAAACAGGGGATAAAAATTCCATCAGCGCCAGCTTGTGTATACAGTTCAATGCGTTTTTGGGTTTCATCCAGCTTATTTGGAACATTTAATACATAAGTATCAGTTCGGATATTAAGAAAAATATTTAGATTAGCTTCATTAAGTTTGCTTTTAACCTCATGAATAATATTAGCGAAGCTTTTACCATCAACCAGTATTCGTTCCTCGTTCACAATACTATCCTCAAGATTAATTCCTGCAATACCATATGTTGCCAGCTCCTTAATATTATTGACTATTTCAGTTGGTATTCTGCTATACCCTGCCTCCATATCAACTGAAAGAGGTAAAGATGTATTATCGGCAATTCTTTGTATAACATAACACAACTCCTTAAATTGCATCTTTTCTCCATCTTCATAGCCAAGCATACAAGCAATCGCAGCACTGGAAGTGCCAATAGCCTGAAAACCTAGCTTTTCAGCTATCTTCGTACTATTTACATCCCAAACATTACATAGTATTAAAGGATAAGAATTTTTATGTAATTCATTAAATGTCATAATAAAATCTCAGAAGTTATTGATGGCATTAATAATAGAATTAATAAATTGAATACGACAACCTAAGAATTGACAAGTATTTTTTATTTAGAACAACAATCACATATAGCATTCATTATTAAACATTATGTACTATAAAATAAATAAGACTACCGAAACTTTCAAACCAGCGGCGATTTGCATCAAAGTCATTTTCAATATCATTTAAAAACAAAAAAAATCTTCCGAATACATTATTGTATCCATATAAATATTACAGCATTAAATGATTAATTTCAGATACAAAAATACTCAAGCCATTCTGAATTATTCACCTGCCTTAGTAGCCGGCAATCAGCCTCAAGTATAAAAAAATAAATGCTTCATTTTTAACAACACCCAATTTAAATTTAATAATTATTAAAATCATATAGTTAATTATTTACACTAATTAATCCCTTTCTGTCAAAAAAACTTAAAGTATTGTTATTTCTTAGCTTTTATTCATCATAAATAAAAGTTATCTGTCAGCAGAATTTTCGAACAGTCAGGCATTTTTGACAATGCGGGAAAACTTCTGGTTCTAAGATTAATATGATCATTCAACACTGTAATAGACTACCCAGCCATTGATATAGAATCAATAGTTAGGTAGTTTTCGCTTTACCATGTTTATATTTAGATGCTGCAATGTCAGTCTGAAAATAATCAGACATTTGAAACTTTTGACCTTTTATCTAGGTAATTTTATAATAAGCTAAAGTAAAGAAATTGCAAAGGAGGTGTATATAAATGCCAGCAAAAGTAACATTTACAGAGGCTAAGAATTTATACGAATCAAAATTTCCACGTAATAAACTGATTAAGTTCGAATCAGCATCAAGACCTTGTTCTATATTATGTTACAAACATGGCTTGGTAGAAGATTTAGGTTTCAGGAATTTAAGGCTCTCCAAATTCGGTTGTCCTAAATGTGCACGGGATCACCGTAGGCGAGGTGTTGACGCTAAAATTAAGCAGTATTTAGATATCAATTCCGGTGAAAGCTTAAATCAGGTTAAGAAATTTAGTGATACCGTACCTTGTAGAACAGATAAAACTAGACGAAGTAAGTCCTGTACCTTAGCAGAATCTCCAATCGAATATAGTAGTAAAGGATCAACTACTAAACATGCTTTAAGTAATAACGCGCGTACTGAGCAACTTTCTTCATCTCATGTACAGCCCGTATTCGATGATAAGCCAGAAGATTTACCAAAGAACAACTTTGCTCTAGTACCGTATCATAGTGATGTAAAAGTGGCTGCCGGATTAGGGCGTTTTAATAATACCCTTGAAACTTTACCTATTCCTTTAAGTCTACCTGAGCTACAAAAATTAGGCGTTCGATCAAATAACATTATTTGTTGTCGGGTTCCTGATGATAGTATGGATCCAATACTACAAGATGGTGCTTTGGTAGGGATTGATACAGCGGAAACTGAGATTCGTAGTGGGAAAATTTATGCGTTTATTGACAATAATGGTTGGTCACATATAAGAATTTTAGTTAAGACAGACGATTCCTGTATAAAGATTCATAGTTACAATTATTCTTATGAAACAGAGGCAGTTACTCCTGAATCAATTCGTGTTATTGGCCGTTTGTTCTGGTCTACCTCAATATTTTAGGCAAATTGTAATCAACCGCTGCATCAAGTACGCATATTATGCATTACAAATATTCAAAATATTGACCAATGCTTCAGGTTTGACAGGATTTACCCTTCTACTTAGCTGTCAAACAGGATTCATCTAAAAACATATAGATACAGCTTTAATTATCACGATAACCGGCGAACAGCCTGCTTTACTTTACGATACCATGCACGCTGTTGCCGTTTTTCCGGCATACCGGCAGCTCCGTACTGCCAATCAATATATTGAGCCATTAAAGCAGCCAAATTATCATTAAGTAAACCATGTTCAGCCAGAATAGCCTGTAGTTCCAGCGGGCCGATAGCAGATAACTGCCCTTCCTCCCCTTCTATAACAGCCTGCTTAAGCAGATTAATACCATCAGTCAATGGTTGCGCCTGTACACTGCTCTGTCTACTCAGCCAGATAATCAGTGGCAGCGCAGTAATTATAATTGCAATCGCAATCACCAGTAACAATGCTGACTTGGGTATATCTTTTAACTTAAGCCAGTCCAGTATCGAATTTTGGCGGCCAGAGTCATAGTTAACTACCCATTGTTGCCAGTAAAACTGGCCTTTATCCAGATATTTTTGTAATAATGGATAAGGTGAAAACAAACTAGCTCGCTGTTCTGCTGGCAAAGCATTTTCCACCCCATTTTCCACCCGTACTGATGAAACTGCACTGGTTGGGTCTACTCGCTGCCATTTACCTTTTTCTGCCAGCCAGATTTCTGTCCAGGCATGAGCGTCCTTACTGCGAATCTGCCAGAACCTATCATCTGGATGGTATTCGCCTCCCTGATAGCCAATCACAATTCGTGCCGGAACACCTACTGCACGCGCCAGCCATACAGTAGCATCTGCATAATCTTCACAAAAACCTTCCTGACTACTGAATAAAAAATAGTCGGTTTTATTCAGAGATTCATGACTACGTTTTGGTGTTAGCGTATATTGAAAACCGCCATTACGAAAATAGGTCAGTATATGGCGGATAAATTCCTCACTGCTGTTGGACTTTTTAGCCAATTGTTGCGCCAGCCGACGAGTTTCAGGATTAAGTCCTGCCGGCAACTGGGTATAGTAATTCAGCAAACTCCGATCCATTCGCTGGTGCAGATACGGTACCAGCTGAGAATATAAATGCACCCGGCGTAAGCCTTCCCGACTTTTATTCACCCGCACCACATTTCCCACCCGCCGGCTTAAATCAGACTGACTGTCTGCCAGTGGATGATCCAGTGCCGGTATACGACCATGATCATCCTGAATAATTAGCTGATAGCCTATCAGTTTGCTATTAGACTGCTGTGCCAAAATTGATCTGTTAGGCAATTGCAAAGTATCTTCATCAGTATACTGCTCTTTCACAGCATGCCATTGGCCGCCCTGATTATCGCCCATTACCATCACGCGCCAATATAGATCGGCATTGCGGGGAATAACATCGTTATCAAAAGTAACATTAAACGCCAGTGCATTACTCGGAATCAGATTACTGATACTGCCAGGATCAAGTGTATCTGATAACCCAGTTATAGAAGATTGCTGTGGCTGCGGCACGCCCCATAATGGCGCATCCTTGCGCGGCATCACCACAAACAGAATCACGGCTAGTGGAAAAGACAGAATTAAAACCAGTGCACCCTGACGCATAGCGGCAACCGGATTAATACCAGCCAGTAAGCCCAGCGAAGAAATCAGGCAGAATAAAGCCACAATCAGCCATGGTGCCATCAGCATGCTTTGATTAAACAGCAGGCCGCCACCCATTAAGATTAGCTGTGCCAGTAACAATATCTGCCAGTCACGCAGAGTTTCACCTTCAAAAGCCTTAAGCACAATCATCAGCATCAGCAGCGAAACACTGGCATCACGGCCTATAATTGTTCCAATACGAAAATATACCCATACAGCAGTAGCCACCAGCAATAACACTAGTACCCATAGCGGCAGCTTTTTAACATTGGTAAAAAGCAAGGCTACACGCACAATCAACAGCACAGCAAATGCGGCGCCAACGCTTAGTGGCAAATCAAATAATAAAGGTAAAGCTACCCACGCCAGCATCAGCAATAAAATAAACTGCGTGCGTACCGGAGGAGATTTACGTAAAAAAATCGGATCAGCAAGCCACATCACCATCTACCCAAAGCATTCAGACATTGTGTCCGCTGAGCAGTAGCTGCCTCATAGCGCTGCCGCGGTAATTCCAGTATATACTTTTCCCCACTGGCATCTGCTGCCAGAACGCGGTAACACATCATACTGGCCATCTTTTCCAGACTGGTACCTTGCGGATAATCACGATAGGAAATCAGCAGTGGTTGTACCTGCGTACCACCCTGCTCAAAATACTTATCCAGTAAATCACCTGTTTTGGCATAATGCTTCCATGCAATCTGTCGCGGTGAAGTGGTATTCTGATGTGGCAGCAGATACGCCGGATCCTGACCGCTCAAACTGATTTGTGTACTCTGCTCATCGCCACTGGTTCTTGCAGTAGGGATATTGTGCTCAACAGGTTCGGGAAAAATCACAATCTCATCAGTAAATTCCCAATGTGTTTTAATCATCAGCAACCCAAACGGAGCCATACTGGCACCAGCCAGCATCAGCGTGGGCAGAATCCCACGCCGCTGTGGTGGTAATGTCCAGACAAAATCTGTATTTTCGGGTGTAATCGTCCATAACTGCCAGTCACTGGCGGTACCGGTTATCTCCTGTGCTGTTTGCAGCCACAACCAGCGCGTGCGTTTACAGCTATCACAGGCACGTAAAGTCAACACACAATCTTTACCAGCAAAGTATTCCTGCTGCGGCACAATAGTCAGTACCAGCCCAGTAAGCTGACGTATACCAGCAAGTGCACCAAACAGCAATATGCCCAGTAACCAGAATACCAGTGCATAGGCCACATTTACCTGATAATTAACCGCCATAATCCACAATAGAATACAAGCGATAGCCAATCCCCAGCCCATGCGTGTCAGATTAATGCGTACATTACGGGCACGCAATGCAGTATGCCCATCAATAAGCGTAGGTGCCGGTACCTCAGACCACTGCAACATAATCCAGCATCCCAGTGAGCAGCGTACTGCTTGTGGATTGGCTTTGTAAAGGTTGCAGACGATGCGCAGCCACTGCTACCCATACTGCCTTCACATCTTCCGGCACCACATGTGCCCGCCCATGCACCCAGGCATAAGCTTTGGCTGCCTGTACGACAGCCAGTCCGGCACGCGGGCTCAGGCCAATAGCAAACGTACCTGGTGTACGCGTAGCCGCTACCAGACGGTAAACATAATCTGCCGCTGCCGCAGATAAATTAACTTTAGCTACTTCCGCTTGCCACTGCTGCAATATTTCCCCATTGCAGACAGCTTTAAGACGCGGTACAAACTGACGACGCCCGCCTGAAAGATAGAGCTGCTTTTCTTCTTTTTCTGCCGGATAGCCAATGCTCAGACACATCATAAAGCGATCCAACTGCGATTCAGGCAAAGGATATGTACCCAGTTGTTCAGTTGGATTCTGGGTAGCAACTACCAGAAATGGCTTTGGCAGTGCATAGGTTTTACCATCTACAGACACCTGTCCTTCTTCCATCGCTTCCAGTAAAGCCGATTGCAGCTTGGGCGAAGCACGATTAATTTCATCTGCAAGTAAAAAAGAATTAAAAACTGGCCCCGGATGAAAAATAAATTCACTGGTTTTCGGCTGAAAAACACTTACACCAAGCAAATCAGCAGGCAGCATATCGTTAGTAAACTGTACGCGCTGATAATTTAATCCCAATACGGCAGCCAGTGCGTGAGCCAGTGTAGTTTTGCCAACACCCGGCACATCTTCAAGCAAAATATGCCCGCGTGCCAGTACACAGGTAACAATCTGTATCAATAATTGTTGCTTACCCAGAATCAGAGCATTGAGCTGTTTGAAAATCGGTTCAAGTTTTGGATTCATGTTTTAACGCAGTTGTAAGAAAAAAATCCGGCAGCATCATCAAGCATGAACATACTGCGGTAACAATTAATAATAAACCCTGCAATACTTACACCATCATTGCTTAATACCAACATTATCTGAAAACATACACGCTTTACCGCAATAGCTCAGACTATAAATGCTATATAAAAGCAAAATTACTAACTAGATTTAACATTATGCATGATTAAGAGCAGATTAATCAATGCAAACATACTCTACTGCCAGTATTTCAATATTTTCCACACCATCAGGACCATGTAAACGTACTTCATCGCCCTCATATGCTTTCAGCAAAGTGCGTGCCAACGGTGAAACCCATGAAATTTTATTCCGAGCAGTATCAATTTCATCTGTACCCACAATACGCACAATCTGCTCCTGTCCGTTTCCACGCAAAATAGTTACTGTCGCACCAAAAAACACCTGATCACTGGCTTCGCGTGTCTCTGGGTCAATCACCTGTGCAGCTTCCAACCGTTTGGTTAAAAAACGAATCCGGCGGTCGATTTCACGCAACCTGCGCTTACCATACAGATAATCACCATTTTCACTGCGGTCGCCATTACCAGCAGCCCAGTTCACTACATTCACTATTTCCGGACGCTCCTTATGAACCAGATGATATAGTTCATCCTGCAAAGCCTGATGACCAGCAGGAGTAATATAATTAGGCGCTGTCTGGGGTGGCACATTAGCCATAGTGTATCTCCCTAATTGATACAAAAACAGGCTGTCTGAAAAAATACAGACAGCCTGCTTGATTTTACAACAAATTCAGCGATTATTTACGCTGTGCATCCACTGCTGCCAAAGCTACCATATTGACAATACGGCGTACAGAAGCCATTGGCGTAACAATGTGTACAGATTCATTCATACCCATCAGAATCGGGCCAATAGTGACGCCATTAGATGAAGTACGCAACAGATTGTAACTAATATTGGCAGCCTCAACATTTGGCATTACCAACAGATTAGCTGCACCCTTGAGCTCGCAATCTGGCATCAGTTTCTGACGCAGTTTTTCGTCCAGAGCCAGATCACCCTGCATTTCACCATCAACATTTAGCTCAGGATCAGCCTCTTTAATCAAAGCCAGTGCTTCCTGCATCTTACTGCTGCTTAGCTGATTCAGTGAGCCAAAGTTGGAATTGGACAGCAAGGCCACTTTAGGTTCAATACCGAAGCGTTTCATTTCCTTAACACACATCAGCGTGTTGGCAGCAACCTGCTCGGCAGTAGGTTCTGGATTAACATAAGTATCAGCAATGAACATATTACCTGACGTCATAATCAATGCATTCATTGCACAGGCATTCTTCTCAGGATTATTGTAGCCGATAACTTCTTCTAGAACATTGAAATGATCATGGAAACGGCCTACTGTACCACACAACAAAGCATCAGCACTGCCCATGCGTACCATCATAGCGCCAATCAAAGTAGAGCTGCTAATCATGCGGCGGCGTGCCATTTCCTCGGTAACACCATGGCGTTTACGCAACTGATAATAAGCCTGCCAGTATTCACGGTAACGCGGATCATCCTGATTATTAACCACTTCAAAATCTTTGCCGGGCTGAATAGTCAGACCCAGAGCTTTTGAACGTGCTTCAATTACTGCCGGCCGGCCAATAAGAATCGGGAAAGCCAGTTTGTGGTTAACAATGTGCTGGGTAGCATGCAGAACACGCTCATCTTCACCTTCACATAACACCACACGTTTAAGCTCTTTCTTAGCCTGAGAAAAAACCGGTTTCATAAACAGGCTAGATTTATAGACAAACTGACTCAGTTTTTCTACATAAGCATCCATGTCGTCAATCGGACGGGTAGCCACACCAGAATCCATAGCCGCTTTAGCTACAGCAGGCGCCACCACAGCAATCAGACGAGGATCAAATGGCTTCGGAATCAGGTATTCACGTCCAAAAGACAGCTCGGCATTACCATAAGCAGCAGATACTTCATCGCTCAGTTCGGCTTTAGCCAGTTCTGCAATCGCATGCACACAGGCCAGCTTCATCTGTTCATTAATGGTGGTTGCACCTACATCCAGCGCACCACGGAAAATAAATGGGAAGCACAATACATTGTTTACCTGATTCGGGAAATCAGAACGGCCTGTACCGATTACAGCATCTGGTCGGGCTGCCTTGGCTTCCGGCGGCCAGATTTCAGGAGTCGGATTAGCCATGGCCAGAATAATCGGGTCTTTAGCCATGGTTTTGAGCATATCTACACTCAATACATTCGGACCAGATAAGCCCAGGAAAATATCTTTACCATGAACAGCATCAGCAAGCTGACGCTGACCATTATCCGCAATGGCAAACAGTTTTTTCGATTCCACCATGTTTTCTTCACGATTCTGATAAATCACACCTTTAGAATCGCACACAGTGATATTTTCACGTTTCATGCCCAGCGCAACCAGTAGCTCCAGACAGGCAATAGCCGCTGCACCTGCGCCAGAACATACCAGCTTAACCTGACTAATATCTTTACCAACCACTTCAAGACCATTTTTAACTGCGGCGGCTGTAATAATTGCCGTGCCATGTTGGTCATCGTGGAATACTGGAATATTGCAGCGCTCGCGCAGCTTTTTCTCAATATAGAAACATTCAGGTGCTTTAATGTCCTCAAGATTAATACCGCCAAATGTCGGTTCCAGTGAAGCAATAATATCTACTAACTTATCTGGATCAGTTTCATTAATCTCAATATCGAATACATCAATACCGCCAAATTTTTTGAACAGTACCCCTTTGCCTTCCATTACCGGCTTACCGGCCAGTGCACCAATATTGCCCAGCCCCAGTACCGCCGTACCGTTTGAAATAACAGCAACCAGATTGCCGCGTGCGGTGTATCTATATGCATTCAGAGGATCACGGTGAATTTCCATACATGGTGCAGCTACACCCGGTGAATAAGCCAGTGACAAATCATATTGAGTAGCCAGCGGCTTAGTTGGCGTAATCTGTATTTTACCGGGACGGGGTTCTTCGTGAAAATGTAATGCTGCTTCTTTGATTAATTCATCCATATCTGTTCTCAGTCTTAGGTTTTTCAACACCAATAAGCTGTTCTTGAAAGAGCGCGCTAAAAGTTATTTTTATCTGAGCAATTTATTAAACATGGCCAAGATAAAGGTTATTCACATTATAGCGTTATTTAACAAAATCATGCACCGCTTTATTATCAGTATAATCAATCGCCATTACTTGTAAATACATAACTCACCCCAGCTCACCAACATCCAGAGAGATAATTATTTCGCAATTCTAAAACTGCATATTCCTGTTTTTGCCATCAAATTAGCCAGAATTAACCAAAATCATTTATTTTAATTTATTCATCAGCTTTTAATACCGATTTTTGTGCAAAATCAACCGCCATACTGATGGCAGCCTTGGCTTGAGGGCTATTTTTCCAGCAATTGCTGCCAACTAAACTGGCTGCCTGCTCAGTGATATCCTGCGGATTTGCCTGTGCCAGTTTTGCCAATGAATCAATACCCATTTGCTCCAAACGCAGAATGACTTTTTCCCCAATCCCTTTTACCGTTAGCAAAGCTGCTTTTTCAGTTGCATTAAATGCCATTTTTATCTCTATCGCTTTACTGATAAAAAATATAAATATATATAAAATCAGTACATATTAAACAAATTGGCAGAATATCACCAAATTAAACGCATCACAATCTGCCTCATATTTGCCCTGATAAATGGCCACAAAAAAGAGCGAGTAGCCAACTCGCTCTTTTTTACTATTTAATGCCTAAAACCATTGTCCGAAGCGGCGAATGTACCAGCGTTTAACTATCTGAGTCACCACACAGTAACAGCCCAGAGTGAGTACCAACCACGGGAAATATTGCCATGGTAGCGTAGTCAAGCCAATCCAACTGCTAATCGGAGAAAACGGAATATAAATTCCGATAGCCATAATTAACCCAGTCATCAACAATACCGGCAAAGCTGCTGTACTTTGTACAAACGGAATTTTGCGCGTACGCAACATATGTACCACCAATGTTTGTGACAGCAACCCTTCCACAAACCAGCCGGAGTGAAACAGATTTTGCACTTCTGGCGCATTAGCATGAAATACAAACCACATCAGCGCAAAGGTACTGATATCAAAGATAGAGGAAATCGGGCCAATAAACAACATAAAGCGGCTGATATTGGAAACATCCCATTTGCGTGGTTTACGCAAAAACTCCTCATCCATCTTGTCCCATGGCAGTGATAGCTGGGAAAAATCATACAGCAGATTCTGGATCAGCAACTGAATCGCCAACATAGGCAAAAATGGTAAAAACGCACTGGCAAACAATACTGAAAATACATTGCCAAAATTAGAACTGGCAGTCATATTCAGGTATTTAATAATATTACCAAAAGTCTCGCGCCCTTTAATTACCCCCTCTTCAAGCACCATCAAGCTTTTTTCCAACAGAATAATATCGGCAGATTCTTTCGCAATATCAGTGGCCGTATCCACAGAGATACCAACATCAGCATCACGCAATGCCGGCGCATCATTAATACCATCACCCAGAAAACCAACAGTATGCCCATTCTCCTGTAACAGACGAATAATGCGTGATTTCTGCAACGGTGTTAACTTAGCAAAAACAGTATGTTGCTCCAACAAAGGCTTCAGTGTTTCATCACTCAGTCCCTCGATATCATTACCCAGCAAAGGCTGGCCAGCTTCAATACCTACCTCATGGCAGATTTTGCGTGTCACAATAGCATTGTCACCGGTCAACACCTTCACTGCCACACCATTTTCACTCAAGGCTGCAATGGCTTGGGCTGCACTGTCTTTTGGCGGATCAAGAAAAGTCAGAAAACCAAATAAAGTTAATTCAGTTTCATCAGCCACCGCATACTGTGATTTTTGTGCATTTGGACTAATATACTTTTTACCAATAGCCAGTACGCGGAAACCTTCCTTATTATAACTTTCAGCCAACGCCAGCAATTGCTCACGCCGTGCAGCATCCAGTGGCAGATATTGCCCCTGTTCATACACATAGCTGGAAATTGACAACATTTCTTCCACAGCACCTTTGCAAATCAGCACATGGCACTGATCCTCATCCTGCAACACCACGGATAAACGCCGGCGGACAAAATCAAACGGCAATTCATCTATCTTACGATAGCCACCATCATTAATAACAGCACTATTTTCCGGTTCCTGAGCAAAGCGTACAATCGCCTTGTCCATCAGATTCTTCATACCGCTCTGGTAAGAACTGTTTAACCATGCCAACTGCAAAACTTCGCTATCATTATGGCCATTGATATCAGTGTAATGTTCGAGAATAATTTTATCCTGCGTTAAAGTACCAGTTTTATCGGTACACAACACATCCATCGAACCAAAATTCTGGATAGCACTCAGACGTTTCACCACCACCTTACGTCGCGCCATTGCCATAGCACCCTTAGCCAGATTGGCACTTACAATCATTGGCAGCATTTCCGGTGTCAGTCCTACAGCCACAGCCAAAGCAAACAGAGCTGCATCACCCCAATCACCCTTAGTAAAACCATTGATTAGCAACACCACCGGCACCAACACCAGCATAAAGCGAATCAGCAGATGGCTCACACTGTTCACACCACGGTCAAAAGCAGTCTGGCTACGTGTACCCACAATCGATTTTGCCAGCGAGCCAAAATAAGTATCGCTGCCAGTAGCCACCACCACCGCTTTAGCCGTACCGCTTACAATATTGGTACCCATAAAGCAGATATTTTCTGCATCCAGAGGATTGGCTGATAACGGCTGCTGCTGTTCGGCAGCAACAATTCCATTCATATCAACAGTATCTGATTTTTCTACTGGAATGGATTCACCAGTCAGTACCGCCTGACTAATAAACAAATCGCGTGATTCAATCAGGCGCACATCGGCCGGAACCATATCCCCGGCAGACAGTAAAATAATATCGCCCGGTACCACTTCCTTAATTGGCACTTCAAGCTGTTTGGCACTGATATCATGATGGCTGCGGCGCAACACTGTAGCAGTGGTGCTGATCATTGATTTTAGCGCCTGAGCAGCCTTATTAGAACGATATTCCTGCCAGAAACTGAGTAAACCACTGAGCAGAACCATTACCAGAATAATAACAATTCCACTCACACTGGTTTCCTCACCATTGTGCAAAGGAATCAGATAATCGGTAAAAACACTTACGCAGGCCAGTGCCAGCAAGACAAAAATAAAGGGATTTTTAAACGCCAGCAATAATTGCAGCCACGCAGAAGGTGCTTTATCGTGCACCACATCATTGCTGCCAAAACTGGCCAGCCGTTCTTTAACATCATGTTCAGTCAGACCACTCAGACTAGTCTGTAAATTGGACAGTGTACCATCAAGACTATTGCGTGATTCCAGCACAGCCTTAATTACTACTGGTTGAGAAATAGTTTTTTTTAATTTTTTCATAAACAGTACCTCACCGACCATGATATTTCCCGGTCGGCAGATACTGTTAACCCGGAAACATCAACGGCCTAGTTGCAGTTGTAGTATCAATAAAATAAACGGTCGACTCGAATCTTCTTCCATTGTTTTATTCCCGGTTAAATAATCAGAAACTTAATGCATCGCATTAAGTTCACCCAATACTGAAAATACAATTTTACTGCCTTCATCTCTATAGCGTAAAAATAGCAAAAAGACAGCAACATTTCAGCAAGATAGCGTTTATACGTGACAAAGACGATAGCGTCAATTAAATTTACTCTAAATAGAGTAAAAAACAATATTATTCACAAGCAGCAATACTCACTGCCGTTTATTCACACAAACCAGCCAAAATTAAAAATAAACATGCTCAGCAGGCATTCTCAATAACAATGTCATTAAATTAAAATAATATTGGATTAAAACAGACTGTCTTGCACCGCATTCAAATATTCATGTAATGGTTTAGGAATACCATAGGCTGCTAAATTATCTGGCAGCACCCATTCACCAGCTATTGCGGTAGGTTTTATAGATTGACAGTCTGCTTGTGCCTTGAAAGGCAAAATAAGTAACTGGCGGTGGGTTAAACGATGGCTGATTTCAGCGTCTTTGTTCAAATCTTCAACGGCAATACCAAATTGTGCTGCCAACTCATACAAAGCAGCCAGACTGTCCACACAAGGCACACACCACAAACCACCCCAAATACCTTTGGCTGGGCGCTTGTGTAAAAACACAGCCCCATCGCCATTACACAATACCAGCCAGTATAGCGACATATTTCTTACTGCCACCGCAGTTTTCTTGCGAGGTAATTCAGCAATACAGTCTTGCGCGCGTGCCATGCAAATATCACTCATAGGACATGCAGAACATACCGGCTTACTGCGCTTGCATACCGTTGCGCCTAAATCCATTAATCCCTGAATATAGGCCGGCATATCAGCAGCATCTGGCGGCAACAAGGCTTCGGCTGTGCGCCAGAGTGTATTTTCAAACGCCTTGCTGGCAATATCACCATCCAGTGCCAGCAGCCGGCACAACACGCGCTTTACATTGCCATCCAGAATCGTTTCACGAGCATCAAAACAGAAAGCGGCAATCGCCGCTGCCGTACTGCGCCCTACTCCGCATAAAGTTTGCAGCTCAATCCGGCTGCGCGGAAACTGGCCGGCAAACTCGGTTACCACCTGTCTGGCAGCCTTATGCAGATTCCGCGCACGGCTGTAATAGCCCAGCCCCTGCCACAAGCCCATTACCACATCTTCATCGGCGGCCGCCAAAGCCTGCACATTTGGAAAAGCAGCCACAAACCGCGGATAATAATCCAACACAGTCGCTACCTGTGTTTGCTGCAACATAATTTCCGACAGCCATACCAGATAAGGCTCACGCGTCTGCCACGGCAAACCATGCCGGCCATACTGCCGCTGCCATTTGACTAAACGGAGAGCAAATTCCGGCATTGGTGCTGCTTGTTCATTCATAACGGATTAATCTTGAAATAACCAAATTGTTAGCAAAGAAATCTGACTGTTACAGATAAAAAGCTAATATTGGTGACAATAGCCATAAAACAAGCAACAAATTTTGCAAAACCAGATTTATTTTATCTATACAAAAATCATGATTCACCAGATACTCATTATGGATAATTTCAACGTTGTTTTTATCTGGTGACTTATAATATATAATAAAGACAAATATCTGATAAAAAAATAAAACTATTTTTTTATTTTAATTGCCCATATATCTCGCAGGCTTCCTGTTTACCATTTTCACAGCTTTTTCTAAGCAATTCCATAGCCATACGCTTATTTGGCTTTACACCGGTACCATTTAGATAGATTAATCCTAAAGTAAATTGGGCATTTGCATCTTCCTGCTGTGCAGCCAACTGGTAATATTCAACGGCTTTTGCATAGTCCTGCACTACTCCATTGCCATTTTCATACATATTACCTAAATTACATTGAGCAGAACTATCTCCATGATCAGCTGCAAGCCGATAATATTCAAGTGCCTTGATATAGTCCTGTCTTACACCTTTCCCAGTGTCATACAAATACCCCAAATTAGCCTGAGCAGCAGCTTCTCCCTGATCAGCAGCTAATTGATAATACTCAGCAGCTTTTGCATAATCTTGTTTCATCCCTATCCCTTTATAGTACATTAATCCAAGATTATATTGTGCAGTGGCCAACCCATCTTTAGCAGCCAGATAAAAACATTTGGCCGCTTTTTGATAATCCTGTTTAATACCCTTACCGTTATATAACATCAGTCCTAAATTATAGATAGCATAAGAATAGCCCTGTTTAGCTGCCAGCTGGTAATATTTCACAGCCTCAACATAATCTTGTTGCGTAATCTGACCATTTTCATAAATAACACCGAGATTATATTGGGCAATAATATTGCCCTGTTCGGCCGCCAACTGATAGTAGCTCAGAGCTTTTTTATAATTTTGTTTTATACCATAGCCATATCTATAATATACTCCAAGATTAAACTGTGCAGTTACATTACCTTGTGCAGCAGCAAGATGAAAATATTTTGCAGCCTGTTCATAATCCTGCTTTACTCCTAATCCATCACTGTACAGAAGTCCTAGATTAGTTAAAGCATCACTACACCCCTGATCAGCCGCTAATTGATAATATTTTAATGCCTGAACAAAATCCTGTGCTGTGCCTGTACCATTATGGTAAATCAGTCCTAATTTATATTGTGCATCAGCATTTCCCTGTTCAGCAGCAAGGGAATAATAATGCATTGCTTTATCATAACTTTGTTCTACCCCTTCACCATGATAGTACATTATCCCTAAAATATATTGAGAAGTAATTTCACCCTGCTTAGCTGCCAACTGAAAATAGTTAAAAGCTTTTATGTAGTCTTGTTTTACACCTTCGCCCAAGTAATACATCAATCCTAAAGAAGATTGTGCTTTAGCTTCATTCTGGGCAACCGCTAGCTGAAAATATTTTAATGCTTCAAAATAATCCCGCTTTACCCCATTGCCATTTTTATACAGCAATCCAAGACTACATTGAGCCGAAGCATTACCCTGTTTAGCAGCCTGAATAAAAAATTCTTTAGCCTTAACATAATCCTGCTGCACACCGTCGCCATTTTGATACATAACACCCAGAGCAAATTGTGCATTAACGTTTCCCTGTCTGGCTGCCATGCTGAAATATCTGGCAGCTTTCTCACAATCCTGAGATACTTCTTCACCCGCATAATAAAATATACCCAAGTAAAATTGAGAATCTGCATCACCCTGCTGCGCCTGCATTTCAATATATTCTAATTCATTAAAATTATTTTCTTTTGAAACTTCTCTCATCTTGGTTTCAGAAATCCTTTGTTTTGCGGTATGTTTTACATTAGAAAGTTGCAAAAAAGGAATATATTTTGACAAGGACAACACAAATAGAATTAACTTTTCTTTCATCAATTACCCCCTTATTACAAATAAATTATGTATGGATTAGGTTAAAAACCATATCAATATATAGTTAACCATGATAACCAGTTCAATTAATATTAAAATTAATCAACACAATTACCAAAACTAAAATCTTTTCAAACACATTATAATTACAGACAAAAAACAGAGTAACTTTACCAGTTTCATTATTTAAGAACAAATAATCATGGAACAAGTAAAGACCGCTATACTGCGCTGAATATTTCATTAAAAAAATTCCCAACCAGCAATGGTTATTACTAAATCAGTTAAATTAAGGCTTCACCGCAGGTAAATTTTTATTGCCTACTGGACACAAGTTTGCCCTGTTTCAGCTTAACCACCGAAACCAGCCCATTAAAACCATGTTCAGTTAAATCAAGATTACGCAATATGGTTAAAGGCAAACAAAACTGTGTATTTACGCAGTGACAAATCCAAGCAAACTACCCATTTGCACCCAAAAATCTATAATTGATGATTATTTTTTTCATGATTAATAAGCCATTGTTTGCGCGCCAATCCACCGCCATAGCCAGTTAATTGGCCATTAGAGCCGATTACTCTGTGGCAGGGAATAATGATGGCGACACGATTAAAACCGTTGGCACTAGCAACAGCTCTAACTGCTTTAGGATTATTTAGCTTTTCTGCCTGTTGCTTGTAAGTAGAAAGTTCGCCATAAGGTATTGTTCTCAAACAATCCCAGACAGCTTGCTGAAAATGCGTTCCGGGTGTATGCAATTGAACAGTAAAGTTTGTCCTTTTACCCCGAAAGTATTCATCCATTTCAAGTCTGGCCTGTAAAATATAATTATTTTCACCAAAGATAATTGTCCCCTTAAGTAAATTTTGTAGCTGCCTGAACTCCGTTTCAAGCATACGTCGGTCAACAAACTCCAACAGACAAATACCCTGTTGAGTAGCACAAATAAACATAGGGCCAATAGGCGTGGTTAAACGATTGATAAGGATAAGATTCTCATTTGAATAATTGGAAGGTGATTTTTTGACAATCTTTTTGTAGGTATAAGCAAAGCCACTTAATGATTCATATCCATTGTCAAAAGCTGTATCCATTATCTTTTTACCCGTTTTCAACTCCTGATAAGCCTGATTAATCCGGTACATTCTTTGATAAGCCTGAAAGGTAATACCATAATTTTTTTTAAACCAACGGCGAACAGTTTCTGGGCTGATTTGATGCTCTCTTAACAGCGCATCAGATATTCTTATCTTTGGATTTTCAGTACTGATTCTTATAGCATCAATCACCTGTTTGGGTGCTTCATTAGCATTCTCTGTTGGCCGGCAGATTTTACAGGGTCTGTAGCCTGCATCAAGAGCATCTTTAACCGTGCGAAAGAATTCCGTATTTTCAAATCTTGGCTTTTTCGCTCTGCATGTAGCTATACAAAATATTGAAGTAGTTTTAACACCTACATAGAAGATACCAACATAGCTTGGATCTTTTGCGAGTAAAGCTTGGTAGTATTTTTGGATTTCGATTCTATCTGTAAGCGGCTTCATTGGTCATACTCCCTTTACTTCGGATTATCGCGGTAAATCTGGTAGACCATTTATATCTGGCTATTCTGATTCATTTGTTTTCTGCAATCCAGTGCATAAAAGGATATTAAAAATTTAGTAGTAACAATGACAACCGAAAAATGGACAACTATTTTTTTAAGCACAAAATAACCTATCTGCCATGATTGTTTATTTGTACTTTTCAAGTAAAAGATGAGGACTACGAACTAAATGTGTACTATTGGAATAAAATAAATCAGCCACAAAATAAGGTAGCTGACAGACTGCAATACAGTTACTGTACAGGTTCATCAACCAATAGCAATAAAACGGTATTACGTTTAATCGTGGCTACTACCCTAGCCCAGCAAAGCAGTAGATGCGACTAATTAAACGATCTTTGTATCTAAAACCGGCTTTTATAGCTGGCTGGCAGTAAATAACTGAAGCAGATTTAAAACGCATAAACCAGATTCTATAAACTAATCAGTTTACCTAGCAATAAAATCAGATAAATACTTCAAAACCATTCGCATATTTACTTGGTACAAACTCAATTACTTCATATTCAGCAAGCTTATGGATATAAAACGGGTCTTCCTGCAATATAGCTTCAGCAGCCTCTTTACTGCTGGCACGACACAGAATCACCCCGCCGACACGCGGAACTTGCCGGCCTGAAGCAATAAAATGCCCCATATCATAATGTTCCTGCAAATAAGCCAGATGGGCAGGTATATATTTCTCAACTTCATCTATAGAATGCAGATAAGTTAACTTAAAAATAAACATAGCATCTCTTTCAATAATTCATCAAAACATGCAGACATAAAATTTGCTTTTCCCAAAAATGCAGCTTCACACCAAATCACCTAAATTTGCGCATCCGAAAACACAAACAATGGTCAATACCCGACCTTCAATATTACAATCATACTATCCAAACATGCATAAACAAGTTTAGCATGTCCTTTCCTTCTTAATTAAAGTATTGCATGAATTCATATTCTCTTTTTGTAAGCTGTCCGCGTGGGCTTGAAGCCATATTAAATCAGGAACTGGTGACACTGGGCTGCGAACAGATTCACAATCACGATGGTGGCGTTGCTGTTGATGGTGATTTAGCCAGCGTTTACCGGATTAATCTGTACAGCCGCGTGGCCAGCCGCGTACTTATTCGCCTGAGTACCGGCCATTTTCGTAACGAAAACGACATCTATCAGCAAGCTAAAAAAATTAACTGGCCTGAATGGTTTAACGTTGACAAAAACTTCAAAATTCATATCGAAGGCAAACAGGCACAAATCAACAGCCTGAATTTTGCTGCATTAAAAGTAAAAGACGCGCTCTGCGACGTATTTCGCGACAAAACCGGCAGCCGCCCCAGCGTAGAAAAATTCCGCCCGGATGTGCGTATTCATGTCTTCATAGAAAAAAACGAACTATCTATCTATCTGGATAGCAGTGGCGAAGCCTTATTTAAACGAGGCTATCGCAGCGATACCGGTGAAGCACCATTACGCGAAAATCTGGCGGCCGGCCTGTTATTACTGGCTGGTTATAATGGCAGCCAGCCATTCATGGATCCATTCTGCGGTAGTGGCACTCTCGCCATAGAAGCAGCACTGATTGCCACCAACACAGCACCCGGACTAGAGCGAGCTTTCGGGTTTGAAAACCTATGCAATTACAATGATGCCTTATGGCAACAACAGCGCCGTACCGCTTCAGCCGCTAAAAGCCAGCCTCAGGCACCCATTTTCGGCGCAGATATTGATAGCAAACTAATCAAACTGGCACAAAACAACGCCCGTTACGCCGAAGTAGAGCAACATATTCAATGGCAGGTAACTGATGCCTTAGATACTCGACCAAATGGTGCCAATGGCATTATGCTAAGCAATCCTCCCTATGGAGTACGCCTTTCAGAAATCCAGCTACTGCACGGCTTATATCCGCAGCTTGGTAGCTGGCTGAAACAGTATTTTGCCGGCTGGCTAATTGGCATGTTCAGTGCCGACCGCGATATGCCCAAACTGATGCGCCTATCACCCAAACGCAAAATCCCCCTCTTCAATGGTAATCTGGATTGCCGCCTGTTCCTGCTGGACATGGTAGCTGGTTCAAATCGACAGAAAGAGCACAAAGTATGACAACATCAGAACAAAATGAACCACAGCGCCTGTCCAAGCGCATGGCACAACTAGGCCTATGCTCGCGCCGCGAAGCAGATGGTTATATCGAACAGGGCTGGGTAAAAGTTAATGGCATTACCGCAGTACTGGGACAAAAAGTTATCGATTCAGACCGCATCGACCTCGACCGGCAGGCGCACCGCCAACAGGCCGAGCGCGTTACCATCCTGCTAAACAAACCGGTGGGCTATGTCAGCGCGCAGCCAGAAAAAGGCTACCGTGCCGCCGTCGAACTGATTACCGAAGCCAATCACTGGCAGGAAGACAAAAGCCGTATCCAGTTTCAGACAGCCCATACCCGCCATCTGGCACCGGCCGGCCGGCTGGATATAGATTCAGTAGGTTTACTCGTACTCACACAGGACGGGCGCATCGCCAAACAGCTTATCGGTGAAAACAGCGGCATCGAAAAAGAATATCTGGTACGTGTCAGCGGCAAGCTTAGCGACAATGGCCTGGCATTACTCAACCATGGCTTGAGTCTAGATGGCGAAAAACTGCGGCCAGCCAAAGTTAGCTGGCAAAATCAGGATCAACTGCGCTTTATACTCAAACAGGGTAAAAAACGCCAAATCCGGCGCATGTGTGAACTAGTGGGTCTGCGCGTTACCGGCCTGAAACGAGTACGTATGGGCAAAATTAAACTAGGCGCCCTACCACCGGGTCAATGGCGTTACCTAAGCACACAGGAACAATTCTGATATCTACCAGCCTTCTGAATAAAGCCTGCGCGATAAAAATTTTTACACTTTTATCTAATATATTTTTGACATAAAACAACAGTCTCAATATACTCCACCCAATATAATTAATTTAAACAATCATGAAAAAACTTTACTTAACCATATTAAGTGCAGTTCTATTATCTGCATGCGCAACTGAAAGCTCTCAGGTTCTGAACATTCCCAAAGTAGAAACCTATCAGCAGGCCTACAATGGCGTAAAAGCACCGTTGGCTGTAGGCAAGTTTGATAGCCGTGGTAATCTGGGAGGCGGAATTTTCAGTAATAGCAACAACCAGCTTACCAGCCAGGCCAAAACCATTCTAATGGCAGATTTGCAGCAAACCGGTCGTTTTTCAGTATTAGACCGTGGTAATCTGGATGAAATCAAAAATGAAGCCAATATTAAAGGCCTGAATCAGAAAATAAAGGGCGCACGCTACGTCGTTACCGGTGCCATTACCGAGTTTGGTCGCAGAAATATTGGTGACCAGCAACTATTTGGCATCCTAGGTCAAGGTAAAACACAGGTTGCTTATGCCAAAGTTACCCTTAGTATTGTTGACGTACAATCCTCCGAAATTGTCTTCTCCAGTCAAGGTGCTGGTGAATTCAAACTATCTTCACGCGAAATCCTCGGCACAGGCGGACATACAAGCTACGACGCTACCCTCAATGGCAAAGTACTGGATCTGGCTATCCGAGAAGCTGTAAATAATCTGGTACGCGGCATCGAACAAGGTCAATGGAAGCCACAACCCTAATATCCATCAGGTACAACAAATATGAAACACATCCTGACTACAGCCATAGCTGCCTTGTTATTAGCTGCCTGTGCAAATAATAATCAGCCGGCCAACTCACTTTACTACTGGGGTGACTTTAACAAACAGCAATATCAAGCCTTGAATAATGCTCTTACACCTCAGGAACAGATTGCCAACATGGAAAAATACTTTCTTGATGTACAGAGTAACTATGCCAAGGCAGCACCAGGCACGCATGCACATCTGGGGATGCTCTATGCCAAAGTAGGTAATCTGGCCGGCGCCAAAACCCAGTTTAAGATGGAAAAACAGGCGTTTCCTGAATCGACCGCCTATATGAATTTCTTACTCAAAAACGTAGTAGGAGAAAAATAATAATGCGCTTATTACGTCAATTATTACTGCCTTTATCTGTTGCCGCCATCCTGTCTGCCTGTAGTACCACTAGTCCTAAACAGCCTTACGATTACAGCAAGTTCCAGCGCAGCAATCCCCGCTCCATACTCGTGGTACAGCCAACCAGCTCTTCAGTAGAAGTAAAAGCACCAAATGCAGTTTTGGCACAATCAACCAGACCACTGGCTGAATCTGGTTACTATGTATTTCCAGTTGCACTAGTTAACGAAACCTTCAAGGAAAATGGCCTCAATGAAGGAGCAGAAATACAGGCTGTTGATTTAAATAAAATCCGTCGGGTATATAATCCAGATGCCATTCTGTATATGGATATCGACGATTATGGTACCAAATATCAGGTAATTAACAGCACCACTACCGTAAGTGTTAAAGCCAAACTTATAGATGCCAAAACTGGCGATGTTATCTGGACTGGAGCAAAACGAATCACCGTAAGTTCAAGTGACAACAAGCAACAAGGTTTTCTGGGTGCGGTTACTTCAGCACTTATTACCCAAATTAAAGACAAGGTAAAAGATAGCGCTTTCGATCTGGCCGGAACCGTTAATGCCAACCTGCTCTCGGCCGGTGTTACCAATGGTATTCTCTACGGACCACACCACCCAAGCTACCAAAAACCAGCTACAGCCACCATAACACCCGTGCAGATCCATAAATAAAACCAAAGCCCCTTAGTAAACCTAAAGGGCTTTTTAATTATTAAAGTAAACAGTTTAAATACAAGTAAACGCAATAGCCTCAAAAACGACTATCCGGTAAATTGATAACCATGCAATTTCCCGTAGCTGGCCATGAATATCAATTATCAAAACTCAAAGTAGATTTTAAGCTTTCTGCATATACATGAAACAAAATACCATCAAACCAGCAGATTTTTCCATTGCCACCATTGCCGTTTTCACCTAAATTGTCACAAGACAAAACTGCGAAAAGTAAAGTTAATCAGTTAAAATACCCCACTCATAGCCCTACCAATTTAACGCCAGCAGAGCGGAACGGAACACGTTTAATGAGCACACAAGCCAATCAGCGTATACGCGAAATCCCCTATAACTACACCTCCTATTCCGATCGGGAAATAGTCATCCGCCTACTCGGCAGCCATGCATGGGATTTACTGCAACAACTGCGTGAACACAGACGTACCGGCCGTTCCGCACGCATGCTGTTTGAAATACTTGGCGACATCTGGGCAGTCATCCGCAATCCTTACCTCATCGATGACCTGCTCGAACACCAGCACCGCCAGCAGGCACTGGTTAAAGAAATGCGCCACCGCCTGCACGAAATCCAAAAACGGCGCGACAACAACCAGCAAGTGGCAGTGCTGATAGAAAACACCGAAGAAGCCATCAACGCTTTTGACAGCAGCTTCGGCAAAACCCGCAACAAACGCGAACAGGTATTCAACCGCCTGCGCAAAATCACCCACAAAGACAACATCATGTTTGACGGGCTGGCACGCGTTACCCATGTTACCGATGCCACCGACTGGCGTATCGAATACCCATTTGTGGTTATCAATCCAGACCACGAAAAAGAAGTTGCCCCACTGGTACGCGCCCTGATTGAACTTGAACTCACCATCATCCCGCGTGGCGGTGGCACCGGTTATACAGGCGGCGCCATACCCATGGATGCCATGAGTGCCGTAATCAACACCGAAAAACTCGACCAGTACAGCCCAGTAGCCTTACAACAACTGCCCGGACTAGAAGGCAAGCACCCCGTAATTACCTGCGGTGCCGGCGTCGTTACCCGCCGCGTAGAAGAAGCAGCTACCGCCGCCGGCTGGGTATTTGCCGTCGATCCCACTTCCGCCGATGCATGCTGTATCGGCGGCAACGTAGCCATGAACGCCGGTGGTAAAAAAGCCGTACTATGGGGCACAACCCTCGACAATCTGGCATGGTGGAAAATGGTCAACCCACAGGGACAATGGCTGAAAATCGAGCGTATACGCCACAACTTTGGCAAAATTCACGACGAAACCACCGCCATCTTCGACATACACACCCTAGATGACGACGGCTATTCCATTATCAAAACCGAGCGCCTCGAAGTACCCGGTCAGCGGTTTCGCAAAGTAGGCCTAGGCAAAGACGTTACTGACAAATTTCTTGCCGGCGTGCCTGGAGTGCAAAAAGAAGGTACTGACGGCATCATTACCTCTGCTGCCTTCGTACTGCATCGCATGCCCAAATATACCCGTACCGTATGTATGGAATTTTTCGGCACCGTAGCCAATGCCACCCCGTCCATCGTCGAAGTACGTAACTACATGCTCAACCACCCAAGCGTCAAACTGGCAGGGCTGGAGCATCTGGACTGGCGTTACGTGCGCGCCGTCGGCTATGCCACCAAAGCTGCTGGCAAAGGCCGCCCGAAAATGGTATTACTTGCCGACATCGTTGCCGATGACGAAAACGAAGTACAGGCCGCCGCAGCACATATCGTGCGCCTAGCCAACGCCCGCTGTGGCGAAGGCTTTATCGCCGTTACCCCCGAAGCGCGCAAAACCTTCTGGCTCGACCGTTCCCGCACCGCCGCCATTGCCCGCCATACCAACGCCTTTAAAATCAACGAAGACGTCGTTATCCCGCTAGAACAGCTTGGCAGCTACTCCGATGGCATCGAACGCATCAACATCGAACTGTCCATCCAGAACAAACTAGCCTTGTGTGCCGCCATCATCGACTACCTGCAAACCAAACTACCGGTAGACAAGCTCGATACCGACCTGCCCAGCACCGAATTACTTGGTTCACGCAAACAGCATGCACTAAATCACGTAACCAGCATCCAAACCCGCTGGACATGGCTGCTCAGCCACCTTAATGCCCCGCTGGCCGACTACCTCAAACAGTTCCCGCAAAAACTTGAAGACAACGAACCGGCAGGCGACCAAAGCTGCTTTATCGCCATGCGCGACTTCCACCTGCGTGTATCCGTAAAACGCGACATCATGCAGCCACTGGCAGAAATATTCAGCGGCAAAACCGATACCCTCATCCTGGAAAAACTCGACCAAATCCACCGCCACATCATCCGCGGCCGTGTTTTCGTTGCCCTGCACATGCATGCCGGTGATGGCAACGTCCACACCAACATCCCAGTCAACTCCGACGACTACGACATGCTGCAAACCGCCCACCACGCCGTAGACCGCATCATGGCACTGGCGCGCAGCCTTAACGGCGTTATCTCCGGCGAACACGGTATCGGCATCACCAAAATCGACTACCTAACAGAAACTGAAATGCAGCCCTACTGGGACTACAAACAGCAGGTAGACCCGCACGGCCATTTCAACCGCGGCAAACTCATGCCCGGCGCCAACCTCGACAAAGCCTACACCCCTTCTTTCGAGCTGCTGGGCGTAGAATCCCTGATTATGGAACAGTCCGAGCTAGGCAAAATCGCCCATGCCATCAAAGACTGCCTGCGCTGCGGCAAATGCAAACCCGTATGCAGCACCCACGTACCGCGCGCCAACCTGCTCTACTCCCCACGCAACAAAATCCTTGGCGTAGGCCTGCTTACCGAAGCTTTCCTGTACGAAGAACAGACCCGCCGCGGCGTATCCCTGAAACACTTTGACGAACTTAACAGCGTGGCCGACCACTGCACCGTATGCCACCGCTGCATCAAGCCCTGCCCAGTAAAAATCGACTTCGGTGACGTAACCGTAGCCATGCGCAACTACCTGCGCAAAGCTGGCAAAAAGAAATTCAACCCCACCGTATATATGGGCATGGCTTTTCTCAACGCCACCGACCCCAGAACCATCAAAGCCCTGCGTCAGGGCGTAATCAAAACCGGTTTCAGACTGCAAAACTGGGGCTATGAAATGGGCAAACACTTCAGCCTAGGCTGGCTCAAACGCCAGAAAACCGCCCCGCGTGCCACCACCGGCAAACCAGAAATCCGCGAACAGGTTGTCCACTTCATCAACCGCCCATTACCGCGCCACGTCCCGATCAAAACCGCCCGTGCACTGTTGAATATCGAAGACAACACCACCGTACCCATTATCCGCAATCCACAGATAAGCGAAGAAGCCGAAGCCGTATTCTACTTCCCCGGCTGCGGTTCCGAACGCCTGTTTAGCCAGATTGGTCTGGCCACACAAGCCATGCTGTGGCATGTTGGCGTACAAACCGTACTACCACCCGGCTACCTGTGCTGCGGCTATCCACAAACTGCCGGCGGCAACAAAGACAAAGGTGACCAAATCACCATGGACAACCGCGTCCTCTTCCACCGCGTAGCCAACACCCTCAACTATCTGGATATCAAAACCGTAGTCGTAAGCTGCGGCACCTGCTACGACCAACTCGCAGATTATCACTTTGACAAAATCTTCCCCGGTTGCCGCATCATCGATATTCACGAATACCTGCTGGAAAAAGGCCTGAAACTGGACGGCATCCAAGGCCAGCAATACCTCTATCACGACCCTTGCCATACACCCATCAAAACCACCCAGCCAGTCAAAGTAGTTAACGAACTGATGGGACAAAACATCCCCCTGTCCGACCGCTGCTGCGGCGAATCCGGCATGTTTGCCGTCAACCGCCCCGATATCGCCACCCAAGTACGCTTCCGTAAACAGGAAGAAATCGAAAAAGGCAAAGCCAAACTGCCGCAGGGTGAACCAGTAAAAATCCTCACCAGCTGCCCCGCCTGCCTGCAAGGACTCAGCCGCTATAGCGATGACACCAATACCAAGGCCGATTATGTAGTGATTGAAATGGCCAAGCATATCCTGGGTGAAAACTGGCAGGAAGAGTTTGTACAGAAAGCCAGTAATGGGGGGATTGAAAAAGTGTTGTTGTAAGTTCCTAACTAAGGTGGCATGTAACAGTTAAATAAATTTTACATATAAAAATTTATTTAACTGTTTATTAATATAAATCAATTAATCTAATATACTGATATTAATAAAATAGCTAACTAATTTTTCATTTTAAATATGGGAGGTTATATTGGATATATCACAATCTGCACCAGAAAATAATCCTCTTGCTTGCCCACAACGCGAAAATGCTGGTGCATTGACTTTCGAAAAATTTGAATATCAGTATCATTGGGCTTTATGCAGAATACTTGAAGCACATGAGGTATCCAAAGATTATGTAATATTTATGGAGTTACATGAAGATGTATTATTCGCTACTTCAACGGATATAACAAATGCCGAATTTGAGTTCACTCAGGTAAAAAGCATTAGTTCTTCGCCATGTACAGCTACACAATTAGTAAAATTACAAGGTTCTAATAAATCTAATTCATTATTGGGAAAAATGCTTTCTGGAATAAAAGATAAACCATTTATTTCAAGATTGAAAAATGTGGATCTCGTTTTAACTTGTGGATATAAGATAGATCTAAAAAAAGAAAAAAAAAGTTATAAATTAAATATTATTACTATCAATGACATTGATGAAAATTGTTTACAAAAAATTCAAGATGCTATTAATAAAGAGCTAGGTGATTATCCATTACCACAATCATTAAGATTTGTTATACCAGAACTTCCATCTATAAGTTTTCAAGATACAACCAAAGGAAAAATAATAAATCTTATTGATAAAATTTATCCTAATTCAAAATGTTCACCGCTTACAATTTATAGAGCCATAATAGATGATTTACATCGTAAAGGTACAAACCAAAATAACTATTTAAATTGGGAAAAAATGATTAAAACCCAAGGAATTACCTACTCTCAAGTTCAAGAAATTATTTTGGTGAATACTGATTTTAATAAAGAACGTTTCATCCAAACGTTCAATGAGCTAATTCCAGAATTGGGATTAAATAGATTAGAGAAAATAAATATCCGATTTGACTTCGACAGATATATGAATACAATACATATAGGACGTTCGCTTGATACAGTTAATAATAAAAATGAGATTATAAAAGTAATTGACAATAATTTTCAAATATTTAAAAATTATTCATTTAAAGACTTTATAGAAGCTACATTAAATGACTTACCTCAAACAATTAAAAATAATTTTACAGATAGAACCGAACTTTTAGCAGTGATAACTTATGAATTGATAAATAAAATCTATGAAAAAAGAACCTACAATCGATAATTACAAATTACTTATAAGAAATCTAAGGACAAAACAATATGAAAAACTTAGTATTCCAACAACTTGTAGTAATATCAAAGTCAAAAAAACTGGGAAACCTGTTCAAGTTCAATCCTCATCTGAATTTGATAACAGCAAAGAATAATAGCTTTGGTAAATCAACTTTAGCTAAATTATTAGTATGGACTTTAGGGTGTGAGCCATATTTAGATCCAACATGGAAGAACCTCGAAGTACATTGCCGTGTTGATTTTAATATAGGAGAAAATAATTTTAGAATAGAACGTTATAAAAATACCATAATAATATATTGGCCTGATAATTCTCAAAAAAAATATTCAAAAATATCAGGGGAGTATGCTGAAGAATTTGCTAAAATTGTTGGTTTTAGAGCTCTTTTACCCCAACGTACGAAAAATGGTGAAGACGACTTTATATTAGAGACACCTCCACCAGCTTTTTACTATTTACCTTTTTACATTGATCAGCAATCTAGTTGGTCTAAAACATGGATAGGTTTTTCTAGCCTAAATCAATATAGAGAGTGGCAAAAGAGTATTATACAATATCACACTGGATATCTAGTGCCAGAACACTTTGCAATTCAGAAAGAAATTGCTCTAGAAAAAAAAGGAAAAAAAGCTCAAATACAAATTCAACAAAAAATTGATACAGCCATTGAAATAGTGAATACATATTTTCCCACACCTTCCAAAACTATAGCTTTAACTAATGAAGAATTTGATATTTTAAAAAAAGAAGTATCGGAAGATATATCTAAACTTCAAGCCGAACAAGAAGAATTATTTAATATAATAGCTAAAGATAAAACAAAACGTGCCTATTTGTTAAGTCAGTTAGAGTTAGCTAATATAGCAGTAGACGAATTAGAAAAAGATTATTTATTCTCTATCGAATATCATAATGATGATGAGCTTTTATGTCCGTTATGCGGGACAATCCATAATAATTCCTCTCCTTATAGAGCTTCTATTCTTGCAGACAAAGACCAAGCCATTAAATTAGTTCAATCCTTAAAAAAAGAAATTGAGCTTATTGATAAAAATTTATCAGACAAAAATATTAAAATTACAATACTTCGAAGCAAAATTAATCAAATAAGAAACAAATACATTTCGAAAGACTTAGTTTTAGAAAAATCAAGTATTGGGATAGATGATATTAACATCTTTGATATGTTAACAGTCAAAAATGTTGAAAAGCATGTACAACAGGCCAGAGCTAATAGTTTATTACTAGCAGAAGAAAATGAATTAGAGATAGAAAGGTTAAACCAAAAACAAAAACAACTTTTATCAAAAGAGCAACGTCTTTTCATAAATAATAATTTTTTAAAATATTTAAATGATTATATCGACAAACTGGATGCAAAAGGAGTTAATTTAAAACCAATTAAATCCCCTATAGATTACAACAAACTGCATGGAAGTGGTGGCGCTGCTGAAAGTACTAGAGGACTACTCGCATATTATATGGCCGTACTGAAATTGATAGAAGAAGCAGAAAATGAAGTTTTTGCATCCATTATCATTGATACACCAAATCAACAGGAACAGGCTAATTTTAATTATAAAAATATTTTAAATTTTCTTATTAATACAATTCCACCCCAAGCTCAACTTATTTTATGTGCAATGGATTGTAATGAAATTAATTGTTTCAAGGAAAAAGCTAATATAATTGAACTAGATGAAGAAAAAATTTTGAAATCATCTGAATTTATAAAGGCTAAAAAATTATTAAATATGGACATATACCTATAATTTAATATCTCATTATTCCAAGAAAACGTAATATTATGTATATATTCTAATTTAAATAGATGTCTATAACTAAAAAAGAAATAGGCATTTTTATTCAAACTACAAGTATCTTAACGATAACAACCAACAACAACCTTACTGCTGCTTTCAATAGTTCTAATACTGGTTTTCAGGCTGGCAAGCAGTGTATTGAGTATACCGACAAATTGAAGCATGTCCTGATTCTCCAGTAGCAAGGTTTGGCTGGGGATATGCAGGCATTCAAGCAGGAGTTTGCCTGATATGCTGCTAAGAAAATCAATATTGTAGCTGGTACTCCCACAATATTCGATACTGGTGTTAAGATTATGTTATTTGAGCATTTGAGCTTTTTCTGTGGGGCTATATTTTTGTCTTGAATAATAGCCAGCCCTCTGGCCTGATCAAGCTGTAAGGCGGCGTAGCTGCTTAGTTCGGCGGCAATATGTTATTGCTGGTTTATTATGCACTTCCACATTGGTTTGCTATTGGGCGCAAGGATGATATTGGCTGTTATATTGCTTTGCTAGCTGCCAAGCATTGACTTGTTTTATTTTTGGCTTTACTTGCAATTGGTTGTGATTGGGATATTAGCGATAGATGCGGAAATTTACAGCATTGGGCAAGCTACTGGATTGCTTTCATGTTGGTAGCCTTTCATTCTATGAATTTTGAAAAGCCTACTTACATACCGGCAAGCATAAGAAAAAATTGACTGACAGGCAGTATGAGCCGTAGGCAAAAAAACCTTCAGCCATGGTTCACTATATAAAGCGTACCCATAGCAAGGAAATCAGACAATAAAGCCGCGCAGTAAAATATTGGCGGTGTTGTTCATCATACTAAAACAGCTTGTCAAAACTGGCTGCGCTATTGAACGTAGCAGAGATATTTTGCGATTTAATTATGGGTGTGTTAATAAGCTGATAATACCGGTGTACTAAATACTATTAATAGCATCTTTTATTATGATGAAAGGGTTAAAATTGCCCGGTAAAAGTATTGAATTCAAATGGCCGGTAACCCATAAGCCGAAAATATTTCCCACTGAGGCGGGCGGGCGCCTGCCGGCCTCAATTGAGGCAATCCAGAAAAATCGTGGCGACTGCTTTTATAAGGCACGTAATGCCCCCAAGCCGTGCCAGAAAATTCTTAAAATCAGCTTTTTCTTTGACGGCACCAATAATCACTAAACAACCGATAAAGCGCTAACCATTAAGCAGCCAGAAATAATAATTAACACTCTAAAAATTGACGCATAACAATGTAAATTGATGACTGTAGTAATAAGATAGCAGAATAGAATGCATTGAAAATATTATTAAATTTGAAACTAATAAGAAAGGCAGAAAAGATGCAGAAAAAATGGCTAGGGCTGGCGCTGCTGGCGGCTTTGCAGCTTACAAGCTGTGCAAACCGCTTTGAGCCTTTTGTAGGCATTACCTCAGGTAAAAACCGCATGTATGCCGCGCCGGTAGAAGCAATTGAATATAACTATGAAAATATGGATGGCGGCAGTATCGGCGGCGGCTGTATTCCAGGTACGCCGGGAGTAGATGACTATGAGGTTGGCAAAATGCGCTATGGTGGTGGCAATACCTGTGGTGCGGCCGCATTGCGGGCAAAATGGACGCCGGGGATGACTATGCATATTTCCTGGGAGCTATTGCCGTATCCGGGCTGGCAAGCCAGAGGATTAGATTTACCGGGCGTAAATGTAGATCAAAAAGAAGAGCGGATTATTGATAGTTATAATGAATATTATTCTACCGATATTCCGCTGCCGCCGCCGCCATCGGCGGGTGATGATTTTGGTAAGGTGGCCAATATTACGGTACATTTTTTGCCATGCAACCAGATATTTATTACGTATGGCACGATAGAGGAAGGGCAGCAGCGCGAGTACTGGAAACAGTTTGCCGAAAGTAAGAAACTCTGCACGCCGCGCCCGAGTATAAAATCGATGGCGGATTACCGTAAAAACAAGGCGAAGCTGGATGCGATTAAGGCGGAACGCAAAACAATTCCGCAGGTAATTCTGCCGCGCTATATCAAGCAGTTAGAAGCCGAAGGTAAGCTGCCAGTGAGCAGCCAGAAATAATAATTAACACTCTAAATATTGACGCATAACAATGTAAATTGATGACTATGGTAATAAGATAGCAGAATAGAATGCATTGAAAATATTATTAAATTTGAAACTAATAAGAAAGGCAGAAAAGATGCAGAAAAAATGGCTAGGGCTGGCGTTGCTGGCGGCTTTGCAGCTTACAAGCTGTGCAAACCGCTTTGAGCCTTTTGTAGGCATTACCTCAGGTAAAAACCGCATGTATGCCGCGCCGGTAGAAGCATATGAATACAATTATGAAAATATAAGTGGCGGCAGTATTGGCGGCGGCTGTATTCCGAATACGCCGGGAGTAGATGATTATGATGTGGGTAAATTAAGCTATGGTGGTGGCTCTACCTGTGGTGCAGCCGCGTTACGGGCAAAATGGACGCCGGGGATGACTATGCATATTTCCTGGAAAGTATTACCGTATCCGGGCTGGCAAGCCAGAGGATTAGATTTACCGGGCGTAAATGTAGATCAAAAAGAAAAGCGGATTATTGATAGTTATAATGAATATTATTCTACCGATATTCCGCTGCCGCCGCCGCCATCGGCGGGTGATGATTTTGGTAAGGTAGATAATATTACGGTGCATTTTTTGCCATGCAACCAGATATTTATTACTTATGGCACGGTAGAGGAAGGACGCCAGCGCGAGTACTGGAAACAGTTTGCCGAAAGTAAGAAACTCTGCACGCCGCGCCCGAGTATAAAATCGATGGCAGATTACCGTAAAAACAAGGCGAAGCTGGATGCGATTAAGGCGGAACGCAAAACAATTCCGCAGGTAATTCTGCCGCGCTATATCAAGCAGTTAGAAGCCGAAGGTAAGCTGCCAGTGAGCAGCCAGAAATAATAATTAACACCCTAAAAATTGACGCATAACAATGTAAATTGATGACTGTAGTAATAAGATAGCAGAATAGAATGCATTGAAAATATTATTAAATTTGAAACTAATAAGAAAGGCAGAAAAGATGCAGAAAAAATGGC